>NZ_JABFMU010000034.1 GCF_013359695.1 Pseudomonas sp. C2B4
CTCCCACAGTGGATTTGCGTACACCAATCCATTGTGGGAGCGAGCCTGCTCGCGAAGGGGCCGGTTCAGGCGACAGAAATCCAAGGCTGGTCTTTACTCTGAAGCGCGCCCCCCTCATTCGCCAAGGAGAAAGAGCATGTCTGGATGGTATGAAGTGAGCAAAAGCAGCAGCGGTCAGTTCAGGTTTGTGCTGAAGGCGGCGAACGCCGAAACCATTCTGACCAGTGAGCTGTACACCACCCGCGCCGCGGCCGACAAAGGCATTGCGTCGGTCCAGGCCAACAGCCCGCTGGATGAGCGCTACGAGAAAAAAACCACCAAGGACGGTCATCCGTATTTCAACCTCAAGGCTGGCAATCACGAGATCATCGGCAGCAGTGAGGCCTACTCCTCACCGACGGCCATGGAAAAAGGCATCGCCAGCGTGAAGGCCAACGGGCCGACCAAGGTGATCAAGGACAAGACCTTGCCAGTTCTCTGAATTCAACACATATCCCCTGTGGGAGCGAGCCTGCTCGCGAAGGCGGCGTGTCAGTCGACATCATTGTTGAATGTCATACCGTATTCGCGAGCAGGCTCGCTCCCACATTGGTTTTATGTCTGGCCTGAGATCAACGCAGGGCTTTCAACAAACCTTGCAACTGACCAACCCCCGCTTCACCCAAAGGGAACACCGGCAACCGCGGATCACCCACCTCCAGCCCGGTTTCGCGCAGCCCTGCCTTGATCGTCGCCGGCAAGCCGCCCTTGAGGATGAAGTCCAGCAGCGGCAACTGGCGATAGAACAGTTCGCGTGCCTTGCCCAGATCGTTGGCCAACACCGCTTCGTACAGATCCAGATTGAGCTGCGGGATCAGGTTCGGTGCCGCCGTGCACCAGCCCTTTGCCCCGGCCGCGAAGGCTTCCAGCGCCAGTGGGTTGCAGCCGTTGTAGAACGGCACCTGACCTTCGCCCAGACGCTGCAATTGATGCATGCGCTGGATGTCGCCGGTGCTCTCCTTGACCATGGTCACGTTTTCCACGCCCTTGACGATGCGCAGGATCAGGTCCACCGACATGTCAGTGCCGCTGGTGGCCGGGTTGTTGTAGAGCATGATCGGCACGCCGATGCTGTCGCCGATGGCGCGGTAATGGGCAAGGATTTCCGCTTCGCTGAGTTTCCAGTAGGACGTCGGCAGCACCATGACCACATCGGCACCATGAGCTTCGGCGAAACGGGCGCGGCGTACCGCTTTGGCGGTGGTCAGGTCGGACACGCTGACGATGGTCGGCACCCGTTTTGCCACGTGCTTGATGCTGAATTCGGCAACCTGGTCCCACTCCGCATCGCTCAGGTAAGCGCCTTCGCCGGTGCTGCCCAGCGGCGCGATGGAATGCACGCCGCCGTCGATCAAGCGGTCAATGGAGCGCCCGAGGGCGTCGAGGTCCACACCCTCGCCGTTGGCGGAGAATGGGGTGATGGTGTAGCCGATGATGCCGTGAATGTTGGGGCTGGACATGGTGTCTCTCCGTTGAAAAAGGGCTGGGTTCAGTTCAGGCAATCGGCGTGTTGACGCAGGTTCTGCCGGGCGTAGTAGTTGAACGCGGCGGCGTGACGCTTGGGCCGGGCGATCCAGTCGTGGGCTTCGCGGCCCAGCTCGGGAATGATCGGTTTGATGGTTCCGGCGCTCATCGCCAGCAGTTGCAGCTTGGCGGCGCGTTCGATCAGTTGGGCGATCACGCAGGCTTCCTCAATGGTGCTGCCGGTGGACAACTGGCCGTGGTGGGAAAGCAGCACGGCGCGTTTGTCGCCCAAGGCCCCGGCAATCAGATCACCTTCTTCGTTACCCACAGGCACACCTGGCCAGCCTTCAAGAAAGGCGCAGTCTTCATAGAGCGGGCAGAGGTCCATGTGGGAAATCTGCAGTGGCACTTCGAGCATCGACAAGGCCGCGACGTGGGTCGGGTGGGTGTGAATGATGCAGTTCACATCCGGCCGGGCGCGGTACACCCAGCTATGGAAACGGTTGGCCGGATTCGGCATGCCGTGGCCTTCGAGCACTTCCAGGTCTTCGTTGACCAGCAACAGGTTGCTCGTGGTGATTTCGTCGAAACCCAGGCCCAGTTGTTGAGTGTAATAGGTGCCAGGCTGCGGGCCTCGGGCGGTGATTTGCCCGGCCAGACCTGAATCATGGCCATTCTCGAACAGAATGCGGCAGGTCAGGGCCAGCTTTTGCCGGTCGGTCCACGTATTATCCGCGAGGGTGTTTTGCATCTGGCTCAGCGCTTGCTTGACCAGTTGATCTTTGGGCAGTGCTAATGTCTTGGCCATATCGGTGTCCTCTTTGGGTGGGTCATGCAGATGACACGAAAGATGCTATATGACACGTTGTGTCATGAGCAAGGACAATTCGTCACCTCCTTGATGGATTAATCGCTCTACATGTCTATCCGTTTGAAATTATTGAGAAAAAAACTTGGCGTGACATTGGAAGCCTTGGCGGAAAAGTCCGGCATGACCAAGAGTTACCTGTCGAAGGTCGAGCGCGGCTTGAACACGCCGTCGATTGCGGCTGCGCTGAAACTGGCCAAGGCCCTGAATGTGAAGGTCGAGGAGCTGTTTTCCGAGGACAAGGTCAGTCTCGACAGCTATAGCCTGGTTCGCAGTCACGAGCGCCAACCATTGGGCGCCAGTGGCAACAACCCGGGTTACGCGGTGCTGGCCCACCAGGTCAGCGAACGCAGCCTGTTGCCGTTCATCATCTACCCACCGACCGAGTTCACCGACAAAGCTTTCAAGGAGCACTTGGGCGAGGAGTTTCTGTTCGTCCACGAGGGGCAGGTGGAAGTGGATTTCGTCAGCGAGCGCGTGCTGCTCAACCGTGGCGATGCATTGCACTTCAACTCACAGAAACCGCACCGGATCCGTTCGGTGGGCGAGGTGCAGGCGCAGTTGCTGGTGGTGGTGCATAGCACCGAGGAATGAGTTGACCTTAAAAACTTCGCGAGCAGGCTCGCTCCCACAGGAGGAATGCATTCCATTGTGGGAGCGAGCCTGCTCGCGAAAACATCAGCTCGAACACCACTAAACTTCGACGGGAACCGACAGCTTCGGGCTCCCCAGCGCATGCGTCTTCGAATCAAAAAACCGCAACTCAGCCCCCGTCCCCTCGAACACCTTCGCGTAATGCCGCTTCTGATGCTGGATGAACGCCTTGCTGCGCGGGTAAATCGAGATCGCCACGACCTTCGGTTTCGCCTGGCGCAAGGCGTGAACGATGTGGCTGTCCTGCTCGCCCAGTGCATGGCCGAAAATGCACAGGCCGTCGCCATGGTCGAGCAACTGGTCGTAGCAGAACGACAGGTAATCCGAGCTGCGAATGGTCTTGAGTTTGTCCGCGCTCGGCCCTTCGTTGATGAACAGCGGCACGTCATCGAGGGTCTTGATGGTGTTGTTGATCGCGAAACTGCCCAGCAACGTACCCTCGGTCGACATCAGTTTTCGCGCCGTACCGTCCTGATTGCGCACCAGATGCAGGCCACCGTGCAGGTACAGCAGGCGGGTCTTGTCGGTGGCGGTGGCGCTCAGGTCGAAAGAGGGTTCGGCCCCTTGAAACAGGTCGGTGATGGCCTCGGGTTGTTGCTGGATTGCCCAGTGGTTGAGCAGGTCGTAGTTGGTGGTGAACACCGTGCGGTAACGGCTCAGTTCCTGATTGATCGTCGCCAGGGTTGACGCTTGAACCAACCGCCACGGGATGTGCACCGCGTGCACGGTGTTGATCAGGGCTTCCTTGATCGCGTAGTAACGATTGCGCGGCGCGGCGGAGCTGACGGCCAGGGCCTTGTTGACCCGGCTGGTGGTCTTGAGCGCGCTCAATACCTGCTCGAAACTGCGCGTCTGCATCGCATCGAACACACTCAACTCGGATGGGCTCAGGGGCTTTTCTTCCACCGTGCGGGCGTTTTCGAACAGCGAGTCGTAGCCGAAGTCTTCCCACACCGCACGACTGGCACCGTTGCCCACCAACAGGCCGCCGAACGCAGCGCTGGTGCTCAAGGCGGTCCAGTCTTCAAGGTGGGCGTCGACATCCTGGAAATCGGTCATTGCGATCAAGGTCTCAAAGCAAAAGGTCTGATGGGCGGCGACTTTATCACGGTGTGCGTCTGGATTTTTCGTCGCGCGCCACGGCTTGGGCGAAGAACGTTATGCTTCGACTTCGCCTGAGCCGACATCACCGAGTTCCTGATGCTGCAGAAAAGCCTGATCCGCCGCCTCGACCTGATCACCCTGCAACTGTTCGTCGCCGTCCATGAAGAAGGCACCCTGACCCGTGCCGCCTCGCGTGAGGCGATTGCGGTATCGGCGGCGAGCAAGCGCTTGATGGAGCTGGAAGAGGCGCTGGGCATCAGTCTGTTCGTGCGCCAGGCCAAGGGCATGACGCTGACGCCGGCCGGCGAAACGCTGCTGCATCATGCGCGGCAGATGTTGTTCAACGTGGAGAAAATGGGCCTTGAACTGGGCGAGCACAGCCACGGTGTACGCGGTTATGTGCGGATGCTGGCCAACCTGTCGGCGATCATTCAGTTTCTGCCGGAAGACCTGCGGGACTTTTCCGAACAGCATCCCCAAGTCAAGACCGACCTTGAAGAACGACCCAGCGCCGGCGTGATTCAAGGGGTGCTCGATGGCGTGGCTGACCTTGGGATCTGCTCCATCGACAGCGACATCAAGGACCTGCACAGCGTGCTCTACCGCCAGGACAAGCTGATGGTCCTGATGTTGCCGGATCATCCGTTGGCCAGTCGTTCAAGCCTGGCGTTCGCCGATACGCTGGACAGCGATTACGTCGGGCTGCATGCGGCCAGTTCGATCAATATGCGCACCCATGCCGCCGCGCGTGAAGCGGGCAGGGTATTGCGGGTTCGTATCCATGTGCCGGGTTTCGATGCCATGTGCCGCATGATCCAGGCCAACATGGGCATTGGCGTCCTGCCGCAACGGGCCTACGAATTGTTTGGCCGGGCCTTGGGTTTGCATGCGGTGCCGCTGACCGATGACTGGTCGGATCGGGCGTTGATTCTGGTGGTGCGCGATGAAGCGTTGCTGTCGCCGGTGAGCCGGATGTTGTTTGAGCATTTGCGGGGGCAAGGTTGAGGTTTTGCACTCAGGGCGGGCCTCTTCGCGAGCAGGCTCGCTCCCACGGGGGAATGCATTTCAAATGTGGGAGCGAGCCTGCTCGCGAAGGCATACCTGAGGTCGCGGCGATATCCCGACAGAGCGTTCGCATTTCGCGAACGCCCGTTGCCAACTGAAGGTTGGATTCCCAAGCCCCCGGTCCTCTAGCCTTGGCCACATATTCCAAGAACAAGAGGTACCCCGCGATGACTGCCCCCCTGAGTGCAATCAAAGTGATCGAGATCGGCACGCTGATCGCCGCGCCGTTCGCCGCGCGCATGCTGGCCGAGTTCGGCGCCGAGGTGATCAAGATCGAAGCCATGGGCCAGGGCGATCCCCTGCGCAAGTGGCGCAAGCTCCATGAAGGCACCTCGTTGTGGTGGTACCTGCAATCGCGCAACAAGAAGTCCCTGGCACTGAACCTCAAATCCGCCGAAGGCATCGAACTGGTCAAGCAACTGGCAACCAGCGCCGACGTATTGATCGAAAACCTGCGCCCCGGCGCGCTGGAAAAACTCGGCCTGGGCTGGGACGTGCTGCACGCGCTCAATCCCAACCTGACCCTGGTGCGCATTTCTGGCTACGGCCAGACCGGCCCATACCGTGATCGTCCGGGGTTCGGTGCCATTGGCGAGGCCATGGGCGGCATCCGCTACACCACTGGCACACCGGGTTCGCCGCCGGCACGGGTGGGCGTCAGCCTCGGCGACTCGCTGGCGTCGCTGCACGCGGTAATCGGTGCGTTGATGTCGCTGCTGCGGGTCAAGACCGGGCAGGGCGGCGGGCAAATCGTCGATGTGTCCCTGGCCGAAAGCGTGTTCAACGTCATGGAAAGCCTGGTGCCGGAATACGACATGCTCGGCCATGTGCGTGAGCGCAGCGGCGGCGCGTTGCCGGGCATCGCGCCCTCCAATACGTACCTCACGGCTGATGGCGCTTACGTGGTCATCGCCGGCAACAGCGACCCGATTTACCGTCGCCTGATGCACACCATCGGCCGCGTAGACTTGGCCGAAGATCCCGAGTTCGCCCATAACGACGGGCGTGCAGCCAAGAGCAATCTGCTCGATGCGGCCATCACTCACTGGACCAGCAGCCTGCCGATCGACGACGTACTGGCGGCGCTGGAAGCCGCGGAAGTCCCGGCCGGGCGCATCTATTCGGTGGTCGACATCGTGGCCGACCCGCACTATCAGGCGCGGGACATGCTGCTCAACGCCGAGCTGCCGGGCGGCGCCACGGTGAAAATGCCGGGCATCGTACCGAAACTCTCGGAAACCCCCGGTGGCGTGAACTGGTCGGGTCCCGGACTGGGCCAGCACACCGACGGCATCCTCGCGCAGCTTGGCCTGACGCCGGCCGACATCGAGCGCCTGAAAATCGAAGGAGTGGTGCAATGATCACTGATTATTCCGACCGCCTGATCGTTCAGGAAGTCTCCCCGCGTGATGGCTTGCAGATCGAGCCGACCTGGGTCGAAACCGTCGACAAGATCGCCCTGATCGATCAGTTGTCGCTGGCGGGATTCAGTCGTATCGAAGGCGGTTCGTTCGTGTCGCCCAAGGCCATTCCCGCCCTGCGCGATGGCGAGTTGGTGTTCAAGGGCATCACCCGCCAACCGGGGGTGATCTATGTCGCGCTGATCCCCAACCTCAAGGGCGCGCAACGGGCGCTGGCCTGCAACGCCGATGAGCTGAACCTGGTGATGTCCGCCAGCCAGACCCACAACCTGGCGAACATGCGCATGCGCTGTGAAGACTCGCTGGCCGCGTTCGGCGAGATCGTCCAGTTTGTGGGCGGCTCGCCGGTGCGACTCAACGCCAGCATCGCCACCACCTTCGGTTGCCCGTTCGAGGGCAAGATCGATGAAGACCGGGTGCTGCAGATCGTCGAGGCCTATCAGGAGCTTGGCATCCAGGGCATCACCCTGGCCGACACCACCGGCATGGCCAACCCGCGTCAGGTGGATCGACTGGTGCGGCGGGTCTTGCAACGGGTATCGCCGGCGGACCTGACCCTGCATTTCCACAACACCCGCGGCCTGGGCCTGTGCAACGTGCTGGCGGCCTACGAGGCCGGCGCCCGACGCTTCGACGCGGCACTGGGCGGGCTCGGTGGCTGCCCGTTTGCGCCGGGAGCCTCGGGCAACATCTGCACCGAAGATCTGGTCAACCTGTGCGATGAAATCGGTATTCACACCGGCATCGATTTGCCGCTTTTGCTGAAATTGTCCCGAGGTCTTCCGGCGCTGCTCGGCCACGAAGTGCCCGGTCAACTGGCCAAGGCCGGCCGCAATTGCGACCTGCACCCCGTGCCTTCCTGACACAACCCAAGACCCTTTGGGAGCGAGCCTGCTCGCGAAAGCGGAGTATCAGTCGACATCATCATTGAATGTCAGACCGTCTTCGCGAGCAGGCTCGCTCCCACAGTAAAAGCTTCCACAGCGACCACCTTAACCAGACAACAAAAACAATCGGACACCTACGGAAAGTCCGCCTGGAGAAACGCAATGAGCCTTAATGCATTGGAGGCCGGCGCGAGCCCGGCCGTTAGCCACGACGAAGAAAAAGCCCTGGTCAGCAAGGTCGCCTGGCGGTTGATGCCGTTGATCATGGTCTGCTACCTGTTCGCCTTCTTCGACCGCATCAACATCAGCTTCGCCAAGTTCCAGTTACAGGCCGACCTGAGCCTGAGCGACACCGCCTACGGCCTCGGTGCCGGGTTGTTCGTGGTCGGTTACGTGATTTTCGAAGTGCCCAGCAACATGATGCTGTACAAGGTCGGCGCCCGTCGCTGGATCGCCCGGATCATGATGTCCTGGGGACTGGCCACCGCGCTCATGGTCTTCGTCAACAGCGAATGGCAGTTCTATGTGCTGCGCTTCCTGATCGGTGCGATGGAGGCGGGTTTTGCGCCGGGCGTGCTGTATTACCTGACGCTATGGTTCCCGCAGCACTATCGTGGACGCATCACCTCGATGCTGTTCCTGTCGTCGGCCTTTGCCGGCCTGGTAGGCGCACCGTTCTCCGGATTGGTGCTGCAACATCTCGACGGCTTCCTCGATATGCGTGGCTGGCACTGGTTGTTCCTGCTTGGCGGCGTGCCGTGCATCGGCCTCGGTTTGCTGGTGCTGACCCTGCTCAAGGACCGCATCGAAGACGCCCATTGGCTGACGGCCTCCGAAAAGACGCTGCTGGCCAGTCGCATCGCTCACCATGAACCGCACAAAAGTGGCGGCTCGCTGCTCGCGGCGCTGAAGATTCCGGGGTTCCTGACCCTGGGCCTGATCTACTTCCTGATTCAGGTGGCGTCCTACGGCCTGAACTTCTGGGCACCGCAACTGATCCGCAGCGCCGGTACGGAAAGCCCGGTGATGATCGGTCTGCTGACGGCCATCCCGTACATCTGTGGTGCCATCAGCATGGTGGTGATAGGGCGCCTGTCGGATGCCTCCGGCGAACGACGCAAGTTTGTTGCAGGGTTGGTTGCCGTCGGCGCGATCGGTTTCTTCAGCGCGGGGATCTTCGCCAATCACACAACCTTCCTGATCATCGCGCTGGGCCTGCTCGGCGCCGGCATCATCGCTTCGATTCCGAGCTTCTGGACCTTGCCGCCGAAATTGCTGGCCGGTGCTGGCGCCGGGGCGGCGGGCGGGATCGCGGTGATCAACACCCTGGGTCAGTTCGGCGGCATTGTCAGCCCGGTCATGGTCGGACGGATCAAGGACCTCACCGGCAGCACCACGCCGGCGCTGTATGTCATCGGTGTCTGTGCGTTGATTGCCGTTGCGCTGCTGCTGTGGGGGCTGCCGCAGAAGTTGCGTACGCTGGATAAGTTTTAACGATTCGCAGGCTACGCCGGTTTCTGTTCGGACCACGCATCCGGGCTGGGACTGGCGAAGGCTGCGATCAAATACTGAAATCTGCGACGTCAGATAGATTGCTTACGCGAGCAGGCTTGCTCCCACATTGGATCTATGACCCACTGAAGATCCCCTGTGGGAGCGAGCCTGCTCGCGAAGACTGACTGACAGTCGCTATCGCAGTATTGGCCAATCTCTCAATCCGCTATCACTGACGCGGGTGCCTCCCTTCCACTGCCGGGTCCCTGGCAGTAGCTTTCCCCTGTTCCTCGATATTCGCAGCCCAAGTCGCTGATGAAGTTCTTCGACGATCAGTCAGTCGACAGCTGAAATCCTGATATAGACTGGCGGCCATTCACCAATCAGTTCAAAAGGACTTCCCATGACCCCCTCGCTGCTGATGGCCGTGCTCGCCTCGGGTTTCATTTATGGCATTACCCCGGGGCCTGGCGTGCTGGCGGTGTTCGGCATTGGCGCGGCCCATGGGCGGCGGGCGGGGGCGGGGTTTCTCTGCGGGCATTTGCTGGGTGATGTGATCTGGTGCAGCACGGCGTTGGTGGCGATTGTCGGTGCGCGGGAAATCGGCAGTACCGCGTTCGATGTGCTGGGGGTGCTGAGCGGTCTGTATCTGTTCTGGCTCGGCTGGCGTGCGGTGCGGGCGCGTCGTAACAGCGCCGAAGCCCCTCAGGGGCCGGCGCGCCAGCCGTTCTGGCATGGCATCCTGTTTGGCTTGACCAATCCGAAGGCTTACCCGGTGGCAGTGGCCACGTTTACGGCATTGTTGTCGAGCAGGGCCGAGTTGCTGACCTGGTCGATGCTACCGTGGCTGATCTTCCTGAGCTTCGTCGGTGGCCTTATCGCCTACGCTATCCTCATCGGCATTGTCGGCGCGCGCCGGGTACGCACCTTGTATCAACGCCATGAGCTGGCGATTACCCGGCTGTGCGGGGTGATGTTCATCGGTTTCGCCATCAACGCCCTGGCACATGCCTTGCCGGGGCTGGTAACGAACAAGGCTTGACGCTGATCGCGGGATTGCATCAGTGGCGTACATTTCGGTCAGGGATGGTTTCTTATTGCTGCATCGTCAGGACACGCTCTCGGCACCATGACCACCAGAAATTCCGCTCCGTTGGCGAGCTACATCGACCTCTTGCTGGACGCCGTTTGTGCGGTGGATAAACAAGGTCGCTTCGTATTTGTCAGTGCGGCCTTCGAGCGCATTTTCGGGTACCGCCCCGACGAGATGATCGGCCGGCAAATGATCGATCTGGTGCACCCGGCCGATCGGCAGCGCACCCTCGATGCCGCGCGGGAGATCATGGGTGGCGAGCCCAAACTCAACTTTGAAAACCGTTACCTGTGCAAGGATGGCCGGGTAGTGCACATCCTGTGGTCGGCACGTTGGTCGGAGGTCGACCAATTGCGCATCGCCGTGGCCCGCGACATTACCGAGCGCAAGCAGGCTGAGTCCCGACAGGCGGCGCTGTACGCGATCTCCGAAGCGGCGCACGCGGCGGAGGACTTGCTGGCATTGTTCAAGCGCGTCCATCTGATCATCGGCGAGTGGCTGCCGGCGCTGAATTTTTCCGTGGCGTTGTATGACGAACACTGCGCCCAGCTGAATTTTCCCTATCACGTCGACGATCACGAACTGCAACCCGAGCAGCCCGGCACCATGACTGGACGCCTGTGTGCCGAGGTCATCCGAAGCGGCCAGCCCATCTTGCTGACCCCGGACCAGGAGGCGCCTCCCCAGGGCTTCGAAGCCCTGGTGACCGATCAACATTCTCCCTGCTGGCTGGGTGTGCCGCTGAACTCGCAGAACGGCACCATTGGCGCCTTGATCGTCAAAAGCATTCCCGGCGGCGAACGCTACACCGAGCAGGACAAAGAGCTGTTGCAGTATGTGTGTGCCCAGGTGGCGACGGCGATCGAGCGCAAGCAGTTGCACGCACGGTTGCAGCGCATGGCCGAGTACGACCAGTTGACGCAGCTGCCTAACCGCGAACTGCTGCGCGACCGGCTCAAGGCTGCACTGGAAGCGGCGCGCCAGGACGGCGGGCGCATGGCGCTGCTGTATGTCGACCTCGACCGCTTCAAGCAGGTCAACGACACCCACGGTCATGCGGTGGGGGACATGTTGCTGCAAACCGTCGCCAATCGGCTCAAGGGCTGCGTGCGCGAAACCGACACAGTGGCGCGCATCGGCGGTGACGAATTCGTGGTGCTGTTGCACAGCATCCACGCTTCGGGCGACGCCGATTGCGTGGCCGGGAAGATCCGTCAGGTCCTGGCCCAGCCGCTACGCCTGGACGGGCACAGCCTGCACATCCAGCCCAGTATTGGTGTGGCGCAATATCCTGAACACGGCACGGAAGAGAAGCAGTTGTTCAGGCATGCCGACGAAGCCATGTACACCGCCAAGCGCGCGCAGCACCTGCATCTCGTTTGACAAGCGGCTGCCGTTCGTCGCGGTATGAGCGGATTTTTCTAAACCTTTTGGCACGCGCAAATTCAGATTCTATGCGGGCGCAAGCTCGCCGCGAACATCACCAAGAGGTAGAGAATCATGCCTAACTCAAGAAACTCGAACTCGGGAAACTTCGCCAACGATCGAACCAAGGCGTCTGAAGCCGGTCGCAAAGGTGGGAAAACCACCACTACAACGGTCGATAAAGAGCCTGCGAAACCCGACATGGGCCGTAAAGGCGGACAAGGCGGGCAAAAATCCCGCTAGTGGATGAAGGTGGTTTTGATTGAGAAGCGGGGGCGAAAGCTCCCGTTTGAATTTTTAAAGGAGGGCGCGACCATGAACCGGATGGCCACCCGTTTTCGCAACAGCGTTTTTGTCACTTTACTGGGCCTGTTTGCGAGCAGTGCCTTCGCCCAGACGCCTACAGAATTCATCAACGATGCCTCGGCCAAAGGTATCGCCGACATCGAAGCCAGCCGCCTGGCGCATCAGAAAACCGAGTCCAAAGAGATCAAGGACTACACCATCGTAGTGATCAACGACCGCACCACCGCCAACCAGCACCTGGCGAAAATTGCCAAACAGCTGGACTTGCCGGTGGCACCGCGCGAAGAGGTGGTGAATAAGGCCAAGGCCTTGATGCCCGAAGTCATGGAAGGGACGAACTTTGATGAAGCCTACGCGGCCAGTCAGGTGAAAACCACTCAGGAAGCCATCGAGCAGCTCGAACAAACGGCGCAAACCACCGACGTACCGGAAATCAAGGCATTCGCCGAAGAAACCTTGCCCAAGCTGCAGACTCACCTGCAAATGGCCAGAGCCCTGCAGGCCAGCCGCTAGCCATTCGCCTGTGCGGGTGACCTTCGGCCACCCGCGCATTGCTCATCAGCACTCATTCAAATCCTGCTTGCCTTTCTCCTCAACGACCGTGCCGTCAATGGAAATGGTCTGTCCCTCGCCCAGGCTGCGATAGTGCTTTCTCAGCGCCTCCAGTTCCTTGAGGTCCAGCGCCTCGAGTCCGAGCATGGCGTTCTGCGCGTCCTTGGTCACCCGCAGCAACTCATCGACTTTCAAATGCAAAATGTCGGTATCGCGGTTCTGCGTGTTCTGGATCAGGAACACCATCAGGAAGGTGATGATGGTGGTCGAGGTATTGATGATCAGTTGCCAGGTGTCATTGAACTGAAAGATCGGCCCGCTCAACCCCCACAGGAAAATCAGCAGGATTGCTCCCAGGAACGTCTTGGGGCTGCCGGCCCATAGGGCAAGTTTTTGTGCGATGTTTGCGAATTTCATGGCCGTTTTCCTTTTGAGAGGGCGCCTGAATTTCAGACAGTGACGGCACGTTGAAAATTCTACTTACATTTACTCATTCTCCGGGAAAAGCCCGGGGTGGCCATGGGTTAAGATGCGTTGGCATCCACGACAGGAGAACGCAATGAGTTGGTCCGCCAAACAATACGTCGCTTTTGAAGATGAACGCACACGTCCCGCCCGTGACCTGCTGGCGGCGATTCCCGCAGGGGAGGTGCGTTCGGCCGTCGACATCGGATGCGGTCCCGGCAATTCAACCGAGTTGCTGGTGGAGCGCTTTGCCGGCGCCGCGGTGCGCGGGCTGGACAGTTCGGCCGACATGATCGAAGCCGCGCGCAAGCGCTTGCCGCAGGTGCAGTTCGATATCGCGGACATCGACACCTGGAATGACAAGGGGCCTTTCGATGTGATTTTTGCCAACGCCGTGTTGCAGTGGGTGCCCGATCACGCCACGTTGTTGCCTTCGCTGGTTGGCAAGCTTGCTCCCGGTGGCAGTCTGGCGATTCAGATGCCGGACAACCTGAATGAGCCTTCGCACCGGTTGATGCGTGAAGTTGCAGCTAACGGTCCCTGGGCGGGCAAACTGGCCGGCGCCGCCGGGCAACGCACCGAAATGGCCGATGCCGGCGGCTATTACTCAATCCTGAAAGCCTGCTGCTCCCGTGTCGATGTGTGGCGCACCACCTACCATCATCCGCTGGCGGGTGGTGCATCGGGTGTGGTCGAGTGGTTCAAGGGCAGCGGTCTGCGGCCGTTTCTCGATCCACTGGATGAAACGGAACGGGCGGCGTATCTGAAGCGGTATCTGGCGGCCATCGAACAGGCCTATCCGGCGCTGGCCGATGGTTCGGTGTTATTGCCGTTTCCGCGATTGTTTCTGGTGGCGACTCGCTGATGCGAAAAAAGGGGCGGATGACGATCGTGTCATCCGCCCCTTTTCTTTGCGCGCCTGGCACTCAAGTACTCAAAAATAAATGAAGCAAAGCCGAACAACCCAATCATTGAAATGATAATGATCCCCAACTCTGAACTGTCCATGCTGACCTCTTGGCGAACGGTGAGCAGGGAGAATAAGGGATCTTTCTTTTGGCTTATCGCAGCGCTACGGCTTCTTTACGGGGGCGCGTGGATCTATACGCAAACGATACGAGTGGCTGCCAGAAACACTCAGCGTTGAACGCTGACCAGCATCATCATCGGTCGCTCCCGTTCTTCGGCCAGTGCCGGTTGGGCCGCGACCTGGGCATCGGTGGGCCCCCATTCATTGACATGCTGGATACTGAAACCCGCTGCAATCAGGGTGTTGAGCAACGTGCCAAGGGTACGGTGCTGCTTGATCACGCCGTCCGCCAGCCAGTTGGTTACGCGCTCGCCTTCCAGTTGATAGCTATCCACGGGCCAGCTTTTTCGGCCCTCGGCATCGGTGATCCATCCGGGGTTGCGCGGTGCCATGAAAATCGGGTGTTCGATGGAAAAAACGAAATACGCGCCGGGTTTAAGCGCTGCATGAATATTGGCGAACAGTCCCGGCAAGTCCTTGATGTAGTGCAGGGCGAGGGAACTGTAGGCCAGATCGAAACGGGCGGCTGGTAGATCGAGGTGTTCCAGGTCGGCGCGTTCGTAGCGGATGTGGGGGGCGGACGTTGTGGTGCGCGCCTGTTCAAGCATTTTTTCCGATACATCGAGGCCGAGCACGCTGTGGGCGCCTTGTTCACTGGCCCAACGGCAAAACCAACCGTAGCCGCAACCAAGATCCACCACCGCCAAGCCTTGCATCGGCGGCAACATTGTTTTCAGCGCGGGCCATTCCGGCGCGGCATCGAGGCCGTTGATAGAGCGGGCCATCTGGCTGTAGCCCAAGAAAAAGTCGGGGTCGTCGTAGATGTTTTGAGTCATGACGAAGTCCATGTCCCGGAAAAAGAAGTTCCGAACATAGTACCGGACTGAGTCGGCAACAGGGATTGAGGTTCGAGACGTCGGGACTCGCAGTTCAGGTGCCAATCCATGGCAATACTGCTCATTGAAACGAAGAATGCTGAAAACTGTACTTCGTCTGCGATGCCATGTGTAAAGGATGGGGTTCGCTTGTATCTGGCATCCAGGTACAAAGTTGGTCGATAGGGCCTTGACCCTATCGACTCAAGCATTAACGAATGCTTCGGATGTTACCTTTGTTGCCTTTTACAGTGACGTCAACTTGCTTGAAGATGAAGTAGTCTTTTTGAGTAACTTCATAGCGAGGGGCGATAATCAGGTCAGCGCCCGACGATTTGACGGCTTTATAGGCGGCTGCGGACTTCACTGCGGCAACCGGGTCCAGCAAGCCACTCAGGCCACCGCCGCTGTCGCCACCGTAGGAAACGCCATCAACGAACTGGTTGTCGCCACCAATTTTCAGAACGCCAAACAGGATGTTAACTGCCGATTTACCGGTGATTTCCTCACCGACAGTTACATCAGCTTTCAAATCGGTTTTTACTGCGCTTTCGATCGGAGACGAAGGCTGGCTGGCGTTGTAGCTCACGCAGCCGCTGGAGATTGCAATGACGAGTCCAAGGGTTGCAAATTTGAAAATCTTATCCATGTTTAATCTCACTCTTTCTCAACGGAAACATCAGGTTTGTTTGTTTTGGCCATTTTTGTTGCCGTGAGATGGTACTAACTTTAAAGGTGAAGAAAGGATAGGAACGGTCCTGCAAATGATAAGGAGGCATCTGAAAGAAAAGGTGAAAGAGTCCTACAGGTTTGTGCAAGCTTTATTGAGTAAGTAGTCTAAAAGCAGTGGTGCACTAGTTTGGCCGGCTGGCGCGATAAAGTTTGGATTTGCTAAATAAGGTCGAAAGTGGAGAGCGAGTGATTAAGCATTGGTTGAATGTGTCACGGGTGTTTTTGGGTTGAATCCCAACCACAAAAAACCGGCCACTCGGGCCGGTTGATTCGTCACCTTAAATGTCATCAGCCCTGCTGCAACACCTTCAATGCTGCCGAGGCGAGAAAGCCTGAACGGCTTTTCTCCTCCGGGTGGTGCAGCACGTACTCGTCGATACGGTTAAGCAGGTAGCCAGGCAGTGTGATGTTCAGCTTCTGGGCCTTGCCCAGATATTTGGTCACGTCAATGTCCACCAAGGCCCACGCACACCCCGCGTATTTTGGGTTGGCTGCGTGCAAAGTCACCTTATTCGCGGGCGGAATGGGCGACCCGTCTTCGGCCAGAATCTCGAAATGGCCTTCAATGGCTTCCCGGGCCATGGCCATCGCGTCATCCAGATCTTCGCCAGCGGAAAAGCATCCCGGAATGTCGGGGATCTCCACGCCCCAGGCGTGTTCGTCATCGCCCATTGAAATCGCAATTGGGTAAAGCATGTTCATTGTCCTCCCAGGACTGGGCGCATCAGGCTCGTTAGAGCAGCGCCTGTTGCAAAATACTGATGGCCGTTTTCTTGATCAGATCCTTCTTTGGATGGGGAACTGTCACCAGCCCCGGCTTCGTTGGATGCTTGAAGTGATGATGGCTGCCTCTGATTCGCACCAGATACCAGCCGTCCGCAATGAGTTGGCTTATCAAGAATCGGCTATTCACATCACCTCCTTGTGGTGTGCTTGTGGTTACTATACCTACTGAATTTTATGAATCAACACTATAACCACCAAAGCCGTCCTGGCTTAGATGACATAGGGTGGTAGGGATCGAGTCTAGAGGGCGCTACAGCGATGGCTTCACGCAGGGCTGAACTGAGGTGCTTTGTGTATTGCGAGGTTTTACCGAAAGGGTCGCCCGCTCAAATCCCGGCCGAAGATGACCAACCCTTTCGCGCATTGGCAGGCGCTTCAGGTAGCTATCAGGAGACAAACCCCAGACACAAAAAAACCGGCCATCAAGGCCGGTTTTTTCTTTACCTGCATCCCCCGTCGAAAACCAACGTGAGACCGAAATTCGATTGGAGCGGGTGAAGGGAATCGAACCCTCGTTATCAGCTTGGGAATCTATTACGCCTGCTATATCAGGTCATCACATGGGATATCAATTAGGGTCTGTAGCTCAGTAGAATCGCGGCTCTCGGAAAGGTGGTGCAGATCCGCTTGTCTCACGCGGTCTCACCTTAGTTCAGGCCAACTGTCACCAGGAACTGTCACCAATGCTCACGGAAAAGCAGATTCAGGCCCTCAAGCCCAAGGAAAAGGACTATGTGATGTCGGACGGGCGCACCGCTCGGGGCGAAGGTGTCCTGGTGCTCAAGGTCCGGCCAAACGGGACAAAGGAGTTTTACTTCCAGCGGCATGTTGGCGGTAGAAAAGTGATGTCCAAGCTCGGCAGCTGGCCCGACATGAAGCTCACGACGGCGCGAGAAAAATCCCGGGGCGAAAAAGAGATCAAGCTTTCCCCTGGGACACTCCAGGATCTGATTGACTCCTACGTCAACAAGCTCGAAACCGAGCAGGCCGCGTCAGCCAGCGATGTGAAGTGGTCACTGAATCACTACGTCAGCAAGTCTTTCCCGGACTTGGTGAGGCGTCCTGCCTCGTTAGTTGGTCCAGCCGAAGTCCGTAACATCATCGCCAAGATGATCAACGACGGCATCACGACCTACTGCAACCGTGTTCGGTCACAGTTGCACGCAGCATTTCAGATGGGGTTGGAGCAGGAATTTAACCCGCGCAGTTATCTGGATGTGAAGGTGAAGTTTGGCCTGATCAGCAATCCGGTTGCCAGTGTTCCTGTCCAGGGCGACTGGGAGCAGCCGGGAGATCGAGCACTTTCCCCTGATGAATTGGCAACGCTCTGGCAGATGTTGCCTGAGCATTTGAGTCTGGTGACGTCCGAACTCCTGAAGTTCTTAATCGCATCCGGTGGCCAGCGTCCAGAACAAGTGCTGGCGACAGAGCGTGGGCAATACTTCGATGATCACCTAATCATCCGCAACAAGAAGGGTAGGGGCATTGATGGTGAGAGGTCGCTCCATGTAGTGCCATACAACAAGTTGATGCGCCAGTGCCTGAAAACGATGAACGAGGTTAACGAAAACAGTGCATTCCCGTTCGAAGGCAAGGCCGAGGGTAAGGGTTTGCACACTCAATCACTGTCGCGAGCGGTCACAAAACTCTATAGCCGGCACAAGAAAGAATTCAACGGACCATTTACGTTGCGGGACATTCGACGTACCTGCAAAACCCTGATGGGCGTTGCCGGAATGAGCAAAGAGTTACGGGACAGGATTCAGGGGCATGCCTTTAACGACGTATCGTCGAAACACTACGACCGTTACGACTACTTCAAGGAGAAGAAAGCCGGCTTGCTGCGATGGTCGACGTGGCTCCAAAAGAACGTGCTCGATGCACCGACCAAGAATAAGTGAGGCCGCTTACGCGGCCTCGGTGGATTTCCATTGGTTGGGGTTGGTTTGCCAATCGGTGATGGCGGACTCCCGCCAGCCAACTCGACCAGCAGAGATGTTTACTGGTTTTGGGAAGCGGCCTCGCTTGATCTCCCGCCATAACGTCGCATGGGAGAAAGATGTTGCTTCCAGAACGTCTCTTTCTCGTAGGAAGCGATCGAGTTTTTTTGTCATGAGGTCGCCTCATTAATCAGGTCAACCATGACAAAGCCCCACCAATCCAGTGATTGCCCACCACAACTCTTGTGAGGCCAAAAAACCAATACCGGCAAAGAAACCAAGTGCTATTGCTTTAATGCTCACGGCTTCACCTCAGCGTGCATAACGTTTCTCCCGGGCTGCTCGAGCAGCAACCCTATCTGCCATAAAGGCAGCCCATTCCTCAGCCTTGTATTGTTGTCGAATACGACTGCAGGTTTGGTGTCTCCGCGTAGAACGCGCTTTCCCGCAGATATCACAGATGCTTGGCAGATCAAGCCGGTGGCTAGCCATGGTTGGGCGTTCACGCATTTTCCACCTCCACGGTGTAAATGGTCATGTCGCCCAGCGCCGCGCCCTGGTTGCGCCGGATGCGCTTGAGCTGCTGGTGTTGGGTGGCACCGGCGCCGAAAAGGAAAACGACCGACGTTGCGTTGGCGCTGGCGACTTCCCGCAGGCGATCAAGCAAGCCGGTGTAGCTGAGCGGGTCGGTCAGTTGGGTGAAGGCCTGATCTTGGCTCTCCAGGGCGTGCAAGATCTCGGTTGCCTGATCGAGGGCGACGATTTCAGTTCGCATGGGGCACCTCCCGGGTCGAGAACTCGACTAGCCATTGACGTGCGCCGCCCTCTGCGACCTCACCGTTGCGGTCGCCATTGTTGGTGCAGTACAGGGTGTGGCCGATGAAAACGTCGATGGCGCCAAGTTTGTGGAACCACTTCGCAACGGCAGTTGAGTCGTAGAATGAGGCGTCCCAGATGTACAGCGCTGCTGTCCAGCGGCTGTCGTTGCGCCAGATGGCCGCACACTCGCCCAGGGCGCCGGACTTCGGGCAATCACCGCCGGTCATGAACTTCTGAATTTGTTCGCAGGTGATCGGTGGTGGTGTCTGATCGGCTTGCGGCTGCTCGGCCAGCAGGGCTTCAATTTCCTTGAGCCGCTCCTGGGCGTCGGTGACGTAAGACGGATCGAAGCCGTTGGGAACGCGGGGGCGGCAGCCTGCCAGCCAGATGACTTTCTGGCAGGCGTCCAGGTCACGGTGGATCTTCTTCAAATGCTCGACGGACACTAGACGCAGGTCGGCGGCTGGCGTGGTAGCCTCGGCGACGCCGCCGTTGTGGGTTTGAGCTTGCATGGTTCTCTCCTTTCAGTGGTGGTCGGTGCCGAGGGGTTGCAGCCCCTCGGCACCACTTCCAGTTAATTCATTACCTGGTCAATACGGGGCGTATTCAGACGCAATGGTTTGAAGTACTTCCAAAGGTGCTGCACGGTGCTCGTTGGCGAGTCCCAACAAGTCGCTAAGCACATTGACCAAGGCCATTACCTGCGCGCAGTTATGTAGGCCTCGCGGATCAAGGTCACGGATGAAGTTGAGCCCTTGAGTTAGTGCATCGACGTAAACCGGCACCAACTTATTCACGGTGAATAGCAGGTGCTCTTTCTTTTCCTGAATGGTTTGACCAAACACACTTGCCTCTTCAACGGTGAGTTGATGCATTGCTTCAATGTGCGGCGGTTTGTCGAGAAAGTTCCTGCCCTTAAGCCGGACATCAATCATTCGGCTTCGGACCGCGTCGCTACATTTCACAGGCTGGTTTGCGCTGATAATCAAGGTGCCTTTAAATGTCACCTCTCGCGTCTCCTCACGCGTTCCGTAGCTGGCGGAGCCGCCGTTGTAGAGCGTTTTGATTTCATCCCAGTCGAACGGCGCGGCTGATTCAGGCTGGTCCTGATAAACGATCGAATCGGTGCCGGTTTGCTCAAGGTTGCGCAAACGTGCGGTCTTGGTGGCATGCTCAGGCGAGCAGCAACGGTAGTTTTCTTTTCCAATGAGTTTCGACAAGTAGCTGAGTAGAACGCTGCTACCGCTGCCAGCAGGGGCAGTTATTTCCAGGAAGGGATAGCTGTTCTGATTGGCACGTAACTCGTTTGCGTGTTGTGCACCGATCCACCACGCCAACGCAACTACACCTTCGGGGCCATACACAGCCCAAAAGTCATCAAAGCGGATGGCCTTTCTCAATTCGTTTTGCATGGTTCTCTCCTTTCAGTGGTGGTAGGCGCCGAGGGGTTGCAGCCCCTAAGTGCCTTCTCGTTGTTTACTTGGCGAGCCAGATCAATACGTCAGGTACCTGAATAGCCGTGACAGCGATCAGTGCGACTGTTGCGATCGTGCTGATCAGGTCGCTCAACAACTCCCTGCTACCCCGTTGGGCTGTTTCGTTGGTGCGCTGCATGGTTCTCTCCTTTCAGTGGTTGCCGGTTGCAGCCGGCGTTACATGTCGCTGTCTGGCTTTCGCACCAGGTGCAGCTCCAAGCCTTCGAATTCGTTGTTGTCCTCAATGCTCGATTGCCAATCCAGTACCGCCTGGATCTGCTGTCGCGAGCAGTTCAGTACCAAAATCTCGCGCTGACCGTCTGTTGCCCGAACCTCCAAGATGTCAACGAGTCCCTCTGCGCCGTAGGCATCGGCCTGTACGGTTTTCCGGTGATCGTTGCCCATTTGGCGCATCACCTCGGTGACGCGGTCCTGCAGGGGAGCCGATGTGTCACTACCGGCGAGTATTTGAATTTGCATTCATATGTCCTGTCGGCGATTGACGGTCAGGCCTGAAAAATCCAGCACTTCACGATGGGTTGCTTGGTGATGACAGCGTTGGAGTGTTTGGCCTGGTGGGCACGCACCGCGCTGTCAGTTGCCTTGTTCGTGTCGATCAATTTTCGAGAGCGGGAATCTTTCAAGCGCTCCCTCAATTCGCCGATATCGGCAACCTTCTGGCGGTGCTCGGCCGCGCACTTGACGAAGTCGTTGAGGTTGATGGCGATGGTGTTGTCTTTCTTGCTGTGATTGACCACCGGGCCGTCAGCGTCCAGGCCTTCGAGGTACTCGTACACTTCCCAGAATTCAGCCACCACCGGGTGATCCGAGCTGATCGAGGCCTGACGCTCGATGGCCATGCGGATGATTTGAGTCCGGGTGTGGCTGATTTGCGGCTCGCTGAGGGGCACGACCAGGCGCAGGCAATCGAGCAGGGCGAGCAGTTGGGCGTGGTTTTTGTTGATCCGCTCCACACGGATGTAGCCGCGCAGCTTGTTACCGCAGTGGGCACATTGGTCGTGCTCATTTTTGAATGGCGTTTCGCACGCGAAGCAATGGCTGTGAAGGGTGCGCAGTTTTGCTTCATAACCGGGCACGCGATTGGCAAACAGCTCCAGCACTTCCGATTCTTTACGTACCGCTTGCAGCAGGAAGTTGCTGAGCTTCGAACCTTCCAGCGAGTTGAGCAGGTCTGCCGCCGCGCGGCTTTCAGCTGTCACGGTTGGCCGCACAAAATGCAATTTCACAATCCGGGTCATGATCGCCTCGGACGCAACAACTGGTGCGTTCTGACTGATGGCAATGGTGGCGCGGAAGGGTGGCTCGTAGGTTTCGTTGCCAGCGGTTTTGACACCCTTGGTCGCGAGTGTGCCACCGCCGTAGTAGTCCTTCAGTTCGTCCCATTCGAACGTTTTGGCGTGCGCCTTATCGTCGCCGCTGCGATCCGATTCCAGCAGCACGACGGGCATGCCGGAGATTTGGCCCATCAAGCGGCTACGGCCGGCTTTGGTGGATTTGGATGGGTCGAAGCCTTCGTATCCTTCGCGGCCCAGCAATTTCCAAAGCAAGGTGAGCAGGGTGGTTTTGCCGGCACCGGCTTCGCCTGTGGCCTCCAGGAAGGGAAACGACTGGTACCGAGCGCGGATCTGCTCGGCGAAGAGCGAGCCGAACCAGAAGGTCAGCGCAACGGTGCCCTGGGCGCCGAAGCATTGCCAGAGCAAATTCAACCATTGCTGGTCGTAGTCTTTGGCGTCCTTCTGCAGGGCGATCTTCACGCCTTTTTGCAGGCTCTTGAGTTTCAGCTTGCCCATCTCGAAGAACTCCTCTTCGTTGATGGTGATGAGCTGGCCTTCCCGAACAGCGATGTCGTTGAACACGTAGCAGCCGTACTCCCTGCTGTAGCCGACGTAGTCGATGGTTTTAACGGTTTTGATGCCGAAGAGCTGGTCTTTCATGATCTTGTCCAACTGTTGTCCACTACCGGTGAACACGGCCCCGGCGCCCATGCCGAGCAGTCTTTTCTTGAATTCGCTGGCCGCTGCGACCTGGCCGCCGGTGAATGTGTTTTTCACCGAGCCACCGTCGTGGGGGAAGTCGACGCGGAAGAAGTACCAGGACTCGTCGGTAATCTCGTTGCGCTGGAAATACAGGGCCTTGGGATAGCAGTTGGCGATCTCGACGACGCAGCCGGACATGTGCAGCGCCTTGGCGCGCCGAGCCTTGTCGTTCAACTGTTGGTCTTCGTGGTTATCGCTGGCATCCAGTGCCTGCATGGCGCTGTTGAACTTCGAGATGTCCAATTTCCACCAGTACAGGCGGGAGTCGAAGCCGAAGTGAAACTCTTCGCGCTCGCGCCACTGGTACATCAGCAAGGCTTTCTCCACGGCGCTTTCTGCGATCAGTAGGGCACCGTGGTGCTTGGCGTCGTCCAGCTCTTTGTCGATCCGCTGGGTGCGGGCTTCGACGTCATCCATGAACGCCCAACGCTGGTGCAGATCGTTCCAATCGACCTTGCGCGAATCAGGCTGTGGGATCTGTGCCGCGTCACAGGTAAAGCCAAGGTCACGAGCCTGACGGACCCACATGCGGGTGTATTTGTGTGCACCTGGTTCGTTGTCCAATGCCCAGATCAGCTTTGGAGTCTTACCGCTGCGAGCGGTGATCAGGGCTTTCAGCGATTCCTCTGGGTAGGCGTTCGAGGACAGCGCGGCGACGGCGGGAATGCCGTTCTGTACCAAAGCTATGGCATCGAAGATGCCTTCTACGATCCACAGTTCTTCGACCTGTAGAAGATCCACGCAGGGTGGCACCCACCAGTAGCCTTTGTAGCTTTCGCCAGGCTTGAAACGCGCTTTCTTCTTGCCGAAGCGGTTCGGCTTGTCGATGAGCCGCTCCCAATAACCGCCCTTGTCGAGTGGAAAGCGAACGGTGGCCGAGCCAATGTTCAGGTCCCGATCAAAGTAGTTTTCCTGGGTGTACCAGCCTTCAATCATCCCAAGGTCGAACCCGCGGGCGAACGTCAGGTAAGCCTTGGCACTCGCTGCAGGTTGATCGTCGGTGGCCGGGGCGCGCTTGCTCCAGTCGTCGAACAGGTCGCTGTACAGCTCCTTGACCGGTTCCATGTATCGACATTTCTGCTCGCGACCGCAGCGGATGAACCATGGCTCGTCGTAGCGGGAAAACAGCCGCCGCTGGTTGCACTGCGGGCAGGTTCCCTTGCGCATGTATTGGGTGCCGGCCATGTGCTGCAGACCAAAGTCGGCCTCGAGCCGCTGCAGTACATCAGCGCGCAGTTGATGGTCCATGGTCTTCACTGCGCACGCTCCACAGCATTGGAGTCGAGCTGCTTTTTCAGCTCAATGCGAGTCCGGCAAATGCCAGCCAGGTGCGGGATGTCCTGGAGTACCTTCGGTGCTCGCTGGCCACGGGGCACATTCCGATAACGGTCGGAGTACCAAACGTCGGCCATGGTGGTGTCGTACTGGCTGTTGAGCCACTGCAGGTATTGCTCTGCCTGCTGTTGGTTCAATTCCAGTTGGATGGTGATATTGCTCATTTCGGCCACCAGTAAAGTGCAGTATCCCCTTACCCACGCAAGGCGGGCATATGGCAGGGGCAGTTCAGATTTAGTGCGAAGTGTTACGGGAGGTCAGCAAGCGCGCTGGTAAGAAGCGGGCCGGCACGGGGTAGCGCTTTTGGGTTTGAGTATCGAGCAGCCAGACCATGTAACGAAATGCGCTGCTTGCCGGATAAATACCCAGCCGAGCCACGCGCTTTGTGGTCATGCTTTCGAATTCGGTAACTGCCAGTTCGGCGATGCGCTGCACCAGGTGCTCAGGTACTTCGAGCACCTGGGCGAGGTAGCGTGTACAGTTTTCAATTAGCTGGTGGTCGCCGGACAGGTGCTGTCCATTTTGGCGGTACAGGTATGCCACGGCAGCCTGTTGCATGGCAGCCCGATAATCGCTGGCAGGGTTTTCGGTCAGAGTAATAGCGTTCATGCGAGTGCAATCTCCATATCCAGTTGATCCAGCAAGTCGGGTTGATCGTCAGCGGACTTCATCGCCTGTCGGCGCAACGTTACAGGCGCTACCGGTAGCTTTACCGTTGGGTTGGGCATACCGCTGGGGCTCATTTCGTGGGTCATTTCGAACTCGGCACGCACGGACCAACCACACGCCTCGTTGACGCATTGCAGGTACGCCACGCGTAGAAAGATGTGAGTGCCTTCGCTGGTGCGAATACGCATGCGGCCCATGCAATGGGGGCAGACAAGTTTGTAAGTGCTCATTTGGTTTTCCCCGCCGCCAAATGCGGCTTTCGGCCAGGGCCGAATAATTGATTGCACGTCGTGCGCCGATTACTTCCTACCTGCCCGAGTTATTCCCGGTGCAGGATGATGACTGCGGTGATTTCCTCGTGCCTTGCTGCCACATGGGCGCGGTGGGCGGCGAGTATTTGCTCTATCTCTTTCTCATTTATTGCGCCGTCCTTGAGGGCCTCTGCAAGGATGGTGTCGACTGCTCCGCGCTTGATTGCCGTGTTGACTGAGCGAGAGTAGAGGTCGAGGTTGTCCATTTTTTCTGGGTCTGCCAGTGGCACGAATACGCCGCCATACAAGTTGCATAGGAAGTCCGGAAGGTGCGAAGTGCCGGTCTCCTGCTCGAGAACTCGGATCTGCTCATCAGTGAGAGGGCGGCTACCGGCACTCTCATAAGCATGGTTATCAAACTTTTTTAGGGCCAAGCCCAGGCGAGCGGCAGCGCACTCACGACCACCTGGGTAGTCACAGATCACAGCACTTACTACTTGGCGTCGGGTTTCTAGGACTGGGCGTTTCATGCTCTGGTTTCCTGCTAAGTCGAGTGCCATTACTGTTCAATCACGCCGTCTTTAATACCGAGGAGTACGGCTGCTCGATGCGCTTCTCCCCGCAGGCATTTCTTCTGTCCATTCAGAACCGCATAGACGGTTGATGCGCTTAGGTCATGCTGTGCGGCCCAGTCTTTTGCCGTTATTCCTTGGCGCGCAAGGCGTTCTCGGGCTTCTTGGCAGGCTTGCTCGGTTGGGTATGCGTTCGGCATAGTCTCTAATCGTGTGATTTCGTGTGATGACAGGCGAAGTATTTCCCATGTATGTGTGCATGTCAATTCACTTTGGAGACATTTGTGGGAATTGGTGACCGCCTAAAAGAAGAACGAGAGCGCTTGGGGTTCAATCAGACCGAGTTTGCGGCGAACGCCGGCGCCTCTAAAAACAGTCAGTACAACTATGAGAAAGGCGAGCGAAGCCCCGATGCTGTTTATTTGGCAGCGGTGGCTGAGCATGGAGTTGATGTCCTTTACGTGGTCACTGGCGAGCGAATACCAACGTCAGCGGACTGCATTACTGCTGATGAGACCGGGTTGCTTGGGTACTACAGGTCAATGCCTGAATCAGATCGACAAACGATGTTGCGGATGGCCTTTGCGCTTGCGAAGGCAGCGGATCCGACATAACAACTACCGAAACAAGGATTGTGGCGCGAGGCTGGTGGCTCGTGCTCAGTAATACTCGATCCTCAAATCAATAAGGAAATCAAAATGGATCTTTTGAAAGGCAAGACAAACCAGGTATGGAGTTCACTGGGTTGCTCAAAGCATTCGATAGGTGGCTTGCTCCTCGCCGCGTTGATGCTTAACAGCACACAGACCCTGGCCCAAGATGGCCCTGCACACCCATTGCAGTTCAAATCTGTCGCCGAGATGATTGAGGATCGCGGTGACTACGCCGAAGAAAACGGCACCTTCAAGTTGGTAAGTGCAAAACCGCTAAAAATCCAACTCGCGCCCACAGTAGTTCCGGGAGACCTTCCTGAAAACGTGCAGCGTGAGCTGCGCCGTGCAGCGCTTTACGGGGTGTATCGAACGTTTACACACACCAACGCTGATGCTGTCGTGGTGACCGTCGTACCTCGGGAGGTAACCTTCAATCCCGTCACTACCAAGTTTTTGAAGGCCCCTAATCTTAAGGTCAGTGTCACTAGGGCTCAGGCGATGACGGCTGCCGGAGTGTTTGTGAAGGCGAATTCGGCCTCCGATCTGGTCGTTCCGGAAGCCGCAGGTGATTCGCAGATGGATGAATGGACTCCTGCGTTTCAGAATCTCTACTTCAAGGATGCAGGGCAATTGCAGTTGCTTAAGGCAATCGAAACCGCCGGAGGGGATCTTGTAAATAACGGTTGAGGTTTTGACGGTTGGGAAAGATCAAGCCTCAATCTTTAGTCGAAAGGGCTGGTGGCACGCTCTAACGTGCAGAGAATCGGCTGTTCCCCGGGGGACCTGGACGGTGCCATGTTGGCACCGGGCTCCCGTTGCGTGTGAATGGAGTTATCGCATGTTGGAGAACAGCAGTGTGTTGGAAACCGAAGCGCCAGTTGTTGATCCTCGCTGTCTGAACGATCAGGAGCTTAGGTTGCTAGCAATGTTCAGGCGGATCAATAACCAGAAACAGAAGGACATCCTGCGGGTGTTGGAGGCGTTTGGGCAGCTACCCGACTAAGTAGCAAAAAACCAGACAGGTGCCGTAATGTTGTCCGCTTAAGCATTTGAGGCCAACCTGGGCTTACTCGACAATCCGATGTCAGACTTCTGGCATCGGATTTTTTATGACTGTGCAACAGGACCTGCTCGCCCTGTTTGCAGATCGGTAGTACTTCGTTCAGGCAGAAAGTTTTTTCATTTCTCTATCCACCGCCCGCTTTGCTGTTTTCTCACTGGCGTACAACCACCGCAGCCGTTTTGGTTTTGTCTGATCGCCAGCGGTCACGGTCTTTTCCGCTCCAGCTTTCTCGTCTCGATAGTGGGCAATGATTCCGGTGTACGCACCTGCACTTTCCTCGGCCAGGACCTCCACCGTGTCCTCCGGCAGTTTGCTTTCCAGATCGAGGCTCATGGTGTAGCCGCTGTCGGCGCTGAGGCTGTGCTGCACGTTGCCCCCGTACCAGATGATTTCATCAATCTCGGCCTTCACGCCCTGGAGCGTGTAGGTCAGCTCCGGGATCAGGTCCGGTCGACCTCGAGCAAGGGTGTAGCTCAGGGTGGCGCTGCCGCGTTGCAGGCGATTGAACTCAGCTCGAGCAGCACGCAGGGCGGACTGCTGATCGCTGTAGGTATGGCGTAGGTCCTTGAGGTTCTCCCCGCCGCCGGCAATGGCTTCCTGCTTCTTGGCGCTGTTCACGTCGTAGTAATAGGCACGCACACCGTCATAGCTGTCGCGATCGGCTTGCAGGTACCGGTGCTGGTCGCCATCGACGCGGGTCAGGGTGATATGGGGCAGTGCCTTGCCGCTGGCCGTCTTGCCACCGCCAGCCGGCATGCACAGTAGGCATCCCGCTTTAACGGTCGCCACGGCATCGAACTCTTCGCCCAGACGACTGATCAGGTTGGCATCCGATTCATTGGCCTGATCAAGCTGCAGAATCGGCAGATCGCCCAGGGCTTCGGCGATCGTCGCCTTGAGGCCGTTGCCGCTCGCAATCGCGCCAAGCACCTTGGCCAGTGTCGTGTTGCTCCAGCTGCGTTCGCGTTTGGTCTTCAGGCCTTTGCGCAGATCCGCCGATCGCGCGCGAATGCTGAGTACGTCGGGTGCGCCGCTGTGTTCGGTTTCGTCGACGGTGTAGGTGCCTTTGTCGACCAGGCCGGTATCACTCCAGCCCAGCCACAGCCGCAAGATGGCGCCCTTGGGTGGAATGGACAGCAGCCCATCGTGGTCGCTGAGCGTAATGCTGAGCTGATCAGCCTCAATGCCGCGATTGTCTGTCAGCTCCAGGCTCATCAGTCGCGGACTGATCAACTGCGCGAGGTCGTTGCCGTCGACGGTCAGGCGAAACGCCGGTACCGGATAGGTGACATCGCGGCGACTCTGTTCCAGTGTGCTGTTGACGTAGCCCGTCACACGGGCAATCGCAGTATCGATCACAGCAGCCCCCTCAGAATGTTCACCCCGGCGCCGGTGCTCGCACCGAGCAGATCTACACGACCATCGTCGACGCGCTTCAGGCTCAGGTTGAATTCAATCCGCCGCGCGGCACCGTTAGGAAAGAAGATGGTCCTGGTTTCCGTCAGGTTGTCGATCACCCAGAGTCCGCATAACCGGCCGGTGCCTTCGACCATGGGCCAGGCCTTGCCGGTGTCAGCCATCTGGCGCAACGCATCCAGGCTCAAGACGGTACCGGCCAACTCCGGAAAGATGATGCCGGGGAGGGTGACGGCATCCTCCCCCCGGCCCAGAAACTGACGGGCTGGATTGGCGCCGATGCGGTTGCTGCCAGGGTGGCGCCATTCCGTCTGGCGCTGCATCTCCTGATAGGCAGCCGTGTGCAGGCTAAAAACGAACATGCCGAGGGCGAGCATCATGCGGGTTACTCCTGGTCGGACAGTTGGCTGCGCTTGCGGGCGGACTTTTCCCGATCGATACGGGTCAGCTCTGCACGCACGGCACGGGCAATGGCCTGGTCATCCATGCCTGGGGTGGGGTGAATGTTGATTTCGTAGTGGTCGTGACTGTCGTAGGTCACGGCGGCCTGTGGTGCGACGGGGGCGCGGTTGTCGATCTCAATACCTGGGGTTGCAGCCGTGCCCATGGCCATGACGGGTGCCGCGATGCTGCCCAATGCCAGGGCACCGGCGGCCGTGAACTGTTTGCCGAGGGTGGCTAACGACGCCAGAACGCCAGAGTCGGCGCCACTGGTTTCGCTTGCGGGCGGTTGCGCAACGGCTTGAGCAGCCCTGACAGGTTGAGCCACACCGGCAGCCTCGGCCGGGGTCCGTTGCTCTCCCATCGAGGATGGACCCGCGATCGCATTCATCACGAACGAACCCGCGCTGGTGAGCTGCTTGCTGATCTGCGCGACGGCATCCAGCGGTCCTTGTTCACCGGATTGTAAGCCTTGGGTCAGTCCCGCCATGGTGAAGCCGCCCAGTTCGGCGAAGACCCGCGATGGGCTGTGGATGCCGAGTTTTTCCTTGAACCAGTCGATGGTCGAGCCGCCGATCGAGGTGATGGCCTCCTTGATCTGTCCGGCGCCGGCCATCAACCCGTTGACCAGGCCGTTGACGATCATGTTGCCGAACTCGGTGAAGCGCGTCGGCAGATCCACACCCAGGTAGCTCAGCACTCCAGCAAAGGCCTGGTAGATCAGCCCAATCGGACTGAAGTTGGCCAAGGTGGTGAGAATGCCACCGATGCCGCCGCTGAAGCCTGCCTTGATCTCGGTCCAGGCGTTGGCGAAGTACAGCTTCACCTGGTCCCAGTTCTGATAGATGAGATAGCCGGCACCGGCAAGTACCGCCACGACGGCGGCGATGGCCAGCGCTACCGGGTTGGCTGCCAATCCCCACAGGGCGAGGCTGACAGCGCGGATCGCTGTTACCAGTCCACCGCTGAAGGCTACGGCCAGCACTCTCAGCAGGCCCAGCAGTGTGGGGATTTTCAGCCCTATCATGGACAGTGCGAAGCGCACGGCGAGGAAAGGGCCAAGCACGCCGGCAATACCGAGTGCGACGACACCGAAACCAGCAGAAAGGGCTGCAATCCCGGCCGCGACTTTCAACAGGCTGGCGACCAGAGTGGGGTTTTGAGTGGCCCAGGTATTCACCCGCTCAATGATGCGGTTAAAACCGTCGACCAGCTCGATGAGGGTCGGTCGCAGCGTTTCGCCCAGGGCGCTGCTGAGGTTGAACATTCGGTTTTGTGCCATCTGCCAACGGGCTGACAGGGCTTCACTGCGGATGTCGCCCTCTCGTTGCATCGATCCGCTGCCCTTGGTGCTGTTCACCAGCTCGAGCTGGCGACGGTATTCGCCGATGTTGGCGGCGAGCTTTGCGGCGTCGTCGCCGTATTCCTTGCCGAACAGCTGAGTCATAACGCCAAGTTGGTCGGCCTTGGGTAACTTGCTCACTGCATCCAGCACTTTCTGGATGGTGCCGGTCGCATCCTTGGCCATGCCTTCTTGCACGGCTTTCGCCTCAAGCCCAACTGCCGCCAGTCCTTGTTGAAACCGCTTCGGCTGCTGCGTCGCAATCGCCAGTTCACGGATCATGGCGTTGGTGGCCGTGCCCGCGACTTCCGCCGAAGCACCCAGGGTTAGGAAGGTGGAGCCCAACGCCGCCGCATCCTTGAACGACATGCCCACCGAGGCCGTGATACCGGCGGTGCGTTGCATTACTTCAATGATGTCGGACCCTTTGGACATGGCGTTGTCGTCAAGGAAGTTGATGGCGTCACCGAGCTGGCTGACGTTCTTGATCGGCAGTTTGTAGAGCTGGGCTATACGCGCCAGGCTCTCACCGACCTGATCGGCGGGCAATTCGAAAGCCGTGGCAGCCGTGGCCGCGACGCGGGCGAACTCGAGCAAGTTGTCCTTGCCCTGAATGCCCATCCGCGCACCGCCCTCAACGAGCGAAGCGATGTCGGTGGTGGCCATGGGAATGCTTTCTCCCATCTTCTTGATGGCAGCGCCCATGTCGTAATAGGTCTGGGTGAGTTTGCCGTTGTCGTCCCTGGCACCGTCGACCTGCTTGGCGACGCCGGCCATGGCGTCTTCGAAGCTTGAATAGTTTTTCACCATCGCAAGAATCGGCAGCCCAGCGGCAGCACCAGTGGCGACAGAACTGGCGCCCGCCGTTGCGGTGACTCCCACCATCTCTCGATTCTTGGCGAAGTTGCTGCGCAGCTTCGCTGCTCGGGCTTGTCGCGCATTCAAGGCGGCCAGGCGCTGGTTTTGCGTGTTGATGCTGGCCGTGGTTGCGCTGATCTGCTCGCGCAGCTGGCGTTCCTGGCCGCTGAGGGATTTTGTGCTGATACCAGCGTCTTGGAGCCGGGTCCGCAAGCCCTGGAGCTTTTCGCTTTGTTGCTGATGGGCTTGTTTCAGGGCCTGGGCTTCACGTACCGCCGTGCGGAATTCCTTGGCCATCGCTTTGGTCGGGACGCCAGTGCTCGCGAATTGCTGACTGAGCCCTTTGACCTTGGCTTGCGCGGCCGCCAGTGCTTGGCCGGTTTCTTCAGCCGCTGCCCGCTGAGTGCGCCAAGCACTGATGTCACTCTGTTGGGTGTTGAGCTCTTTCAGCCGATCGCGAGCGGCCTTCAGCGCGCGGGCAGTTTCGAGGCTGCCCTGGCTGATTTGCCGCAGCGGCGCGGAGGCCTTGTCGATGGCATTGAGCAATACCTGAAGTCGTAGATCATTGGCCATCGGCGCTACTCCTAACCCGCGCCCTCTCGCGCCAGTCCATCAGTTCCTGCAGGCCCAGCCGATCCATGTCGGCTGGCGCCCAGTGAAAGACCACGGCCAGATCGGCCATGGCGTCCTCTACGCAACGAGGGATGCATCCGTCTTCGCCTGCTTCTGCAGCAAAAAACCGACGACCTTGCCGCCGATGGCCAGCAGGTCGGCAGGGTCCATGCCGGCAGCTTCGGGGGCGGTGATGCCAGGCGAGCTGATGCGCGGGATGACCTTGATCAGGCTGGCCACGTCGAGGTTCAGCAGCTCGGCCAGGTGAATGCCACGCAGCTCGCCCGCGCAGGGTTTGCGCAGGGTGACAGTGTCGATCAGCTGCTTGCCGCGTTGGATTGGGGTATCGAGCTGAACGGTGTTTTCGTCGTGCTTGTTCTCTTCAGGCGCGGTAACAACGGAATCAGCGGTTTCAGGTGTGGACATGGTTTTCTCCAGGAGGTGGGGGGCGCCCTCGATCGAGGGCCATTCGAATTAGATGCCCAGGGCTTTTCGCTGGCCTTCGAGCATGTCGACGCCGTCGACCATCTCGACGAAGTTGAGCAAGTCGATCTCGATGATGACTTCACCGTCGACGATCAGTTTGTAGTAGCTGCAGGTGGTGGTCATGGCGTGCTCGGTGTCTTCACCCGGCTGGGCATCGCCCATTTCGATGGTCTCGTGACGACCACGGACCACGACTTCCACGCTGCTCATTTCTTCGGTGTCGTCCTGCTGGAAAGCACCGGTAAAGCGCAGCAGCACGCCGGACGCTTTGACCATGCCGAACTGGCGCAACGAGACTAGATCAAGCCCGCCGGTTTTCCATTCCAGCTGAATACCGTCGTCGGAGAAGCCCAGATCTGCCTTGACCGGGCCGTTCATACCGCCACCGCGATAGGCCTCCATCTTGCGACCGAGGGCGGGCAAGGTGACTGACTTGGCGACGGCCAGGTAGCTACTGCCGTCGTTGAAAAGGTTCATGTTCTTGAGTTTGCGGGGCAGGGCCATGGCGGTGTTCTCCGGTCGGCTGGCGCAGGGTTTCCTCCCCGTGAGGGGAGGCCCGGGTTAGCTGTTGAGGCGGCTGGCAAAGTCGACCAGATAACGGTCGGTGATGCGCTGACGCAGGGTGAGGTCTTCCAGCGGCGGCACGGGGGTGTAGTCGTAGTCGATGTACAACTTGCCGGCCTTGAGCGTGGTTTCGTCGTTGATGTCGTCGGGGTACCAGGCGCTGCCGCCGATCAGGTAGCCGCCGGCAATCATTTCGCGGAACTTGTCGTTGATGCTTTCGAGTATGTCGCGCACCAGGGAGGGGTGCATGGGTTTGTCCATGGCCCACATTTGCGCGTTGGCCATGGTATCGGCCAGTACCTGGGCGGTGCGGGTGTAGTTCTCGAAGGCAAACAACGGATCGTCGCTGCAGGTGCGGCTGCCCCAGAAGCGATAGCCGCCCTCGTTAATCAGGGTGGTGACTTCGTTGCCGTTGAGGTAGTTGGCATCCGTGGCCGAGTTCTGCAGATCCCAGAACACGTCGGCACTGATACCGGTGACGCCGTTGACGGCGACGTTGGACAGGGTTTTGTGCCAGCCCACTTCCTGGTCGATCTTGGCGCGCAGGCCCAACGCTCGAGCCACGGCTGGTGCGGTGACGGTGCCATTGGTGACGGTGTTCCAGTTCTGGAAGTCCGGCCAGATGACCATGACTTCGCGGGCACCGAAGTTCTCGCGATAGGTCGTCGCTTCTTCCTTGGTCTGGCAATCCGATGCACTGACATAAGCGAAGGCGCGCAGCTGCTGGGCGATAGCCACCAGCGCGGTGGCCACGGGCAGGGTGTCGAGACCTGGCACACCGAGAATGCGTGGGGTGACCTTCAAGCGCGATTTGGCCGCGAGCAGGGCTTTCATGCCGGTGTACTTGCCGGCGGCGGTGGTGGTGCCGATGAGGTTGCTGGTGGTCGCGGCGTCATCGACGCCGGTGGCGACTCGTACCACGACGGTGACCGGTTTGGTCTGGTCGGCAATCGCCTGCAGGCTGGCAGCCAGCGTGCCTTCGGTACCGGCTTTGCCAATGGCTGCTTGTACGTTGGTGATCAGGACGGGAGTGTCCAGGGGGAACATCGTGGCATCGGCGTCTTCGGCAGTACAAACCAGGCCGATGACAGCGGTGGAAACGGTGCGGATGGGGCGAGTGCCCTCGTTGATTTCGAGGACTCGCACGCCGTGATGGTATTCGTCGGCCATGAGGATTGCCTGCGCAGTGGTGGAAAGACACTGCACAGGCTGCCGCGCGCGCGCCGGGTGAGCGAGCGCGGGGAGTTGTAGCGACTGGTGTTACAGGTTCTCGGCCAGCCAAGGCGGCGCCAGCGGACGATGATCGATCAGCGGAAACTCTCCCGATTCCGGCCAGTTGCGCAGCGCCTGGCGGTATTGCTGCAACGCGCTGTATTGCTCAGGCGTGAGAGTGGTGGTGGCGCCACCTTCCAGCTCGTCGCGATGCCGCGTAACAACGCCGTCCGTTGCCGCCAGCTTGGCGTCACGCCAAACGCGCTCGATCGCGGCCGCCTCCTCCGGCGCCAGCGGCGGCGGATCAATCAGCACCGGATAGCCGTCAGCACCGGCAACGACGCGGCGCCCGTGAGATACGAGCGCCAACAAGGCATCCCGCTCTTCGGCGCTGTACTCGATAACGCCCTCGGGAATGAAACTGCATATCTCGTCGTCGTAGAAAAACGCCGTCGTTGGACAGAAAAAAACCGTCATACCCTACCCCTTACTTTCCAGAAGAATGACGCGGCGCCGGCGTAAAGGTTGCGCACCGTAATGGTCCCTGCCGTGGCGTTTCTTGACTGCAATACCGGCGAATTTCCGACGGTAAGGCCACTGGCATGGTCGGCAAAGGTCAATTCGATATTGGTCGGCGGTGCCAACATCGCCACCGGCAGCGTAATCACCACATCCACCCCTGACGCCGCCGAAGTGTAGAGCCCCCACTGCTCAATGTCCCCGCCCGGCAGCTTTTGCCAGCAGTTCGGGCCGGCCAAGGCCGAAGCAAACAGCGGCGAGGTGGACAACAGCGCATCGCCACCCACCGCGTTCCAGCTACCCGCCGTGGCGGCCAAGGAAATACTTGTCCCCGGCCGCACCACACCATCAAACGAATTGTTAAAACCATCCGCCCCTTGCCGGACTAACGTGACGTTGGCCGATCCCGCGTTAAAGAATGTTGTTTGCGCATTGCCGCAGGTCGCGGCCAGCGGCAGTGTCAGGCTAATGGGGGCTGCGGGAGAGCAAAAATAATAGGCGCCAGCCGCCGAGCTAGCGACCAGCGTTTGACTGCTGTTAACCCCAAGGAAGCGGCTAAATTCGATCCCTTTATTTTTCACAAACTCCGTCGTAGCCAATGACTTGTCACTGGCGAACTGTGCCGGCGTGACCCAGTTCGGGCCGGACATCACGGCCGCATATTTGAGGGCCACGGACCCACCACGCAAACGCCAGCCGCCGGCCACCTTCACGAACTCGGCGTTATCACCCGAGCCCAAGACGACCGTGATCGTCCCAGCCACCGGAGTCGTCAGCACATCCAGACCGGCCGACAGAACAGTGACCGCGCCAATTCCAGCGTTCCCCACCTCGACCGTCGCCCCATCAGGCACCCCGGCAGTCGGCGGCACCGTGATGTTGATCGGTGTAGCGGATGCAGCGGACACCATCCCGCCAATGCTTGATGCGCCCAGCGCGGTGCTAGCGATCAGCGGGGCGAAGCCTGAGTACTCGACGCCCATCCGCTTAGCAAAGGCGGTATTCACCAGCCTGAGCGAGCTGTCGAACTGGGGCGGGGTGAGTGCCGTTGGCGCGCCCAGAAAGGCCGGGGAGTTGATCGGCGCATAGCCCTGAGTGACGTCCTGAAACGTCAGGGCCGTGGTGCCCAGGACAATCAGCCCATCGGTGACCAACTGCCAACGGGTATCGGCCAGGGTCGCACCCTGCTCGACCGACGTCAGCAGCGCCGACGTCACCTCGGCATTGGTGTCGGCATCCGGCGCCCGGGTCCAGACCGCCGCCGCAGCGACGTAAATGCCATTGTCCTTGGCCACGGTCTGGTTTTTCACCAGCACCCGATCACCGGCGACCAGGGCCACCGCGTCGATGGTCTGTAGCCCCGCCAACGCGATGTTGGCCGTGGTGGCCACCCGCACCGATTGCTTGCTGTCGAGCTTGTTCATTTCCTCCAGGACTTTCGCATCGACATAAGCACGGGTGGCCAGAACCACGCTGGGATCGATCTTGAGTTCGACGTTGCTGGCGTTGCTGACGATCATATTCATCCGCACAACCTGTGTGCGGCCTGAGCCTTGCGTCAGTAGCGGTTTGAACGATGGGGCGCAGTTGGCAATGGCCACCAGGTCGCCGTCAGCGTCGTACAGGCCAATTTCACGAATCCACCAGCCGCCAACATCCTCTGGAATGACCTGCTCGGCAATGATGATTGCGCTATTGGTTGGGTCGACTTTGAGCTGGTTGAGCGGGGCTCGGCGGCGCTCGTTGATCAACGCTGTCTGGGTAGCCGAAGGCATCGGCTCGGTGCCATTGGCATCGCCGACGCCCATCTGGGTGATCTTCCAGGCGATGCCCAAGGCATCCGCATTGGCTTGTTTGGCCAGGCCGATGTTGGTCAGGATGGCGAAAAACTGAGAGGTCTGGTCGATCATGGGAATACATCCAGAGTGTCAATGATGTGGTCGCGACCGCCCCGGCCGATGACGGCGGTGACTTCGATGTCGCGTTGAATGGGCGGGTACACAGTGATTTCGTCACCCTCGTAAACCGCAGCGCGCAGGTAGTGGTGCCCAGTGGTTTCGAGACTGATGGCCAGGCCGACCAGGTGTCGGCTTCGCGGCTTGGCGTCATCGATGAGGAACGTGAGCTCCTGGTACATCTCGTCGGTGATGCCGGTTTCCAATACGCCGACCTTCAGCGCGAACGTGCCGGGTACGCCTTCGGGGGTGGTCTCGAACCACTCCACCACTTCAATTAGGTAGCCCAACGGCTCGACCACACGGCGCAGGGCGCCGATGGTGCCCTTGCGAGAGTGGATGTAGTACGCCGAACGGATGGCGGCGCGTTTGGTGGCTTCAGTCCATTTGCTGTCCCAGCGATCGACCGAAAAGGCCCAGGCCAAGTAAGGCAACAGATCAACTGGGCACGCCATCGGGTTCCAGAGCTGGCGCAGCGGAATAGGCGTGCGCTGAATTTGCGCCAGTGCTTGGGCGGCCAGGCGCTCCAACTGGCTGGCATTACGCGGTAACAGCGACACGGCGCCCATTACTCCACACCCTGTGTCAGCGTGATGGTGGTGCAGTACGGAGCCTGGTACGGCGTGGCGGCGATGTCGGTCCAGGTATCCAGCTCGACCTTGCGCACACCTTCGACGTGCAGCGCGGCGTGGATGGCGGACTCGGACACCTCCATCCCCAGCCGGCGACGTTGATGCACGTAGGCCAGCAGGCGTTGGTTGGCAGCGGCAAGGATCGGCTCGGACTCTGGGCCGCTGGTCTTCAGGTAGAGCCTGGCACTGACCTGATAAGGGATGACAGCCGCGCTCTGCACGGTCAGGCGATCCGCTACCGGCCGGCGGTCGTCGTCACTGAGGTAGGCGTTGACGATGCTGAGCAGACCCGCGTCAACGCTGCCGTCTCCCAGCAAAGATTGCACCGTGACAACCACCACGGCGGGGCTTGGGCTTTCCGCTGTGGCGTCTGCCACACGGCCATCGGCGGCGCGGGCGTGGAAGATGTAGCTGTTGCGCGGGCCTGCGGTGCTGAGGCCTTCCCAGGCCATTTGGGCACGCTCGCGCAAACTGTCGTAGCTCTCCAGGACTTCGGGGGTCGGTGGCACGGCGCTGGGGTTGCCGATCTGCACCACCAGGCGCTCGACGTTGTAATTCGCCGCCAAGTTTTCCAGATCGGCGCCCTGGGCCAGGGCAAGCATGTTGGCTACGGCGCCTTCGTTGACCCGTTGGCGCCAGATGGTCTCGCGGTAGGCATTCTCCTCGAGCAGCTTGGTCAGCGGCTCCGACTCCAGCTCGAGGCGTGCAGCGATTTCCGCTTGCTCGTCCGCCGGCCACAGGCTGATGGCATAGGCCTTGCGCTCGGCCAAGATCAACTCAAAGTCGATTTGCTCAACGATCTGTGGAGGCGGGAGTTGGCTGAGATCGATCGGGACAAAGGTGTTCATACGCTGGCCCCCAGTTGCAGCGGGATACTCAGGTTGTGCTGTTGATTACTGTCGACTTCGGCGCCTTCCAGTTCCATAACAACCTCACCCTGCAGGCTGACACCGCTGAACCGCACGCGACTGAGGTTGATACGGGGCTCCCAGCGCAACAAGGCCATGGCGGTGGCGGCATACACGCGCAGCCGGGTGGCGTCGTTGAAGGGATGATCCACCAGCTCGGGCAGCAAACTGCCGTAATCGCGGCGCATGACCCGGGTTCCGATGCGTGTATTCAGGATGTCGGTGATCGACTGGCGGATGTGCTCCAGGTTGCCGATGGCGCTGCCGGTTTCTCGGTTCATAGGGGTTTTCCTGACTGATCAGGGCCAGCTCTCACGCCGCCATGCGGGTGGTTGACCAGGCTGATATCGGCTGCGATGACATCTTCCGAGACGGTGACCATTCCGGTGATGTTCTGATTGCCGGTCTGGGTGTAGTCGCCCTCATGGGTGATCGGGCCGACGATGTGAATACCGCCTTTGCTGATCAGTTCGCTCGTGCCGTCCTCGGGCAGCACCGCCCGTAGGTGATGGGCAATGCTGTCGTATTCGATGACGGCGCCGTCGCGGTAGGTGCGGCGGTGCAGGCCTTCGCGGTCACCATTGGCCGCATGCTCGTCGCTGAAAATGCCGGTGAGGGCCACGCCGTTGGCAAGTTGGCCGGACGGGCTGAACAGAATGACCTGCTCGTTTTCGGTGGGCGGGTCCCAGTCCTTGTCCAGGCCGGCGCGCAGGGCAATCCATGGCAGCCAGGCAGTGAGCAAATCGCCGGTTTTTACGCGCACGCGCGGCGGCTGCATCTGAACTTCGGCAACGGTGCCGAAGCGGATGAGGTTTTCCAGCAGGCGGGAGAGGGCGGCGATATTGGTCATGCCGCCGATGGTGGCGCCACGCGCACGCGAGCGCAGCTCTACCGCTTTGTATTGCGTGGCGTTACAAGTGAGCTACGTGACTCTATGGCGGTGGTGTTTTTGGTGTTTTTGGTTTCTTCGGACGTGGAGGGCGGGCCGGAATTTTCGTCGCGATGTTCAACGCAGATTTACCGCTCACGATCGTTCTGTGCAAGAACTGTTCAAGTGTCGTGAGGAGCGTTTGGAATTCCTGTTGGTTTGGTGACCAGGCCCGATGGGCGGCAGCGCTTCCGGCATTTGCGACAACCCCAAGGGTCATTGCTTCCGTTTCACCGATGAAGCCGTTATCGCGAAGTTCTTGTACTTTTTCCTCCAAATTAAGTCCTGGATCTATTTTTAGGAGTTCGGTGGCTCGATCGAAAGCGGTTCGCAGGCCCACAGATGCGAGAATAAAAGATCCCACCTCATAGGCTTGATATGTCTCGTCAAGAATTGAGTGAAGTTGGGGGTCAATTTTAGAAATGCCCCATACCCAATCCGGTTTTTGGCTTTTCTTTTCTGGGGCAGGATAAGTCAGCGTTTTAGCTGGAAAAGTGATGATTTCTTCTCCAGTAACTGGATGGTAGGCACCCTCCCAGTCCTCGGAGTCCCAACTACTTTTATGATAGAAAACCTCTTTGCAGCCACAGCATCGGGCTAGTTTGTGATCATTCTGCCCATTTACTGAGTTTCGACCATCTGACCAGTCCCAGGAAACAGCCAAAGCACCATGAATTTCGCATGCTCTCTCTCCGTCGCATCGAGGGCAGTGCGCCTGAAAAGTTTTGCGCATTACGCTGTGGCTCCCTATCTAGTTGATTAATCCTAATCGCATCAAATGGACTGCATTGCGGGGAGTTTTACCTGCTCTTGCATTAAATTGGAATTGGGTCTCTTGGTGCCAATCAGCTACTTCAACGAGTTAAGTGCAAGAGAAGGGTGTCTCTGATCAATTCAAGATCGGCATCGGTGAAGCCCAGCACTTCCCGCTGGTCGTAGCGAACATCAGGGGCTCCCCGTTCGGCGCGGTCCTTCAGACCGTACTGGTGGACGCGGGCGATGCGGGAAATCCGCCCGGTGAAGCCGACACTGACTAGGTTGCTATCGCCCTTGGCCTTGAGATAGCTGGCGGTGCGCAGCTTGCGGAACATCTTCACTTTGCGTTGGATGCGGCCTTGTTTGCCACGCAGGTCGCGTGGCTTGCGCGGCGTGTATTGGCTGCCGTCTGAATTGCGTTGGGCTGTGACGCGCTGTTGCTGACTGCGGCGCAGTTGCTGGGCGATGGTCCTGGCCAATTTGGTTCGAGCAGGCGGCTCGATACGGTGCAGCAGCAGGCCGGCCCAGTCCTCCAACGCATGCAGGTCACTCATTGGCGGGGCGCTGCGGATGCGGGCTGGCCAACGCCACGGCATCGGTCAATTGTGGCGCCTGCCATTCGGCGAGCAGAACGCCGTCGGCAAACACCTGGATTGGGCCTTCGATCTGTTCGTAGGGCGTGTACTGCGGCTCGGCAGCATGTTTGACGGTGAAGGTGCCATCGTCCTGTTTCTTTACGATGACGCGTTCGGTCAACGGCAGGCTGAGGCTCATGTCGACCTTGCTGTGGTCGATGACATCGGCTTCGAACTTGATGCCCTCGGCGGACTTGTCCAGGTTGACCAGCAGTTCCGATTGGTTCACGCGCAGCCAGCCCAGCAGCGGCAGCATCACGCTGTCGGGATGGCCGGCGAAATCGGTCAGGATGATTTGCAGGTCGTAGGCATATTCGAAGGACAGGCCGGCAGCCGCGGTGCAACGGATCTTGCCGTTATCGATGAAGATCAATAGGCGGTCGGGGTTGTGCTTGAGCTCTGGTATGGCAGCCAGCAGATGGACTCGGAGACTATCGGGCTTGTTCATGCTGCACCTGGTGTTGGTAAACCATATCGACCTGAGCGGCACAGTCCGCCCAAGCGGCCTCAGCGCGGTCCTGGTCGGTGAGCAATGCGCCGTTACTGTCTGGTGCCGTCGCCGGCAGGCGGCACGGCACTACGGCCGGACAGCCACTGACGATAAGCGTCGGCGCCGACGAGGGCGGGGCGCTCGCGCAACCGGCGAGCAGCATCAGGCAGAGGCTGGGCAGCCCAGTCACGTAGTTCGGTGTTTTCACGTTTCAATGCCTCGATCGTTCGTTCACGGTTGGCTAGGCCTTGGCGCAGTTGATCCTGCTGGGTGCGCAGACTGGCCTGTGTATCGCGCTCCTGTTGCAGCGTGTCACGCAGGCTATTAGCGGTAGCCAGATTGCGGTCAGCATCGTCTCGGGCGGTCTTGGTGTCTTTCTCAGCCAGCTCGGTGTTCTTGTCGGCGATCGCTATGCGCTGCTCCTGACCCCAAATCAATAACGCAAGCGCGCCAAGCAAGGCGAAGCCATACAGCGCCTGGCGCAGCGTGCTCATGCGCGGTACCAGCCGAGCTTGTTCATGTCGCCGACATCCAGCTGCTGCACCGGGCCGCGAATGATGATGACTTTGCGGCCTGGCATTTGGACGTAAAGCGCATTGATCAGCAGTTCCATGTCGTGCTGATCGCTATCCGGTGGCACCACCAGCAGATCGCCGTCCTGTACGTTCAGTCGTTGCACAGCCTCGAAATCGATCATGCGGCCTCCGGCACAGGGCAGCTGGCAGCATGCCGTTGATAGGCGCGCTCCAGCTTGATGTCGTACAGATTGCGTTGGTAATCGGGGCCGTTGTAGCCCTTGGCAAACACAGCCCATTTCTTTGCCTTGAGCGCCTTCAACAGTGCAGGATCGACCTCGAGGAAGCGTACGAATGCTTCGAATTGTTCGTTTTCGTCTTTGGCCATGCGGGCGGCAAAGTCCTGCACGCTGGAGTAGCCCAGGCGTACGGCGTGAAAGCCCATGATCTGGAAGGCGCCCCAACTGGCGGACTCCAGCGCGCAGGTGTCATCGATGAGCTTGGCGTGGGCCAAGCGCTGGTGTTCGGCGGTACCGCCGGCATATCCACCGGCACGCGGGTTGACCAGGCTCGGCTGGGTGGCAGCCAGTTCATCGGCGTGAACCTGCAATGCGGCCGCGTCGTCTTCAGGGACGCGCGGACGGGCGATCTGCCGGTACATGATGTGCCGCTCGTAGAGGATCTTGGGCTTGCCGTTGTCCAGGAAACCCGCGCCCAGGCTCTCCACTTCGTTCACGGCGAGGATGGCCGCCAGTTCGACCCCCAGGCGCGCCGCCGCAGCCATCAGGGTGGCATGGCGCAGTAGCGCGGAGCAGTCGGTACCGGTCAGCGCAGCGAGGGTTTTGGGGCCGGCGATACCGTCGGCGACCAGCCCCATCTTCGATTGATAGGCGCGCACCGCCTCCTCAGTTGCATCACCAAACAAGCCATCTGCGAGCAGGCCGGCACCGGCCAGATTGAGGCGTTGCTGCAACACGCGAACATCCTGGCTGCGATCGCCATGGCGAAGGATCGTCATACTTGGTCCACCTTGCGCTTGAAGAATTGATTGGCCAGCGCCCGGGTGCCCTCGACGCCGAGTAGCCCAATGACGCCGCCGAAGAACGGGCTGGTCGTGGCCGGAATGCCCAACAGGGACAAACCATGGCTGCCCGCCAGCGCGAGCGCGCCACACAACGGGGCCTCCAGCGCCACACGGCGCCAGGTGCCGCCGCCATACATGATGCGCAGCGCGGCAATAACGAAAGCCAAGCCACCGGCGTAGAGGGCGGGCCAGTTTTGTTCGAGCCAGGTGGCGAGCCAGGCCCAAGTGTCCGGTTTGTCAGGCATGTGCTTCATTCCGCTGTCCAGGGTTGAGGGTAGGAAGCTGATGAATGCCCAGGGAGGTGAAGCGTTGAATCAGTCCCATAGGTTCACCATCTGTCGTTGTTCTGCTTGGGGGGCCACCTCCGGCAACTGCACCGGGGTGCCGTGCGGCAGGATCGTGCCGAGGTCGGCCAGCCCGGGATTGGCGTCAAGCACGGCCTCGGTGACGCCTGCGGTACGGCCGTAGTGGCGCCAGCAAATGGCATCGACGGTGTCGCCTTGGGTGGCGATCACGGCGGGCATCACAGCAGCTCCACGGTGGTGTGGCTGATCCCAAGAATGCTGCGCAGCGCCTTGCGCGAATCTCGACGCAGTTGGTCGGCGCTGCTTTCTTCCTCGGTGACCTTCTTCTCGCCGCTATTGGTGGCATCAAAACTGCTGTAGCGCTCCACCAGCTCGGCCAGCGCGCTGCAATAAATGACGCGGCGGTAGAGGTGCAGCAGTTGGCTTTCGTCCTTGATTTTCTCGGAAGGCACGTCGGACAAAGTGGCAAAGCCCTGGCCCTGCTGGGCAGTCCGGTAGCCTGCAAGCTCCCGGTTTGCCTCGATCATGGCGTTGACAGTCGCGACCTCGAGGCGATCGTCAGTGACGACATCAGTGATACGCATGGCGGCGCGCAAATGCTGGCCGTCAATCTCTGGCCAGAAGGTGCCGTTGCCGATCGGGAAGGCGGTCGTTGGAATGCCGCCGGCGATGAATCCGCTCATGCTTGTCGCTCGAATAGGTCGGCGGTGGTCGGGACTTCACAGCAAGGAAAGGAGAAAACCCGCTGATCCGCCCCGAGCCGCCGGGTGCGTGGGACGCTCGGTTAACTGGCTGGACCAGTGTGTTTCTTGAGGAGGCGTTCAGCGCGCTCCAGGTCTTTCTTGCCGCCGCAGCTGCTGTGCAGCTCGATGGCTCGTTTGAGTAGGTTGATACCAGCTTCCAGTTGGCCTGGTTGCCCAAGTCTCACGTCGTCGATTTCTTCCAAGGTGGCACGGCCGAGGGCGAGGACCAGTTTGGCGCGGGCTTCGTCCGGCATGTCCTGCTCATCGGTCAGCACAGCGGTGTTGGTGAGGATCTCCAGCGGGAAGGTGCCGCCGGCTTTTTGAGCTTTAAGTGCGGCCGTGGCCACTTCTTCGGCGACCAGGCACCCGGTGGTGCGGTTGAAGCGATCCGGCATCATCAGACCGTGTTTCAGTACATACTCCGCGACCTGCAATCCGCCAGCAAAGTCACCGGCATCGAAACGCCAGACCATGATAGTGGTGATCACGTCGTCCTGGGCGCCCTGACCAGCCGAGAGCACGCCATCAACGTAGGGCACGTAATCGGGCAGCATCTCGGTCTTGAGCTTTGCCTTGCCCTCCTGGGATTGCACCTGTTTCAGGCGGAATTGATCCTGCTGCAGTTTGGCCAGCATCACCTCGTAACCGGTGGCGCCATCCATCATGGCGGCAGGGGCGGCGGCTGCCGCCTCCCGGGCTGCACGCTTTTGCAACTGGTTGCGTTGGGCAAGGGTCAGGGCCATGGGTTACACCCGCTCGATGTTTTCGACCAAGGCGACGAGGCCGAGGTCTTCAACGACATAGGCGTCATTGGAGGACTGATAGTCGGCGATGCGGTCGTACTCCGGCTCGTCCTTCAGGTGGCGACGGCGGGCGCTTTCCTGCCAGTAGATGGACAGGTTGGCCAGGGTGGTGACCAGCACGCCGCCTTCGATGAAGAACGGTGCATCTTCGATCTTCAGGCCACCCACGCGACCCTTGGTGATGACCTCGTCGGCGGCGTTCTCTTCCTGGTTGGAGGCTGCGCCTTTTTCGACAGCTGCCAACTGCTTGTCATGCAGCAGGGCGCGGTCGACGATGGCGACCAGGTCAGTGCGCTTGCGGTGCCATGGGTCCAGCATCTGGATGGCATCGAAGACCAGACCGTCGAGAGTCTTGTAGTCGCCGGTGGCGCCCACAGTGACCTTGCCCGGGGTGGCGCCCTCATCGAGCACGCGCTCCGGTGCCGCGACGCGGATCTTCTGCAGCCATCCGATGTTGACGTCCTGCAGCAGCGGATTGGTGGCGCGGTCGGTTGCAGCTGCGGCGCTGGTACCGTTGAAGCCGATCATGATGCGATCGAGGCCCTGACGCTGAGCGATAGAGTTGGCCAGGCGCACCTGGAAGTCGGGGAACTTGGCCCAGGCATCCAGCAGTTGATAGGGGAAGGAAGTGTCGAAGTCCGTCTTCTTGCAGCTGTAGCTGTCTTTTTTCAAGTCAGCCACGTTCGCTGGGTTGCGGCGGTTACCGCCAGCGGTGTTGGTGCGGCTGGCGGTCGGACCGTTCACGCCCAAGGCAATGGCATCGCCTTCCTGGTCGTTGACGCCGATGACGTTGATGCGCTTGAGGAAGTCGCTGGACTCCTGAACTGCAGTCTCAAGCTTTTGCTGGACGGAAGGGGTGACGCTGAAGCTCTCGGCAGCGTTTGGCACGCCGTTGAGTTTGGCGACGTGAGTCAGCATTACGTTGTATACGAGGCGAGTTTCGTTACGCATGGATGATTCTCCAGTGATCGGTCGGGTGGTTTAGAAGTCGGACAGCACGGCGCCATCGCCACCAGTCACGGAAGGACGTTGCTTGTGGCTGTGGTCTTCGGTCTCACCCAGGCGCTTGATCAAGTCGGCGAAATCCTTTTCGAGTTTCTCGAACTTGGTCTGCAATTCCTGGCGGGCTTTCTGTTCAGCAGCAAAGGCGTCGGCCTGTTCGCTGCCATGGGTGGCCAGGCTGTCGATCAACTCGCCTAACGCGGCGAAGCTGTTGGCGTCCTTGCCTTCCTTTTCCTTGCTCTTGCCGAGAAGCTCGCCAACTTTCTCTTTCAGAGAGGCGAACATGCCGGGGGTGTCGGCGAACTCTTCGAATTCCAGGGCTGTTTCTTCCGCCGCAGTGAACAGGTTGTCCTTGTCCTTTTTGCGGTTGGCCAGGGTGCCGTGCTGTGTGCTGAAAGACAGCGCCTCGGTGCCAAGGCTCGCTGGTGAGTCGGTGATGGCGAGGCCGACCAGGTAGGCTTTGCCGCTGTCGGCGAACTTCGGCTGAACCTCGATCGAGGTGTAAACCTTCTGGCCTGCTTTGTTCAGGGCGAGCAACGCGTCGTTGGGTTCGAGTTGGCCGAACAGGGCCAGCTTCTTGACGCCGGCAATCTCGACCTCTTCGGCCTTGAGCGCCAGAACGTCACCGTAGGCACCGAACTCACCACCTGGCCAGTAACCCTTGATGTGCTCGCAGTTGATCCGCGCACCGTAGGTGTTGGGGCTGTAGGTGCTGGCCATGTCCTCGATCCAGCTGCGCTCAATATTGCGGCCGTCAGTGGTGGCGCCTTCAACGGCGATACGGGTCCATTTGGAACGGTATTTCTTGGCTGGGGTATCGGTCTTGCCGGCCATGCTGGGAGTCCTCATTGCGGTGGCGTTGTGCCTGGCGATGAGGGCATGGTCGGCATCGCGCGATGGCGCGGCAACGTGAGGGAGTTGTAGCGGGGCGGCTTACATGGCGCGGTGTTAGGGCCGCACGCGCGCGAACGGCAGCATCTGCGCCATGAACGCTATCGTCGAACTACCCACTGATCACCGCCGGCATGCCAAGCACCTGTATTGGCAGGGATACCGTGTGTGCGAGATTGCCGAGCTGATCGGCGAGAAGGAAAAGACCCTTCACAGTTGGAAAGCTCGCGACGAATGGGACCGGGCTACACCGCTCGAGCGTATCCAGGCAGCCACTGAGGCACGCCTGGTGCAGCTGATTCTCAAGGACCCCAAGTCCGGCGCGGACTACAAGGAAATCGACCTGCTCCACCGGCAATTGGAGCGGCAATCCCGAATCCAGCGATACCAGGACGGCGGTACCGAGACCGATCTCAACCCTGAATTGGCCAAACGCAACGCCGGGGAGAAGCGTAAGCCGAAGCGCAACGACATCCCAGAGGAAGCGGTCGAGAAGTTGATCGAGGCGTTTCTTGATGGTTGCTTCGACTACCAGAAAGACTGGTACCGCGCAGGCAATCAGCGCACCCGAACCATTCTGAAAAGCCGTCAGATCGGCGCGACCTACTACTTCGCCCGGGAGGCGTTGATCGACGCGCTGACCACCGGTCGCAACCAGATATTCCTGTCAGCCAGCAAGGCGCAGGCCCACATTTTCAAGGCCTACATCCAAGCCTTTGCCCGAGAGGTAGTGGAGGTCGATCTCACCGGCGATCCGATCATTCTGCCCAACGGCGCCGAGCTGCACTTCCTTGGTACCAACGCCCGGACCGCCCAGGGCTATCACGGCAACTTCTACTTCGACGAATTCTTCTGGACCTTCAAGTTCAATGAGTTGAACAAGGTTGCCTCCGGTATGGCGATGCAGAAGCAATACCGCCGGACGTACTTCTCGACGCCAAGCTCGATGGCGCATGAGGCATACACCTTCTGGACCGGCGAACGTTTCAACAAGGGCAAGCCGACCGCCCAGCAATTGAAACTGGATGTCAGCCACGATGCTCTGCAGCAGGGCAAACTCTGCGACGACCGGATTTGGCGTCAGATCGTCACCATCCTGGACGCGGAGGAAAGGGGCTGCGACCTGTTCGATATCGACGAGCTGCGGCTCGAGTACGACGCGGCGGCGTTCCAGAATCTGCTGATGTGTCAGTTTGTCGACGACGGCGCGAGCATCTTTCCGCTGAACATGCTGCAACCGTGCATGGTCGACAGTTGGTCGATCTGGACGGACTACCAGCCCTTTGCTGCCAGGCCCTTCGCTGACCGGCAGGTCTGGGTTGGGTATGACCCGGCAGAGTCGGGCGACACCGCCGGCCTGATCGTGGTTGCGCCGCCATTGGTACCAGGTGGCAAGTTCCGCGTGCTGGAGCGACACCAGTTCCGGGGGATGGACTTTGCCGCACAGGCGGAGACGATTCGCCAAGTCACTCGCCGCTATTGGGTCACCTACATCGGTATCGACACCACCGGTCTTGGCAGCGCCGTGGCGCAGCTGGTGCGCCAATTCTTCCCCGCGTTGCGGACGTTCTCCTACAGCCCCGAGGTCAAGACCCGTCTGGTGATGAAGGCTTGGGACGTGATCAGCAAGGGGCGACTGGAGTTTGATGCCGGCTGGACGGACCTGGCCCAGTCGCTGATGGCCATCCGCAAGACCGTCACCGCAGGCGGGCGTCAGTTCACCTACACCGCCGGACGCACTGACAACACCGGCCACGCCGATCTGGCGTGGGCGCTCTTTCACGCATTGCACAACGAGCCGCTGGAGGGCCAGACCGTGGCCAACACCGGCCTAATGGAGTTTTTCTGATGAGCAGCCCCCAGGAACAGCCGACCACGTCGCAACCAACCGAAGGTGAACTCCTGGTCAAAACCGGGGGCGGCCCGTCGATGGCATTCACCTTCGGCGATCCGGTACCGGTGCTCGATGGCAGGGAGATACTCGACTACCTGGAGTGCTGGTCAAACGGCCGCTGGTACGAACCACCGGTCCCGCTGGATGGTTTGGCGAAGTCCTCGAAAGCGAGCGTTTACCTGCAGTCGGGCCTGATCTTCAAGCGTAACGCGTTGGCTCGCACGTTCATTCCGCACCGACTGCTGAGCCGGCAGGCTTTCGAGCAAATCGTCATGGATTGGGGATGGTCGGGAAATCTCTATCTGGAGAAGCGCGACAACATGCTCCGGCAGGCCATGGGCCTGAAACCCTGTCTCGCGAAGTACATGCGCCGAGGCGTCGACCTGGACACCTACTACCAGGTGAAGGGCTGGCAGGACGAGCACGAATTCAAGCCCGGGAGTGTGTGCCACTTGCGGGTGGCGGACATCAATCAGGAAATCTACGGGCTGCCCGAGTGGCTGCCGGCTTTGCAGAGCGCGTTGCTCAATGAAAGCGCCACGTTGTTCCGCCGCAAGTATTACCAGAACGGCAGCCATGCGGGTTTCATCATGTACATGACCGACGCTGCCCAGAACGAGGACTTCGTCAACGATTTGAGATCGGCGATGAAGAACAGCAAAGGCCCGGGCAACTTCCGAAACCTGTTCATGTACGCGCCTGGTGGCAAAAAGGATGGCCTGCAGCTGATCCCTATCAGCGAGGTCGCCGCCAAGGATGACTTCGGTGCGATCAAGAACATCAGTCGTGATGATCAGCTCGCCATGCTGCGGATCCCGCCTCAGCTGATGGGTGTGGTTCCGCAAAACGCTGGGGGGTTTGGATCGATCCGCGATGCGGCTCAGGTCTGGGCGGTCAACGAGCTGGAGCCGGAGCAGGCCAGACTGCTGCAGATTAACGATTGGTTGGGGGAAGAGGTGGTGAAATTTCGTCCCTATGAGGTTCCGGCAATGAGCAACTGATAGTGATCAATCCCCCACAGCCCGACGCCCCAATCTTCCAAACGCCGCCTCCAGGCGGCTACGCACCCACCACCACCGGCTGCGAATGCGACCAGGGTTGCTAAACACGCGGCCGCCCGCGATACGCACGAAGCACCCTCCGCGTCCAAATTGCTTTCTCTGAAAGGCGCTGAACGGCGCTATTTCCTCGTGCAGAGTAATGGTGCATTCGGAGCGGGGCTCAAGACGCTTCGGTAGACCAGGCCAGGGATCTGGGCCATCGAACCAGTCGGAAAGGCTGCCATCCGCCGCCACCACTCCGACTGATGTGATCTCGATGGTATGCGGGCTCAGATTCGACACGACGACCAGGTCGTCCCGATAATGGCTGCCCAGGTACAGCTTAACGCTGGTTCGTCCTTTCCAGAGCGCCACGATGGATAAGGCGAGACCAGCGAAGGCTGGTATGCGTGCGCCCCAATCAATGTCCTTGTTCAAGGTCTCAGCCGTCGCACTCCAGCTTTCCTGAATCCACTGCCAGGCATCCATCAGCCATTGCCACTCCATGTCCATACCTCTCTCAGAAAATGGAGCTACCGCGCAAAAGTCTGCCCGGTTTCTTGAATGAAAGGCCCCAGCAAACCCTATCACTTTTCAGTCTGGCAAGCCATAGCTGGGGGGGGGGTTGGCCCAGTATTTCCGGGGCTTCCAGCAGGATGGGGGGCGGCAGGGCGCGCAGTCAAAGGTGGCACCTGTTGGGGGTGAGCTGGCAGCTACTTGTTGGGGGATTTTGACCCGGCGCGCGCAGTCGTCCCCCCGCCACGCCTGCGGGCTAAATGTGTCGTTTTTTCTGCGCCCCTGCACCCAGTCCACGCCGGCCCAGCCTGGGGCTGTGTGCATAAATACGTGGCCGAAAAAGCCTGCGAATCCCTGCGAGGGTGGGGCAATTCTCGGAGGTGGCTCGGGAAAAGGGTTAGTTTTTGAAAATGGGGGGAGAGGTGCTTTGCAGGCCCTGTGTTTGCTGGGCTCGAGTCCTAACTTTGGATGGTTAGTTATGGTTAGGTGTAAGGTTAGTAATTCGTAAGATACTGATTTATAAGGGTTTTATTTACTGATTTTTTAACAGTTATAAAGGTTAGGAAATTACCTCTCATAACCCTAAAGCTAACCTAGGACACCGACCGCAAGGCCGCGCAATACAAGGCTTTCAGGGTGATTAGCCAAAAACTAACCTTCCTAACCTGTTTCCCGTGGGTCAACATGAAAAGCCGAAAGCGCCTAGGGGGTGGGCGCTGGCAATGGTCCGTCAGATGTTGTGCATGCACGCTGCTGCACAAACACTCCCAGAAATTCAGTAACTGTCACCAAAACTGTCACCAGCTTTGTGTCACATCGACTTAATACCGCTGGAAGCCTTGAAAATATTGGAGCGGGTGAAGGGAATCGAACCCTCGTTATCAGCTTGGGAAGCTGGAGTAATGCCATTATACGACACCCGCTCGGAGCGGCTGACTTTGTACCAGATGTTGCCTTGGAAATGAAGTTTTTCTTTGTGGCCGATGGCTTTAGCGCAGGTGAGAGCAGCGTGTAGACCGTGCGACGGTCAATCGCGGGCAAGCCTTGCTCCTACAGAGCGGGGCTTGCTCGCGATGACGCTGTTTCAGATGGCCAATGCATGGTGGTCCTGGACGTAGTGGAAACGCGGTCGGCTTTCATGCTGCGCCGGCTTCAGGAACCCCAGCAGTGCATTGCGGCTGTCTCGGCAGGCGGCTTTGTGTTCCATGTCGAGAAAGTGGCCGGTGGCCTGCAGGGTGGTGAAGGTACTGTGCTGCACATGGCCGGCGAACAGGCGGGCGTCTTCGGCGGCGGTGTACTCGTCCCATTCACCATTCATGAACAGCACCGGCACATTGATTTTCTGCGCCGCGTTCAAATAGCACTGCCGATCACTGTTGAGCACGTCGTTGATGTGGAAGTGCATTTGCCCGTATTCGTGTTCCGCCAGGCTGCTGACATGACGGTAGTTGAAGCGCTTGAACAGCGAGGGCAAGTGTTTGCCGATGGTGTCGTTCACCAGATGCCCGACCCGGTCGCCGTCCCGGTTGCCGAGGTAATCGACGCCGCGCTCGAGGTAGTCGAGCATGTGCGCGTTGACCACCGGGGAGAACGAGCTGATCACGGCTTTTTCGATCCGGCGTGGCCGTTGCGACAGCGCGACCAGCGTCGCGGCACCACCGAAGGAAAACGACAGCACGTGTTCGGCTGCAAAGTGGTCGATCAGCTCCAGGAGGATCTGCCCTTCGATTTCCTTGGTCAGCATCTTTTCATGCCGGTTGTGGGCTTTTGACTTGCCCGCGTAGGGCTGGTCGTAGCAAACCACGTTGAACTGTGGATAGAGATTTTTCACGGTTTGAGCAAACGACGCAGTCGTGGACATCGAGCCGTTGACCAGAATGATGGTCTTCTCTGCGGCGCCTGCGCGATAGAACTCCGTGTAAACCCGATATTGACCCTGTATATCCAGCACAGCGATTTCTGGCCTCATGTCATAAGACTCCTGGCAAGCGGGTATGCGCGCAAAAGAGATTGCACGAGCTTTGTGACAGGTAGGCATATGCCTGGGAATTTGCTGGCCCATGTCGATCCAATGCAGTCCGGTCGACGGGTATTGTTATTGGCGGGCAGTCTGCCGGGTGAGGCCGGAACCCAAGGGTTCCTACCGGCAAAAAGTTTCTTAGAAGTATGTCGTGACTCGTCGGTCACATTTCGGCCGACGTCCTGATTCAAGCAGGGGTCACATCATTGCGCAAGTGCCGTTGGTAAATTGTTCTACAACTTTCTGCTGAGCGGTCGTCTGCTTAGATCAGAGCGATCTCTTCATCGCTCAGTGGGCGATATTCGCCCGGTTTCAACGTGCTATCGAGCACCAGTGGACCCATACGCTCGCGATGCAGGCGCAGCACCTTGTTGTCGAAGTGGCCGAACATGCGCTTGACCTGGTGATAACGCCCCTCGACGATGCTCAGGCGCGCCGATTTCGGGCCCAGCAGCTCTAGCCCGGCCGGTTGGGTGGTGAGGTCTTCGAAGGCGAAGTACAGGCCTTCGGTGAACTTGAGGGCGTATTCGGGGCCGATGTCCTGCTCGGTTTCGACGTAATAGACCTTCGGCAGTTTGGTCTGCGGCTGGGTCAGGCGACGCGACCAGCTGCCGTCATTGGTGATCAGCATCAGGCCGGTCGTGTTGAAATCCAGGCGTCCGGCGATGTGCAGTTCGTCCTTGTCCGGTTCATGGATCAGGTCGAGCACGGTCGGGTGCTGCGGGTCTCGGGTGGCACTGACGCAACCGGCAGGTTTGTGCAGCATGAAATGACGCAGCGGCTTTCCGGCTTGCAATACCTCATCATCCACCTCGACGCGACTGAACTCGCGGACGTCGGCATGTGGATCGCTGACGATTTCTCCGTCAACCCTGACGCGCTTTTCCACCAGCAACAGGCGCACCTGCTGACGGTTGAAACGGGGCAGGTTACTGAGGAAACGGTCGACGCGCATGACTCAAGGATCGGTGAGGGCAGGGGCGCGCATCTTACTTGATCGGCTGGGGCGCTGCTTGCAGCTGTGCCTCGACCTCAGCGCAACGTGGGCAGAGGCAGGAGGCGTTGCGCAGTTCGGCCGGCAGCGCTTCGAGCACCGCCGGATCGATGCTGACGCCGTAGCACCAGCACGCCCGATCGGCGGTTCTAGGATCGGCCAGGGCGCAATCGTTGGATGCGCCGCAGGCCGGGCAGAGGTCAGGCTGTTTCATAGCTGGAGTGAGGCATTTCCACGCAGGTTCGGTTGCGGCCACTTTGTTTGGCCCGGTACATCGCATGATCGGCCCGCGACAGCAATGTGTGCAAGGTATCGTCAGTCTGCAGGGTCGTCAGGCCGATGCTGACTGTCAGATGCAAGCTGCTGCCGTTGTAGGCATAAAGCTGTTGCTCCACATGCTGACGAATTTTTTCGGCAATCATCAGCCCGGTTTCACCGTCGGTGTCCTTGAGCAACACGATGAACTCTTCACCGCCCCAGCGGCAGACGATGTCGGAATGGCGCAAACAGCTTTCCAGATCCCGGGCGAAGCCAATCAGCACCTGATCGCCGGCCAGGTGGCCGTAGGTGTCGTTCAAGGCCTTGAAATGGTCCAGGTCCAGCAACAACGCGGTCAAGGGCTTGGGCTCGCGCTGGGCCTCGTGCATGGCTTGTGCAGCCAGTAGGTCGAAGCCGCGGCGATTGGGCAGTTCGGTCAGGCTGTCGAGGGTCGCCTGGGCCTGGATCTTGTCCTGATAACGCTTGATCACCTGGTTGAGCAGGGCCAGCACGATCAGGGTGACCACCAGGCAAATCAGCAGATTGAGGTAGAGCGAGCGACGGATGTCACTGAGGTCACCGTCTTCGCGCTTGTCGACGAACAGGTACCAGTTCAGCTCCGGAATGAAGCGCACGTTGAGGAAGTGGCCCTGACCCTCGCCGGAATACTCGTAGCTGCCGCTATGGGGTTTGGGCAACTGGCTGACCAGGTTTTTCATGCTGTCGAGTTCCCCCAGGGTCTGCCCGGCTAGGGCGCCATCCGGCCCGCCCTCGGCACCGGTGAGCACCAGGCGCCCGAACGTGTCGACGAAGTACACGCTGCGCTGGTAGCGCTGCTGGTATTTGTCGATCAGTTTGATGACCGCATCGACCGTCAGCCCGACACCTGCCGCGCCAATGAAGCGGTCGTTGTAGTCGTAGACCTTGTAGTTGATGAAGACGGTCAGGTTGTCCTTGTTGGCAAGATCCGGGTCGACGTTGATCTCGTAGGGATCCTTCATGTCGCGCACGCGAAAGTACCAGGTGTCACGGGGCTCGGTGGCCTTGACCTGCTTGAGTACGCCTTTGGCGTGGTAGTAAGTCAGGCTTTGGTTGGAGACGAAGAAGGCGGTGTAGGCACCGTAGTGGGTCATGACCTCGTTGAGGTAGCGGGTCATCTGGTCGGTGTCGCGTTCGCCGTTCACCACCCAGTCACGCATGAAGGTATCGCGGGACATCATCGAGGAAATCAGGATGGGCCGGACCAGGTCTTTCTGGATTTCCGAATAGACGGTGTCCGATGTCAGCGGCAGTTCGGTGTTGACGATGTTGTCGCGGATCGACGCCCGCGAGGCGTAGTAACTGAGGAAGGAGGTGGCCAGGAAGCCCGCGCCCAGCAATGCAACCAGCGTGAGTACCAACGAGCGTTGAGAGTACAGCGGCGAGCGAGGCGGCATGGCAATTCCATTGGCAATAATCCGATGGCAGCATTCTAGTGGTAACTGAAGGGAAAAGACTTCTGCATTTGTAGGGCGAATCGGCAAGGATCAAGGTCTGATGGCCCCATGGCTTTGTGGGAGCGAGCCTGCTCGCGAAAGCGATGTGTCAGACGCCACCGTTAGTGAATGTGCTGACGGCTTCGCGAGCAGGCTCGCTCCCACAGGTTCCGGGTTAGCCCAAGGTTTTCAGATACGCTCGCCAGCCGCCTCGATGGCTGATATCCACGGCACCTTCCAAGCCATACGCCTCACAGATAAACCCGCTTTCCCAGCGACCATCCGCCAGTTGCACCTTGCCCAGTCCCAGCGGCGCCGGAATGCCGGTGAGGAACGAGCCCAGCTCGCTGCTCGGCAATTCCCACACTTCCACGGCAATCGCCACGCCGCCACCTTTGACCCGCACCATGCCCGGACGGAAGGGTGGGCCGCCGGCCAGGGCATACAGGTGATAGTCGGGGGAGCTGAAGGTCGTTTCCACGAGTCGCGCACCGCGCTGTTTGAGCTGCCAGTTCAACGCCAGGCCATCCAGGTGCGCGCCACAGACCACCAGTCGCGCACGATCATGGCGAGCGACAACCGCAGGCGCAGGCGTCGCCAGACCCTGCTGGCGCTGCAGACCGTCGGCCACGCTCAACAGGTATTGATCGGTAAACGCCCGTCCAAACAGCGTCACGCTCCAAGGCAAGCCGTTAGCCATGAAGCCGCTGGGCACGGCGACGGCGGCGTAGTCGAGCAGGTTCATGAAGTTGGTGTAGTAACCCAGTTCCGAGTTGCGCAGCACCGGTTCAGCTTCCAGTTCAGCCAGCGTGACGGGGCGGCCGATGGTTGGTGTCACCACGCAATCCAGGTTTTCCAGTGCTTTGTCACACAGGGCTTTCAACGCTTGAAGCCGGTATTGGGCGCGGAAGGTTTGCACGCCGCTGACGGCCGGGGCCTTGGCCAGCACGGCGCGAATCACCGGCAGCACGGCTTCGGGATGTTGCTCCATCAATTCGCCGGCCACGCTATAGCGCTCAGCCACCCACGGCCCTTCGTACAGCAAGCGCGCCGCTTCGAGAAACGGTGACAGGTCCAGTTCCACCGCTTCGCCACCCAACGCCTTGAGCTGTTCGATGGCTTCATCGAACAGCACCGGGCCTTGTGTGCAGCCGAAGAACTCAAGGTCCTGCACCCGTGGCACGCCAAACCGGAAGGGGCGAGGAGCGCCGAATGCCGAGCCGTCATTCCACAGCGGATTGCTGCGGCTGTACTCATCCCGTGGGTCGAGATGCGCCGTGAGCGCCAGCAACTGACTGGCCTCCCGGGCGGTGGCGGTGAAGGTAGTCACGCAATCCAGCGTGCGACAGGCCGGCACGACGCCTGCGGTGGAGATCAACCCTTTGGTGGCTTTCATCCCGACCAGATTGTTCAATGCCGCCGGCACCCGCCCGGAGCCTGCCGTGTCGGTGCCGAGGGAAAAACTCGCGACACCGAGTGCGACCGCCAGCGAAGAGCCGGCGCTGGAACCGCCCGACGGATATTCCGGCAACACACTGTTCGGGCAAGCGCCATAGGGGGAGCGACTGCCATTGAGGCCGGTAGCGAATTGGTCGAGGTTGGTCTTGCCCAGCGGAATCGCACCGAGGGTCAGCAGTTGCTCGACGATGGTGGCCGAGTGCTCCGGCACGTAGGCAAACGCCGGGCACGCAGCGGTGGTCGGTATGCCCGCCAGGTCGATGTTGTCCTTGATCGCGAAGGGTACGCCGTACAACGGCAGGCTGTCGATGTCGCGACCGTCGAGGCCAGTGAGGTACGGTTCCAGTTCCTCGACGCTGAGCAAATGGATGAAGAGGTGATAGTCCGGGTTCAGCGCGGCGGCTTTTTCCCGCAAGGCCAGCAGCAGTTTGCGTGGCGTGGTCTCGCCGGTGTGGTAGGCCGCGCGCAGGGCATCGAGTTGCAAATTCATCGCGTTAATCCTTTTCAAATGGGTTCAGTCGAGTTCCAGCACCACGACGCGCTGTCCGGCGCGCACCGCCGAACCCGGTTGCACGCGTATTTCCCGCACCACACCGGCCATGGGCGCGAGCAGCGGAATCTCCATCTTCATCGACTCCAGAATCACCAGCACATCGCCGGCTTCGACCCGGTTGCCGGTCTCGACCTGGACCTGCCAGAGGTTGCCGGCGATGTGGCTGTCGACGCTCTGCTGACCGTTGGCCAGCGGTGCGTCCTCGCTCACCTCGGGTGCCAGTTCTTCACTGTCGAAATGCGCCTGGCCACTGGCGATCCAGCGCTCGCGCTCGGCGTTGAACGCGCCTTGTTGTTGATCGCGAAACGCGGCGATGGTCTCGGCCTCTTTCGCCAGAAACGCCTGGTAATCCGCCAGGTTCAACTGGCTGTGCTCGATGTTCAGCTCGAAGCGCCCCAGGGGGAAATCCCGGCGAATGCGCAGCAGTTCATCGGCGCTGACCGGGTAGAAACGGATCTGGTCGAAAAAGCGCAGCAGCCAGGGTTTGCCATCGAACGCGGCGACTTCGCGGTAGCGATTCCACATCTGTAACGTGCGCCCGACGAACTGATAACCGCCGGGACCTTCCATGCCGTAGACGCACATGTAGGCGCCACCGATGCCCACCGAGTTTTCCGCGGTCCAGGTGCGCGCCGGGTTGTACTTGGTCGTCACCAGGCGATGACGAGGGTCGAGGGGCGTGGCGACCGGTGCGCCGAGGTAAACGTCACCCAGGCCCATCACCAGATAACTGGCATCGAACACGGTGCGCTGCACTTCATCGAGGTTCGGCAGGTCGTTGATGCGGCGGATGAACTCCAGGTTGCTCGGGCACCAGGGCGCATCCTTGCGCACGGTGGTCATGTATTTCTCGATCGCCAACTGACAGGCCGGGTCGTCCCAGGACAACGGCAGATGGACGATGCGCGACGGCACCTGCAGGTCTTTGGCGGCGCACACGGCATCCCATTCACCGGCAACGATGCCCAGCAGATCGGCCAGGGGCAGTTGCTCGGGTTGGTAGTGCACTTGCAACGAGCGGATACCCGGCGTCAGGTCGATCACGCCGTGCAGGTGTTTGCTTTCCAGGGCCTGCATGAGGGCGTGGGCGCGAAAGCGCAGGACGAGGTCGAGTTCGGGGGCGCCGATTTCCAGGAGCAGGTGGGTGTCGCCTGAAAGCCTTGCCACCAACCTCGTATCGTCCTGCCCGATATCCAAAACAACAGGCGACACAATCCCTTGTAGGAGTGAGCCTGCTCGCGATAGCGGTGTTTCAGATACATCGAAGTCGACTGACATGGCCTCATCGCGAGCAGGCTCGCTCCTACAGGGGATGTTCCATTTCAGGGCGAGATTTCGGGCGGTTGTGAGATCGACGGGGTGGAACTGCACCTTGTCACCGGCCTTCAACTGCCCGAGTTGCCAAAGATCCGCCTCGATCACCGTCACCGGGCACACAAACCCGCCCAGGCTCGGCCCGTCCGGACCGAGGATCACCGGCATGTCCCCGGTGAAATCCACGGCGCCAATCGCATACGGATTGTCATGAATGTTCGACGGATGCAGTCCGGCCTCGCCACCGTCGGCCCGCACCCATTCCGGTTTCGGTCCGATCAGGCGCACGCCAGTTCGGCTGGAGTTGAAATGCACTTCCCACTGGGTAGCGAAGAAAGTGCCGATGTAGTTTTCCGTGAAGTATTCCGGTGCGCCATGGGGGCCGTAGATCACCCGGATTTGCCGCACGTCGGGCAACTCGGTGACCTGATTTTCAGCCAGTTGCTGACCGACGTTGCGGTCGCTCAAGGCCGGCACATGCAGTACATCGCCGGCCCGCAGCGCACGACCGCCATGCCCGCCAAACTGGCCGAGGGTAAAGGTGCTTTTGCTGCCCAGGTAATCCGGTACTTGCAGGCCACCGCGCAGGCACAGGTAGCTGCGCGCGCCTGCACCGGCGAGGGTGCCGAGGCTCAAGGTCGCGCCTGCGGGAATCAGCAACGCCGTGTTCATGGCGACGGTTTCACCGTTCAACGCCAACGGGATCGCCGCGCCGGTCACCGCCACCACGGCCTCGCAATTGAAGCGCAACAACGGTCCGCTCATGGTGATTTCCAGCGCGGCAGCACCTTCATCGTTGCCCAGCAAAAGATTGCCCAGCCGCAAGGCGCGACTGTCCATCGGCCCCGACGGCGGTACGCCCACCGCCCAATAGCCGAGGCGGCCTGGATAGTCCTGGACGCTGGTTTGAGTGCCCGCGCTGAGGACCTCGAAGGTGTTGGCCTGATACACCAGCCCTTCAAGGCAGCGGGTCCACGGCTGGCCGCTGGCGAAGGGGGCATCGAGCAGAATCTGCCGCAGGTAATCGCGGTTGGTTTCCACGCCATACAACAGGCTGTCGCCCAGGGCCTGATGAAGATCGGCGCGGGCTTCTTCACGGGTGGGCGCCCACGTGATGACCTTGGCGATCATCGGATCGAAGTACGGCGGGATCTCGCACCCGGCCTCGACCCAGGTATCGATGCGCAGCTGTTTGCCATCGGCGACCGGAAAATTCACCGCGGTGAGCAAACCGGGACTCGGTTGGAAATCCCTGCCCGGATCTTCGGCATACAGCCGCGCCTGGATTGCATGGCCCTCGGCTTTCAAGCCTCGACCCAACGCTCTCAACGGTGGCAGATCACCGGCCGCCAGTTGCACCATCCAGCGCACCAGATCCACGCCCCACACCTGTTCGGTCACGCCGTGCTCGACCTGCAAACGGGTGTTCACTTCGAGGAAGTAAAAACGCCGGGCGTCGCTGTCGAACACAAACTCCACGGTGCCGGCGCTGCGGTAATTCACGGCTTTGGCCAGCTTGATTGCCGCCGCGCACAGCTCATCGGCCATGCCTTCGGGCAGGTTCGGCGCCGGGGTTTCCTCGAGCACTTTCTGGTTACGCCGTTGCACCGAGCAATCACGCACGCCGAGGGCGATCACTTCACCGTAACCGTCGCCGAACACCTGCACTTCCAGGTGTCGGGCACGTTGGATGTACTTCTCGATGAACACGCCGGCGTCGCTGAAATTGTTCTGGCCGAGGCGTTTGACGGCTTCAAAGGACTCGCTCAACTCGGCGGCGCTGCGGCATACCCGCATGCCGATGCCGCCACCGCCGGCGGTGCTTTTGAGCATCACCGGGTAGCCGACCTGTTCGCCGGCCATCAGCGCCGCGTCGAGGCTGTCGAGCAGTTCGGTGCCTTCGAGCATGGGCACGCCGTGTTGCCTGGCCAGTGCGCGGGCGGTGTGCTTGAGGCCGAACACCCGCAACTGCTCTGGCGTCGGGCCGATGAAGGCAATATTGGCGGCTTCACAGGCTTCGGCGAACGCCGCGTTTTCCGAGAGAAAACCGTAGCCGGGATGGATCGCCGTGGTGCCGCTGGCTTTGGCGATGGCGAGGATTTTTTCCACCGCCAGATACGTACCGGCCGCCGCTCCTTCACCGAGGCTGTGGGCCTCATCGGCTTGCAGGATGTGCAGGCTGGCCGCGTCGGCCTCGGAGTAAACGGCGACGCCCTGGACGTCCAGTTCACGCAGGGTGCGCAGGATGCGGCAGGCGATGGCGCCACGGTTGGCAATCAGGACTTTTTCGAACATGGCATAACCCCTGGAGGGGATGCGGGCCGTCCCGCAGTTTTTCGATGAGCGCCGGGGTCGTCCCTGGCGGAAAAAACCATTCACTTCAGACCACCACCGAACCCCTGTAGGAGTGAGCCTGCTCGCGATTGCGTTCTATCAGTCGACATCAGTGGTGAATGTGCTGACGCCATCGCGAGCAGGCTCGCTCCTACAGTGTGTGGTGGTGTTCTTGAGGTTTTAGGCACTGCCCCGAACGGGCCTGGCACAGGGCAAACAACCAGCGGCGCACACGGCTCAGATTCAGTTCCATACCAATAGCTCCGCCGGGGTCGGGTTGTAGGCGTTGCACGGGTTGTTCAGTTGCGGGCAGTTGGAGATGAGCACGATCACGTCCATCTCGGCCCTTAGGTCGACGTATTTGCCCGGTGCGGAAATCCCGTCTTCGAAGGTCAGCCCGCCATCGGCAGTGACCGGCACGTTCATGAAGAAGTTGATGTTCGGCCCGATGTCGCCCTTGCCCAGACGCCCATCGTGGACGCAAGCGCGCAGGTAGTTGTCGCGGCAGCTGTGCATGTAGCGTTTTTCCAGGGCGTAGCGCACGGTGTTGCTCTCCTGCGCGCAGGCACCGCCCAGGGTGTCGTGGCGGCCGCAGGTGTCGGCGACGATGGTCAGCATCGGCTTGCCGAGGTTGGAATACAGCACGCTGCCGGTGCTCAGGTACACGCTGTTCTGCCGGCGCAGGGTGCGCTGCACGTCGTAGCGTTCCTTCGGGTTGGCGACGCTGTAGAACAGCGTATCGACCGCCTGATTGCCTTCCAGGTCGAGGATGCGCAGGGTCTGACCGGCCTTGACCTCCATCAGCCAGGGTTCGCCGGCGGGGATGGTGGCGCGGTAGACCGCTGTTTCAGGCTGTCTGTTTGTAGCAACGGCAGCAGTAGCGATGGCGAGTGACATGGCAGCGATCCTCAAGCGAACAGACGGTCGGTGTTGATGAAGCCGCGCTCGTTTTCCGGGCGCGATGTGCGGCAGTGTTCGGCGACGCTGGGGTCGGCGTTCATCCAGCTGAGTTTTAGCGGTTTCGGTGCGTATTGCGGCGAAGGATCCATTGGATGCTGCAGGGCGGTGAGCACCACCAGGGTATCCATCGGTGCATATAGCTCGATGTAGTCCCCGGCCTTCGAGTTGCCCTCGACAAAGTGAAACCGTCCGGCGTCATCGACGTTCACCCGGCTGAACAGGTTGAGGGTCATCAACAGGTCCGACAGGCCCAGGCCCCACTTGCCCAGTTCCACCAGCAGGTTGTCGGTGCCGTTGCGGAAGAAGCCGTTACGCAGTTCCTGATAGCGCCCGGCGCCGTATTTTTCCGTGACTTCTTCAGCGCAGAGCACGCCGCCGAGGCTGTCGCTCCAGCCGCAGGTGTCGGCGGTGATCGCCGCCAACACGCGGCCCATGTCCGAGTACAGGCAGTGGCCGGTGGTGAGCTTGGCGGTGTGTTGGCATTTGAGGCTGTCGGGCAGGTTCAGGCGCTCGGTTTTTTCGTTGGCGTTGAGCAGCGTCAGGCTGACGTTGGCGCCGCCGCGAAGGTCCGTCAGGCGCAGCAACTGGCCGCGTTTGAGCACGAATGAACGATGGCCGCCGCCGGGGAGCATTTCTTCGGCGAAGGGCGGGAACAGTTGGGTCGAATCAGTCATGGAAAAAATCTCCTAAGCGGTACGAAGCGTGCCCGCCAGTTGCACCGGCAGGGCATCGACGGCGGCGCGTTGTGCGCGGCGGTCGCTGTTCAAAGGGATGTCGTAGGTGATGCGCGCGCCATAGGCGCCGGGGGCGTGCGGGTCGACGCGGACCTTGTCGAACACCAGCAGGCGGGTGCCGAGGCTGAAGCCTTCGGACAGGTCATGGGTGACCATGAACACCGTCAGTTGGGTCTCGCGCCACAGCTCCAGCAGCAAGGCGTGCATGTCTTTGCGGATACCCGGATCGAGGGCGCCGAACGGTTCGTCGAGCAGCAATACCCGTGGCTTCATGATCAGCGCCTGGGCAATGGCCAGCCGTTGTTGCATGCCGCCGGAGAGCTGCGCCGGGTACTTGTCCAGAGAGTGGCCGAGGCCAACTTTGTGCAGCAGCACCGAGGCTTGTTCGCGGGCGTCTTTTTTGGCACTGCCGAACAACCGGCCCAATACCGGTGAACGCGGCAGTTCCAGGCCAAGGGCGACGTTGTCCAGCACGCTCAGGTGCGGGAACACCGAGTAGCGCTGGAACACCACGCCACGGCTTGCATCCGGTTCGCCGGCCAGCGGTTGACCGTCGAGCAGAATCTCGCCTCGACTGGCTTTTTCCTGACCGAGCAATAACCGCAGGAAGGTCGATTTGCCGCAACCGGAAGCGCCGACGAGCGTGCAGAACTCACCTTCGTTGACGTTCAGGTTCAGGCCTTCGAGCACCACCTGATCGGCGTATTGCTGCCAGACGTTCTTTACGGTGATGAAGCTCATGCCCGTGCTCCTTCATACCAGGGGAACGAACGCTGAGTCAGGCGCTTGAGGCCCCAGTCCATCAACCAGGCGAGCAGGGTGATCCACACCACGTAGGGCAGGATCACATCCATGGCCAGGTAACGACGCACCAGGAAAATCCGGTAGCCGAGGCCGTCGGTGGAAGCGATGGCTTCGGCGGCGATCAGGAACAACCACGCCGAGCCGAGCATCAACCGCAACGAGATCAACAGGCGCGGCAGCAATTGCGGCAGCACCACCCGCAGCATCAGGGTCCAGGTCGAGGCGCCGAGGGTCTGGGCCTTGATCAGCAACTCCACGGGAATCTCCCGGGCGCGTTGTTCCAGGTCGCGGGCCAGGGCCGGCGTAATGCCGATCACGATCAACATCACTTTCGACAACTCACCGAGGCCGAAGACGATGAACAGGATTGGCAGGATCGCCAGTGGCGGCACCATCGACAGCACCGTCAGCAACGGCGACAACGGCGCGCCGAACAGCGGCAAAGTGCCCGCAGCCATCCCCAGGCACAGCCCGGCCAGTGCACTGATACCGAGGCCAATAGCCAGGCGTCGCAGGCTGGAAGCGGTGTCCTGCCACAGCACGTATTCACCGGTGCGGGCATCGGCGACGAAGGCCAGGCGCTTTACCGCGTCGGTCATCTGCACGGCGCTGGGCAACAGCTTGTCGTTGGGGTTTTCCGTCAGCCGCTCGGCCGAGCCCATGAAGTAGGCGAACAGCACCAGGGCGAACGGCAGGATCACCAGCAACAGGCGACTCGGGCGATCCGGGTGGCGATTGATCAGGCGCATGGCCAAGTCCTCTTGTTACAACTTGGCGTCGGCGGCCATTTGCACGTAGCTCGGGTCGAAACGCAGCTTGAGGTTGCCCTTGTCGCCGCTGGTGACGCCGTTGGCGAAGGCCATGCCGACCGCGCTGGTGTCCTTGGCGCCTTCACCCAGCAAGCCGTGCTGGAACGAAAACTCCGCCACCTTGCGCATGGTTTCCGGCAGTTGCTTGCTGGTGCTGAACGCCAGGGCCTCCTTGGGCGTGGCGAACAATTTGGTGGTGTCGAGTTGCGCCTGGAAACCGGCCAGGTCTGTACCCGAGGCCTTGGCCATGTGTTCCAGTGCAGCCTTGCCCGCGGCGTTTTTCGCGTTCATCAACTCGACCACTTCGAACCAGGCACCCGTCAACGCCTTGCCCAGCGCCGGGTTGTCCTTGAGGGTCTGGGAGTTGATCACCATCATGTCCATGATCTCGCCGGGGATCTGGCTGGAGTTGAACACTTCGGTCACCGCAGGCTTGGCCTTGATGTCCGAGAGCATCGGGTTCCAGGTGGTGACGGCGTTGACCTGATCAGTGTTGAAGGCGGCCGAGATGTCAGCGTCGGAGGTGTTGACCACTTTCAGGTCTTTCTCGGTGAGGTCCACCGAATCCAGGGCCCGGGCCAGCAGATAGTGGGAAACCGACAGCTCGACCAGATTGACGTCCATGCCCTTGAGGTCGGCGACTTTCTTGCCTTCGCCCTTGAGCACGATGCCGTCGTTGCCGTTGGAGAAATCGCTGACGATCAGCGCGGTGCTGTCCACGCCACCGGCCGCCGGAATGGTCAGGGCATCCATGTTGGTCATGGTGCAGCCGTCGAACTGGCCAGCGGTGTACTGGTTGATCGATTCGACGTAATCGTTGAGCTGCACCACATCGATCTTGATGCCGTACTTCTTCGCCCACTTGTCGACGATGCCCTGGCTGCCGGCGTATTCCCATGGCATCCAGCCGGCATAAATCGTCCAGCAAACGCTGAAGTGGTCTTTTGGCGCGGCCTGGGAAGAGAGACTGACAAGGGCTGCGAAGGCAGCGGCGAAGAGGGCGGGTAAACGAAGCTGGGACATGGTGGTTCTCCAGTTGATCAAGGGCGGGCAGGAGTCAACGCGGCACCGCGAACGGTGGCTTGTCTCCCGGGCTTTTGTCCCGCCGTGTAACCTCAACTGGAGGTCGCCAACTCTCGGACCAGTCACTCGCGCTTGCGAGCCGGAACCCTAGTCAGCCATTGCAAATTGTGGTGCCGCGAACCTGTGATGACTCCTGCACGGCTTTGCTAAAGCGAGAGCCGTGCCAAGTCCGTTGAACCGCTCTGGCATGGGGGATTGCGCGAACGAAGCTTTGAAAAGGGGCGTGTGCATTGCCATGTGATGGTGCGCGGGTGCACCGCAATGGACCGTATTGGCCACTGATCTGATGCGGCGCACTTGATAGCCGATTGCGAGTCAAATGGGGTGTCAGTCGGCCTGTACCGGCTGCGGGTCTTTCAGGAGGCCGCCATGTTTCGTCGACTGTTGTTCGGTGTTGTGCTCGGTCTGGGATTGTCCGGCTGCTATTACTACGCCGGTGGCTACGATGTGTACTCCTCGCCTTATTACTACCCCGGTTACTCGCCTTATTCCTACTATTACGGCCCGCGCTATTACTACGGCGGCCCGCGTTTCTATGGCGGCTATCGCTATTACTACTGGGGCGGGCACGCACCACGTTATTACGGCGGTGGATATCGCCATGGGCACCATTAATCGGCACGTGAATAGATGAAAAACCTTTCATCGGCGACATGTTTCAACTTGTTACGGGAACGCACCAGATTCCGAAAACGAGGTCAGATGTTTCGACAGTTGCAGAACATTCGACTGTCGCCTGCCAGCGTCGCTGGCGTGGCTCACTCGCGGTCCAGGAGGCCGCTATGTATCGCCAAATTCTACTGATTGCTGTGTTGGGTTTGTCCCTGGGTGGATGCGTGCCTTATTCCGATGGAGGAGTCAGTTACTACAGTTCAGAGGTCTATACATCGCCGGCCCCCGCCTATTACTCCAGCGGCGGGCCTTACTATTACAACGACGGGTATTACACGCCACCTCGCCGGTACTACGCGCCGCCTGCCCGGTACTACCAGCCGACGCCACGGTATTACCACCAGCCGCGGGTTTATCAACCAGCGCCGCGCTATTACCAGCCAGCGCCGCGCCACTATCAGTCTCGGCCAGACTATCGGGCGCATCAGAATCATGGATGGGATGGTCGTAATCGCGGCGGATGGGACAACGACCATCGTCGCGGACGAAACGACAATTACGATCGTCGAGGCGGCCGCAATGGGCGTGGTGATAACGACGGGCGGGGTAATCACCGCTAATCCGTTTTAAACGCAATTCCCCTGTGGGAGCGAGCCTGCTCGCGAAGGCGGCGTATCAGACAGCACTAATGGCGTCTGACACTCCCTCTTCGCGAGC
>NZ_JABFMU010000035.1 GCF_013359695.1 Pseudomonas sp. C2B4
CGAAAAGTGGGGCGTGTGCTGACGCCTTCGCGAGCAGGCTCGCTCCCACAGAGATATGCATTCCAATGTGGGAGCGAGCCTGCTCGCGAAGCTTTTGCTGTCAGCGGCTCAACAGAGAGGCTGCACCCGCACCACTGAACAACCCGGCACTTACCCGGTTGAACCAGCTCTGCCCCTTGCCGCTGCGCAGATACCGCGCCGCACCATGGGCGCCCAGGCCGTAGGCCAATTTGCACAGCAGGTCCAGCACGGTCCAGGTGGCGATCATCACCAGCAGCTGCGGCAGGAACGGTTGCTCGGCGCTCAAGAACTGCGGCAGGAAGGCGGCGAAGAACAGGATGTCCTTCGGGTTGCTGGCGCCCAGCATGAAGGCGCGGCCGAACAGTGCGCGAAAACGCGGCACTGGCGCCGCCTGGGGCACCTCGGCGCCGTGGGATGGCTGACGCGATTGCTGCCAGCTCTGCCAGGCGAGGTAGAACAGGTACAGCGCACCGACGATTTTCAGCACGCTGAACAGTTGTTCCGATGCCAGCAGCAATGCGCCCAGGCCCAGCGCCGAAGCGCTCAACAGGCAGATCGAAGCAATCACGCCCCCGAGAAACGCCGGGTAGGAACGGCGCAACCCGTAATTCAGGCTGTTACTGATCATCAGCAAGGACAGTGGCCCCGGGATCAGGATCACAACCAACGCAGCGCCGCTGAACAGCAGCCAGGTTTCCAGACTCATCACTTTCCTCCATTTGCACAAAAGCCTCACCCGACGGGGTGAGGCTGTTTTGAATCCTGTACCGCTTACAAGAAGATGAACTTGGCGATGAAGATCGCGCAGAGCACCCACAGGCTCACGGAAATTTCCTTGTACTTGCCGGTGCCGGCCTTCAGCGCCACATAGGTGATGAAGCCCAGCGCGATACCGTCGGCAACCGAAAAGGTCAGGGGCATCATGATCGCGGTGACGATCGCCGGAATGCTGTCGGTCGCTTCGTCCCATTCGATATGCGCCATGCCGCCCATCATCAGCATGGCTACATAAATCAGCGCACCGGCGGTGGCATAGGCAGGGATCATCCCGGCCAGCGGTGCGAAGAACATGGCTGCAATAAATAGCACACCTACGGTCACGGCGGTAAGACCAGTCCGACCACCCGCCGCTACGCCAGCGGCACTTTCCACGTAGCTCGTTACTGGAGGAACACCGACCACCGCACCGAATACGCTGGACGCGCTGTCGGCTTTCATGGCGCGGGAGAGGTTTTCGATCTTGCCATCAGCGCCTACCAGGTTGGCGCGCTGGGCGACACCCATCAGTGTGCCGGCGGTGTCGAACATGTGCACAAAGAGGAAGGCCAGCACCACGCTGATCATGCTGACGTTGAACACGCCGGCGACGTTCATGGCCATCCAGGTGGGTGCCAGGCTTGGCGGGGCCGACATGATTCCTTCGTAATGCACCAGGCCCAGGCCCCAACCGGCCAGGGTCACCGTGATGATGCTGATGAGGATTGCGCCGAACACTTTGTGGTAGCTGAGGATCGCGATCATCAGGAAGCACACGGCTGCCAGCAGCGGGCCAGGCTCGCGCAGGGAACCGAGTTTGATCAGGGTTGCCGGGCTATCGACGACGATACCGGCAGTTTTCAAGCCGATCAGCCCCAGGAACAGACCGACGCCGGCGCCCATGGCGAAGCGCAGACTGACCGGAATACTGTTGAGCAGCCATTCGCGGATCCTGGAGAAAGTCAGGATCATGAACAGCACACCGGATACGAACACCGCACCCAGGGCCGTTTCCCAGTTGTAGCCCATGGTGCCGACCACGGTGTAGGTAAAGAACGCGTTCAGGCCCATGCCCGGTGCCAGGCCGACCGGCCAGTTGGCGTACAGGCCCATCAACAGGCAACCCAGCGCAGCGGCGATACAGGTGGCGACGAATGCCGCGCCATGATCGATCCCGGCATCCGCCATGATGTTGGGGTTGACGAAAATGATGTAAGCCATGGTGATGAAGGTTGTCAGACCGGCAATCAGCTCGGTCTTCACCGTGGTGCCATGCAAGCTGAGTTTAAAGATGCGCTCCAGCCAGCCATTGCGTAAAGGCGGCGAGAGATCCAGCGTCGATGCTTCGGATTTGCGGCTTTCCACAGCGAGTACTCCTCAAGAGTTTTATTTTTATTTCCAGGGCCGGACCCGAGGGGGGTGGCAGCGGCCCTTTGAGGCACTTGCGAATTTCCTGACTGCTTGGTCAAGAACTCGCACGAAGTGGATTATGCTTTTGTATACAAATAAAGCAAATAATGTTTTTGATTTTGTCGACGAAAAGTTTGGTGATTGGGATATATCACCTGACAGGACGCCATCGCGAGCAGGCTCGCTCCCACAGGGGGATGCGGTCACCTGTAGGAGCGAGCCTGCTCGCGATGGTTTTGTGGTACTCAGATTTTTTGTTGGTTCTCACCAAGCGCGAGATTCACCGCCAGCCAGCCATTCACCGCTGCTTCCCCGGCTTCGGCAAACACCCGCTCCAGCAATTTCACCTGCTCACGGCGCAGCGCCTGTTCAAACCGCGCGCCCTCATCGGTCAGTTCCAGCAGTCGTTTTCGCTTGTCCGTCTCGGACGCGACGCTGTTCACCAGATGCATTTCCAGCAACTGGCGCAGCGGCATGTTCAGCGCCTGTTTGGTCACGCCGAGCAGTTCCAGCAACTCCTTGACGCTGAGGCTCGGATAACGGGCGATGAAAAACACAATGCGCTGATGCACCCGGCTCAAGCCGCGACGCTCCAGCATTTCATCGGCTTTGGCGGTGAAGGCCTGGTAACCGAAGAAAAACGCTTCCATGGCCTGTTGCTGGGAAATCGGGTTTTTAAGGTCAAGCATGTTGACGTATCCCTTCGGGCTGACGTAATTTCGGTCAACAAGTTTGACTCATTTTTCTCTGGCTTCGCTACCGGTGATCCCCATGGCTTTTTCCGAACGTGTCTCGCGCCTTAAAAGTTCTTTGATCCGTGAAATCCTCGCGGCCGCCCAGCGCCCGCAAGTGATGTCGTTTGCCGGGGGGCTGCCGGCCGAAGTCATGTTGCCCAAGGTCGAATGGGCCGACATGCCTGCCTCCATGGGCCAATACGGCATGAGCGAAGGCGAGCCGGCATTGCGTGAAGCCCTGGCCGCCCAGGCGCGGGCGTTGGGCGTTCCCTGCGAGGCGAGTCAGGTGCTGGTGGTCAGCGGCTCCCAACAAACCCTCGATCTGGCGGCCAAGCTCTACATCGACAAGGGCACCGAGGTCCTCCTCGAAGCGCCGACCTACCTGGCGGCGCTGCAGATCTTCCAGCTGTTTGGCGCCGATTGCCTCACCGTGCCGCTGGAGGCCGATGGCCCGAACCTGGCGCAATTGCGTTTGCGCCTGGAGAAGCACCGTCCGGCGTTCATCTACCTGATCCCGACCTTCCAGAATCCGTCAGCGGTGCGCTACAGCGAAGCCAAGCGCGAAGCCGTGGCCGCGTTGCTGGACGAATTCGGCGTGACACTGATCGAGGACGAGCCCTACCGTGAGTTGACCTTTGATGGCGGCAGCGCCAGACCCATTGTCGGGCGCCTGAAGAAAGCCAGCTGGATTTACACCGGCACGGTCTCGAAAACCCTGCTGCCGGGGTTGCGCGTGGGGTATCTGATCGCCAGCCCGGACCTGTTCCCGCACCTGCTCAAGCTCAAGCAATCGGCGGATCTGCACACCAATCGGGTCGGCCAGTGGCAAGCGCTGCAATGGATTGGCAGCGAGCCATTCCAGCAGCATCTGAGTGAGTTGCGCGACTTCTATCGGCAGCGTCGCGATGCGTTTCAGGCCGCTCTGGAACGGTACTTTTCCGACCTGGCGGATTGGAACGTGCCCGAGGGCGGGCTGTTTTTCTGGCTGACGCTCAAGCAGCCCCTGGATACCCGGACGTTGCTCAATGCGGCGCTGGCCGATGATGTGGCGTTCATGCCGGGCGAGCCGTTTTTCCCTGAGCCGGACAACCATCACGGGCATTTGCGTTTGAACTTCAGCCACATAGAACCGGCGCGACTGGATGAAGGGCTCAAGCGATTGGCGGCGGTGGTGCGACAGGCTCAGGCGGCGAAGGCGGCGTGAGGGCAGGGTAGAAACGAATAAACCGGCCATTGGGCCGGTTTATTTTTGTCCGAGAGTTGTGGTGTTTGTGATGGCCTCAACGCGAGCAGGCTCGCTCCCACAGTTGACCGCATTCCAATGTGGGAGCGAGCCTGCTCGCGAAGGCGTCAGTCAGCGCACCACAAAACCATCAGACAGCAGCAAAACGCTTATCCAGATAATCAATGATCACCTTGGACTCATACATCCAGGTGGTCTTTCCATCTTCTTCGATGCGCAGGCACGGCACCTTGATCTTGCCGCCTTGCTCCAGCAGGGTCTGGCGATCCTGTTCGCTGTTCTTCGCATCGCGCAAGGTTACCGGTACGTTCAGGCGACGCAGCGTGCGGCGGGTTTTCACGCAGAACGGGCAAGCATGGAATTGATACAGGGTCAGGCCCTTGGCGGCGGCTTCGACCTGGGCCTGAGCGGCGGCGGGGCGCTGCTTCTTGCCGGGACGAGTGAGGAAGTCGATGAAGATGATCAGTTGGCCGAGGCCGACACGAAGCGCTTTGACGAACACGTTGTAAGCCTCACGGGGCGAATGAAGAAAGTCGCGCAGCTTACCTGATTTTTCACAGGCGAAAAAAAACCGGCGATGAATGCCGGTTTTCTTCGTGTGGCGAATTACTTGATGAGGCTGAGGAATTCGCTGCGAGTCGCCGCGTTTTCACGGAACTCACCGAGCATCACCGAGGTGATCATCGTCGAATTCTGCTTTTCCACACCGCGCATCATCATGCACATGTGCTTGGCCTCGATCACCACTGCCACGCCCAGGGCACCGGTCACCTGCTGGACCGCATCGGCGATCTGGCGGCTGAGGTTTTCCTGGATCTGCAGGCGGCGGGCGTACATATCGACTATCCGCGCGACTTTCGACAGGCCCAATACCTTGCCGCTCGGGATGTAGGCGACATGAGCCTTGCCGATGAACGGCAGCAGGTGGTGTTCGCACAACGAGTACAGCTCGATGTCCTTGACCAGCACCATTTCGCTGTTGTCGGAGCTGAACAAGGCACCGTTGGTGACTTCTTCAAGCGTCTGCTCATAACCGCGGCAGAGGTACTGCATGGCTTTGGCGGCACGTTTTGGCGTGTCGAGCAGGCCTTCGCGGGACACGTCCTCGCCCAATTGGCCGAGGATCGCGGTGTAATTCTGTTCCAGGGACATGAAACTACCTGTGGGATTTTACGCAAAGAACAAGGGTACGGTGGCGGACACGACGCTGCAAGCGTGATGCATCAGCTTTACTCGTCGCGACCTTCCATCATGGTGCGTTTGAGCATCACATAAACCGCGCCGGCACCGCCGTGTTTCGCCTGGCAAGAGGTGAAGCCGAGCACCTGAGGATGCTGGCGCAACCAGGTGTTGACGTGGCTTTTGATCATCGGCCGCTTGCCGTCCAGGCGCACCGCTTTGCCGTGGGTGACGCGCACGCAGCGGATTTCGAATTTGGTGGCTTCGGCCAGAAACGCCCAAAGGGTTTCCCGGGCCTTTTCCACGTTCATGCCATGCAGGTCGAGGCTGCCTTCGAACGGAATCTGGCCGATCTTGAGCTTGCGCATCTGGCTTTCCTGCACGCCGTCACGGGCCCACATCAGTTCGTCTTCCGGCCCGACGTCAATGACGAACTGATCGGACAGTCCGTCGACGGTGGTCGCATCGGTGCGCACGGTGGCGGCCTGTCGCAGCTTGGCGATCTGCGCGCGGTCAGCTTTGGGTTTGCCGGTTTCGGCGCGATCGTGCTTGATCGGCTTTACGCCTTGGATCGCGCTTTTGAACAGGGAAAAATCGTCGTCTTGCATGTCAGCCTCCGCGAAGGGCGGCCAGTTTACCCAACTCCGGGCGAATCGGGGCACGACAAAACGCGCGGCGCTGGTCCGCGTCCTTGAAATCAGTCGTGTTTTTTCATCAGGTGCGGGGACATGTTGAGCTGCTGCGACTGCCGTGAGCGGCGCCGGCAGCGACGCCACATCCATATGCCGAGGTACAGCACGAACAGACCAATCACCAGAATTACCGCGGCACCGACGCGGTTGGTGTTCATCTCGCCCAGGGCAGGTGCGTGACCCAGCAGGGCGGCGACGCCGGCCATGGCGAGCAACACTCCGCAGGTTGCCAGCAGCGCAGCGAACGCCGCGCCGATTCGAAAACGCCAGTTGCGTTGGCCTTTGGGCCGCAAGCGGCGAGCGTCAAAACCATCGGATAACTTCATTCCGACCTTCCTCAATGGGTATCGGCCCTTCGACCGGAAGTTGACCGGGATGTTCCTGAGGCTAAGACAATTGCAGCTAATGAGAGGCTTTTACGGATGAGCGGCGGCATGGACCGCTCATTAATCGTTGTTCAGACCAGATCATTGGTCTGGGCGACGGCGGCAAAGTTGTCCGCCATGATCGCCATTTCGGTCCGCTGCACATCCTCGGCGCTCAGGACGCCGCCCTTGTACGGCAGATCGCGGGTGGCACAGGCGTCTTCCACCAGGGTGCAACGGAAGCCCAGGTTTTTTGCTGCCCGTACCGTGGTGCTGACACTGGAATGGCTCATGAAACCGCACACCACCAGATCCACCGAACCCAACTCTTCCAGGCGTTTCTTCAGGTCCGTGCCATGGAATGCACTCGGCAGGATCTTTTCAATCTTGATTTCGCCGGCCAGCGGCTCCAGCCCGGGAATGAACTGTCCACGCTCACCCCGAGGGTCGAACAACCCCCCGACGGTGCCGAGGTGGCTGACATGTACGATCGGCCGACCGGCCGCACGGGCAGCAGTCACCAATTTCTTGATGTTCGCGACAGCCGAATCCATGCCGCTCAGGGCCAGGGGACCGCTGAGGTATTCTTTCTGGGCATCGATGATGATAAGGGTCGCATGACTCAGTTTGGCTGCTGCATAACCGCGGCCGCTGAGTTGAAACATCGTTTGTGGAACGGACATTCTGGGGCTCCTTGGAGTGGGGCTTTTGCGACATTGTCCTCTGGCTGAGCGCTTCTGTGAATCGCTTCCATCGTAGGCACCGTCGTTACTGGCGTGCAGCGTTGTCAAGTCGTCCGTTTTGTTCAATATCAGGTGAGAAAAATAGAATAGTCCTACATTTGCTCCGGTGTTTTTCCTGCGTCGTCGTGGCGACGTTTGGCTGGTAGAATCGCCCGTCGATTTTTCTGGAGTTTGCCGTCGTGATCACTTCCCGCCTTCGTACCCTGCGTGACCATATCCGTTGGGCCGTCAGCCGCTTCCATGGGGAGGATCTGTTTTTCGGCCATGGGACCGACAATGCCTGGGACGAAGCCCGTCAACTGGTGTTGGGTGCGCTGCACTTGCCGTGGGAAATTTCTGACAGCTACCTCGACTGCAATCTGGAAGAAGACGAATTGGTGCACTTGCAGCAGTTGCTCAAGCGTCGCATCGAAGAGCGCGTGCCGACGGCCTACCTGCTGGGCGAAGCCTGGTTCTGTGGCATGTCGTTCATCGTCGATGAGCGCGTGCTGATTCCGCGTTCGCCGATTGGCGAGTTGATCGAAAACCGTTTTACCCCTTGGCTGGGCACTGAGCCTGCGCGGATCCTTGACCTGTGCACCGGTTCAGGTTGCATCGGTATCGCCTGCGCCTACGAGTTCCAGAACGCTGAAGTGGTGCTGGCCGATCTGTCGTTCGAAGCGTTGGAAGTGGCCAACCAGAACATTGAACGCCATGGCGTCGATGAGCGGGTCTACACAGTGCAGGGCGATGGTTTCGATGGTTTGCCGGGGCAGCGCTTCGACCTGATCGTGTCGAACCCGCCATACGTCGACGCCGAAGATTTCGCCGACATGCCCGACGAGTACCAGCATGAACCGGAACTGGGCCTGGCTTGCGGCGACGATGGTTTGAACCTGGTGCGACGCATGCTCGCCGAAGCAGCGGATCACCTGACCGAGAAGGGCTTGCTGATTGTCGAGGTGGGCAACAGCCAGGTGCACGTCGAAGCGTTGTACCCGGAAGTCGACTTCGCCTGGCTGGAGTTCGAGCGTGGCGGGCATGGCGTGTTCATGTTGACGGCCGAGCAGTGCCGGGATCATCAGGCGCTGTTCGCTTCCCGCGTTTAACCGTCAAAAAGCTTCGCGAGCAGGCTCGCTCCCACAGGGGATTTGTGAACGACACAGATCCAATGTGGGAGCGAGCCCGCTCGCGAATAGCCGCGCCGCGGTTTCAAGCTGTCAACGGTGCGTCGCAATCCAGATCAACAACCCCGCCTGAAACACCGCAAACGCCACCAGGCAGGTAATGGTGAAGCGCAATCCCGCGTCTTCCCGCTTGTACTTGCTGACTTTTTCTTCGTGCTTCTTGAGTTTGACTTCCTGCTCGGCCAGGTTCTGTTCGGCCTGCTGCAGCATCTGCGCGGCTTCAAGAATTTCCACGACTTGCAGTTTTTCCGTGTTCCAGTCGCCCAGCAGGTCGCCGACCTGAACCTCGTCGACACGGCCCTTCAAATGCTGGGCGTCGGCGTAAACCACATCGAAACCGTGCACGCGCAGAAAGTGATCGCGGCGCAGGCGTGTGTCTTCGTTCAGTGCGTCCTTGTTGTTGAGGTCAATGGCGTCGACGGTGTAGGCGGGCCAGCGCTTCTTCGCCCAGGTAATGCCTTGTGCCGCGATGAAACGGCCGATGCCACGGTTCAGCGGTTCGATCTGCAGGCCGCTGTCCGGGCTGAAGTGCACGCGTTTTTCGGTGTGATCGACCCACACGTCCAGATGATTCTGTTCCTTGCGCACGCGCTGGCCAGGCAGGGAGATGGACATGCGCATCAGGCTGCGTTGCTTGTCGTTGCGCTCGGCGTAACCGAATTCGACAAAGCGCAAGGGCCGCCCGCCGGTGTTGCGATCGGTCTGCAATGGCGCCAGGCGGAGCATCTTGTGGTGCTCGACGCGGACGTCCGCCCATGGCAGCTCGACCGCTGGCGGTGCGTCTTTTTCAGCGGTGGTGTCGGGTGAAGTCGGGGTATCGGTCATAACGGCGAGATCCTGTCCAAGCTCAGCTTGTCGCCAGCCAGTGCGCTGGCGACAAAGGCTTATCGGCCGTTTTTTTCAGGACTGGAGGGTAATCACCGCTTAACTGGCGCGAAGTCCGTCAATAAATCCGATGATTCGCGCGCCCAGTTCCGCCGCCAGCGGCAAATTCGGATCCTTGTAGGAGGCCAACTGGCGTTTGATGTCGTTGGGCACGATGCGCAGGACATGGTTCATGCCGTCGATCAGCGCCAGTTCGGCGTCCGGTTTGGCCGCTTTTAGCAGGCGAGCGTCGTCGACACCGACCTGGATATCGTTGCTGCCCTGAATGATCAGCGCTGGCATTTTCAACCGGGCGAAGGCCGCCGCCGGGTCCACGCGGAACAATGAAATCAGGTACGGCTGCACGCTCGGGCGGAAAATCACCTGCAGTGGTGGCGGTACGTTGTCGTCGGTTTTTCCAGCCTTGAGGCTGTCGAGCAACTCGTTGCTGCGCAGCATCAGGGGCGGCGGCAGGCGATTACTCAACTGCTGGCGCAGTACCTGATCGATGGGGCGGGCGCTGCCGGACAGGGAAATCACCGCCGCCGCATCGACGCTCGGCGCGGCAAGACTGGCGATCAGTGCGCCTTCGCTGTGGCCCAGCAGAATCAACGGGCCAAAACGCGGGTCGGTCTTGAGTTTCCGGCCCCAGGCCTCGGCGTCGGCTACATAGGCTTGCAGCGACAGATTACGTTCGTCCGGGGTGGCCGCCAGGCTCGCCGCCACGCCGCGTTTGTCGTATCGCACGCTGGCGATGTTGTGTTTGGCCAGCACCCAGGCCAGGCGTTTCAGGCTGTCGTTGCGCCCTCCGTCCGGGTTGTTTCCGTCGCGATCCGTAGGACCGGAGCCGGAAATGATCAGGACAACCGGTACCGGTTTGTCGGACTTTGGCAGCAACAGCGAGCCGAAAAGCTCGCCGGTGCCGGTGTCCAGGGAAATCGGTCGTTGCAGGACTGTCGCCTGGGCGAAGCCGGACATCAGGGTAAGGCTCAAGATCAAAACTCGCAGCATCATCACGCCATCATCAACAGGATGCGTGTTGGACTCACAGGCACCCGTAAGGTTCGAGGATGAACTACTTGGGTAGCCTGCGTATACTGGCGGCCATTACGTATTTGGGTTCGATTTCACGGAGCGTCCTGCATGTCCGGCAATACCTACGGCAAGCTGTTCACTGTCACCACCGCTGGCGAAAGCCATGGTCCGGCGTTGGTCGCCATTGTCGATGGCTGCCCGCCGGGCCTGGAGATCTCGTTGGAAGATCTGCAGCGCGACCTGGACCGGCGCAAGCCCGGCACCAGCCGCCACACCACCCAGCGCCAGGAAGCCGACGAAGTCGAAATCCTTTCCGGGGTTTTCGAAGGTCGCACCACCGGTTGCGCCATCGGCCTGTTGATCCGTAACACCGACCAGAAGTCCAAGGACTACTCGGCGATCAAGGATCTGTTCCGCCCGGCCCACGCCGACTACACCTACCACCATAAATACGGCGAGCGCGATTACCGTGGCGGCGGTCGCAGCTCGGCCCGTGAAACGGCCATGCGCGTGGCCGCTGGCGCCATTGCGAAAAAATACCTGGCCACCCAGGGCATCGTCATTCGCGGCTACATGAGCCAGCTCGGTCCGATCGAAATCCCGTTCAAGACGTGGGATTCGGTGGAGCAGAACGCGTTCTTCAGCCCTGATCCGGATAAAGTGCCGGAACTGGAAGCCTATATGGATCAGTTGCGCCGCGACCAGGATTCGGTCGGCGCGAAGATCACCGTGGTGGCCGAAGGCGTGATGCCGGGCCTGGGTGAGCCGATCTTCGACCGCCTCGACGCAGAACTGGCCCATGCGCTGATGAGCATCAACGCGGTCAAGGGCGTGGAAATCGGCGCCGGTTTCGCCAGCGTCGCCCAGCGCGGCACCGAGCACCGCGATGAAATGACCCCGGAAGGTTTCCTCAGCAACAACGCCGGTGGCATTCTCGGCGGCATCTCGTCCGGTCAGCCGATCGTCGCGCATCTGGCGCTGAAACCGACGTCGAGCATCACCACGCCGGGCCGCTCCATCGATATCCATGGCAATCCGGTGGAGGTCATCACCAAGGGCCGTCACGACCCGTGCGTCGGCATCCGCGCCACGCCGATCGCCGAAGCGATGATGGCCATCGTGCTGATGGATCACCTGCTGCGTCACCGCGGGCAGAACGCCGATGTGCGTGTGAGCACGCCGGTGCTGGGTCAGCTTTAATGGCTGACAACAAAGCCGCTGCGGTCTGACGGGCGTGGCGGCGCTCCCGTACTGGCGGCTTTCCAGTTTCTACCTGTTCTATTTCGCCTTGCTCGGTTCGACAGCGCCGTTTCTGGCGCTGTACTTCGATCATCTGGGATTTTCCCCGGCGCGCATCGGTGAACTGGTGGCGATCCCGATGCTGATGCGCTGCGTGGCGCCGAACATCTGGGGCTGGCTCGGCGACTACACCGGCCGGCGGCTGGCCATCGTGCGCTTCGGCGCGGTCTGCACACTGCTGACGTTCTCGCTGATTTTCGTCAGCAAGACCTACGCCTGGCTGGCCATGGTCATGGCCTTGCATGCGTTCTTCTGGCATGCGGTGTTGCCGCAGTTCGAGGTCATCACCCTGGCGCATTTGCAGGGCCAGACCTCACGCTACAGCCAGATCCGCTTGTGGGGCTCCATCGGTTTCATCATCACTGTGGTCGCGCTCGGGCGCCTGTTCGAATGGCTGAGTCTGGATATCTACCCAGCGGCGCTGGTGCTGATCATGGCCGGGATAGTCCTGAGCAGCCTGTGGGTGCCGAACGCGCAACCGGCGCAAGGCAACCGACCGACGGGGGAGGGGTTCCTCAAACAGTTACGCAGCCCCGGGGTGTTGGCGTTTTACGCTTGCGTGGCGCTGATGCAGATGAGCCACGGACCCTATTACACCTTCCTGACCCTGCATCTTGAACGCCTGGGTTACAGCCGTGGCGTGATCGGCATGCTCTGGGCCGTTGGCGTGGTGGCCGAGGTGCTGATGTTCATGGCCATGAGTCGGATTCTGGCGCGCTTCTCGTTGCGCCGGGTGCTGCTGGCGAGTTTTCTGCTGGCGGCACTGCGTTGGGTGCTGCTGGGGTCGCTTGCCGAGTTCCTCTGGGTTTTGCTGTTTGCCCAGGTCCTGCACGCAGCGACCTTCGGCAGCTTTCACGCCGCTGCCATTTCCTTCGTGCAACGTAGCTTCGGCGCGCGCCAGCAAGGGCAGGGCCAGGCGTTGTACGCCGCGCTGGCCGGCACCGGCGGTGCGTTGGGCGCGTTGTATTCCGGCTATAGCTGGAATGCCCTCGGCGCGGCATGGACCTTTAGTATTGCCAGTCTCGCAGCCCTCGCGGCTGCCGTTATCATTGCCACACGTATGCAAGAGGACAGGCCATGAGCCTTACCCGTGAACACCTCGCCCAGGAAATCATCGACGCCGGGCGTTTTTTGTATGGCCGCGGCTGGTCGCCGGCCACCAGCAGCAATTATTCGACCCGACTGTCGCCGACCGAAGCCCTGCTGACGGTGTCCGGCAAGCACAAGGGCCAGCTGGGACTGGATGATGTGCTCGCCACGGATCTCTCGGGCAACAGCCTGGAGCCGGGCAAGAAACCGTCCGCCGAAACCCTGCTGCACACGCAGCTCTATAGCTGGCGCCCGGAAATCGGCGCGGTGCTGCACACCCATTCGGTGAATGCCACGGTGTTGTCGCGGCTGACGCCGGAAGATTTCATCGAGTTCGAAGACTACGAACTGCAAAAAGCCTTCAGCGGCGTGTCGACCCACGAATCCCGGGTGCGGGTGCCGATTTTCGACAACGATCAGGATATTGCGCGGCTCGCCGCCAAGGTGCAGCCTTGGCTCGACGCCCATCCCGATTGCGTCGGTTACCTGATTCGCGGCCATGGCCTCTACACCTGGGGCGCGCGCATGAGCGACGCACTGCGGCAGATCGAGGCCTTTGAATTTTTGTTCGAGTGCGAGTTGAAGACTCGCAGCGTGTTGAACCGTTAACGGCAGACTTATCCACAAGTCGCCCATCGCCTGATGCAGCGCTGCGCCCGACCGGTGTCCACAAACCGGACGGCGCGGCCGATACCGAGGAATCGCCCCATGAGCAGCCTGTCCGTTTATCACGTCTCCAGCCCTGAGATTCCCAACAAGGTGCTGACCCATTTCGAAGACATTGCCTCGACCCTGGCCGAACAGGGCGTGCGCTTCGACCGCTGGCAGGCCGCCGCGAAGATCCAGCCCGGCGCCAGCCAGGAGGAAGTGATCGCTGCCTACCAGGAGCAAATCGACAAGCTGATGACCGAACGCGGCTACATCACGGTCGATGTGGTCAGCCTGAACAGCGATCACCCGCAAAAAGCCGAATTGCGCGCCAAGTTCCTCGAAGAACACCGTCATGGCGAGGACGAAGTACGCTTTTTCGTCGCCGGGCGTGGTCTGTTCACCCTGCATATCGATGACTACGTCTACGCCGTGCTCTGCGAGAAAAACGACCTGATCTCGGTGCCGGCCGGTACCAAGCACTGGTTCGACATGGGTGAGCACCCGCATTTTGTGGCGATTCGCCTGTTCAATAACCCGGAAGGCTGGGTGGCCAACTTCACCGGTGAAAACATCGCCAGCCAATTCCCGCGCCTGGAGGACTGAATCGATGCCGATCAAAGCGATTCTCACCGACATCGAAGGCACCACCAGCGCGGTGAGTTTTGTGTTCGACGTGCTGTTTCCCTACGCCGCCAAACATTTGCCGGCGTTCGTGAGCCAAAACGCCTCGCGTGCCGATGTGGCCGAACAACTGGACGCGGTGCGCCGGGACAGCAGCGAGCCGAATGCCGACGTCGAGCGCGTCATCGAAATCCTGCTGGGCTGGATTGCCGAAGACCGCAAGGCCACGCCACTCAAGGCTTTGCAGGGAATGGTGTGGGAGCAGGGGTATCAGGCCGGGCAACTCAAGGGCCATGTGTACCCGGACGCCGTTGAAGCGTTGCAACGCTGGCATCAGGCCGGTTATCAACTGTTCGTTTATTCCTCAGGCTCGATCCAGGCCCAGCGCCTGATCTTCGGGTGTTCGGAGGCGGGGGATCTGACGCCGCTGTTCAGCGGCTACTTCGACACCACCTCCGGACCCAAGCGCGAGGCGCGGTCCTACGCCACTATCACCCAAGCGATCGGGGTCGAGGCGTCGCACATTCTGTTCCTGTCGGACATCGTCGAAGAGCTGGACGCGGCGCGTGAGGCCGGGATGGCGACGTGCGGATTGGCCCGCGAGGGCGGCGAACTGGCGGGGCATGTGACCGTGGACAGTTTTGCGCGCATCGAGCCTTCCACGTTCTAGACACACATTCCTGCAGGAGCAATGCTTGCTCCTACAGGGAATGCATAAACAAAACAGGCCGTGAAGCGAAAGCATTCACGGCCTGTTTTGTTTATACGGCGTTAAAACAATTTACGCCGAGTGATAAGTCGGCAACGCAAACCGTTGCTGGCTCTGCAGCATGGAAATCTGCGGCAGTTCGCTGGCCTGCTCGGCGAGGTCGCGGCGAATCGCGCTGATCACCCACGACAGTTGATCGCCATTGTGCAGTTGCTGGTAGGAAATCGAGCGTTTGAAGACTTTGTCGCCGGCGCCACGCAATGTCAGCAGAATCCCGCCATCGGGGCGTGGCTGGGTGGTGACCTCGAAGTTGGAGAACAAGGATGAAAATTTTTCCTGGATCAGGCTCATGTCTTTCAGCTCCGTGATGACTTGAATGGCAAGCATGCACAGAGGGTTGCAGTGATTGTGCCAGTATCGTTTTTCGTAAAATATCCTTTAAAAACAGTATGTTATATTTTTTGCTGATTTTCGATTTCGTGCAATTTGCAAGAATGGCCATCGTGCATCCTGCATTTTGCGTGGTCGTCGGCGATTCGATGGAACCTTTGTGCGTGGCCGTGCTCGCGATTTGAAACAGCACTGCCGTAGATACAAAACATTTCAAAAACCGCGTGTACAGCTCAAGAACCCTTGACGTATTTTCGGGCTTCAATCAGCGCCGCCCGACAATAAAAAGAGCGAACGGGAGCATCATGAGCCGCACGCCAAGCGACACGATTACCTGGAGCATGATGCTCCGCAAGTTGCCTTCCATTGCCAAAGTCATCCCGCGGGTGGTGAAGGGCATGAAAGTCGCCAACGTCAAGGACCCGACCCAATCGTGTGGCCTGGGCTGGAGTTTCGAACAGGCGACGCTGCGCAACCCTGATGGCCCGGCCCTGCTGCACGGCGAGGTTTCGCTGACTTATGCACAGGTCAATCGGTGGGCCAATCGCATCGCCCATCATTTGATCGAGCAAGGCATCGGCAAGGGTGACGTGGTAGCGGTGTTCATCGAGAACCGCCCTGAACTGTTAGTGACAATACTGGCGGTGGCCAAGGTCGGGGCGATCAGTGCCCTGCTCAATACTTCACAGACCCGCGATACGCTGACCTATAGCCTGAACCTGGTGGCACCGGCCGCCATTGTGGTCGGCGAGGAACTGGTCGCTGCGTTTTTGGCGGTGCGCGAGCGTGTGGCGATCGAGGCCGCGCGAACCTGGTTTGTCGCCGATCAAGACACCTACGACCATCCTGGAATCGCCCCGGAGGGCTTCATCAACCTGATGACCGCCAGTGTGGACGCCGACAGCGACAACCCGGCCAGCAGCGCGCAGGTTTTCTTTGATGACCCCTGTTTCTATATCTACACCTCGGGCACCACCGGGTTGCCCAAGGCCGGGGTGTTCAAGCACGGGCGCTGGATGCGCAGCTCCGTCAGCTTCGGGATGATCGCGCTGGATATGCGCCCGGAAGATGTCGTCTATTGCACCTTGCCGCTGTACCACGCGACCGGTTTGTGTGTGTGCTGGGGCTCGGCCATCAGCGGTGCCTCGGGGTTTGCCATCCGACGCAAGTTCAGTGCGAGCCAGTTCTGGAGCGATGTACGCAAGTACCGCGCAACCACCATCGGCTACGTCGGCGAATTGTGTCGTTATCTGGTCGATCAACCGCCCAGCGCCAACGATAACCAGCACGGCGTGATCAAAATGATCGGCAATGGCCTGCGCCCTGGCGCGTGGCGGGAGTTCAAGACGCGTTTTGGCGTCAAGCACATCTGCGAGCTGTATGCCGCCAGCGACGGCAATATCGGTTTCACCAACATTTTGAATTTCGACAACACTGTCGGTTTTTCCCTGATGTCCTGGGAGTTGGCGGCGTACGACCACGCCAGCGGTGCGCCAACCCGCCAGGCCAATGGTTTCATGCGCAAGGTCGGCAAGGGCGAGCAGGGGCTGTTGCTGGCGAAAATCGACGACAAGGCGCCGCTGGATGGGTACACCGACCCACAGAAAACCGAGAAAGTTGTCTGCCACGATGTATTTGTGAAGGGCGACCGTTACTTCAACACCGGCGACTTGTTGCGCAATATAGGTTTCGGGCATGCGCAGTTTGTCGATCGCCTGGGCGACACCTATCGCTGGAAAGGGGAAAACGTCTCGACCACCGAAGTGGAGAACGCACTGCTCAAACATCCGCAAATTTCCGAAGCGGTGGCCTATGGCGTGGAAATTCCCAACACCAATGGCCGGGCCGGAATGGCGGCGATTACCCCCGCCGAATCCCTCGCCACCCTGGATTTCAGTGAGTTGCTGGCGTTTGCCCGGCAACAGATGCCGGCCTATGCCGTGCCATTGTTTCTGCGGCTGAAAGTCAAAATGGAAACCACCGGGACCTTCAAGTATCAGAAGGTGCGGCTCAAGGACGAGGCCTTCGATCCGGGAAGAACCGGCGATGACCCGATCTACGCATGGCTGCCGGGTACCGACACCTATGTGCAGGTCACCCCACGGATACTGACGGACATTCAGGCTGGAAAGTACCGCTATTGAATGTGGCTATGGCTCTGCATCAGAAAAAAGAAGTGACAGTGCCGGGGCTGCTCGGGAAACTGTCGGCTTAGCGAATAACTGAATGTGGAGCGTTCAATGTCAGACAAAAGCCGCCAGATGACCCCCGAAGAAGCCGCCGAATTTGCCGAACAGGTATTCAACAAGGCACGGGAGGGCGATGCGGCCATGATGGCTGCGCTGCTGACCAAAGGCTTGCCGCCGAACCTGCGCAATCACAAGGGCGACACGTTGCTGATGCTGGCCGCGTACCACGGCCATGTGGACACCGTGAAAGTCCTGCTCGAACACAAGGCTGATCCGGAAATCCGCAACGATAACGGTCAAAGTCCGATCGCCGGTGCTGCCTTCAAGGGTGATCTGGCGGTGGTCACGGCGCTGGTCGAGGGTGGTGCGCAGGTTGAAGGTTCGTCGTTCGACGGTCGCACTGCATTGATGATGGCGGCGATGTTCAACCGTGTCGCCATCGTCGACTACCTGATCAGCAAAGGCGCCGACCCGAAAGCCAAGGATGCCAACGGTATTACGGCGCTGGATGCGGCGAAAACCATGGGCGCGGCCGATACTGTTGCGCAGTTGGAAAAACTGTTGGGCTAAACCCAATCCTGTAGGAGCAAGCTTTGCTCCTACAGTCATTGCAAGGCGTAATGCGGTATCCTTCGCGCCCTCAAAATTCCCTCGCTACAGGATTTCCCCATGAAAGCCGCACTCGTCGAACTCATCAGTAAAATCAGCTCCGGGTGCATGGGCGAAGATGAAATCCTCAAGGTGGCTGATGAAGCGGCTCAGGCTTACGCGGATCCTCAGGGTTTTCTGACGGCCAACCCGGACATCAACTACGACGACACCTTCCCGATCCCGCTGGGGGAGTGGGTGGTCGTCGGCAGTCTGCCGGAAACCGTGCTGTTCCAGGCGGATACCTATATGGATCTGTTCACCCAGATCGTTGCGTCGTTTGGTCCAGGTGTCGAGTTCAACCTCAAGCCCAAGCAACTGGCCAAGACCGAAGCCCTGACCGCGCTTAATCGCATCCAGGTGCAAATGAGCAGCCTGAACAAGGAAAACGGCGGTTACACGCTGCTGAACTTCAGCCAACTGCTCGACGATGAACTGCAAGTGGTGCTGGTCTACGGCAACGATGTACCTCGGGTCATTGAGTTGTGCGCCGAAGTCGGTATCGCCGCGGCGCCTGCCCTGGAAGCCCTGAAGGTGGCCATCCACGTCTGAGGCGGTAAAGCTGTCAATAAAAGGGAACCCTCGCCGGGGCCGGCTATCCTAAGCATGCATACCATTGCTCGGGAGCGTCACCATGGGGTCCACCTTTTACAGCCTGGTTGGCTTGATCATTTTTGCCCTGGATATCTGGGCAATTATCAACGTGCTGAAAAGTGGCGCAGAAATAGGGATGAAAATCCTTTGGGTGCTGTTGATCCCGTTGCTGCCGGTTTTGGGCCTGATCATCTGGGCCATTGCCGGGCCGCGGGGGGATGTCAGGATCTGAGCACTTATCCACAGACCACACATAACCCTGTGGGAGCGTGGCTTGCCCGCGATAGGATCGCTGCGGTGCAACTGATAGATCGGGTCGTCTGCATCGCGGGCAAGCCACGCTCCCACAGGGATTGTTGCAAGCCGATCAACTGAGGTTCGACCTGTCATGTTCCGCGACGTAGAATGCGCGCCTTTCCCGGGCAATCGAGGCAATCGATTGCCCATCATGGGCGGGTAACCGTCCGTTGCCACCCGCATTCATCGGAGCACTTCCCATGAGCACCACCCCAACCAGCGACTACCTGGAAACCCTCTACGAAGGCTACGGCCAGCGTTTTCGCATGGACAAACTGCTGCACGAAGTGCGCACCGAACACCAGCACCTGGTGATCTTCGAAAACCCGCGCATGGGCCGCGTCATGGCGCTGGACGGTGTGATCCAGACCACCGAAGCCGACGAATTCATCTACCACGAGATGCTCACGCACGTACCGATCCTCGCCCATGGCACCGCCAAGCGCGTACTGATCATCGGCGGCGGCGACGGCGGCATGTTGCGCGAAGTGACCAAGCACCGCGGTGTCGAACACATCACCATGGTCGAGATCGACGGCACCGTGGTCGACATGTGCAAGGAGTTCCTGCCGAACCACTCCAAAGGCGCCTATGACGACCCGCGCCTGAACCTGGTGATCGACGACGGCATGCGTTTCGTCGCCACCACCACCGAAAAATTCGACGTGATCATTTCCGACTCCACCGACCCGATCGGTCCGGGGGAAGTGCTGTTTTCGGAAAACTTCTACCAGGCCTGCCATCGCTGCCTGAACGAAGGCGGCATCCTGGTGACCCAGAACGGCACGCCGTTCATGCAGATCGAAGAAGTCAAAACCACCGCCGGTCGCCTGCGCAGCCTGTTCCCGGACTGGCACTTCTACCAGGCGGCGGTGCCGACCTACATTGGCGGCTCGATGACGTTCGCCTGGGGCTCAACCCATACCGCTTATCGCCAATTGTCCCGTGAGACCCTGCAACAGCGTTTCGCGGGCAGCGGCATCGTCACGCGCTACTACAATCCAGAAATCCACATCGGCGCTTTCGCCTTGCCGCAGTACGTGCTGCAAGCTGTGGGCAAGCCAAGCAACGATTGATGGTTGATGCTTAACCCTGCAGGAGCTGCCGAGTGCAACGAGGCTGCGATCTTTTGACCTTGGTCGTTAAAAGTTCGCAGCCTCGTTGCACTCGGCAGCTCCTACAGGCTCGGTGATTTTATGCCGAGGTGTTGTAATCCATTGGAACGATCAATTCGAACTAAAGTCGAGATAGGTGTAAGCCCATTTGCGGGTTTGGTTGAGGAGGCTCCGATGTCAAAGTGGAAAGTCACTTTCGTGGATGATCATGGAGAAACGATCGACGAACTCTTCGAGTGCGAGGAATGCCCGAGTCACGAGCAGGCCGCCAAACTCATCAAGGAACGGTTCCTTCCTGTCGCCGCCAAGCTGGATCTGAACGATCTGGAAGGGCGAACCGCTGATGCGACTGTCAAAAACCTCAAAGCCCAGAACAGCATTCAAATCCTCGGCATCACGCCAATCTGAACGTCACCTGTCACATTCACAACCAGGCCTTGGCAGCGGCTCTGTCCTGAGGCTACTCTGCAATCGAGATCAGCGAACGGATCGCTAAGGTCTGGTCTTCAGCTTCATGCTTGTTTCCCCGCCGGCACATCGATTGCCGACACGCCGCATCCAGGATTTAGCGCGCAGGGAGTACGGAAAGTCTATCCATCGGTTTGAGGAGGACGTTTCATGAGCAAAGCCTATCAAGAAGACATCAGCAGCAGCGTGCTGCGCCGCATGAAAGAAGGCGGTTTCGACTTTTCACGGTTCCATCCCATTGAGTTCTACGCCATTTTCCCGGACGAGGAGCGGGCACGCAGGGCGGCAGGTCATTTTCATCGAGGAGAATCCCTGAACGCGCAGATCAGTGTGCGTGACGACGGCGCATGGGCGCTGGAACTGAGCAAGGTGATGTACGCCACCTACGACGACATTGGCGATTTCGAGCAGGGTTTTGAAGCTGTGGTCGAGCCACTGGGCGGCATCATTGAAGGCTGGGGCGTCAAGCAGGAGGTACGAGGGCGACTCGCATAAGCTTATGAACAGCAGCAAACGGCAATAACGGCTGACCTTCGGGTTGGCCGTTTTCGTTTGTGGCCGTTGAAAAAGGCTATGGCAGCCCGCTGAAACAAATCTTCGGCAAAAAAAAGCCACCTGAGCGGGTGGCTAAAAGGGAAGACCGGAAAGGAGGGAAACCGGTCAGATCATGCCGGAGCGGGCTGCCAGTGCAGCCGAAAAATCGAGGCTGAAGGTTTCACCCACTTGATGCAGATGAAGTTTTTTCAGCGGATGTGCGGATTATCCACAGCGTTAACCGGGCAGTGAAATCAACTCTGGCTATGCTGGTGATAGGCAATGGCATTGCCTTGCAATGAAGCGGGGGCGATCAGGTTGGAGCAGTTGCCGCACAGGATTGGTGCGGTGCTCGCGCATCGATTATCCAACTGATTGATATCAAAGCGTTTATGCCGATGGCGCGGGCCTTGCAGAGGTCCGTACGTCCGGGTGACAAGGAGTACGGCATGATCCGCACCTATTTTGATGAGATGTACGATGCCGGCGGCCAGGTCCGCCCGCATTATCGGGAGTTTGCCCGTTGGCTGGCCGAAACGCCTGACGAGCTTTTGGCACAACGGCGACGCGAGGCCGATCTGCTGTTTCATCGCGCCGGGATTACGTTCACGCTCTACGGTGATGAGCAGGGGACAGAGCGCCTGATTCCCTTCGACACCATTCCCCGCAGTATTCCGGCCAGCGAATGGCGCGTGGTCGAGCGCGGCTGTATCCAGCGGGTCAAGGCGTTGAACATGTTCCTCGCCGACCTGTATCACGAACAACGGATCATCAAGGCCGGCATCATTCCGGCCGAGCAGGTGCTTGCCAACGAGCAATACCAGTTGGCGATGCAAGGGCTGGATCTGCACCGCGATATCTATTCGCACATCTCCGGTGTCGATCTGGTGCGCGACGGCGACGGCACCTATTACGTGCTCGAAGACAATCTGCGCACGCCCAGCGGTGTCAGCTACATGCTCGAAGACCGCAAGATGATGATGCGCCTGTTCCCCGAACTGTTCGCGGCGCAACGCATCGCGCCCATCGACCATTATCCGAACCTGCTGCTCGATACCCTCAAAAGCTCCAGCCCGATCGACAACCCGAGCGTTGTAGTGCTGACGCCGGGGCGCTTCAACAGTGCGTTCTTCGAACATGCGTTTCTGGCGCGGGAGATGGGCGTGGAGTTGGTGGAGGGCGCGGACCTGTTCGTGCGCGACGACAAGGTCTATATGCGCACCACCGACGGACCGAAAGCCGTCGATGTGATCTATCGCCGCCTCGACGATGCGTTCCTCGATCCGCTGGCTTTCAACCCGGACTCGATGCTCGGCGTACCGGGGCTGCTGTCATCCTACCGCTCCGGCAACGTGGTCCTGGCCAACGCCATCGGCACCGGCGTGGCGGACGACAAGTCGGTGTATCCCTTCGTCACGGACATGATTCGCTTCTATCTGGATGAAGAGCCGATCCTGAAGAACGTGCCGACCTGGCAATGCCGTAACCCCTCCGAGCTGTCTCATGTGCTGGCCAATCTGCCGGAACTGGTCGTCAAGGAAACCCAGGGCTCCGGCGGCTACGGGATGCTGGTGGGACCGGCGGCGACCGCGGCGGAAATCGAAGCCTTTCGCGCGCGAATCATCGCCAAGCCCCATGCCTACATCGCGCAACCGACGCTGTCGCTGTCGACCTGTCCGACCTTTGTCGAAAACGGCATCGCGCCGCGCCATATCGACTTGCGTCCGTTTGTATTGTCCGGCCGCGAAACCCGGGTCGTGCCCGGCGGCCTGACCCGTGTCGCCCTGCGCGAAGGCTCCCTGGTGGTGAATTCCTCCCAGGGTGGCGGAACCAAGGACACCTGGGTGGTCGAGGATTGAAGGAAGCCTGTCATGTTAAGTAGAACTGCCTCGGATCTGTATTGGATGTCGCGTTACCTGGAGCGGGCGGAAAACCTCGCGCGGATGCTCGACATCAGTTATTCGCTGTCACTGATGCCACAGGATGGCCGTGGCAACGGTCTGCACGAACTGGCCATGCCGCTGTTGATTACCGGCACGCTGGACGATTACCTCGAACGCCACGGCGAACTGCATGCCGAACGATTGCTGCATTTTTTCGCGCTGGACGCGGCCAACCCGGCGAGCATCTACAGCTGCCTCGGCGCGGCACGGGCCAGTGCCCATGCGGTGCGTGGGCGAATCACCGCCGACATGTGGGAAAACATCAACGCGACCTGGCTGGAAATTCGCGGGATAGCCGAGCAGGGCCTGAGCCGCTACGGCATGAGCCGTTTCTGCGAGTGGATCAAGGAGCGCTCCCACCTGTTCCGTGGCGCGTCCTACGGCACCATCATGCGTAATGACGCGTTTCGCTTCATTCGCCTGGGGACGTTCATCGAAAGGGCTGACAACACCTTGCGCCTGCTCGATGCCCGTTACGAAATGGCTGGCGACCAGGCCGAAGCGGTCAGCGATGGCACGGCTCACGCCTATTACCAGTGGAGTGCCTTGCTGCGAGCACTGTCGTCGTTCGAGGCCTACACCGAAATCTACCGCGACGCCCCCGGCGCCCGGCATGTGGCCGAATTGCTGTTGCTGCGCGCGGACGTGCCGCGCTCCCTGCGGGCCTGCACCGAAGAAATCGACCAGATCCTCGCCCAGCTTCCGGGGGCCAACGGCCGTCCGGCGCAACGCCTGGCGGCGGAGATGGACGCGCGCCTGCGTTACACCGGCATCAACGAAATCCTCGACGAAGGCCTGCATGCCTGGCTGACCGAGTTCATCCCGCTGGTGCGCCAGTTGGGCAACGCGATTCACAGTTCTTACCTGGAGGCTGCATGAGACTTTCCATTAGCCACGAGACCACCTATCACTACGAAGATCAGGTGCGGGCGAGCATCCAGTATTTGCGACTGACACCCCACGACAGCGAGCGCCAGCACGTGCTCAGCTGGCAGCTCAACCTGCCGCGCCCGGTCCGTGCGCAACTCGATCCGTTCGGCAACATCCTGCATGTGCTGACCATGGATGAGCCCCACGAGGCGATCATCATCGGTGCCCGTGGGCAGGTCGATATCGACGAGCTGCGCGAGGCCGAGCACGAGAGCCAGTCAGCGTTGCCGTTCCTGCGTTTCACTCGACTGACTGAAGCTGACGCGGCGTTGCGTGCGTTCGCCGAGAGGGAATGTAAGCAGCGTCGTGACCGCACCGCGCTGATTGATCTGATGCATTGCCTGAACCAGCACATGACCTATACGCCGGGGTCCACCGAAGTGGACACCAGCGCCGCCCAGGCGTTTGCCGGGCGTTCCGGCGTGTGCCAGGACCACACCCATGCGTTTCTCGCCTGTGCTCGCAGCCTCGGCGTTCCGGCGCGGTATGTCTCGGGGTATTTGTACAGCGAAAACAGCGAACACCTGGCCAGTCACGCCTGGGCCGAAGCCTGGCTCGACGACGCCTGGTACAGCTTTGATGTGACCAACGAATTGGCCCGTCCCGAGCGCCATTTGAAACTGGCGGTGGGCCTGGACTATCTGGACGCCTGCCCGGTGCGCGGCATGCGTCGCGGGGGCGGGTGTGAGCAGATGCATGCCAAGGTGTTCGTGTCGCCGACGCCTGTGATCTCCGTCCAGCAACAGTAATCGCCGACGCCATCATCCCCTGTGGGAGCGAGCCTGCTCGCGAAAGCGGTCTTTCAGTCAGGACATTCGTGACTGACACACCGCCTTCGCGAGCAGGCTCGCTCCCACAATGAGATCTGCAGTGGATTAACCGTGGGAGCAAGCCTGCTCGCGGAAGCGGTCTTTCAGTCAATACATGCGTGACTGACACACTGCCTTCGCGAGCAGGCTCGCTCCCACGATGAGATCTGCAGTGGATTAACTGTAGGAGCGAGCCTGCTCGCGAAGAGGCCAGCCCGGGCAACACCAAGCTCAGGGTTTAACCTTGCGCCCCACCATATGCTTCAAATACCCCACCAACATTCCCAGGTCTTCATCCGGCAACACCTCGGCTGAAAAACCGGGCATCTTCGCCTGCGGCCACTGGCGCAAGCCTTGCGGGTCACGGATGTAGCGCTTGAGAAAATCCGCGCCGAAGTATTCGGTGGGGTTGTACGGAATATTCAGGTCCGGCCCGAACTGCGAATCCCCGGCACCGTTGAGTCGATGGCACGCCAGGCAGTTTTTCTGAAACAGTGCGAAACCCTTGTTCACCGGGTCGTCTGCCTTCAACGCAGGGTCAGGCAGCAGGGCAGGGAAGCGCTCGGCCACCGGCGCCATGCGCTTGATACTGGCCACTTCGAACGGCCATTGTTCGGGGCTGATATTACCCGCCCGCGGATCGGTCCAGACCAGGTAAAACGGCCCGGCACTGTGCTTGCCTTCCGACAGGGGCGGCCAAGGTTTCGCCGGGTCTTCAATCGCCAGCCAGGCGCGCGCGCCCTGGGTATTGAGCAACGGCGCCGCCGACAACTCGGCGGCAAAACCATCGAGGGCAACCGCTTGCAAATGCTCTTGCGGTTTGACGCCCGTCAGCAACGCCGCCAGTGGAACAGCGCGATAGCTCATGTCGCGTTTGTAGGAAACGTCATTGGGGATACTGATAGTTTGGACCTGAGGATGCTTGAGCAACTCCTCGGTCTGCCAGGTACGGCTTTGCGCGCCCAGCTCAAGGTTGAGCTGCGCGGCATACAGAGGCGTGCTGAGCAGCAGGGCCCCGGACAGAATGAGCGTTTTCAAATGATCGCCGTCCATGTCGTGGTAGTGCCGCAAAGATTGGCACAGCCACGCTGGCCCGGGTAGCGAGCCAGTCACATTTTTGTCGTGGCGAAAACGCTGACGCTTTGTATTTCAACGACCGATTAGCCGATCACCTTGGTCAGGTTCGGCAAGATCAACAACAGTGTGGTGGCAAAGAGAATGAGACCTGCCTGACGAACTTTCGATTGTTTGAACATGGCTGACCGCCTTTTTTTTTGTTATTTCCTGATGCCTGCCTGCACGACTCCATGACGGCAAACGTTGCACTTCCTGTAGGACGAGCGCCTCGGCAAAACCCGACGACAACTTCGTACATCTTCACCTTAGAGCCCGCGTCACTCGTGCTTTAGATCCATTTAGTATGGTGTTCTCAGTCTTTGCTATTAAAAAGGCATGAGGCCTATTGCCAGCTTCTTGGGCGGCCTTTTGCTAGACACCTGCGTGTCAAGAATCGGATCGACCGTTTGTTGACGACCGTCCGTCTGAGCGTGAGCGTCAATGCCGATGAGCGCTGCGGTCATTGAATCCGTTGCGCCCCGAGCCAAGAGTGTGAGCTGTGTTTTTCACTCACCTGCACTGCGGTTTCGAGGACGTCATGACCCAAGCTTTGATATTCGACGCATTACGCACGCCCCGTGGCAAAGGCAAGGCCGATGGAGCCTTGCACAGCGTCAAGCCGGTGAATCTGGTGGCCGGGTTGCTCAGGGCATTGCAAGAACGGACCTCCCTCGACACCCGTCAGGTCGATGATGTTGTGCTCGGCTGCGTGACGCCCATCGGCGATCAGGGCTCCGACATTGCGAAAACCGCCGCGCAAGTGGCCGATTGGGACGTCAGCGTGGCCGGGGTGCAGATCAATCGATTCTGTGCGTCGGGCCTGGAAGCAGTGAACCTGGGGGCGATGAAAGTCCGATCCGGTTTCGAAGAGCTGGTGGTCGTCGGCGGCGTCGAATCCATGTCACGCGTCCCTATGGGCAGCGACGGCGGGGCCTGGGCGCTGGACCCGGAAACCAACCTGCACAGCCATTTCACACCACAAGGCGTGGGCGCCGACCTGATCGCCACGCTCGAAGGCTTCAGCCGTCAGGACGTTGATGCCTACGCGCTGCACTCGCAACAGAAAGCAGCGCGGGCGCGGGCTGATGGTTCGTTCAGCAAGTCGTTGGTACCGGTGCAGGATCAAAACGGCATCATCCTGCTCGATCACGATGAGTTCATTCGTGCCGAATCGACCCTGGAGGGCCTGGGCAAGCTCAAGCCGAGTTTCGAAATGATCGGGCAGATGGGATTCGACGCCACGGCGCTGCGGGTCTACAGCCATGTCGAGCGGATCAATCACGTTCACACCCCCGGCAACAGCTCGGGGATCGTCGATGGTGCGGCGTTGATGCTGATCGGCTCCGAAGCCAAGGGTCGGGAGCTGGGCCTGCGACCACGGGCGCGGATCGTCGCCACGGCGGTGACCAGTACCGACCCGACCATCATGCTCACCGGCCCCGCGCCGGCCACCCGCAAGGCGCTGGCCAAGGCCGGGCTGCGGGTCGAAGACATCGACCTGTTCGAGGTCAACGAGGCGTTTGCCTCGGTGGTGTTGAAGTTCATCAAGGACATGGCCATCGACCCTGACAAGGTCAACGTCAACGGCGGTTCCATCGCCATGGGTCACCCGCTGGGCGCCACCGGTTGCGCGATTCTCGGCACCTTGCTCGATGAACTGGAAAACCGCCACCTGCGCTATGGCCTCGCGACCCTGTGTGTCGGCGGCGGCATGGGCATTGCCACCATCATCGAACGCCTCTGAGCCCCGACTTCAAGGAAACCTTCCATGACCCAAGCCATTCGCTACGAAAAGGGCCAAGACCAGATTGTCGTCCTGACCATCGACATGCCTGGCCAGAGCGCCAATACCATGAACGCGGTGTACCGCGAAGCCATGGCTGACTGCGTGGCCCGCCTGATGGCCGACAAGGACGCCATCGCCGGCGTCATCATCACCTCGGCGAAAAAAACCTTCTTCGCCGGCGGTGATCTCAATGAACTGATCAAGGTCGGCAAACCCGAAGCCAAAGCATTTTACGACATGGTGCTGAGCCTCAAAGGGCAACTGCGCACCCTGGAAACCCTTGGCAAACCGGTGGTCGCAGCGATCAACGGCGCGGCACTCGGAGGCGGCTGGGAAATCTGCCTGGCCTGCCATCACCGCGTGGCGCTGGACAATCCGTCGGTGCAACTTGGCCTGCCGGAAGTGACGCTTGGCTTGCTGCCGGGTGGTGGCGGCGTGGTGCGTATGGTGCGCATGCTCGGTCTGGAAAAAGCCCTGCCGTATCTGCTCGAAGGGAAAAAGGTGCGACCGCAACAGGCGTTGCAGGCGGGGCTGATCGATGAGCTGGCGGCGGATCGCGATGAACTGCTGGCGAAGGCGCGAGCCTGGATTGTCGCCAACCCGACGGCGGTGCAGCGCTGGGACGTGAAGGGCTACCAGATTCCCGGTGGCACGCCGTCGAACCCGAAAGTCGCACAGATGCTGGCCATTGCGCCGTCGATCCTGCGCAGCAAAACCCAGGGTTGCATGCCGGCGCCGGAGAAAATCCTCTGCGCCGCAGTGGAAGGCGCGCAAGTGGATTTCGACACCGCGCATCTGATCGAAACCCGCTACTTCACCGAGTTGACCACCGGCCAGGTCTCGAAAAACCTGATCGGCACGTTCTGGTTCCAGCTTAACGAAATCAATGCCGGCGGTTCGCGGCCGCAGGGGCTTGCCCCCTATGTCACCCGCAAAGTCGGCGTGCTCGGCGCCGGGATGATGGGCGCGGGCATTGCCTTTGTCAGCGCATCGGCCGGCATCGAGGTGGTGCTCAAGGACATCAATCTCGCGGCGGCCGAAAAGGGCAAGGCGCATTCGGCGGCGCTGCTGGACAAGAAAGTGGCGCGCGGACAGATGAGTGCGGAGCAGCGCGAAGCCGTTTTGGCCCGCATCCATCCCACTGAAAGCGATGGCGACCTGGCCGGTTGCGATCTGATCATCGAAGCCGTGTTCGAAGACCGTGAGCTCAAGGCCAAGGTTTCATTGGCCGCGCAAAACGTCGTCGGCGCCGACGCGGTGATCGCCTCCAACACCTCGACCCTGCCGATCAGTGGCCTGGCCACGGCGGTGCCGGACCAGAGCAAGTTCATCGGCCTGCATTTCTTCAGCCCCGTGGACAAAATGCCATTGGTGGAAATCATCAAGGGCGCCAACACCAGCGATGAAACCCTGGCTCGCGGCTTCGATTTCGTCCTGCAGATCAAGAAAACACCGATTGTAGTCAACGACAGTCGGGGTTTCTTTACGTCGCGAGTGTTCGGCACCTTCACCAATGAAGGCATTGCGATGCTGGGTGAAGGCGTGAGTGCAGCGATGATCGAGACCGAGGCGCGCAAGGCCGGCATGCCCATCGGGCCGCTGGCGATCTCCGACGAAGTGTCCCTCAGCCTCATGAGCCATATCCGCCAGCAAACCGCCAAAGACCTGCAGGCGGAAGGCAAACCGCTGACCGGGCATCCGGCCTTTGCGGTGATCGACTTGCTGCTCAATGAATACAAGCGTCCGGGCAAGGCCGCGGGCGGTGGTTTCTACGAGTACCCGGCGGGTGGTCAAAAGCATCTATGGCCGGAGCTGAAAAAGCGCTTTGAAAAGGCCGACGGGCAGATTTCGCCCAAGGACGTGCGCGATCGCCTGCTGTTCGTGCAAGCCATTGAAACCGTGCGCTGTGTGGAGGAGGGCGTGCTGACGTCGACGGCGGATGCCAACGTCGGCTCGATTTTCGGCATCGGGTTTGCCGCCTGGACCGGCGGTGCGTTGCAGTTCATCAATCAGTACGGGGTCAAGGACTTCGTCGCCCGCGCCCAATACCTGGCGGGGCAATACGGCGAGCGCTTCGCACCGCCGGCACTCCTGCTGGAGAAAGCCGCCAAAGGGGAGACGTTTTAGGGATCGATGACACACGGCGGGGCTTGCCTTGTTACGGTGTTTCAGGGCAGGCTCTGGGGTGTGCATTATTCCCATCACGTGTCAGGTATTTTTTATGTCGTTACGCATCTGCATTCTCGAAACCGACATCCTGCGTCCGGAGCTGGTCGACCAATATCAGGGTTACGGGCAGATGTTCAAGCACCTGTTTTCGCAGCAGCCCATCGCCGCCGAGTTCACTGTGTACAACGTGATGCAGGGCGAATATCCCAGCGACGACCTGACGTTCGACGCTTACCTGGTGACCGGCAGCAAGGCCGATTCCTTCGGCACCGACCCGTGGATCCAGACGCTCAAGGAATACCTGCTGACCCGCTACGAGCGTGGCGACAAACTGTTGGGCGTGTGTTTCGGCCATCAGTTACTGGCGCTGTTGCTGGGCGGCAAGAGCGAACGGGCGACCCAGGGCTGGGGCGTCGGCACTCACAGCTACAAACTGGCCGCGAAGGCGCCGTGGATGAGCCCGGTGCGCGAAGAGTTGACCCTGTTGATCAGTCACCAGGATCAGGTCACGGCACTGCCGGAAAACGCCACAGTGATCGCCTCCAGCGATTTCTGCCCGTACGCGGCCTACCACATCAACGACCAGGTGCTGTGCTTCCAGGGCCATCCAGAGTTCATTCACGACTATTCCCGGGCTTTGCTGGAGATTCGTCAGCAAGCGTTGGGCGAGCAGGTGTATTCGAAAGGAATCGCGAGCCTGGACAGTGAACATCACGGCAGCACGGTTGCCGAGTGGATGATGCGGTTTGTGGCGCACAAGCCTGAAACCGTTCAAAGCTAAAAGCTTCGCGAGCAGGCTCGCTCCTACATTGGAACTCGGTCGAATGTGGGAGCGAGCCTGCTCGCGAATTTTGCAGACGGTGCGGTCCCGGCTACAACCATCCCGACTTCTTGAAGCTCGCCCACAAGCTCACACACCCCACCGTAATAAACCCCAAGACCCCGAAATACCCGTAATGCCAGGTCAACTCGGGCATGTTCTGGAAGTTCATCCCGTAAATCCCGGCCACTGCCGTCGGAAACGCCAGAATCGCCGCCCACGCCGCAAACTTGCGCTGCACCACACTCTGGCGTGACGCCTCCAGCAACACCCCGACCTCTATGGTCTGGCTGGCAATATCCGCCAGCGTGGCCAGGTCTTCCATCTGCCGGGTGACATGAATCTGCACGTCGCGGAAGTAGGGGCGCATGGTCTTGTCGATGAATGGAAAGCTCAGCCTTTGCAGTTCTTCGCCGATTTCCACCATCGGCGCCGCGTAACGACGCAGGCGCAACACATCGCGGCGAAGGCTGTGAAGGTCTTGGATGTCGCGTTCGTTCAGCGTGCCGCACATGACGTTGCGTTCCAGCTCATCAATCTCGGCATGGATGGCTTCGCCCATCGGCTGGTAGTTCTCAATGACGAAGTCGAGGATGGCATAGAGTACGAAATCTTCCCCGTGCTCCAGCAACAGCGGACGCGCCTCACAACGTTGTCGGACATAGGCGTAGGACGCCGAATGACCGTTACGCGCCGTGATGATGTAACCGTTGCCGGCAAAGATATGCGTCTCGATGAACTTGAGTTTTCCTTCCTCCCGAATGGGGGAGTACGTGACGATGAACAGTGCGTCGCCGAAGGTTTCCAATTTCGGTCGACTGTGTTTTTCCAGGGCGTCTTCGATGGCCAGTTCGTGCAGGTTGAACTGGCGTTGCAGGTTATACAGTTCCTCGGCACTCGGCTCTTCAAGGCCGATCCAGACAAAGTGACCAGGCTTTGCAGCCCAGGCCGCGCCTTCGTCGAGGGTGATATTGGTGACTCTCTTGCCAGCGCTGTAAACCGCAGCAGCAACAACTCTACCCATGATGGTGATTCACTTCTTATTAGCAGGTGTTCATTAGCAAAAAGTGGCAGGCGATACTCAGCTTAGCCTCGTCTGCTGCTGGAGCGTCAGTGAAATCTTTGCGGTTTGCGGGCAAAAGAAAACCCGCACAGGGCGGGTTTCATTCAAGCGGCTTGCAGTTGCCGGTCCATCGAGTCGATGCAATCGCGCATCTGCTCGCGGCACTGGGCAATCAGCATCGGCATGTCATCCAGGGTCAATCCCGCCGTAGGAATGGCTGGCAACGAACGGATCAGAATGTTCCCACTGCGCCAGCGGTTCAATCGCATGTGTTTGACGTAACTGCTCACGCACACCGGCACGATGGGGACCCCGGCCGCAATGGCCATCTGGAAGGCGCCTTTCTTGAACGGCAGCAATTCCTCGCCCAGATTGCGCGTGCCTTCCGGGAAGACCCAGATCGAGGTGTCTTCATTCTGCAGGGTGTGGGTCGTGGTCAGCATCGACTGGCGGGCCTTTTGTGCATTGCCACGGTCGATCAGCACATTACCGGCCAGCCAGAACAATTGACCGAACAAAGGCACCCATTTCAGGCTCTTCTTACCGATGCATACGGTGCGGCGGGGCACCACGTTGCCAAATACAAACAGATCGTAGTTGGACTGGTGGTTGGCGATGATCACGCAGCTGTCGGGCTTGTCCATCAGCGGTCCGACTTCAGCCTTCACCCGCAAACGCAGAATGCACATCGCCGGCCACGCATAGAGGCGCGCGCACAGACGGCTGTTGTCCGGATTGAACGGGCGGCACAGCCCGAGAACCACGCCCAGTACACCTGCGACCATAAAGTGCAAGCCCATCAATGACATACGTAAAGCAAACAGCATTTTCAGGCCCCACCGGGACAAAAGGTGGCGCAGTGTACGGATGTGCACTGTTTTCGGCAATTGCCGCTAAAGAAGCGGGAGATGGCCGATGTTTAAGCACATGTTTCCAACCGATGGGTCAGACGCGGTCTAGAGCGGTTGCAGGTGTTTCATCAATGTCTGTAAGAAAAAGCCCGACACGATGGTCGGGCTTTTCGTTGCTGCAGGTAGGGGCTTAACCCATGTGCTCCTGATCCAGGATGATCGCGTTATCCAGGGTTTCCAGCAGTGCTTTGCGCACTTTCAGCTTGGTATTCTTGTGCGCGGTCATGTTGATCTTCTTCAACTGGCGAGCCGCCGCCAGTGCTGCACCTTGCAGCTCCTCGGCCGACACCACCACGTCTAGGAAACCGGCATCCACTGCAGTCTGCGGATTGAACATTTCTCCGTTGATCACCGAGCGGTGGAACGCCGACTTGCGCAGGCGATCACGGGCCAGCTCGATACCGGCGTGGTGCATGGTCATGCCGATCTGCACTTCGTTCAGGCCAATGCTGAACGGGCCGTCGACACCGATGCGGTAGTCGGCGGACAGCAGCAGGAATGCGCCCTTGGCCACCGCATGGCCGGGGCAGGCCACGATCACGGGGAACGGGTGCGACAACAGGCGACGGGCCAGCGTCGAGCCGGACGTCACCAGCGCGACGGCTTCTTTCGGGCCGGACGTCATCACTTTCAAATCGTAACCGCCCGAGAGAATGCCCGGCTGACCGGTAATGATCACTACCGCACGATCAGTCACTGCCTGATCCAGCGCAGTATTGAAGGCAGCAATCACGTCCGGCGAAATGGCATTGACCTTGCCATTGCTCAGGGTCAGGGTCGCGATACCGTCTTCGAGATGGTAGGAAATCAACTCACTCATGACGCTATTCCTTTCGATAAAGTTGGGCAGAAGTTACCCACCGCCACAGGCCAGGTAAAGCGCCATGACTGACCCGCCAGTCACCCTTTCCCCGCCCGCCAGGCGTAGTTCGCCACGCCAGCGGCGCATTGCCCTCTATATAGACGCGCGCTGGGAGCCAGAGATTGGCCGGTTTGCCACTACCTTGAAGGGTTCGAAACGGCTGATTGAGTTAAGCGCATGAAAATTCTGAAAAAAAGTTTGCCATCAGAAAAGCTTTCGACTACATTAGCGCGCCTCGACAGACAGAACATGTTTGAAGAGATACGGTGAAGTGTCCGAGTGGCTTAAGGAGCACGCCTGGAAAGTGTGTATACAGGAAACTGTATCGAGAGTTCGAATCTCTCCTTCACCGCCAAATTCGATGTAATCAAAACCCCTGGTTTCGAAAGAAGCCAGGGGTTTTGTGCTTTCCGGTGCTTCAATTTTCGATTGGGTGTAGAGGAGGGTGCCTGTCTCGCCGTAACCTGATCGGTAATCCGATTGCCGGTGGCGATCCAAGCGCGGGTTGAGGAATCAGACCCGCCTCACTATTTGATCCTCAAGGACATGCAATGATCACGACCACAACCCACGCTATCGAAGGCCGACAAATTACCGCCTACCTGGACATCGTCAGCGCCGAGTCGGTACAGGGCGTCAATGTCATCCGCGATGTATTCGCCGGGATGCGGGATTTCTTCGGTGGGCGCTCACAAACGCTGGAGCGAGCGTTGAAAGAGGCACGTATCCAGGCCACTGACGAGATCAAGGAGCGGGCGCGGGCCCTTCAGGCCGATGCGGTGGTGGGGCTCGACTATGAGATCAGTATGCCGGCCGGCAAGGGCGGAATGGTGGTGGTGTTTGTGACGGGTACGGCAGTCAAATTGAGGTGAATGGGCAGGGGCCATTCGTCGGGCGCTCGGCAATCTGAATCACAAGTCCGGTTATGACCGGCTAGTCTCAAAAACCTTGGTGATCGATATTTTTTCGGGCATAGGGCTTGCCGGTGTCGATCCCGCTTTTGAAGAGGGGTGAAGAGATGACTGATCCGTATATCGAGGACGACGGTGCAGAATTTCCAATCAACAATTATGTAAGGTGTGGACAGACTGCGTATGTGGCCAGCTTCGGTGAAGACCAGACCGAGGTCGACAAGATCAAGACCAGGGCTTGCCGGGTCCAGAAAGGAAAGTTTCTCCCCAAGGTAACGGTACCGGTCAAGAAGTAATGAACCTGCACGCGAACCCCGTCATCGAACGGGGTTTTTTGTGCCCGAATTCTTTTCGCTTAAGGATTGTGTGAACGAAGATTTAACCGGCGTGGTTTTCACAAAGTTTTCACAACGTTCTACGTAGGCTCAACTCATCCGTTAGAAAGCAACATCCTGCCCGTTCCCCAGCGGGCTTTTTTTTGCCTGTCATAAAACCTTTTCCATAATTGCTGTCCAACCGTCGCCAACAATCGAGGTTGAGCGAACGCGTGTCTGGACTTTTACTCCTCTATAGCTTTCAATCTCGCCTCTTTCGTAATAGCCACTATTTTTTTGAGGTTTTTGTCATGCGTTTCACACTGCCTGCTCTGGTTCTGGGTCTTCTGGTTGCTCAAGGTGCAATCGCCGGCGACGGCACTGCTGCCATCGGTGGTGGTTTGGGCGGCGCGCTGGGTAACGTCGTGGGCCAAAGCATGGGTGGCAGCACCGGTGCAGCGATTGGTGCCGGTGTAGCCGGTGCGGCGGGCAGTGCGGTTGCCGCCAAAAAAGGTCACCGTACCAGCGCAGCAATCGGCGGTGGCGTAGGTGCAGCGGGTGGTTCGGTGATCGGTAACAGCCTGGGCGGCAAGACCGGTTCCACCATCGGTGCTGGCCTGGGTGGTGCATTGGGCGGTGGCGTTGGCAGCAACCTGGCCAACGGTCACAAGCGTCACTGATCCTGAGCGATCCCCAAAAAAGCCCGAATCGCAGGATTCGGGCTTTTTTTATGCGTTGTACCCAAAGTCCGGGCTGATTGTGTTTCACGCAGTCTGAATGTAAGGGTTTTTTTGTTGGGCGTCATTCTTGACACTGTCCGGTCAGCTTCTCTAGGATGCTGCTCATGCGCCGATTTAAACAGCTACTTGCGGGGCGCCAGGTGACTCATTCAGTTGCCGATAGAAGCTTGAAACAGGCTTCGAAATACCGCTAAAGCGCTGGTTCGGTGTTGCCTCTCACCTGCCATGCAGACTTTTGAGGCAGAGACACGACACGATGAATGCACTAAGCCCCGTTGTACGTCCCGCGCCGATCACGGCACATCTCACCCAGCGCAATCCAAAAATCCTGCTTGGCGGAAAACATCAGCCAACGCTCCTGCGTTACCTCGATGGCTGGCCGCGTCGCACCGGTGGTCCCGCCGCTTTCCTGATCCAGTTTGTCGAAGACGGTGAATCCCTGGCTCGATTTGCCAGCGACAGTTTTGACCTGGCGGTGATTCAATCGCCCAGCGCTGAAGACGCTGCTGAAGTCATCAAGCAATTGACCCGCGTCGCCCGACAGGGGCTGATTACCCGTCGCTGAAGCGCCGGGCAGTGCGGCTCATAGGGGCCGCTCACACATAGTCGATCGCCACGATATACACGCACTGCTCCCCGGTAGGTGTCTGGACCCGCACTTCGGCGTCCAATGCCTTGCCGATCAAGGCGCGGGCCAGTGGCGAATCGATGCTGATCAGGCCTTGTTTCAAATCCAGCTCATCCGGCCCGACGATCCGATAGCGTGACTCTTTGCCATCCTCGTCTTCGATGGTGACCCAGGCGCCAAAATAGACTTTGTTTGGATCACTGGGCTTCTCGCTGACGACCTTGAGCGCTTCCAGGCGTTTGGTGAGAAAGCGCACGCGGCTGTCGATCTCGCGCAGCATCTTTTTGCCGTAGGTGTACTCGGCGTTTTCCGAGCGATCGCCCTGTGCCGCGGCTTCGCTGACCGACTGCGTCACTTGCGGTCGGCGGACATGCCAGAGCTCATGAAACTCGGCGCGCATTCGTGCTTCGCCTTCGGGGGTGATCAGCGCGGTGCCGGCGGTGCGGGGAGGGCGATAACGGCTCATGGCGATTTCTTTGAAGAGAGAGGGTCGAGTTTATCAACCCTCACGCAGGACTGTCAGCGGGCTGGCATTCAAGGCGCGGCGGGTGCCGAATACACCGGCACCACCGATCAGCACCGCACCGATCAGCGGCAGCACCAACAGCCAGGGATGCGGATGCCAGGGCAGATCGAACGCGTAGCGGTACAGCACTAGGCTCACGACTTCCGAGCCCAGCGCAGCCAACAAGCCGCTGACCGCGCCGAGCAAGCCGAACTCGATCCGCCGTGCCTTGACCAGCAATCTGCGCTCCGAGCCCAGCGCCCGTAACAACGCGCCCTGGCGGATGCGTTCATCCAGCGTCGCCTGCAAGCCTGAAAACAACACGGCCATCCCCGCCGCCAATACAAACAACAGCACATATTCCACCGCCAGGGTGACCTGGGCGAGGATGCTGCGCAGCTGCGCCAACAGGGCTTCCACCTGCAGAATGGTGACCGCCGGAAAGCTGCGGGACAAATCGACGATCTGCTGGTCATGCCCCGCCGCCAGATAAAAACTGGTCAGGTAAGTCGCCGGTAGATCCTTCAGGGTGCCGGGCTGGAAAATCATGAAGAAATTCGGCTGGAAATTGTCCCAGTTGATCTCGCGCAAACTGGTGACTTTCGCCTCACGATTGACCCCGCCCACCGTAAAGACCATGTGATCGCCGAGCTTGAGCTTCAGGCTTTCGGCAACCTTGCCTTCTACCGAGACACCGGGAATCTCATCGGGCGGCTGCGCGGGCCACCAGTCGCCGGCGGTGATTTTGTTGCCCGCTGGCAGGTCGGCTGCCCAGGTCAGGCTCAGGTCGCGTTGGATCGCCCGATCACCGGCCGAATCCTTGCTGACGATTTGCTGCACCGGTTCGCCATTGATGCTGATCAGTCGCCCCGGCACCACCGGGTACAGCGGTGCCGACTGCGCCGACACCGAGATCAGGCGATCGGTAAACGCCTGTTTGTCCGCCGGCAGGATGTTCAGGGCGAAATAGTTCGGTGCATTTTTCGGCAGCTGGTTCTGCCAGGTGTCCAGCAGCTCACCGCGCAGCAAGGCAATCAATCCCATCGACAGCAGGATCAGGCCGAACGCGAGGGCTTGCCCGGCGGCAGCCAGGGGGTGCCGAAGTAACTGGCCAAGGCCGAGGCGCCACGGCAATGAGGCGCGGGCCAGCAGGCGCCGCAGGCTTTTGAGCAGTAACAAAAGCAAGCCACCCAATACCAGCGCCGCAACGACGCCGCCGCCGAGCAGGGCGAAGGTGAGCACCAGGTCCAGGCTCAGGCGCCACATGATCAGCCCCAGAGCGCCCAGGGCTGCGCCATAGACCATCCAGGTGCTGGAAGGAATCGGCAGCAGGTCGCGACGCAACACCCGCAACGGAGGAACCCGTCCCAACGCCGCCAGTGGCGGCAAGGCAAAACCAGCCAGTGCCACCAGTCCGGTGCCGATCCCGGCGATGGCCGGAAACAGGCCGCCCGGAGGGACGTCGCTGGGCAACAAGTCATGCAGCATTGCAAAAAGTCCAAGCTGCGCCAGCCAGCCGATAAAGGCACCGCTGATGCTGGCGAGCAATCCGAGGACGGTCAGCTGCAGGCTGAACAGCACCAGGGTTTCCCGGCGGGACAATCCAAGGCAACGCAACAGTGCGCTGGCATCGAATCGACGCGTGGCGAAGCGCGTCGCCGATAGCGCCACGGCCACGCCCGCCAGCAACACCGCCACCAGGCTGGCCATGTTCAGATAACGCTCAGCCTTGCCCAGGGCGCCGCCGATCTGCCGGTTGCCGTCGCGGGCGTCCTGGATGCGCTGGTTGGCGGCCAGGCCGGGTTTGATCAATTGGCGATAGGTTTCCAGTGCTTCAGCCTGGCCTCGCCAGAGCTCGCGGTAACTGACCCGGCTGCCGGGTTGCACGACGCCGGTGGCGGCTAGATCGTCGAGGTTGATCAGGACCCGGGGTGTCAGGCTGTAGAAGTTGCCGGCGCGGTCGGGTTCATAGGTGAGTACCCGGGTGAGTGTCAGGTTTTTCATGCCGACGTCGATGCTGTCACCGATCCTCAGATCAAGGGCGGTGAGTAACCGGGCTTCAACCCAGGCTTCGCCGGGCTTCGGTCCGCCGCCGGCCTCTTCCGGGGCGAAAGGGGCCGGGGCGCTTTTCAATTCGCCGCGCAGCGGGTAGACATCATCGGCAGCCTTGATACTGGACAACTGGATGCCGGTGTCGGTGGCGATGACGCTGGAGAACTCCACGACCTGTGCGTGTTCGAGGCCCAGCTCGGTACCGCTTTTGATTTGTTCGGGCCGCGCCGGCGAACTGCCTTCGAGCAACAGGTCCGCCCCCAGGAACTCGGTGGCGCGCAGCATCATGGCGCCATTGAGGCGGGCCCCGAAATAACCGATGGCGGTGCTCGCCGCCACGGCCACCAGCAGGGCAAAGAACAGCACGCGCAATTCCCCTGCGCGGGCGTCACGCAGCAATTGGCGGATGGCGAGGCTGAACAGGCGCAACAGCGGCAGACGGGCCATCAGGGCTCCAGGGGGGCGACCAGCAGGCCGGCTTCAAGGCGGATCAGGCGCCGGCAGCGATGTGCCAGGCGTTCGTCGTGAGTGACCAGCACCAGGGTGGTACCGCGCTCCTTGTTGAGTTCGAACAACAGATCGCTGATGCGCTCGCCGGTGTGGCTGTCGAGGTTGCCGGTGGGTTCGTCGGCGAACAATACACCCGGCTCGGCGGCAAACGCCCGGGCAATCGCCACGCGCTGCTGTTCACCGCCGGAGAGCTGGCGTGGCGAGTGGGTCAGGCGCTTGCCCAGGCCGACCCGTTGGAGCAGTTCGGTTGCGCGTCCACGGGCATCTTTTCGGCCATCGAGCTCCAGGGGCAGCATGACGTTTTCCAGGGCATTGAGGCTGTCGAGCAGTTGGAATGACTGAAAGACAAACCCTACATGCTCGGCGCGGATGCGGGCCCGCTGGTCTTCGTCGAGATTGCTCAGGCCCTGGCCGGCGAGGGTGACTTCGCCGCTGCTTGGCAGGTCCAGGCCGGCGAGCAGCCCCAGCAGGGTGGATTTGCCGGAACCGGACGCACCGACGATGGCCAGGCTGTCGCCTTTGTTCAGTTCCAGGTTGAGTTCGTGCAGGATGGTAAGTTCACCTTCCGCGCTGGGAACCACTTTGCTAAGGTTCTTCGCGGTGAGAATGCTTGCGCCCATGGAGAATCCGATGCGTGTGTGGTTTTTGAGTGCTGGCCTGGCCCTGATGTGCATGGCCCAGAACGCAGCGGCGGGTACAGTCCTGATCGTTGGCGATAGTATCAGCGCCGGTTTCGGACTGGATACCCGGCTAGGGTGGGTGTCGTTGCTCGAACAACGGCTCAAACGCGAAGGTTTCGACGATAAAGTGGTCAATGCGTCCATCAGTGGCGACACCAGTGCCGGAGGTCAGGCGCGGCTGCCGGCGCTGCTTGCGGAGCATAAACCGGAGCTTGTCATCCTCGAGCTGGGGGGCAATGACGGGCTGCGCGGATTGCTGCCAACGCAATTGCAACAAAATCTTGCTTCGATGATCGACAGCTCCCGTGCCAGTGGCGCCAAGGTGCTGCTGCTCGGCATGCAGTTGCCCCCTAACTACGGTGCGCGCTACACCAAGGCATTCGCCGAGGCCTACAGCAATGTTGCCGAAGAGAAGAAAATCCCGCTGGTGCCTTTTTTCCTGGACGGTGTGGGCGGTCATCCCGACCTGATGCAGGCCGATGGCATCCACCCGGCGGCCGGGGCTCAGGATAAGTTGCTGGAAAATGTCTGGCCTACGCTAAAACCGCTGTTATGACACTTTTCTAGGAGCAGGCTTTCGGCTAAGGTGGCGCCCCCGATTTGGAGCCCCCGATGCCGCGTCCCGCCTGGTCACTTTTTGCCTACCAACTGATCGAGCCTGACGAACAGCTGGATCTGTTCGCCTGCCAGGAAGTGCGGGTACATCTGGTGACCCGTCAGCTGGAGCTGGGCGGTTCCGCCGACCGGACGTTGTGCGGCAGTCTGTTGCCGGCGCAGCCGCGCTGGTCGAGCGTCGATCGCCGGGTGTTCCAGGACCAGCGCCTCTGCTCGTTGTGCCGGGCCATTCTCGAATCGCAAAAGCGCGGCACCTCGCCGATCTGGCCAGAGCTGCGTTTCGAGCTTTGAGCATCAAAGGTAGCTAGCTATCGGCCCGCTCCCCGAAATTACGGATGGCGGTGTACAATCCCGTTCTTATACCTCTGTTGATCATGCGAAGGATTTTCCGGATGTTGCCGCGTTTTCCTGCCGTCACCCGCTACCTGTCTCTTGCCGCACTTTGTGTGGCAGGCCCCGTAGCAGCATTGGAGCTGCCCCTGCCACCACCCGGCGAAGACATCGTCGGTCAGGTGCAAGTGATCAAGGCCAAGTACGAAGATACCTTCGCTGACCTTGGCACTACCTACGACCTGGGCTACACGGAAATGGTCGCGGCCAACCCCGGTGTCGACCCATGGTTGCCGGGCGCCGGCACCGAGATCGTGCTGCCGACCCGTTTCATCCTGCCGCCAGGCCCCCGTGAAGGCATCGTCATCAACCTGGCCGAGTACCGCCTCTACTACTACCCGAAAGGCCGGAACGTGGTGTACACCTTCCCGCTGGGTATCGGTCGTGAAGGCTGGGGCTCGCCGATTGCCCACACCAGCATCACCGCGAAAACGCCAAACCCGACCTGGACGCCTCCAGCGTCGATCAAGGCCGAGCACGCCGCCGATGGTGATCCGCTGCCCAATGTGGTGCCGGCAGGCCCGGATAACCCGCTGGGGCCCTTCAAGTTCACTTTGGGCACCCCTGGCTACCTGATCCACGGTTCGAACAAGAAGTTCGGCATCGGCATGCGTACCAGTCACGGTTGCTTCCGCATGTTCAACAACAACGTGCTGGAAATGGCCGGCATGGTGCCGGTGGGCACGTCGGTACGCATCATCAACGATTCGTACAAATTCGGCGTGAGTGGCGGCAAGGTTTACCTGGAAGCGCACACGCCGCTGGACGACAAGGGCAACCCGTCGGTGGTCGACAAGCACACTGCGGTCATCAACGCGATGCTCAAGCGTGAGGACATCACCAACAACCTGCGCATGAACTGGGATGTGGTGCGTGACGTCGTCGCCGCTGAAGACGGCCTGCCGGTGGAAATCGGGGTGCCGAATACCGCCGCGCCGATGGTGACCAGCGCGCCGCTCGACCCGTTGCAGTAACGCTTGAAAAGAACCCGCCGATGCTGGTCGCGTCGGCGGGTTTTTTTGTGCCTGCACGAAATGGCGGGCAATAAAAAAGCCGACCCAAAAATGGGTCGGCTTGATAACAATCCCGAAGGACTATTACTTGCGGCTAGCTTTTTCCAGCATGCGCAGAGCACGCTCGTTAGCTTCGTCAGCAGTCTGTTGTGCTTTTTGAGCAGCAGCCAGAGCTTCATCAGCTTTACGGTAAGCTTCGTCTGCACGAGCTTGGGCGCGAGCTGCTGCGTCTTCAGTAGCAGTCAGACGTGCTTCGGTTTCTTTCGATGCGCTGCTGCAACCGGTAGCCAGAACTGCGGCCAGAGCCAGAGCAGAGAATTTCAGAACGTTGTTCATCGTGTTCCCCTTCAAGGACTTTCTATTAAGTGGCTGTCTCCTCCGATTGAGGAAATAGCCGGCGTACATACTACCCATTACTTGTCGTAAGTAAACTGACGTAAAGCAAGAAGCAAAAAAAATTGTAGGCGTTGATTCTTTTTCGAGCAACTTTTAACTGCGTTGTTTAAAAAATATCCAGCTGGGAGGCCCGAGATGAGCGAGCCGGCGAGGAAAAGTTCCCTGCACAAACAGCTCTTTTTCCGGTCTTGGCTTAAGTCTGTCTAGATGGATTCGTCTACACTTTTGTTCGGATTTTGCGCGACGCCTCTCATATCTTTCTCTATGTTCTGGTGACTTTAACAACGGGCGTTCGTCTCAAGTCTCAACATCCGGCAATGTTCAGGCTATCGACCTTTGGGGACCTTCGGTCGAGCCGTACCTGCGTACCCCCGGAGCAGCACCCGCCAACCTGCATGATGACGAGCGCACCTTGAGCATTTTTGCCAATGGTGCCTACTATTTGTACGTGCACGATTGCGCGAGTCGGTGTAGCTCTTCTCGGTGTCCATTCAGGCACGGGGTGGCGTAGATGTTCCTTCGCCGGAAAAACATCGGTAAGGTAGGGGTCGGAATTCAAGACCCGCGAGGAGTAGTGATGAGCGAGGCGTTGTCCATCCACCATGACCAGGCTGGTCATCAGTTCGAGACCAATGTGGACGGTCATCGTGCCTACCTGACTTATATGGATCTGGGGAAGCAGACCCTGGATATCTATCGCACCTTCGTGCCCAACGCATTGCGCGGTCGCGGCATTGCCGCGGCGCTGACCGAGAAGGCACTGGAGTACGCCGAGGAAATGGGCTACACCGTCATTCCATCGTGCTCCTACGTCGAGCGCTATATGGAGCGTCACCAGCGGCATGCGGCCAAGCTGAGCCAGTGATCTTCAGCAAAACGAACACATAAAAAAACGCCGGGTTTAACCCGGCGTTTTTTTGTCCGCAATAAATCAACGATCAGGTGCGATCGCGTTTAGGCAGCACATCCTTGAGCTTGGCATGCATGCTGCGCAAGGTGTTCTCAGTGGCGGTCCAGTCGATACAGGCATCGGTGATCGACACGCCGTATTGCAGGTCGGCAAGGTCCTTCGGAATGGCCTGGCAACCCCAGTTCAAATGGCTTTCGACCATCAGGCCGATAATCGACTGGTTGCCTTCGAGGATCTGGTTGGCGACGTTCTCCATCACCAGCGGTTGCAGGGCCGGATCCTTGTTGGAGTTGGCGTGGCTGCAATCGACCATGATGTTCGGCTTGATCTTCGCTTTGTTCAGCGCTTGTTCGCAGAGGGCGACGCTGACCGAATCGTAGTTCGGCTTGCCGTTGCCACCGCGCAATACCACGTGACCGTAGGCGTTGCCCTTGGTGGTCACGATCGACACGCCACCTTCCTGGTTGATACCCAGGAAGCGGTGAGGGCTGGAAACCGATTGCAGGGCGTTGATCGCCACAGTCAGGCCGCCGTCGGTGCCGTTCTTGAAGCCGACTGCCGAAGAAAGGCCGGAAGCCATTTCACGGTGAGTCTGGGATTCGGTGGTGCGCGCGCCGATGGCCGACCAGCTGATCAGGTCCTGCAGATACTGCGGGGAGATCGGGTCGAGGGCTTCGGTGGCGGTAGGCAGGCCCATTTCGGCCAGGTCCAGCAGCAACTGACGACCGATGTGCAGACCGTCCTGGATCTTGAACGAGTCGTCCAGGTAGGGGTCGTTGATCAAGCCTTTCCAGCCGACGGTGGTGCGTGGCTTCTCGAAATACACGCGCATGACCAGATACAGGGTATCGGACACTTCCGCGGCAAGCACTTTCAAGCGCTCGGCGTATTCGTGGGCTGCCTTGATGTCGTGGATCGAGCAAGGCCCGATCACCACGAACAGTCGGTGGTCGGTGCCATCAAGAATGTTGCGAATGACTTCGCGGCCCTTGGTGACGGTGCGCAGGGCGGCGTCGCTCAGGGGGATGTCACGCTTGAGCTGGTCGGGGGTGATCAGCGTCTCGTTGGAGGCGACGTTTAGGTCGTTGATCGGTAAATCAGCCATCGTTTACTCGTCAGGTCACGGGTGCCGTCCGCCAGCGAACCCGCGCGGCGGAGCACAACAAATTAAGCGCGTCGGGGAGCCGAACCTTAGCGCGTTACACACTGGCTCGACAATGGGCGCGGCCGGGAAACTAATAGAGAACGTCCCCTAATCCAGCATTGAATGCGCAAATGCCCGGTGGACCGTGTCGTGAGAGTACTCGTCGGCATGTTGCTGGACCCACTCCAGCGCCAGCGCCTGTACTTCCTGAAGATCATTGTGGGCATCGTGCTGGCGGCAATAACGCTCGATCTGGCACACCTGCTCACCCATTCGGGCACTGAACAGCGTCTGTTCGTCGAGAAAGGCAATGCCTACCAGATAGCCGTGCTTGCGTCGCAGGCACCAGGCCACGTAGCCCAGAATGCGCAGGTCGGGATTGAGGGTCGGCATTCGCACTTCAAGCGCCGTACCGTAACGCCACGCGCGGTGATAGTTGCAAGCCATGCCCCCGAGGCTGCTAGTGTGCATCTGGTGCCGCGAAATACACTCAGGTTTGAACAACGTTAACTCTACGGGCACATCGTCAGGATGAGGAATAAAACGTCCCATGAACACGGACTCCATGTGTCGGCCATCTGACATTGTTTCCCCCAGTATAGTGGTCGAATTGGAACTGACCGATTTCGACGCCGACCAACGGCTACTGACGATGAATGGCGTGTCGCTGGTTATTTTCACCAGTGTCGGCTGCTCCAGTTGCCGTTTTGCCCGTGAGCAATTACCGACACTCGATCTGGCTGTCGATCGACTGTGCTGGATCGATGCCGGGACCAACGGCGGGGTGGTCGAGCGTTATCAGGTCTTTCATTTGCCGGCGCTGTTTGTGGTGCGCGACGGTGAGTTCTTTGGGGCATTGCATTCGCGCCTGACCGGCTCCGAACTCAATCGGGCACTACGTCAGGCGTTGGGTCGAACAGCAGAGGAGTTGCCATGATGGGGGCAGTTGCCAAGCCGACAATCGGTATTATCGGGACCGGTGCAATCGGTGGTTTCTATGGAGTGATGCTGGCGCGTGCCGGCTTCGATGTGCATTTTCTGTTGCGCAGCGAGTTTTCTGCGGTGGCCGAGCGCGGGCTGCAACTGCAAAGTGCGGTGCACGGCGCGCTGACGCTGAACCCGGTGCAGGCCTATGCGGCGGCCGAAGACATGCCGCCCTGCGACTGGTTGCTGGTAGGGGCGAAAACCACCAGCAACGCGGACCTGGCGCCGGCCATCCGTCAGGCCGCAGCGCCAAACGCCAAAGTGCTGTTGTTGCAAAATGGCCTGGACGTCGAGGACAGCCTGCGCGAGTTGCTCCCCGACTCACTGCATCTGCTCGGCGGGTTGTGTCTGATCTGCGTCCATCGTGATGGCCCCGGGATCATTACCCATCAGGCCCTCGGCGCCGTCAACATCGGCTACCACAGCGGCCCCGCCGCCGATGAGCTGGCGCGCATGGCGATTGTCGAGGAGGGTGCCGGCCTGTTCCGCGCTGCCGGTATCGACTCCCAGGCCATGCCGAACCTGCAACAGGCGCGCTGGCAAAAACTGGTCTGGAATATTCCATATAACGGTCTTTCGGTGGTGCTCGGGGCGAGCACTACCCCGTTGATGGCTGATACCGACAGCCGGGAGTTGATCAAGGCGCTGATGGCTGAAGTCGTACAGGGGGCCAAGGCCTGTGGTCATGAGATGCCGGCCGGTTATGCCGACTACCTGTTCATGATGACCGAAAAAATGCCCGACTACTGGCCGAGCATGTACCACGATTACCTGCACAAGCGACCGCTGGAACTGGGCGCGATTTATGCCCGGCCTCTGGCCGTGGCAAGGGCAGCGGGATGCGAATTGCCACGGATCGAGGCTTTGTATCGCAGTCTGGGTTTTATTGATCGGCGCAATCGGTAAGTCGATCAACCTGAGGGGGAAGGGTATGGCGAAAACTATCGACGACAAGCTGGTGCTGGCGATTTCGTCGCGAGCGCTGTTCGACCTGAGTGAAAGCCATAAGGTTTACCTGGCGCGTGGCGTGGAAGCTTACCGGCAGTATCAGATCGAGCACGAAGACGAAATTCTCGATCCTGGCGATGCCTTTCCGCTGGTGCAGAAACTCCTCAACCTCAATGCGAGCCTCGGCCGCGCTCGGGTCGAGGTGATTCTGGTGTCGCGCAACAGTGCCGACACTGGCCTTCGGGTGTTCAACTCGATCCATCACTACGGACTGGCGATTTCCCGCGCGGCGTTTGTCGGCGGGCGCAGCCCTTATCCTTATCTCAAGGCCTTTGGTTGCGACCTGTTTTTGTCGACCCATGCCGAAGACGTGCGCAGTGCACTGGATGCGGGGTTTGCGGCGGCGACCATCCTGTCCGGGGGCGCGAGCCGCGCCGCCAGTGATGAATTGCGCATTGCTTTCGACGGTGATGCCGTGCTGTTTTCCGACGAGTCGGAGCGCATTTATCAGGCCGGTGGCCTGGAAGCGTTTCAGGCGAGCGAGCGCGAATCGGCTCGCGAACCGTTGCGCGGCGGACCTTTCAAAGGCTTCCTGGCGGCCCTCAACCTGTTGCAGCGCGAATTCCCGGATGGCGCCTGCCCGATCCGCACGGCGCTGGTGACGGCTCGCTCGGCGCCAGCCCACGAGCGGGTGATTCGTACCTTGCGCGAATGGGACATCCGACTGGATGAATCGCTGTTCCTGGGAGGCCTGACCAAGTCGGCGTTTCTCGAAGCTTTTGCCGCCGATGTGTTTTTCGATGATCAGGCCGGTCACTGCGAGTTGGCCCGGGAGGTCGTCGCCACCGGTCATGTGCCCCATGGCATAAGCAACGAGCAAAAGGTTTAAGCCCGCCGATCAACGTGTTGCGCCAGACGTCGTACTCGCCAAGGCACTGCTAAGCTGAATCAATCTCCGCCATGTTGGCATTCGAGGAGGTCATATGATTCGCTCGATGCTCTATGCCACTGACCTCGGCCTGTACGCACCGTTGGTGATGCAGCATGCCTTGGCATTGGCCCGGACATTCAATGCCGACCTGTACGTGGTGCATGCGGTTGAACCCATGGGGTTGTTCGCCGAGTCGGTGCTTCAAAGTTACCTCGATGAGCAAGCGTTGAACGAGTTTCACAGCCAGGGGTTGAACACGGTCATTGCCAGTATCGAGCAACGGGTACTCGACAGTTTTCGTGAGGAGCTGGGAGGTGAGGGCGAACTGGACCTGGAGCGGATTCAGGCGGTGCGGGTGCTACAGGGCGATCCGTCGCAGGTGATTCTCGACCAGGCGCAGAAACTCTCCGTGGATTTACTGATCGTAGGTAGTCATAGCCATGGTGCTGGTGCGGAAACGCCGTTGGGCCGGACCGCCGCGCGCGTGTTGCAACTGTCGCAGGTGCCGGTGTACCTGGTGCCGCTGGTGCAACGTCGTCGCCAGGGGGATCGCTAGAACACGAATAGTGGCATTCTGATAAAAAAGTTCTAGATTTATTCTTCAAACCATTAATATAGTTATATACCGTCGCTGATGCCCGTGGCGTCTATCTGCTTTGAGGGATTCATATGAAGCTTCAACAATTGCGCTACATCTGGGAAGTGGCGCACCACGACCTCAACGTTTCCGCTACAGCCCAAAGCCTCTACACCTCGCAACCGGGCATCAGCAAACAGATCCGCCTGCTGGAAGATGAACTGGGCGTCGAGGTCTTCGCCCGCAGCGGCAAGCACCTGACCCGCGTCACCCCGGCCGGCGAGCGCATCATCACCACCGCTGGCGAGATCCTGCGCAAGGTTGAAAGCATCAAGCAGATCGCCCAGGAGTTCTCCAACGAGAAGAAAGGCACCCTGTCGATCGCCACCACCCACACCCAGGCGCGTTATGCCTTGCCACCGGTGATCAGCAATTTCATCAAGCAGTACCCGGATGTTGCCCTGCACATGCACCAGGGTTCACCGATGCAGATCGCCGAAATGGCCGCTGACGGCACCGTGGATTTCGCCATCGCCACTGAAGCCCTGGAACTGTTCGGCGACCTGGTGATGATGCCGTGCTATCGCTGGAACCGCTGTGTGGTGGTGCCTCAGGGGCACCCGCTGACCAAACTGCCGAAGTTGACCCTCGAAGCCCTGGCCGAGTACCCGATCGTGACTTACGTGTTCGGTTTCACCGGCCGTTCGAAACTCGACGAAGCCTTCAGCCACCGTGGCCTGACGCCGAAAGTGGTGTTCACCGCCGCCGACGCCGACGTGATCAAGACCTATGTTCGCCTGGGCCTGGGTGTCGGCATCGTGGCGAAAATGGCGGTGGATACCAAACTCGACAATGACCTGGTGGTGCTTGATGCCAGCGAGCTGTTCGAATCCAGCGTGACCAAGATCGGCTTCCGTCGCGGCACGTTCCTGCGTGGTTTCATGTGCGATTTCATCGAGAAGTTCGCGCCGCACCTGACCCGCGAAGTCATGGCCAAGGCCATCCAGTGCCACAACAAGCAGGAACTGGAAGAGCTGTTCGACGGTGTCGAACTGCCGGTTCATTGATCGGAAAACAGCGGTCTAGATCACCTCGGTGACAGCAAACTGTTGCCGAGCGCCCGCCACCAGAATCTCCACCTCATCGCCTTCGAACTTGCCCAGCAGGCCTTTGCCCAGCGGTGAGCGCGGGGTGATGACGGTAATGGTTTGCCCCACCAGATCGACCTTCAGGCCCGCCGCATCCGGCGCCAGAAACAGCCACTGTTCGCGACCCTTTTCGTCTTCCAGGCCGAGCAACGCGCCGACTTCAATACCGCGCTGGTCGTCAAAGGGACGCAGGATCAGGTTTTGGCAAAGCGCCAGCGACTGCCTGATTTCTTCGACGCGCCTGGCCTGTCCGGCCGCGAGATAGGACGCCTCCAGACCCAGCGTGTCGTACTTGTTTTCGGCGATGTTCTCTTCGTGGGTCGCGGTTTCGTAAGCGGTCTGCGCAGCGCGCTCGGCGATGTCGAGGTCGATGCGTAGCTTGTCGAGAATCAGTTGGTGGACAGTCTGTTTGTTCATGATCAATCGCAGAATTGCAGGACATTGGCGCGACTTTTTTCGCTCGGTGCCGTCTGGTCCTGTTGCAGCCAGAACTGGCATTTGGGGTTCGACAGATTACGGTTGCTGCTGCGTGCCTGATCCAGGCGTTGCGCCTGCTCGTTCTTGCGCAGGTTCTCTTCGTATTGTTCGAACAAGGGGCTCTGGGGCGGAATATCCGGCACGGGTTGCGTCACGACCGGCGGTTTGGCCAGTTGCTCCACGGCGGTGGCAACCGGTGCCAATTGTTCGTTGAAGAACAGGCGAGCGACAAGCCAGCAGGTCAATGCAATAGCGATGAACCCTAGCCACAATCCGAGGGCAATACTGCCGGTCAGTTGCACGGCGTTGAGCTGGATGGGCAGCGGGCGGCGCGGGTTGGGGCGGTAGGGCATGGCTGCCTCCTGGCGGTGGGTCGCGGGCAAGTGGCGATTGTCGCATGAAGATTAATCGCCGTCGGCTCTTCTGCACGGGGTAATTTATGCGGACAATCGCTGCCTTTGCCAACGGGAGCCTGGAATGCCTGAATTGAAAACCCGCTGGGATATTTTTTGCACCGTGGTCGACAACTACGGTGACATCGGCGTGACCTGGCGTCTGGCCCGGCAACTGGTTGCCGAACATGGGGTCGCGGTGCGGTTGTGGGTCGATGACCTGCGTGCCTTCGAGCGCATGTGTCCGCAAATCGATATCCATCTCTCGCAGCAATGGCAGCAGGGTGTCGAGGTCCGTCACTGGGCGGGCGACTGGCAGCCCGTTGAAGCCGCGGACGTAGTGATCGCCGCGTTCGCGTGCCAACTGCCGGGGGCTTACATGGACGCCATGGCTGAGCGGGAACAAACGCCGCTGTGGATGAACCTTGATTACCTGAGTGCCGAGGACTGGGTAATCGGCTGCCACGGTTTGCCGTCGGTGAAATACAGGCACGTGCAGAAGTTCTTCTTCTTTCCCGGGTTCCAGAAAGGCACGGGTGGCCTGTTGCGTGAACGTGGATTGCTGGAGCGCCGCAGGCAGTTTCAGCAAAACCCCGAGGCACAGCGAGCGTTCCTGCAAGGTTTGGGGGTCGATCGTGCGCCAGATGCGCAGCTGATCTCACTGTTTGCCTACGAAAATGCCGGGCTGGCCAGTTGGCTGGATGCACTGGCGAGCGATTCGACACCCACCCACCTGCTGGTGCCGGAAGGGCGGATTCTCGGCGACGTCGAGCGTTGGATTGGAGTCAGTGGACTGGCGGCCGGTGCGTTGCATGTGCGCAATGCCCTGACGGTGCAAGTGCTGCCGTTCGTCCAACAAGACCAGTATGACCCGTTGCTGTGGTGCTGCGATTTCAACGCCGTGCGCGGTGAAGACTCCTTTGTCCGTGCCCAGTGGGCGGGCCGACCGTTGCTCTGGCACATCTATCAGCAGGAGGAAGATGTCCATCTGGACAAACTTGAAGCTTTCCTCGCGCTGTATGTGAGCAGCCTGTCGGAACCCGCGCGCGAGGCGATCAGCGGTCTTTGGCGGGCGTGGAATGCCGGTGACAATATGACAGACCATTGGCAATCCACTCGCAAACACTGGCCGGAACTGCAAAAACACGCCGAGACGTGGTGTCTGGAACAGGCCTCGCAGGCCGATCTTGCCGCAGCGCTGGTACAGTTTTATGTAAATTGGCTATGATACGCGGCCTAGATTTTTGTAAATCCCATCCAAATTCGGATATTCGCAATGAAAACTGGTAAAGAACTCAAACCCGGTACCGTGATCCGTATCGACAACGACCCTTGGCTGGTTCAGAAAGCTGAATTCACCAAGTCCGGTCGTAACAGCGCGATCATGAAGACCAAGCTGAAAAACCTGCTGACCGGCTACAAGACCGAAACCGTATACGGCGCGGACGACAAGCTGGATGACGTGATCCTGGATCGCAAAGAAGCGACCCTGTCCTTCATCAGCGGTGACTCCTACACGTTCATGGACACCACCGACTACACCATGTACGAGCTGAACGCCGAAGACATCGAAAGCGTTCTGCCGTTCATCGAAGAAGGCATGACCGACGTTTGCGAAGCCGTGTTCTTCGAAGGCCGCCTGGTTTCCGTAGAGCTGCCGACCACCATCGTGCGTCAGGTTGACTACACCGAAGGTTCCGCTCGTGGCGACACTTCCGGCAAGGTAATGAAGCCTGCCAAACTGAAGAACGGTACCGAGCTGTCGGTTGCTGACTTCATCAATATCGGCGACATGATCGAGATTGATACCCGCGAAGGCGGTTCCTACAAAGGCCGTGCTAAATAAGCACTGCTTCAGGAATGAAAAAGCCCGACCATTGAGTCGGGCTTTTTTGTGCCTGTCTGAATCTACGATGAACCCTTGTGGGAGCGAGCCTGCTCGCGAAGTGGCGTGTCAGGCAACGATGATGTGTTTGGCAAACCGCATTCGCGAGCAGGCTCGCTCCCACAGGGGGTACTGCGTTATTTCTTCAGGTGCTGCTTGAGCTCTTCGGACGCTTGCAACATCGCCGAACGCACTGCCGGGACCTGACTCACTACGTTGAGCAAACCATAGTCGTGGATCATGCCGTTGTAGCGAACCGAGGTCACCGGCACGCCGGCTTCGTCGAGTTTGCGGGCGTAGGCCTCGCCTTCGTCGCGCAGTACGTCGGCTTCGGCGGTCTGCACCAACGCAGGTGGCAGCCCCTTGAGTTGCGCAGGGGTGGCCCGCAGCGGCGAGGCGTAGATCTCGTTACGTTGCTTGGCGTCGGTGGTGTAGTTGTCCCAGAACCACTTCATCATGTTACGGGTCAGGAAGTGGCCTTCGGCATACTGGTTATACGAACCGGTTTCGAAGTTGGCATCGGTCACCGGCCACAGCAGTACCTGGAACTTGATCGCTGGTGTGCCTTTGTCTTTGGCCATCAGCGCGACCACAGCCGCCATGTTGCCGCCGACGCTGTTGCCGGCCACGGCCAGGCGCTTGCCATCGACATTGATCTCTTTACCGTGCTCGGCCACCCACTTGGTGGCGGCATAAGCCTGGTTGATTGCCACCGGGTAATGCGCTTCCGGCGAAGGGGTGTAGTTGACGAAAACCGCCGCCGCCCCCGAGCCCGCCACCAGGTCACGAACCAGTCGCTCGTGGGTCGGGAAGTCTCCCAATACCCAGCCACCGCCGTGGAAGAACATGAACACCGGCAACTCACCCTTGACCCCGGCTGGCCGGACGATGGTCAGGCTCAGCGGTTGGCCATCGACCTGGATGGTCTTCTCGCTGACGTCGGCTTTTGGCAGCGTCAGCTTCACCCCGGACTGCGCGCCTACCAGCACGGCGCGGGCATCTTTGGGTGTCATCTGTTCCATCGGTTTGCCGGTGCCGGCATTCAGCACATCGAGGAATGCCTGGGTGTTGTGTTCAACGTCGCCGGCAAATGCGCTGTGGACGGACAGGGCGAGAAGGGTACCGGTCAAGACTTTGCTGAAAGTGTTCATGTTCATTTCCTGTTCGGGCCTGAGTGGATGACAGCGTTAGACGGTGACGTGCAGACGCACATCGACGTTGCCGCGGGTGGCGTTGGAGTACGGGCAGACCTGGTGGGCTGCGTCGACCAGGGTTTGTGCATCCGCTTGTTCAAGGCCCGGCAGGCTGATGTGCAGGTCGATGTCCAGACCGAAACCACCAGGGATCTGGCCGATGCCGACATGGGCAGTGATCGAGGCGTCGTCCGGGATTTTGCGTTTGGTCTGGCTGGCGACGAATTTCAGGGCGCCGATGAAGCAGGCGGAGTAGCCGGCTGCGAACAGTTGCTCAGGGTTGGTCGCCGCGCCGCCAGCACCGCCGAGTTCTTTCGGGGTGGCGAGTTTGACGTCGAGAATGTTGTCACTGGAAATCGCACGACCGTCACGGCCACCGGTGGAAGTTGCGATTGCGGTGTAGAGAGTTTGCATGGTGAAGGCCTCGTTCTGGGTTTGATTGTGCTGCGCTAAATGTTTGCGCGTTAAGTAAGTGCGAGGTGAATGTATCGCGCTAATATTTAGTGCGCAAGATAAATTTTGAAAAAATCTGAGATGAAGCGATAGCCGACTGGCTGGATTGGCTTGGGAGTCTTGGATTAGAGCTTCGGAGAAGGTTTAAAAATTTTTTGGAAGGGGACGATTTTTTTCAACACGCCGCAGGACAAATGTGGGAGCGGGCCTGCTCGCGAATGCGGTGCGCCAGCCAGCACCCATGCTGAATGTGACAGTGTATTCGTCGTAACGCCGCCCGGAGCCGGCTCGCTCCCACAGGGGGGGAGTTAGAGGCTGTCCTGCAAATGCCGACGCAGTTCTTGCAGCTCTGCCTGCAGTTTTTGCAGCCGCTCCAGCGTCATCCCGCTGGCGCCGAGGATGCACTGGGGAATGCCCCGCGCCTTGTCGCGCAAGGCGCGGCCCTGCTCAGTGAGTTCGATGATCACCACGCGCTCGTCTTCACGGCTGCGGGTGCGGCTGAGGACACCCTCGGCTTCCAGGCGCTTGAGCAAGGGCGTGAGCGAACCGGGATCGGTCAACAGGCGAGCGCTGATTTCGCCGACGGTCAAGCCGTCCTGTTCCCACAGCACCATCATGGCCAGGTACTGTGGATAAGTCAGGCCCAGAGCCTGCAACAGTGGCTTGTAGACCTTGGTCATCATCAACGAAGTGGAATGCAGGGCGAAGCAGGCCTGATTGTCCAGCAGCAGGTCGTCGCAGTTGTCCGGGGTGTCGCGCTCGGTGGTCATTTCAAAGCCTTGATCTGTGATGTCATGAATCTAGCGGGCAAATCTTTAATGCACCACACAATTCTGGACTAGTGGTGGCCCAGATGGGTTTGCAGTACCAGATCCCACGGTGGGATCGGGCTGAAGCGGGTTTTCAGGTATTCCAGCAACAGGCGGCTGCGGGAGTTGGGCTGCTGCTCCAGACGCAAAGCGTAGATTCCGGCGCTTTCCGGATTGGGCAGGCCGTTTTCGCAAAACAGTGGCAGCAGTTCGCCGCGCAGAAGGTATTCGCTGGCCAGCCAGGTCGGCAAGTGCGCGATGCCCAAACCCGCCAGCGCTCCGCAGACCAGTGCTTCGGCATTATTGGCGCTCATGCGGATGCGCGAGGGCCGATGCAGTTGCATCCGGCCTTCCTGTTCGAAGCGCCAGGCGAACGGCGGCGCCAATCCATCCCAGTCGAGGCCGTCGTGTTCGGTCAGCTGCGCCGGATCGTTCGGCACACCGCGGCGTTGCAGATAATCGGGGCTGGCGCAGGCAATGCGCACCATACTCGCCAACGGTGTGGCCACCAGTCGGGTGTCGGCCAATTGCCCGGCGCGCAAGACCAGATCGACCTTGCCCAGGTTCAAGCCCTGCATGTCGACAAAGCTGTCGATCAGGTGCAGTTGCACGTCGAGGCCAGGGTAGAGCATCAGAAAGTCGGCAATCACCGGCGCCAGATGCCGTCGACCGAACGCCGCCGGCGCATCGACCCGAATCAAGCCCTCCGGTGCACTGCTGAGCGACACCGCTTCGGCCCTGGCCAGGCGCAATTCGGCGACGATCCGCCGCGCCCTTTCGGCAAACGCCAGACCCGCCGGGGTGGCGCGAACCGCATGGGTGCTGCGAATGAACAACTGGCTGCCGACGGCACTTTCCAGGCTATCGATTCGCCGTGCGACTGCCGAAGGGGTCAGGGGATGGCGACGTGAGGCGGCGGAAAAACTGCCGGTTTCCAGTACGTCCAGAAACAGGCCCAGTTGGTCGGTCAGTTGATTGGGATTCATGGATGGCTCATTGCCTATGCGAGTTTGGCACAGCCATTGTGCGTTGCTGTGCGTTTCCGTGCCAGAACCATCTGCGTAGGATGAAAGGCCTGATGTGAAGGGGAAGTCGCTGTGATTGAGTTTTTGATGTATCTGGTCTTTGGCGCTGCCTTGGGAACCCTCGGCGGCATCTTCGGTATCGGTGGCGGCTTGATCGCCATTCCTCTGTTGGGCGTGCTCTGTGGTCTCGATCAGCAGATTGCCCAAGGGACTGCGCTGGTAATGGTGGTGCCGAACGTGATGTTGGCGCTATGGCGTTATCACCAGCGCAACCGCATCGAACTCAGGCATGCGCTGCCACTGGCTTCCATGGGTTTCTGCTTTGCCTGGATCGGTTCGATCTGGGCGGTAGGTATTGACGCGCAAACCATGCGCCTGGGTTTCGTCGCCTTCCTGGTCGCACTCTCGGCTTACAACCTGATGCGCATGTTCCTGGCCAGCGCACCGGCGTCAGCGCAGATGAACTATTCGTGGCCCTGGCTGGGTGTGCTTGGTGCGGCGTCCGGCACCATGGGCGGTTTGTTCGGTGTGGGCGGGGCCGTGGTGGCGACGCCAGTGCTGACCAGCGTGTTCGGCACCACCCAAGTGGTTGCCCAGGGCCTGTCGTTGGCGTTGGCGCTACCGAGCACCGGCGTCACCCTGGCCACCTATGCCGTGCACCATCAGGTGCACTGGATGATTGGCGTGCCATTGGCGGTCGGTGGCCTGATGAGCATCAGTTGGGGCGTGAAGATCGCCCACGCCATGCCGGAACGGGTATTGCGCGCGCTGTTCTGCGGATTCCTGGTGCTCTGCGCGGTAATGCTCGCCTTTAAAGTTTGAAACCTTCGATGATGTGTTCCGCCAGGCATTCGGTGATGGGGGAGGGGTTGTGCAGGTTGCGCACCAGCATGATGCTGGCCTCGGGCAATACGGGCAGGTCTTCGGCTTCACCGAGGATGCGCATGTCCGACGTGACCAGGCTTTCCAGCTGTGCGGTCACCGCCAGGCCGGCACTGACCACCGCCATGATCGCCGACAGGCTGTCACTGTTGTAGGCCACGCGATAATCGCGGCCCATGGCATCCAGGGCATTGCAGGCCCACAAGCGGCAGAAGCAATCGCTGTTGAACATCGCCAGTGGCAACGGCGTTTGCTCGTGGGCGCTGTAGCATTGCGCCTCGGCCCAGACAAAACGTTCCTTGCGCAACAACTGGCCGATTTCGCTACCCGGTTCGCGGGTGACGATGGTCAGGTCCAGATCCTGGCGCAACAGCAATTGTTTTGATGATTCGCAGTGCACCTCGATCTGGATCAGTGGGTAGGTCTGGGCGAATCGACGCAGAATTCCCGGCAGAAAACGCATCACGTAGTCATCCGGCGTGCCGATACGCACCATGCCGACCATGTGCGGCTCACGCAGGGTGTTGAACACCTCACTGTGCAGCTTGAGGATGCGCCGGGCGTACCCGAGCAGTACCTGGCCCTCCGCCGTCAGCCGCACTTGCCGGCCGTCGCGCTGGAACAATTGCCGCTGCAACACATCTTCTTCCAGCCGCTTCATCTGCATGCTCACGGCTGACTGGGTGCGATTGACCTGTTCGCCAGCGCGGGTAAAGCCGCCCTGGTCGGCGATGGCGACGAAGGTGCGCAGGACTTCGGTGTCGATACTCGGGTAGGCAGACATTCATCAATCTCCGAGATATGTGACATCAGAAACATTCGTTGGATTGATCTTAGCGCTGGCGAGAAACTTGAGCCATCCAAACGGAGGGCAACAAGATGAAAGGTCAACATGAACATCAAGCCGTAGAAAAACACTCCATCCATCTGGTATCCGATCTGCTGCATAAATTCAGCCGGTGGTACGAGCTTCACCGGGAACGCGAGTTGCTGGCGAGTTTGAGCGACGAAGCGCTGAAGGACATCGGCATGAGTCGTGCCGACGTGGAGTACGAATCGGTCAAACCATTCTGGAATGACCCGATGCACAAATGAGCAATACACAACTACACAAACCGACTTTCGGTGAGGTAGGTTGCGAGCAGACAAGGAGATGCTCATGCCCGCAACACAGTCCTTTTCCCTTAAACAGGCTCGGCGTCTGGCGCTGGCTGCCCAAGGATTCAACGGGCGCCAGCCGCCAGCGTCAGTCAAACCCGTTCAACTCAACCGTCTGATCGAGCGGCTGGGCATTCTGCAGATCGACTCCGTCAACGCCGTGGTGCGTTCGCACTACCTTCCGCTGTTTTCCCGTCTCGGCAATTACTCATCCGAGCTGCTCGACCAAGCGGCCTGGAGTCAGGGCCGGCGTCGCACGTTGTTTGAATATTGGGGGCATGAAGCCTCTCTGCTGCCCTTGTCGATGTACCCCTTGATGCGTTGGCGCATGCAGCGGGCGATGCGGGGCGAAGATATCTATCAACAACTGGCGCAATTCGGTCGTGAGCAGCAGGACACAATTCGCCGGGTATTGGCGTGTGTTCAGGAACAGGGCGCGCTCGGCGCCGGCAGCCTGTCGACTCGCCAGGAGCGAGCAGGCCCGTGGTGGGACTGGAGCGCGGAAAAGCATGCGCTGGAATGGTTGTTCGCAGCAGGAGAAGTGACCGTCGCTGGCCGGCGCGGCTTCGAGCGGCTCTATGACTTGCCGGAACGGGTGATCCCCTCGGCCATCCTGGCGCAACCCTGGCTCAGTGAGGCCGAGGCGCAGCGCGGGTTGTTGCTGCATGCCGCGACAGCCTTGGGTGTGGGCACCGAGAAAGACTTGCGCGACTACTTCCGTTTGAATCCCGCTGACAGTCGACCGCGTCTGGAGGAGTTGGTCGAGGCGGGCGAACTGCTGTCCTGCGAGGTCCAGGGCTGGCGTCAACCGGCGTATTGCCTGCCCGAGCCCAAGGTACCGCGCAAGGTCGAGGCCAGTGCGCTGCTTTCACCTTTCGATTCACTGATCTGGGAGCGCAGTCGCACCGAGCGCCTGTTCGATTTTCGCTATCGGCTGGAGATTTACACGCCGTCGCATAAGCGGGTCTATGGCTATTACGTCTTGCCGTTTTTGCACAATGAACGGATTGCCGCACGGGTCGATCTGCGCGCCGAACGGGCAGCGGGACGCCTGGCGGTGCATGCCGTGCATGAGGAAGAGCGGGGGCTGGATGACGAGGGGATGCTGGCACTGGCGGTCAATCTGCGGCGGATGGCGGATTGGTTGGGGCTTGAGCGGGTTCAGTTGAATTGCCCGCGGGAGAGTGCGGCTAGGTTGCGGGTGGCATTGGCGCAGATGGGCGGTGACTGAACTGACGTCTTCGCGAGCAGGCTCGCTCCCACAGGTGGCCCTGGAGAACGCGGTCCAATGTGGGAGCGAGCCTGCTCGCGAAGGGGGCACCGCGATTTAGCGGCGAACCTGCTTCAGGGTTTCAGCAATGAGGAACGCCAACTCCAGCGACTGATCAGCATTCATCCGCGGGTCGCAATGGGTGTGATACCGATCCGACAAACCGTCTTCGGTAATCGGCCGCGCCCCGCCAATGCATTCAGTAACATTCTGCCCGGTCATCTCGATGTGAATGCCACCGGCATAACTGCCTTCGGCTTCGTGCACCTGGAAGAACTGCTTCACTTCGCCGAGGATCTGTGCGAAATCGCGGGTCTTGTAGCCGCTGCTGGCCTTGATGGTATTGCCGTGCATCGGGTCCGAACTCCACAGCACTTTCTTGCCTTCACGCTGTACGGCACGGATCAGTTGCGGCAGGTGATCGCCGACCTTGTTTGCGCCCATCCGCGCAATCAGGTTCAGGCGGCCCGGATCGTTGTCCGGGTTGAGAATGTCGATCAGGCGGATCAGGTCATCGGTGTTCATGCTCGGGCCGACCTTGACCCCGATCGGGTTGTTGACTCCGCGCAGGAATTCGACGTGAGCACCGTCGAGCTGACGGGTGCGATCACCGATCCACAACATATGGGCCGAGCAATCGTAGTAATCGTTGGTCAGGCTGTCGCGACGGACGAAGGCTTCTTCGTAGTTCAGCAGTAGTGCTTCGTGGGCGGTGAAGAAGCTGGTCTCGCGCAACTGCGGCGAGCTGTCCATGCCGCAAGCACGCATGAAGGCCAGTGTTTCATCGATTCGGTCGGCCAGGTGGCTGTACTTTTCCGCCAGCGCCGAGTTGGCGATGAAGTCCAGGTTCCACTTGTGCACCTGATGCAGGTCGGCAAACCCGCCCTGGGCGAAGGCGCGCAACAGGTTCAGTGTAGCGGTGGACTGGTGGTAGGACTGCAGCAGGCGTTCCGGGTCCGGCACACGGCTTTTTTCGTCGAAACCGATGCCGTTGACGATGTCGCCACGGTAGGCCGGCAAGGTCACGCCGTCGATGGTCTCGTCGTTGGCTGAGCGCGGCTTGGCGAACTGCCCGGCCATGCGTCCGACCTTGACCACCGGACAGCCGGCTGCAAACGTCATGACAATCGCCATTTGCAGCAGCACCTTGAAGGTGTCGCGGATTTTCGCGGCGGAGAACTCGGCGAAGCTTTCGGCGCAGTCGCCGCCCTGCAGCAGGAATGCGCGGCCCTGGGTCACTTCTGCAAACTGACGACGCAATTCCCGGGCTTCACCGGCAAACACCAGCGGCGGATAACTGGCCAGGGTTTGCTCGACGTGCTGCAAGTGCGCCATGTCGGGGTATTGGGGTTGTTGCTGGATCGGCAGGGCGCGCCAGCTGTCAGGACTCCAGGGTTGGCTCATCGCGGTCTCTAATGTTTTACGCTCGGACAACCATGTTATCAGCAATTAGTGCGTGACCTGTTCCCGAAGCTTGACGGACAATCGCGCGTTTGCCGCTGCTCGCAGCGGTGTGATTGCTGCTGTTTACACGACGCAGGCAAGGTGACGGTCGGGAGACGAAATGACTGAGGAGCGCGTCGAGCATTTGCTCGCCGAGGTGCAGGACGAATTTGGTGTGATCCGCGTGCTGGAAGTGGCCGATTACCGTTTTCTCGAATTCGGTGATGCCATCGAACAAAGTTGCGTGTTCACGGCCGATCCGAGTTGGCTCGAATACGATTACACCCGGGCGATGCTGATCGGCGCGCTGTGCCATGAGCAGCCGGAAAGCGCGCTGTTTCTCGGGCTTGGCGCCGGGACGCTGACCCAGGCCTGCCTCAAGTTCCTGCCGCTGGAAGACGTCGAAGCCATTGAATTGCGCCCTGATGTGCCGCGTCTGGCCATCGAATACCTGGGGTTGGATGACGATCCGCGCCTGTACATCCGCGTGGGCGATGCGCTTGAACTGCTCGACACCGCCGAGTCGGCGGACCTGATTTTTGTCGACCTGTATACCGACGTCGGCCCGGGTGTCGGGCATCTGGCGTGGACCTTCCTGGAAAACTGCCAGAAACGCCTCAATCCGGGTGGCTGGCTGGTGATCAACCAATGGGCCACCGACGACGGCAAGCCACTGGGCGCCGCGTTGCTGCGCGGGCTCTATCACCGGCATTACTGGGAGTTGCCGGTGAAGGAGGGCAACGTGATCCTGATCGTGCCTTCCGACCTGGATCAGGTGCTGGATATGGAGGGCCTGATCGCTCGGGCCGAAGCGCTGGCGCCGCGGTTGGGGTATTCGTTGGATTCGTTGATCAAGGCGATTCGGCCAGCAACTTGATTCGGTGACTGTGAGGGCCTCTTCGCGAGCAGGCTCGCTCCCACAATTGATCGTGATCCAATGTGGGAGCGAGCCTGCTCGCGAAAACTTTCTAACTACCCCTACCGAACTAAAGCCCTTTGAATACGCCGGGCCGCCGCTCCACCAACGACCGCACACCCTCCCGCGCGTCCTCAGTGCTCAGCAACTTCTTCACCAACGCCGGTAACCCCTGCGCTGCAGCGGTTTCCCCTTCATAACGCGCCTGTCGGGCAGACATCAGCGTCGCCTGAACCCCCAGCGGTGCCTGCCGGGCAATTCGCTCGGCCAGCTCGATTGCCCGTGGCAGCAAATCCTCACTCGCCATGACTTCCTGCACCAGCCCCAGGTGCAAGGCGTCATGGGCATCGAATTCGTCCCCCGTCAGCATCCAGCGCATGGCATTGCCCCAGCCGGCCACTTGATGCAGACGCAGCGTGGCGCCGCCGAAAGGAAAAATGCCGCGCTGTACTTCCATTTGCGCGAAGCGGGTATTGCTGGCGCACAGGTTGATATCGGCGGCGAGCATCAATTCGATACCAATGGTCAGGCAGTAGCCTTGAGCAGCGACGATCACGGGTTTGCTGACCCTTGGGCCGGCAAACACGGCCCAAGGGTCGCAACCGCCAGGCGGTGCCTGCCAGCCTTCGGTCAGCGCCGCGCTGGCGCTCACCAGATCCAGTCCGGCAGTGAAATGCTCGCCATGACCAAACACCACCGCCACCCGTGCCTCGCTGTCGGCTTCGAACTCGCCGTAGGCCAGGCTCAGTTCGTTGAGCAGGTCGAGGTCGAAGGCATTGCGTTTGGCGACCCGATCCAGGCCGATCAACAGAACATGGCCGCGCTTTTCACGGCTCACACGGCTGGTGTCGAGCTCTTTCATGGGCATTTCCTCGGGCGCAAAGGGGAGTCGGACCGACGGTCCGTGCGTAAAGGGTGAACCGTTTTAGCGCTATAACCCGCAGGGCCGGGCCTTTGAAAAATAGACGCTCGTGCGATTATCCGCAAAGCCTGTGACAGAACGCCGTACATGGGTGTTTTGCGTTAAAAAAAGACTCCCTTTTTCGGCAATTTCCGGTATAGTGCGCGCCGGCCTTTAGCCGGGCCGCGTTTAGGTAGAGCAATTCCCCGAAGTCAGCTTCGGCTGCACGTCCGTACTGCGGACTCTTCCTTGACGATTCTTTTCATTCATTCGTTTTCGCAAATCCCCGCCGACAAAGCTGCCAGGGCGACTCTTGAGTCTCAACACGGCATGCGCAGCTTTGGAGCATGGGTCTTTGCGGATGCACTTAGAGGCAGACCCATGACCCAGGAAATCGGCGGCTTCGCCGCTCTTGAACTTCATCCCAATATTGTCGCTGCAGTAGTCGCTACCGGCTATGAAGAGCCTTCGGCCATTCAGCAGCAGTCGATCCCGATCATTCTCGCCGGTCACGATATGATTGGTCAGGCGCAAACCGGTACCGGTAAAACCGCTGCCTTTGCCCTGCCTATCCTGCACCGCATTGATCCGTCCAAGCGCGAGCCGCAAGCTCTGATCCTGGCCCCAACTCGTGAGTTGGCGCTGCAAGTTGCAACCGCTTTCGAAACCTACGCCAAGCAAATGCCGGGCGTGACTGTTGTGGCTGTCTACGGCGGCGCGCCGATGGGCCCACAACTGAAAGCAATCCGTAATGGCGCACAGATCGTTGTCGCCACTCCGGGCCGTCTGTGCGACCACCTGCGTCGCGACGAAAAAGTTCTGGCGACTGTGAACCACCTGGTTCTCGACGAAGCAGACGAAATGCTCAAACTGGGCTTCATGGACGACCTGGAAGTCATCTTCAAGGCCATGCCGGAAACCCGTCAGACCGTATTGTTCTCGGCCACCTTGCCGCAATCGATCCGTGCCATCGCCGAGCGCCACCTGCGCGACCCGAAGCACGTCAAGATCCAGAGCAAGACCCAGACCGTTACCGCGATCGAACAGGCTCACCTGTTGGTTCACGCTGACCAGAAGACTTCTGCCGTTCTCAGCTTGCTGGAAGTGGAAGATTTCGACGCGCTGATCATGTTCGTGCGTACCAAGCAAGCGACCCTGGACCTGGCCAGCGCCCTGGAAGCCAAAGGCTACAAAGCCGCTGCGCTGAACGGTGACATTGCCCAGAACCAGCGTGAGCGCGTGATCGACTCCCTCAAGGATGGCCGTCTGGACATCGTTGTGGCGACCGACGTTGCCGCCCGTGGCCTGGACGTTCCGCGCATCACTCACGTGTTCAACGTTGACATGCCGTACGATCCGGAATCCTACGTTCACCGTATCGGCCGTACCGGCCGTGCCGGTCGCGAAGGTCGCGCACTGCTGCTGGTGACTCCGCGTGAGCGCCGCATGCTGCAAGTGATCGAGCGTGTAACCGGTCAAAAGGTTGCTGAAGTTCGTCTGCCAGACGCTCAAGCCGTTCTGGATGCACGCATCAAGAAGCTGACCAACAGCCTGTCGCCGCTGGTGGCTGACGCCGAATCGACTCACGGTGATCTGCTTGATCGCCTGACCGCCGACATCGGTTGCAGCCCGCGTGCCCTGGCCGCAGCCCTGCTGCGCAAGGCTACCAACGGTCAAGCGCTGAACCTGGCCGCGATCGAGAAAGAGCGTCCGCTGGTGCCGAACAACGCACCGCGTGGCGATCGTCCAGAGCGTTCCGGTGATCGTCCTGAGCGTGGTGACCGTGAGCGTCGTGCACCGATGCCACTGGCTGAAGGTCGTGCCCGTTGCCGTACCGCGCTGGGTGCGCGTGATGGTATCGCTGCCAAGAACCTGCTGGGCGCCATCCTCAATGAAGGTGGTCTGGCGCGTGAAGCCATCGGTCGCATCCAGGTGCGTGACAGCTTCAGCCTCGTCGAGCTGCCGGAAGATGGTCTGGAGCGTCTGCTGACCAAGCTGAAGGACACTCGCGTTGCCGGTAAGCAGTTGAAGCTGCGTCGCTACCGCGAAGATTGATCCGCTCCCGGGCTGATTGATCGAACAAAAAAATCCCCGACTGGTTCGGGGATTTTTTTTGCCTGCTTTTTGCCTTCTAGCCGGTGTTGCGCCCTTCGCGAGCAGGCTCGCTCCCACATTCTATCTGTGGGAGCGAGCCTGCTCGCGAAGGCAGCGAC
>NZ_JABFMU010000036.1 GCF_013359695.1 Pseudomonas sp. C2B4
TGAGCCCGACGAGCTACCAGACTGCTCCATCCCGCGTCTGTGTGGCGGCATTCTACAGAGGATCGACAGACTGTCAACCGCAATTTCCGGCAAAACCTCTTCAGGTTCAATCGCTTAGCTCGATGGCGGGGGCGCTGATCGGTCTGAAAGGCAGGCCTGGCAAGGCTTTAGGCTCTATTGGTGACAACTTTTCGATTGAAAAAATAAATTCAGCCGTCGCGTTTCCTACATTCGACGAAGAACATTCAGACTACTGGTGCTATATACAGGTGTGGGTGAGATACTGCTTATCCCACAGGGCGCGCCGCCATTTTTCACTCTGAATTTACCGCGTTGATATGACCCAGCGAAAAATCATCCACGTCGATTGTGACTGTTTCTACGCCGCCATTGAGATGCGTGATGACCCGCGCCTCGCTGGAAAGCCGCTGGCGGTGGGCGGGGCGGCGGATCGACGTGGCGTGATTGCCACCTGCAACTATGAGGCTCGGGCTTATGGCGTGCGTTCGGCAATGTCTTCCGGTCATGCGCTGAAGTTGTGCCCGGACCTGACCATCGTCAAGCCGCGTATGGATGCCTATAGAGAGGCTTCGAAGGAAATTCATACGATCTTTCGCGATTACACCGACATCATTGAGCCGCTTTCCCTGGACGAGGCTTACCTGGATGTGTCGGACAGCGCGCATTTCGGCGGTAGCGCCACGCGCATCGCCCAGGACATCCGTCGGCGGGTATCGAATCAACTGCACATTACTGTCTCGGCCGGCGTGGCACCGAACAAGTTTCTTGCCAAGATCGCCAGTGACTGGAAAAAGCCCAACGGTTTGTTCGTGATTACGCCGGATCAGGTCGAGGACTTTGTCAGTGGGTTGCCGGTGAGCAAGTTGCACGGGGTCGGCAAGGTCACAGCCGACAAGTTGGGCAAGCTCGGCATCCTCGATTGCGCACAGTTGCGCGAGTGGGACAAATTGGCGCTGGTACGTGAATTCGGCAGCTTCGGTGAGCGACTCTGGAGCCTGGCGCGTGGGATCGATGATCGCCAGGTGCACAACGATAGCCGCCGGCAGTCAATCAGCGTTGAAAATACCTACGACGTCGACCTGCCAGACCTGGTGAGTTGCCTGGATAAGTTACCCGAGCTGCTGGAAACCCTGACCGGCCGTATGGCACGGATCGACAGCAGCTACAGGCCGGGGAAACCGTTCGTCAAAGTGAAATTCCACGACTTCACCCAGACCACGCTGGAGCAGGCCGGGGCAGGGCGGGATTTGGGCAGTTATCAGCTGTTGCTGACTCAGGCGTTCAATCGAGGGGGCAAGCCGGTGCGATTGTTGGGCGTGGGGGTGAGGCTGGAGGATTTGCGGGGCGGGTTTGAGCAGATGGAGTTGTTTGAGCGGTAGCGGCAAGGTTTTGTTGTGGTGGTGAATTTCAGACCGCTTTCGCGAGCAGGCTCGCTCCCACATTGGATTTGTGAACGCCAATGAAACTGTGGGAGCGAGCCTGCTCGCGAAGCTTTTTCGGCTTTAATTCGGCCCCGGATCCGCCACCAGACGCCCGGCATCCTTGGTCAAGGATTTGAGGAATTCGGTCTGCAGTTCAGGATCGTTGCGAGTCAGTTCGATCAAGCTCTGTTCCAGCTCGCTGGCTTCCTCTTCCAGGCCCAGTTCCGACAGGCGTTTGACCCGGTGTACCCACTGGCTCACTTCGTCATCTTCGAGGTCGTCGTAGATCAGTCCGTGGGCTTCGAGCAGCTTGCCGCGCAAGGTGTTGCTCAGTGCCAGGGTCGAATCGCTGTGCACTTCATCCTTGCCGTCGGCGACACTGATCTGCAGCTTGCCCAGGTGGTTGAGGTCATGTTCGGCGAACGGGCTGTCCAACAGGTTCAGGCGCAAGACGCCGTTTTTGTCGGTACTCAGTTCGAACGTATCCTTGCCGGCCTTGACCTCAACCGGACGCTCGCTCCAGGGCAGGCTTGAGTATTCGGTGCGTTTGTCGAGCTGCACTTCGTCGATTCCGGCCAGGTTTTGCTGCGCGCGACCGTGAGATTGCACGTTCATGAACGGGTTGAGCCCGGCAAAGCCGTAGCTGAACCAGTCCTTGGTCATGCTGTCTGGCAGGTTGCCCAAGGCGAACACGTTGGCCACGTTGGCACCGACGCCTGCCACTACGGCCACCGCGCCCAGCGGGATCTCGTAGATCTCCCGCCAGGGTTGGTACGGCGTGTAGCGATCGTAATGCCGCGTAACTTCGAATTCGGTGACTTCGAAAGTCTTCTGCTCGTGGATTTTCACCCGGCGTTGCGGCAGCTCAAGCACCTTGGGCTCACCAACATCGATCTGCAGGCTGTGATCGAGCAGTTTGCGCTCGACACGTTCCTCGTGCTCGCTGCGTTGTGACATGTGATTGGCACAGCCGCTGACCAGCAGGGTGCCGCACAGGGCGGCACCACCGAGGCCTAAGGTGTTTCGCTTGAACATGACGTCTCTATCTGGTTTCAGCGGCGGATACGGGCCTGAAGGAACGGCAATACGTCGGCAACCGGCAATGCTTGCGGCTCGGCTTCGGTACGGCTCTTGTATTCCAGGTTGCCATCGGCGAGGCCACGGTCGCTGACCACGATCCGGTGAGGAATGCCGATCAGCTCCATGTCCGCGAACTTGATGCCCGGGCTGGTTTTCTTGTCGCGGTCGTCCAGCAGTACTTCGAAGCCGGCTGCAGTCAGTTCTGCATACAGCTTGTCGGTGGCCTCGCGAACCAGGTCGGTTTCGTAACGCAGCGGTACCAGGGCGATCTGGAATGGCGCCAGGGTGTCGCTCCAGATGATCCCTTTCTCGTCGTTGTTCTGCTCGATGGCGGCCGCGACCACGCGGGAAACGCCGATGCCGTAGCAGCCCATTTCCAGGGTTACCGGCTTGCCGTTCTCGCCCAGCACTTCGCACTTCATGGCTTTGCTGTACTTGTTGCCCAGCTGGAAGATGTGCCCGACTTCGATGCCGCGTTTGATTTCCAGGGTGCCCTTGCCGTCCGGGCTTGGGTCGCCGCTGACGACGTTACGCAGGTCGGCAACGGTCGGAACCGGCAGGTCGCGTTCCCAGTTGACGCCGAAGTAGTGCTTGTCGTCGATGTTCGCGCCGATGCCGAAGTCGCTCATCAGCTCGACGGAACGGTCGATGATGATCGGCAGGGGCAGGTTCAGCGGGCCGAGGGAGCCGGCGCCGGCGCCAATGGCGTCGCGCAGTTCGGCTTCGGAAGCCATGACCAGCGGGCTGGCAACGCCAGGCTGGTTGGCGGCCTTGATTTCGTTCAGTTCGTGGTCGCCACGGATGATCAGGGCAATCAGCTTGCCTTTCTCTTCTGCGTGCACCACCAGGGTCTTGATGGTCTTTTCAATCGGCAGATTGAATTTTTCCACCAGCGCGGCGATGGTCTTGGTGTCCGGCGTGTCGACCAGGCGCAGCTCTTCAGCCGGTGCCGGACGGGAGGTTTCACGCGGTACAGCTTCGGCCTTCTCGATGTTCGCGGCGTAGTCGGAACCGTTGCTGAAGACGATATCGTCTTCGCCGGATTCGGCCAGTACGTGGAACTCGTGGGAGCCGGCGCCGCCAATCGAGCCGTTGTCGGCTTCAACCGGACGGAACTTCAGGCCCAGGCGGGTGAACACGTTGCAGTACGCCTGGTGCATGCGATCGTAGGTGACTTGCAGCGAAGGCTGGTCAGCGTGGAACGAATAGGCGTCTTTCATGATGAATTCGCGGCCGCGCATCAAGCCGAAGCGTGGGCGGATTTCATCGCGGAATTTGGTCTGGATCTGATACAGGTTGATCGGCAGCTGTTTGTAGCTGCTCAGCTCGTTGCGCATCAGGTCGGTGATGACTTCTTCGTGGGTCGGGCCGGCGCAGAAGTCGCGACCGTGGCGATCCTGGAAACGCAGCAGTTCAGGGCCGTACTCTTCCCAGCGACCGGACTCCTGCCACAACTCAGCCGGTTGAGTGCTTGGCATCAACACTTCGAGCGAGCCGGCGGCGTTCATTTCCTCACGAACGACGGCTTCGACCTTGCGCATGACTCGCAAGCCCATCGGCAGCCAGGTGTACAGGCCCGAGGCGAGTTTGCGGATCATGCCGGCGCGCAGCATCAGCTGATGGCTGATCACGACCGCGTCGGAAGGCGTTTCTTTCTGTGTGGCGAGCAAAAATTGACTGGTGCGCATGGTTGGCCGTTATCGATTGCTGATGACGAGAAATGACGGAGCATTGTACGGGCGAGATCCGCTGTCGTACAGGCGTGCGGTCGGCGGTGTGGCAGGAGGGCGGGAATCGTTCCTCCCTCTGCCTTGCTTCCTTCAAATGCAGCTTATGATTCTTCCGCGACCTGAGTCGGGACGGGTTCCGGCGTCGGTGTCGGACCTTCGCGGCGGTTCTCCTGGAACCAGTGCAAGGCGATCAGCAGCAACGTCGGCACACCCAGCAGGGCGGTGATCAGGAAGAAATTGTGATAACCGAATTTCTCCACCATGACCCCGGAATAGCCGCCGATCAGACGTGGCAGCAAGAGCATGATCGAGCTGAGCAGGGCGTATTGGGTGGCGGAGAACTTGAGGTTGGTCAGGCTCGACAGGTACGCGACGAACGCCGAGGTCGCCAGGCCCGAACTGAAGTTGTCCAGGGAGATGGTGACAACCAGCATCTGCAGGTTGGGGCCCATGTCCGCCAACAGCAGGAACAATATGTTGGTGCCTGCCGACGCCGCGCCGCCGATGAACAGGATCGGCAGGATGCCGAAGCGCACGATCAGCAAGCCGCCCATGCCGGCGCCGACCAGGGTCATGATCAGACCGAAGATTTTGCTGACGCTGGCGATCTGGTCCTTGGTGAAGCCCTGGTCGATATAGAACACATTGGCCATCACACCCATGACCGTATCGGACATTCGATAGGTGGCGATCAGTCCCAGCAACAGCAGCGCTTGCCAGCGGTAACGCAGAATAAAGTCGTTGACCGGTGTCAGTACGGGGGCCAGGCCGCGACGGCCCATGGCCGAGAGGCACATGGCGGTGAGGGTGGTGTAGAGGATCGCGCGCAGGAATGCACGGTCTTCGAGCAGCAGATCTAGCAGGCTCACGCCTTCGAACAGAACGCTGGCAAAGTCGGTGTTGTAGAACTGGGTGAACATGGCCGGCACGGAAACCAGCAGCACGATCAGTACGAACACCGATGCCAGTTGATGCACGAAACTGTATCGCCCGGCCTGCAATTGTGTGCGCAGTGGAACGGGCGGTTCGCGCATGAACAGGCTGGTCAACAAGGCCGGGACCATCAGGACGCCGAACAGTATGTAGGTGCCGGCCCATGCGGAATGCTGGTAGTTGAAACCGGTCGAGCCGAAGCCTTCGGCAAAATACAGGGCGCCGGCGGTCGCCAATAGCGCGGCGATTCGATAACCGGACATGTAGCTGGCGGCCAACGCAGCCTGACGGCTGTCTTCGGCGATTTCCAGGCGATAGGCGTCGACCGCAATATCTTGCGTGGCCGAGGCGAACGCGACGATCACGGCAATTGCGATCAGCCAGGACAGATGTTTTTGCGGGTCGCAGAAACCCATCCCGATCAGGCCGAGGATTACCAGTGCCTGGGAGAGCACCAGCCAGGAACGTCGTCGACCCAACTTGCCGAGCAATGGCAGGCGCCATTGGTCGAGTAGCGGGGACCAGACCCATTTGAAGGCATAGGCCAGGCCGATCAGGCTGGCATAGCCGATGGTTTCGCGAGCGACACCAGCTTCGCGCAGCCACACCGAGAGTGTCGAGAACACCAGCATGTAGGGCAGGCCGGCAGCGAAACCCAGCAACAGCAGTACAAGCGTCGAGGGGCTGGCATAGGCAGCGAGCGCGGCGCGCCAGGTTTTACGGGGCATGGGCTGGAGTCTGCCTCAAGAAATACGGAAACAAAGCGCGCACTCTAACCGCTGTGCTCTACCGGGCGCCAGCCATGGCGTCGAATATCAACTCGATTATTCAGGATACTGATGCCCTCCATGCGCAATCGCGCGCGTTGTTCGTCCCCGGATGGGCTGCCTGCGGGCAGGCTGATGCGTCCGCCGGCGCCGAGTACGCGGTGCCAGGGCAATTTACTGTCGCCGGGCAGTTGGCTCAATGTCCGTCCGACCCAGCGGGCGGCACGACCCAGGCCCGCGAGCTCCGCCAACTGGCCATAACTGACCACCTTGCCCTGAGGAACTTGCGCGAGGGTCAGGTAGAGCGCCGTGCGTCGGATTTGTGCCGCACTTTCGGATTCAGTGGTGGGTTCGTTCACGTCCCGTGTTCCTGAAAAAGTAATCCTGAAAAAATTCACAGTACCGTCTGTAGAGTAAATCGCGGATCGCCAGTTGAGAAATGAACTCAATAGAAATAGTCGTGTCAGTCCTTGCTAGGGCCTTATTTCTTCGGATAATGCCGACTTTTTTCGCAATCCTGAGTCTGTATTTGCTTATGTTGTCCAGAACGTTGCTGTGCCTCGCTGTCGTCAGTGCCTCCTCTCCCTTGCTCGCCGATACCGTCTGGTTGAAGAACGGTGACAAGCTGAGCGGCAAGATCGTTCTGTTCGATGGTGGCAAGTTGCTGATCCAGACGGAGTACGCCGGTGCGGTGCCTATCGACTGGAAGCAGGTCAAAACCCTGGAAAGCGATCAGCAGTTGCTGGTCAAGCAGGATGCCTACACCGGCGAAAAGGCCAAGGCATTGCATGCGGCGGACGACGGCAAGGTCACCCTGGCCAACGGTGATGCGCTCAAGACTGTCGAACTGGCCAGTATCCAGCAGATCCTCAAGCCAAAACCTGTGGTCGAGGATCTGGTGTGGAAAGGCAACGTCGACGTGGCGCTGGATTATCAGCGGGCCGAAAGAGACACCGATGATTACGATGTCGACTTCAAGACCAGTGCGCGCCATGGTCGCTGGCGGCACACCGCGGAAGGCGAATACAACCGTGAGTTCCAGGATGATGTGGTCACCACTGACAACTGGCGGGCCGAGTATTCCCTCGACCGCTTCCTGACGGATAAATGGTTCTGGCAGGGGCGCCTGGTCTACAAACGCGACAAGGTCGAAGATCTGTCCCGTCAGCGCACCGTCGGTACGGGCCCGGGTTATCAGTTCTGGGATGACGAACTGGGGGCTTTCTCCCTCGGATCGCTGGTCAACCGCACCGACTATCAATTCGCCGATGGCAGCAAGGAAAACTTCTATTCCGTGGCGATGAAGTGGGATTACAACCGCTACCTGATTGGCAAGAAAGTGGAGTTCTTCACCAATGGCGAGGTGGGCAAGCCGCTGTCGGGCGTGGCCGAGTATGCGCTGGATGCGGAGATGGGCTTGCGCTACAAGGTGACGGACTGGGCTTCGCTCAATCTCAAGGCCGAGCGAGACATCATCGACGGTACCAAGGATGCGGATCTGGATAAGACGCGGTATACCGCTGGATTCGGCGTGACCTGGTAAGGCGCTTTTTTGTCTGGCAAAACTGCATGCTCACAAAAAACCGTTCGGGGGAGGCTTAAAGCTGTGGCTAGAGAATTCATCCCCTAGCCACAAATGTGGTTTACATACTTAGGTGAGCAGCATTGTTTTGAAGTCGGGTCTTTGTGCTGGGCGGCGTTCTCTGGTTATCGATTAATTCTTTCGTGCACATTCGCCTTGGCGTTCACCTGCCTCGTAATAGCACTCTTGGATCAGGCGGCCATCCTCTGCCCAGAAACGACTTATAATCCGCAGCGGTTTTTATCTGGCCGTTTTCGTACCAAGCGCGGAAGGGGCCTTCGAGTTTGCCAGCCTCGTAGGTCTTTTGTTCCTTAAGTTGGCCGTTTTTGTACCACTCCTTGAAATCGCCCTGTTCGCGGTGCAGTTCATCCCACTGCCATTGAACGGTTTGCACACCTTGCTCATTCCAGCGTTCAAAGCTCTGTCGAAATCCAGCCCTGTAAAACGCCTTTTCTTCTATTTTGCCGTCGATGAAGTACGTGATCAGCCAGCCATCCGGTTTGCTGTCGATATCGTTTCGAGTCAGTTGTATAGCGCCATTTTCAAAGTAATGGGTGCTCGGACCTTGTGCTTTGCCGTTAACGAAAAGAGTGCTGTATCTCAGCTGTCCGTTCGGGTAGTAACCCAGGGCAGGCCCGTCCCACACGTCGTTTCGATAGCTGCTACGGCTAATCAATGCCCCGTCTTCGTCATATTCGAGATACTCACCATCCACGCGTTTGCCTAGCTGCCAGTTGTAGGATTCGGCGATCTTGCCATTGTCATGGTAGATAGATTGCCATCCTTCGAGCTCGTCGTTTAGATAACCCTCACGCTTGATGACTATGCCGCTTTCAGAGTACGTGAGCGCTTCGCCCTGGCGCAGGCCATGTGCGTCGCTTTTATAGCTTTGGCGGAGCTTGCCGCTTCGGTAGTAACTTCTGTAGGCGTGGACTGCCTTGCCTGAAACAAAATCTGCCTTATCCACAAAATATTCATGGCTCGGGGTTTGGGTTTCGACAAAGAAGATCTGTGCTACCCATGCCTTGCGTTTACTGTCGTACTCCATCGGCATCTTCACGTAGTAATACGCTTGGCCTTGACCTGTTGGTGAAAATTCGCGATCCAGATACTGTTTTCCGTCTACAAGGGATGCCGTGAGTTCGCCGCATTCTTCAGGCGTACAGGGGCGCACCTTCACGAGAAACGCTCGTTTGCGTTCGCAGACCGTATGTGTAAGTAGAAGAGGGATTTTCTGATCGATCAGTTGCTGGACTTCGTCGAGGGCTCGGCGAAAGGAATCATCGGGGATGCCTGCAGACTCGGGCGTCATGTAAATCTCATTGCTTCCGCAAGCATGGGGGGTTGAAAGCGTCAAAAGTGCTGCCGCTCGAAGTTGAATAGATGAGTGTCCATTCACCTCCGGACCCTTCGCCAAGTAGGTGGCGCGAGTATTCATTCCGACGATTACGGTCGGGTGTTCAGGTTGCGATTCTGCGTAGGTATTGAGAGGCGGTGCGAAAACGAGCAGTGCTGCGTTGAGTGCTTTCCAGGAGATGAATTGCATCCTGCTTTCTTCCATGTGATTTTCCAGGGCGCGAATCATATAGAGGGGGAGCGGAGATGGGGCGATGCAAAACATTCAGGCACAAAAAAGCCCCGCTGTTGAGGGCGGGGCTTTTTACTAAAGCAAGTACAAGTTAGATAACTTGAACTTCTTCAGCTTGCATGCCTTTCTGACCGCGGGTAGCGATGAAAGAAACCTGTTGGCCTTCTTTCAGGCTTTTGAAGCCGTCGGATTGGATAGCTTTGAAGTGAACGAACAGGTCGTCACCGGATTGTGGGGTGATGAAGCCGAAGCCTTTTTCATCGTTGAACCACTTAACGGTACCGGTTTGGCGATTAGACATGGTGTAACTCCTTGAACAAAGATAACTGCGACTCAGGAAGAACCCTGGCCGAGACTGAGTGCAAAGAGCAGGAAAAATTCTTGTAGATGGTTGGATCGAAATTCAACATATCGTGTAGAGATTCTCAGTGACACAAGCAGCACAGTGGCGCCACCTTAACCCTTTTTCCGGAACGTGCCAATGCTTCTAGCGAAGGTTTCTCGGTTTTCATGATCGACGGTGCATCGTATTGTTTCGAAGGTCCGTCAATAACGCGTGATCGTCGAGAATTGTGCCCTGCTCTTTGAACCCGGAGGCCCGCCCCGGTAAGATGCCGGACAGATTTTTTCCACCTCGCTATTCAGGACACCGCCATGAGCATCAAATCGGACAAGTGGATTCGCCGCATGGCGCAGGAACACGGCATGATCGAGCCGTTCGTCGAGCGCCAGATGCGCGGCAGCGACGACAGCCGTGTGATCTCCTACGGCGTGTCGAGCTACGGCTACGATGTGCGTTGCACTAATCATTTCAAGGTGTTCACCAACATCAATTCGGCCATCGTCGACCCGAAAAACTTCGATGCCGGCAGCTTCGTCGATATTCACAGCGACGTTTGCATCATCCCGCCGAACTCCTTCGCCCTGGCCAGTACCGTCGAATATTTCCGTATTCCGCGCAACGTATTGACCATCTGCCTGGGCAAAAGCACCTACGCCCGCTGCGGCATCATCGTCAACGTCACCCCGCTTGAGCCGGAGTGGGAAGGGCACGTGACCCTGGAGTTCTCCAACACCACGAACCTGCCGGCGAAGATCTACGCCAACGAAGGCGTGGCGCAGATGCTGTTCCTCGAGTCCGACGAAGAGTGCGAAGTGTCCTATAAGGATCGCGGCGGCAAGTATCAGGGCCAGCGCGGCGTGACCCTGCCTCGGACCTGAGTCAGCCGTCTGACAAAACGTGGGAATTCCTGAGCGAGCGTACACTCTATGGAGTGTACTGCCCCGATTTGCGCAAGGCGGATCGGGCTATCGCTCAGGAGTGCTTTATGAAGATCGACCCGCGAATAAGTGCCGAACTGGCAAGGCTTGAGCCCAATCAGGTTGGCGTTTTGGCCTGGTCGTTGTTGGCACACCCGTCAGTCAGCATGGCAGGGGGCATCCCCGGCCAGCCTGATCCCGATACCCCCAATGAACAGCCCACCGAACCCGGTGAGCCCACCCTGCCGGATGAGCCGCCTCCCGCGCCTGTGGCCTGATTGAATTGAATGTGGGAGCGAGCCTGCTCGCGAAGGCCATGTTTCATCCAACAGAAATGTTGACTGACCGGGCCAATTCGCGAGCAGGCTCGCTCCCACAGGTTTTGCAGTAGGGGTTACTTGAGGTTACCGCTGAGGAATTGCTTCAGGCGTTCGCTCTTCGGGTTACCCAGCACGTCTTCCGGCGCGCCTTCTTCCTCCACCAGGCCTTGATGCAGAAACAACACCTGGCTCGACACTTTACGGGCGAAGCTCATTTCGTGGGTGACCATGATCATGGTCCGGCCTTCTTCGGCCAGACCCTGGATCACCTTGAGCACTTCGCCCACCAGTTCCGGGTCCAGCGCCGAGGTCGGCTCGTCGAACAGCATGACTTCCGGTTCCATGGCCAACGCCCGGGCAATCGCCACGCGCTGCTGCTGGCCGCCAGATAGGAACGCCGGGTACTGATCGGCCACCCGTGCCGGCAGACCGACCTTGTCCAGATAGCGGCGCGCACGGTCTTCGGCTTCCTGCTTGCTGCAGCCCAGCACCCGGCGTGGCGCCATGGTGATGTTTTCCAGCACGGTCATGTGGCTCCACAGGTTGAAGTGCTGGAACACCATGGCCAGCCGGGTGCGGATCCGTTGCAGTTCGTCGGGATCGGCGACATGCATGCCGTGGCGATCCTTGACCATGCGAATCGCCTGGCCGTCGAGGCTCATGGCGCCGTCGTTGGGTTGTTCAAGAAAGTTGATGCAGCGCAGAAAGGTGCTTTTACCCGAGCCGCTGGCGCCGATCAGGCTGATGACGTCGCCGGTGTTGGCCTTGAGCGAAACGCCTTTGAGCACCTCATGATCGCCATAGCTTTTATGCAGGCCTTCAATGGTCAGTTTGTACATGGAGCAAGCATCCTCAAGGCGAAAGTAGGTAGCCGCTGCGATAGGCTTCGGCGCCCGCGACGTGGGCGATCACCATGCCGGCGGTGGCCATGCGGCGCAGCGAACGGGCGTACATCAACCCGGCGGCGGTGCAGTGGACCGGTGTGACACGGTCGGAGATCGGATCGATGATTTCGGCGATCAGTTGCCCGGCTTCCAGGTATTCCCCTGGCAGCGCGGTGAACACCAGCAGCCCGCCGACCGGCGTGGCCACAGGTTCCACACCGGCCAGCGGTGTGGCCGGGTAGGGCAGGTCAGGCAGTGGGGCCGACTCGCCGGCAATCGCACCGAAGTGAACCAGGTAATCGATGATCGCCTGGCAGTCGAGGCTGGCCAACGGGTGATTGACGTCGCCCTGGCCGCGCAGTTCGACGGTGACCGAAAAGCTGCCCAACGGAATATCGAAGTGCTCGCCGAAGCGCTCTTTCAGTTGCCACCACAGCAGGGTGAAGCATTCATCGAACGACTGGCCGCCGGAATCGGTGGCCAGCAAGCTCGCTTCGGAGCCGATGTAGCGGGCCAGCGGCTCAACCAGCGGCCAGGCCTCGGGCGTGGTGTACAGGTGCGCGACGGCTTCGAAATCGCAATGCAGGTCCAGCACCATGTCCGCATCGCAGGCCAGCCTTTGCAGGGTCAGGCGCTGGGATTGCAGCTGGGTGCTGGCGGTCTGCCGCGCCAGCGCAGTGCGCAGGCTGTTGCGGATCAATTGCAGGTTATGTTGCGGGTCGTCGCCGAGTTGACCTTCGATGTCGTTACCGACTTCTTCACTCAAATCGACGAACCAGCGGTTGAAGTTCTGCCCGCTTTCCAGCTCGTAGCGGCCCAGCGGCACATCCATCAGCACCTGTTCCAGGCCGACCGGGTTGGCGACCGGCACCAGGACGATCTCGCTGCGCAGACGACCGGCGGCTTCCAGCTCCGCCAGGCGTTGCTTGAGGTGCCAGACCACCAGCATGCCGGGCATTTCATCGGCATGAAGGGATGACTGGATGTAGATCTTGCTTCGGGCGCTTGTAACGGTAGGCGCCGTTGCAGGCCCGAAGTGGAAGCTGTGGATCTGGCGTGCGGTCCCCGGCAGCGGGGCCAGCAGGTCATGTATCTGGTGGCGCATTCTTTGTTTCCTGAAACAGAAAAGACCTAGTGGGTCGGCCCGAGGAAGGCCAACCATCGGCGTTCGGCGAGGCGGAACAGGCCGACCAGCGCAAAGGTGACGGTCAGGTAGATCAGCGCGGCGATGCCGAACGACTGGAAAGTCAGGAAGGTCGCCGAGTTGGCATCCCGCGCGACTTTCAGTACATCCGGGATGGTCGCGGTGAACGCCACGGTGGTCGAGTGCAGCATCAGAATCACTTCGTTGCTGTAATACGGCAGCGAGCGACGCAGGGCCGAAGGCATGATCACGTAGGCATAGAGCTTCCAGCCTGTAAGACCGTAGGCCTTGGCCGCTTCGACTTCACCGTGGGCCATGCTGCGGATCGCCCCGGCGAAAATCTCCGTGGTGTAGGCGCAGGTGTTCAGGGCGAACGCCAGGATGGTGCAATTCATTGCATCGCGGAAAAAGCTGTCGAGCAGCGGTTGCGCGCGGATGGCGGCCAGGCTGTAGATCCCGGTGTAACAGATCAGCAGTTGGATATACAGCGGCGTGCCACGGAACAGGTAGGTGTAGAACTGCACCGGCCAGCGAATGTAGAAGTGCGGTGAAACCCGGGCGATGGACAGCGGAATCGAAACGATGAACCCGATGAAAATCGAAGCGCTGAGCAGCCACAGGGTCATGGCCAGGCCGGTAATGTTCTGACCGTCGGTGTAAAGGAAGGCTTTCCAGTATTCCTGCAGGAGTTCGATCATCGTACGGCCTCCCGGGTGCCGGCGGCGTAGCGACGTTCGAGCCAGCGCAAAATGATATTGGAGGCACTGGTGATCACCAGGTAGATCACGGCGGCGAGCACCAGGAAATAGAACAGTTGATAAGTGCTTTTACCCGCGTCCTGTGCAGCCTTTACAAGGTCCGCGAGGCCGATGATCGACACCAGCGCGGTGGCCTTGAGCATGACCATCCAGTTGTTGCCGATACCCGGCAGGGCAAAGCGCATCATTTGGGGGAACACCACGATACGGAAACGCTGACCCCGTTTAAGGCCATAAGCGGTGGCTGCTTCAACCTGACCGCGAGGCACCGCGAGGATGGCGCCGCGGAAGGTTTCGGTGAAGTACGCACCGTAAATGAAGCCCAGGGTGAGTACGCCAGCGCTGAATGGGTCGATTTCGATGTATTCCCATTCCATGTAGTCGGTGAGCGACGTCAGCCAGGTTTGCAGGCTGTAGAAGATCAGCAGCATCAGCACCAGGTCCGGCACCCCGCGAATCAGCGTGGTGTAGCACTGGGCGGGCAGGCGCAGCAGTTTGACTTTTGACAGCTTGGCACTGGCGCCGAGCAGGCCGAGCAACACGGCCACCAGCAGCGACATCGCCGATAATTTGATGGTCATCCAGGTGCCTTCCATCAGCAACGGACCGAAGCCCTTGAGGCTGAAGGCTGAGAGCCCCAGATTTTGTAAGAGGTTTTCGAACATAAATCAGCAACCTGATCGGATGAAAAAAGCGCCCATCGCGAGATGGGCGCCGGGCATTATTTGCCGCTGTACAGATTCAGATCGCCAAAGTGTTTCTTCTGGATGGTGGCGTAGGTGCCATCATCGTGTAACGCTTTGATACCTTTATCCAAAAGCGCTTTCAGCTCGGTGTTACCTTTCTTAATACCGACGGCGGTTTTGGCTGGCAGCAGCTCGCTGTCGACCGGTTTGCTGACGTCGTAGTCGGCACCTTGTGGGGATTTCAGGAAGCCCAGTTCAGCCTGCAGCATGTCCTGGATACCCGCATCGAGACGACCCGAAGTCAGGTCGGCATATACCTGGTCCTGGTTCTGATAGGCCTGGGTTTTCACGCCTGCCTTGTCCAGAACGGCCTTGGCATAGGCTTCCTGAATGGTGCCTTGCTCGTAGCCGACGGTTTTGCCCTTGAGCGTGGCAACGTCTGCGGTGATGCCGGAACCTTTCTTGAACACGTAAGCGGTAGGGCCGGAGAACAGCTCGCTGGAGAAGTCGATGACTTTTTCGCGGGCCGGGGTGACGGTCATCGAAGAGATCACGCCGTCGAATTTATTGGCCTTGAGGCCAGGAATCATGCCGTCGAAATCGCTCTCGACCCATTTGCACTTGACCTTCAGCTCGGCGCAGATTGCGTTGCCCAGATCGATGTCGAAGCCTACCAGGCTGCCGTCGGCCGCTTTCGACTCGAACGGTGCGTAGGAAGGGTCAACGCCAAAACGCAATTCCTTGTATTCCTTTGCCAGCGCAGAGCCAGCAGCTACGCACAATGCCAGTGCAGACAGGGTCAGCAATGCTTTTTTCATTATTCAATCCCTAAGAACCAATATGAGCGCTTGTGGCGCAGAATTATTGTTACTGGTACGCGTAAGACCTAATGAAAGTAGCAATTTCCGAACCAGAGTGCCGAACAAGCGTTTAAAAGGTGTTCGGGAAATTGCCGGATGCGATTAGTGCACGAAAACGGGCGGCGTGAAAAGCCTGCACTGTTTTGGGTGGCGGGCCTGTTCGCGAAGAGGACGTGTCAATCAACCTTCAAGGTGACTGACACACCGTTTCGCGAGCAGGCTCGCTCCCACAGGGATTTTTCAGCCGTCTTTATTTGCCGGGTGTCAGGGTCAATCGCTTGGTTCCGTACACCTTGTCAAAGTTCTGCGGTTGCATCGGCAGGCTCATGTATTGCCCCTTCAACCACGGATCGATGCTGTTGAGGTAGTTAGGGCTGGCCGGGTTGCCGGACTGGCCGGTGGCGAGCTGGCCCGTCAGCGGCTCGGCCTGGCCGAAGTCGACGATAAAGCGCATGGCCGGCACCAGCGTCGTGTTGAAGTCCTGGCCCCAGGTGAACGCCGCGGTGTTGAGCGTGGTGTGATCGCCGCCTGCCGGCAGCGGACCGCGTACGGTCTGGCCATGGCTGTTCTTCCATTCATAGCGGTGCAGTTTGCCCCACTGCCAGGCTTTGTGATCACCACCCAACTGACTGTCGCCCGCGCTGATCGCCGCGGCCAGGCTGCGTGCGAGGATGGCCGGTTTGTCTTCTTTCTGCGCGGTGCGCGCGTCATCCCAGAACGGACTGTCTTCACGGCCCAGCAGATGATCGGCCTGTGCGGCGTAGGACAACTTGCCGTTGGCGATAAAGGCTTTCCACGCCGGGCTGCTCTCTGGACCCAATTCGTCGAGGAAGATTTGCTTGGTGCTTTCCTGCAGGAACAGCTCGTAGATCGCGGCGTCAGTGGAGGTCGGGGCCAGTTTGCCGTCGAACGCCATCAAACGGGTCAATGCTTCGCGTGCCTTGCCGCGATCCGCCTCGGGCAGCGCGTCGATGGCCTGCTTGAGCGGCTGGGCCATGCCCGGTGCTTCGAACATCTTCTTCAGTTTGGCGGCGAAGGTCGTGGTTTGGTCGTACTGCATGGCGATCAGGCTGCGGGTGTCATGTTTGCCGATGCCGGCCAGTTCGGCCAGGCGCTCGCCGCGTTCCGGTGCCGACCAGGAATTGGACAGCTGCATGCCGTAGCCATGAGGGATGACCCGTTGGTTGGCGGTACCGAGCCAGCCTTGGGCCGGGTCCTGATCGTAGGGGTGCAGCATCGGATCGGCGTAACCGTCCCAATCGTAGCGTCCGTCCCAGCCCGGCGAGGGCAGCAGGCCTTCGCCTTCGCGGCGGTTCGGGTAGCGGCCGGTGACTTGCCAACCGATGTTGCTGGCATCGGCAAACACCAGGTTCAAGGCAATGGCGCGGATCTCGCGGCTGGCGTCCGACGCCTTTTCGACGTTCTGTGCGCGGGACAGGTCGAAAAACGCGTCCAGGGTTTTGTCGTCGGTGAAGTTCGGCGTCTGCAGGGCCAGGCCGAAGCCGCTGCCCTGGGCCAGGCCCTGGGCGCTGTTGAGCAACGGGCCATGGCGGGTTTCGAACACCGCTTCGCGAATTGGCCGCTGGCCTTTGACGAAATAGGTTTCGTTGCGCACGATCGCAGGCGTCCATTTGCCGTTGGATTCGTAAGTCAGGCCATTGCCCTGGCGCTTGATTTTCTCCAGGAACAGGTCCTGGTTGTCGCCCATGACCGTGGTCATGCTCCACGCCACTTTGCCGTTGAACCCGCCCAGCACCATCGGCAAGCCGGCGATGGTCACGCCGGATGCCTGATACTTCGGTGCGCGAATCTGCACGTAGCTGAACAACGATGGCACCCCCATCGGGCCATGGCTGTCGCTGGCCAACAGGCTTTTACCGCTGCGACTGCGTTGCGGGGCGATGGCCCAGTTGTTCGAGGACGTGGCGCCCAGCAGGTTCAGCTCAGAGAGTAGTCCCGTGGCTTTGCTGATATCTGCCAGGCCCGGTACTTGTCCATTGAGCTTGATGCCCTGCAGCTTTTCGCTTTCGGCCAGCGGCAGTTTTTCGTCTGGCGCGGAGGGCGTCAGCCACGGGAGTTTGTCGGTGGTGATCGTTTGGGCCAGCACCAGCGAGGAAATTTCTTCGGGCAGGTTCGCGGACTGACTGAAGTTCAGCAGGCAGAAAATCAGCGCCGAATCTTCCGGTTTCCAGTATTCAGGCTTGTAACCGCTGGCCGCGAGGTCGGCCGGCAGTTTGTCGCGGTAGCGGAACAGGTAGGCGTTGACCCCGCGAGCATAGACTTCGAAGAATCGCTTGAGGCGTGGCGAAGAAGCCTTGTACAGCTCGCCGGCGCTCTTCTTCAAGTTGACGGCACGCATGTAGCGGTCGGCATCCAGCAGATCCGAACCCTGCATCTCGGCCAGGCGTCCCTGAGCCAGCAAACGCAGGGTGACCATTTGCGTGATGCGGTCGCTGGCGTGCACGTAGCCGAGGGTGAACAGGGCGTCGTGGAACGTGCTGCTTTCGATCAACGGCATGCCCATGGCATTGCGGCGCACCGAAACGTTCTGTGCCAGGCCCTTCAGTGGCTGTACACCAACAGTGGGCGGCAGGGTGTCCTGGGCATTGAAGCTCTGACAGCCGGTCAGGCTCAAAACCCCCGCCACTGCTGCGGCAACGCCGAACCGGGGTAGAAAATGTGTAAGGGCTGGCGAGGCCATGGCAAAGCTCCTGCGGGAGTAAGGGTGCAATTAAGGCAAAGGCGCTACGTTAGTGAGCGGGAAGGGGGTGCGCAAGCGGACAAAAGGTCTTATTTCAGGATTTGTCCAAGTCATCCGAATGACGTTGCAGGGTTGTTTGTCAGCGGAGGCAATGTTGAAGTGCGACAAACTCAATCAACAAGCGTGAGAAAAGTCGGCATGGAGCTCAAGGCAAACGCAGCATTGATCATCATCGATCAACAAAAAGGCATCCTGCACCCCAAACTCGGTCGTCGAAATAATCCCCAGGCCGAGGCGCGCATGCTGGAACTGCTGGATCATTGGCGGCGCAGCGCAAGACCGATCATCCACGTACAGCACCTGTCCCGCTCAGCGGATTCCGTGTTCTGGCCGCAGCAATCCGGCGTGGAGTTTCAGGAGCGTTTTCAGCCATGGCCTGGCGAGCAACTGATTCAGAAGCAGGTGCCGGATGCGTTTTGTTCGACGGCGCTGGAGGCCTGGTTGCGCGAGGTGGGGATCGAACAATTGATCATCGTGGGCGTGGCGACTCACAACTCGGTGGAGTCCACGGCGCGAACGGCGGGCAATCTGGGGTTTGATACGTGGGTGGTGGAGGATGCGTGCTTTACCTTCGACAAGGCCGATTTCTTTGGAAATGCCCGTTCAGCCGAGGAGGTGCATGGGATGTCGTTGGGGAATCTGCAGGGGGAGTATGCGACGGTGGTCAGTACGGCGCAGATCCTGGTGTGAAGCCTTGTAGGAGCGAGCTTGCTCGCGATGGTCGTTAACGATAATGCGTACCGAATGGTTCAACGCGGCGTTTTCGAGTTTTTCGCGAGCAGGCTCGCTCCTACATGGCGATTCAACGGGCGAAGAAACTCTTCGCCCAAAGCATCAAGCGCCGTGGCACTTCTTGAATTTCTTGCCGTTGCCGCATGGGCAAGGGTCGTTGCGGCCGACATCTTTCAGGGCGTTGCGCACCGGTTCCTGGTGGGCGTGGCCGCAGTTCGGGCCGTGGACATGGCCATGGTCGTGATCATGGTGGTCATGATCGTGGTTGCAGTCAGGGCCATGGACATGGGGTTGCTGGGTCATCGGGGTTACTCCGGAATTAGATCGGCGGGGATTATTACGCCATTACGCGCCAGGTGCACGTAGTGAGCGATGAATAAACCGGTTTCCATCTCGCCTTCCAGACGATAGGGAATGCCTTGCTCGGACTCTTTCAGCTGTTTGACCAGGTCTTTGATCTTGGGCCAAAGGTTGGTGCGGATCGGCACCTTGTAAAAACGGCTGGCCTTGGGCGTGACGGTGATCCAGTGTTCATGTTCGCCTTCGGCCAGCAGGATGCCACCCAGGTGAATGCGATATTCCAGGCCGCGCACGGTCAGGTCACTGTCTCGGCGGTTATCGATGCGAAAATGCAGCACGAACCGCTGCTCCATCAGCTTGGCCCGCTTCACTTCAACCCTGACCAGATGCACCTCGGGGTCCGGCTCATCGGAGCTGAACCAGGACGCACAGCCACCGAGCCCCAGGCACAGGGTCAACGTAACTAGATAGAGTCCGAGCCGTCGGGTGATCATGGTGGTGTTTTCCTCCTTGAACCCCAGTCTAGTCGTTGGCTCTACTTCAACCGCCGAAATACCCCGAACAGCACTTCTTGAACTTCTGCCCGCTGGCGCAAGGGCAGGCGTCGTTACGCCCGACATCGAGTTGCACGGTGGGATCAATGAAGTACCAGTGGCCGGCGTTCTGCACGAACGATGAGCGCTCGCGGTGGCTGTGTTCGCCGCTGCCGTCGTGCCAGCGCGCGGTGAAAGTGACAAAGGCGTGTTCCGGCTGCCCGCCGAGGACTTCAGAGCTTTCCACCTCAAGACCCAGCCAGGTGCTCTGGGCGCTCCACTCACTGATCGATTGCCGATCGAGGCCTGCCTGCTGGGCGGGCAGGGTGGTCGTCACCAGGTAATCAATCAGGCCCAGCACATAAGCGCTGTAGCGCGAGCGCATCAAGGCTTCGGCGCAAGGGGCCGGGTGCCCGGCGTGGTAATGACCGCAGCAGGCATCGAGGAGGGTGCCGCTGCCGCAAGGGCAAATGGATGTACTCATTGCGTTACCACCAATATTTCCCGAAATTTTCCGGATTGGCCCAGAACCGCGAGTTGAGCCAGTCGGGGACTTGCTTGTATTCAAGCAGATCATAGGTAAACAGCGTCAACACCTGATCGTCGCGCTGGAAGCGTTCACTGGCTTGCAAGGCCAGAGAGAAAAAGTCCGTCTCTTGCCAGCCGCTGGCCGGCAAGTCGGCCAGTACCGCAATGCGGCTGGCGTTGAGGTTGCGGATGCCGCCCAGCAAATTCAGCCCATCGCGCTTAGGCAAGTGTTCAAGGCAATCGACGACCAGCGCGAGATCAAACCGGCGCGCCGCCAGCTCGGCAGGCAACGGGCCGGGTGCCGTGTGCGCCACGCAGCTGTCGGGGTGCGCAAGCTTGAAGGCCTCAAGCGCGGGGAACTCGCTGGCGCCAATCAGCAACAGCCGCGAAGGGGCGTAACGATCCAGTAAAGCGGCCAGCGCCTGTTGCGGCGTGCGCGAAGAAATACCTGCATTCATCGAAGATCCTCACTCAGATTTGCCAAGACTAGCCTGCCCGCCAGTTCGAGCCTAGAGCGCGTTTTTCGTAAAAGTGACGATCTCCCGTGAATACGGGACAAAACTGCAATGGCCTATTGCTGGCGGAGTTTTAATCTCCGGTCTTTACTCCCTTAATCGGTTCTAAGCCGATCCTTCAGGAGAAAACTAGATGAGCATAGTTCGGACAGCATTACCCCTGGTTCTGCTAACCAGTGTGTTGACTGGTTGCGCAGGTTTGCAGAAAACCGACTGGCCGATCTGTGCGGCAGTCGGCGGTGTCGTAGGTGCGGGCATCGGAGCGACCGAGAGTTCGTCATGGGCCGGTTGGGGAGCATTGATTGCCGGCGGTACGGCGGCGGCCTATTGCTGGGTTCATGGTGATGGCGACGAAGACGGCGATGGTGTGCCGGATAGCCGCGACAAGTGCCCGGGTACCCCTAGAGGCGTGAAAGTCGATGCCGATGGTTGCCCACCACCAGCACCAGCTCCTGTGGTTGAAGAAGCCGTGGTAGTCAAGGAAGAAACCATCGTCATTCGCGATGTTCACTTCCAGTTCGATAAAGCAACGCTCACCGCGTCTGACAAACAGGTTCTGGATAAGATCGCCACTCGCCTGAAAGCGGAAGCGCCTACTGCCCGCCTGACCGTTACCGGCCATACCGACAGTGTGGGCAGTGATACCTACAACCAGAAATTGTCGGATAAACGCGCTCACTCGGTGGTTGAGTACCTCATCCAGGAAGGCGTGCCGCGCAGCAACTTCGTGTCTGTTTCCGGTGCCGGTGAAAGTCAGCCGGTTGCCGATAACAAAACCGCCGACGGCCGTGCACAGAACCGTCGTACGGAAATCAAAATCCAACGCTAGCTCCCTCGCATCCGCGGCTTGTGCAGTCGCGGATGCGGGTCTTTACTCCTGTGTGACCGGCATTGGCCGGTGACACAGGAGCTTTCAAAATGACCAAACTCACACGGACCGTCTTACCGGTTCTGCTGCTTGGCAGCCTGTTGACCGGTTGCGCTACTCACAGTGATGGCACCGCCCCCCTCAATCAACGCACCTGGCCGATCTGCAGCGTCATTGGCGGACTGGTCGGCGGAGGCTTGGGCGCTATTGGAAGTAGCGGTTGGGCGGCCGGTGGAGCGGCGCTCGGTATCTTGAGCGGTGGTTTGATCTGTTATGCCCAGGATGGTGATGAGGACGAGGATGGCGTTTTCGATCGACGCGATCGCTGCCCGGACACCCCGGCCAATACACCTGTGGAACATCACGGTTGCCCGTTGCCGCAATATCCGGTCAGCGAGAAACCTGCGGAACCTGTACAGCCCGAAGTCATCACGTTGAGCAATGACGTGTTTTTTGGCTTCAATCAATCCGACCTGACCCCCTACGCGCAGAGCCAGCTCGATTCGATCATGAGCAAACTGCTGGACGCCGACGTGGTGGGCATCAAGGTGGTAGGGCACACCGACAGCGTCGGGGCGGATGCCTACAATCAGGCGTTGTCGGAGCGACGTGCCAGCAGCGTTGCACAGTACCTGTTGAGCCAGGGCGTGGCGCCGAGCAAGCTCACCAGCGAAGGCAAGGGCGAAAGCGAGCCGGTGGCTGATAACGAAACAGAAGAAGGCCGCGCGAAAAACCGTCGTGTGGAGCTGCACATCAATCGCTGAGCCGCGAGCTAGAGCCGTCGTGTGAAAAATCGTTTCACGGCGACGGCCATTCGGCGGCCATCATGAAGAATTTTCGCTCGCCCTCTGGCTTATCCCGCGTGGAAGCCGTTACTGTGCGCGCAAAGAATAATTCTCATCGGGGGGCGTATGAAGGTGTTATGGGGGCTGGGGAAGCTGTTGACCCTGCTGTTCTGGCTGGTGGTGCTGGCCAATCTGCTCACGCCGTTCGTCCATCCGCTGCATCTGCTGGTCAACCTGGCCGGTGGCCTGTTGGCGACCCTCCATCTTCTCGAAGCGCTGCTGAGCTATCGCAGTCTCAGAGGTCGTGCCCATCCGTGGCTCGATCGCTTGAAGATTATCGTTTTCGGCGTCTTCCACCTGCAAACCCTTCCGGCTCCCACCGCAACTAAGGCTTCCCATGCGTAAACTCTGTCTGCTCGCGGCACTCATCAGTCCATTGGCTTGCGCCCAGGTGGTGAGCGTCGAAACCAACTCGTTGATGCGCCTGCCCAACACCGCCAGTACTTTGCAACTGGAACGCCTGGTCGTGGCGGACTACGGTACCTTGCTGATTCCCTCGAACGTGACCGAAGTCACCGTTGGCGAACTGCAGCTGGGACGTGATGCGCGCATCGCGATCGTGCCCAGCGAACAGGCGCTGGAGCTGAAGGTCAGTCGTGCCGAGTTGTCGGAGGGCAGCCAGATTACCGCTCGCGGTGCGCCCGGCACGTACCAGAAAGCCGCCCGTTCCGGACGTAATCTGAACTTGCAGATCAAGTCCCTCAACGCGCCGCAATTGCTGGTGGATGCTCGCGGTGGTGCGGGAGCGCCGGGTTTTGTCGGGCTCGACGGCGCCAACGGTCAGGCACCGGGCTGCACCTGGGGGCAGGCGGGGCGCGGTGCCGATGGCAGCGATGGCAGTGACGGTCAGCCAGGGGCGCCAGGTGCGCTGGTCAAACTGGCGGTGCCGCGTGACTACCCGGCAGAACAGATCAAGGTCCAGGTGGCCGGCGGTGCCGGTGGCCTGGCCGGGCCTGGTGGCAAACCGGGAGCGGGCGGTAAGGCCAAGGGCTGCATTATCTACAAGGCCGATGGTGGCAAGAGCGGTAAACCTGGCGCTGATGGACGACCGGGACCTGCGGGGGCAGCGGGTTCGGTGACGGTTCAGCGGTTGTAAGCCGTTTCTGACATGGTTGTCGCCTGATCAATTGCATTCGCGGGCAAGACCGCTCCCACATGGCTGTGATAAACCTGTGGGAGCGGGCTTGCCCGCGAAGCTTTTAGAAGGTTGGCCTGACCGCAGCAATCGCCACCACCACCAACCCGACAATCAGGTTGATCCCCACCACCCTGCGAATTCGTCCCAGCACCGCCGCCCCGACCGGCCAATCCTGCGCCTCCACGGCAGTGCGCAGTTCCGGCAGCATCAACGCCTGAATCCGGATAAACAGCGCCGTCATCACCACATACAACCCCATCATCACCTGCACATAACGCGGCGCCAGTTCAAAACCGGCGAAGTGCAGATTCAGCATGCCCACGCCGCTGACCGGCAGCAGCACCACCGCTACCCAGACCCAGCGGAAAAAACCTTGAAACACTTCTACCCACAACTTCAACCGGGCAGGGCCTTCAAGTGCCTTGATTGCTGCGGGACGCAGGACCATCCAGGCGAAAAACATGCCGCCGACCCAGACCAGGGCCGCCAGTACATGCAGGCTATAAATGAGGCTAAAAGGTGTCATTGGGGTACTCCGTTCTGCGCGGGATTCATTAGCGGGGTATGATAGCGGCCGATCCGAACCACTGAAAATTTATCCAGCGTTTTTTGCGCCCGACAATCCATGATCAGCACTGAACTCAAAACCACGATCCAGGGCGCCTATTCGCGTTTTCTCGAAGCCAAGAGCCTCAAGCCGCGCTACGGCCAACGCCTGATGATCGCCGAAGTCGCCAAGGTCCTCGGTGACATCGACACCGACGACGAAGGCCGGCGCAGTGGCGAGCCGGCAATTGTCGCGGTGGAAGCCGGCACCGGTACCGGCAAGACCGTTGCCTACAGCCTGGCGGCCATTCCCACCGCCAAGGCTGCCGGAAAGCGGCTGGTAATCGCCACGGCCACCGTCGCCCTGCAGGAGCAGATCGTCTTCAAGGATCTGCCCGACCTGATGCGCAACAGCGGGCTGAATTTCAGTTTCGCCCTGGCCAAGGGGCGCGGGCGCTACATGTGCCTGTCCAAGCTCGACATGCTGCTTCAGGAAGGCCACGCGCAAACTGCCACGGCACAGCTGTTCGAAGAAGAAGGCTTCAAGATCGAGGTCGATGAGGCCAGTCAAAAGCTGTTTACCAGCATGATCGAGAAACTCGCCGGCAATAAGTGGGACGGCGACCGTGACAGTTGGCCGAACGCCCTGGAGGACGCCGACTGGGCACGCCTGACCACCGATCACAGCCAGTGCACCAACCGCCATTGCCCGAACTTCGGTCAGTGCGCCTTCTACAAGGCCCGCGAAGGCATGGGCAAGGTCGACGTGATCGTCACCAACCACGACATGGTGCTGGCCGACCTGGCCCTGGGCGGTGGAGCGGTGCTGCCGGACCCGCGCGATACCATCTACGTTTTCGACGAAGGCCATCACCTGCCTGACAAGGCCATCGGCCATTTCGCCCATTACACACGCTTGCGCTCCACCGCCGACTGGCTGGAAACCACCGCCAAGAACCTCACCAAACTGCTGGCCCAACATCCGCTGCCGGGGGATCTGGGCAAGCTGATCGAGCAGGTGCCGGAGCTGGCGCGGGAGATCAAGACCCAGCAGCAGTTCATGTTTACCGCTTGCGAGCAGATCGCCGATTTCAAACCCGGCGAAGATGTCGAAGGGCGCGAACGGCCACGCCATCGTTTCGTCGGCGGGGTGATCCCCGAGCACATGCGCGAGATGGGCATCGAACTGAAAAAGGGCTTTGCCCGCCTGACCGATCTGTTTACGCGCCTCACCGACTTGCTCAAGGAGGGCATGGACGGCGAGGTCAATATCGGTATCGCCAGCAATCAGGCCGAAGAGTGGTATCCGCTGTTCGGCAGCCTGCTGTCCCGTTCTTCGGGCAACTGGGAGTTGTGGACTGCGTTCACCGTCGAAGACCCGGAAGACAACCCGCCCATGGCGCGCTGGTTGACCCTGGCCGAAAGCGGTTCCCTGTTCGATATCGAGGTCAACGCCAGCCCGATCCTCGCGGCGGAAATGCTGCGACGCAATCTGTGGAACGTGGCCTACGGAGCCCTGGTGACCTCCGCGACCTTGACCGCCCTCGGTACGTTCGACCGGTTCCGCATGCGCGCCGGCCTGCCGAAAAAAGCCGTGACCGCCGTGGTGCCGAGCCCGTTCCATCACGCCGACGCCGGTGTGTTGCGGGTGCCGAACCTCAACGCCGACCCTCGGGATGCAGCGGCACACACCGCGGCAATCATTCGCGATCTGCCCGAGCTGGTCGAAGGCTCGCGGGGCACGCTGGTGTTGTTCTCTTCGCGCAAACAGATGCAGGACGTGTTCGACGGTCTCGATCGCGATTGGCGCAAGCAGGTGTTCATCCAGGGCAACCTGTCGAAGCAGGAAACCCTGAACAAGCACAAGGCGCGGGTCGACGGCGGGGATTCGAGCGTGTTGTTCGGCCTGGCGAGTTTCGCCGAAGGGGTCGATTTGCCCGGTGCGTATTGCGAGCACGTGGTCATCGCCAAGATTCCGTTCTCGGTGCCCGATGATCCGGTCGAAGCCGCGCTGGCGGAGTGGATCGAAGCCCGGGGCGGCAACCCCTTCATGGAGATCTCCGTGCCGGACGCCTCGCTGAAACTGGTCCAGGCCTGCGGTCGCTTGCTGCGTACCGAAGAAGACCGCGGCACCATCACCTTGCTCGACCGGCGCCTGGTCACCCAGCGCTATGGCAAGGCGATCCTCAATGCGTTGCCACCCTTCCGGCGCGAAATTTCCTGATACCGGTGGGCAAATCTGCCCACCGCGTTGTCTATCTCTCTGCCACCGCTTTTCCACTGGCCCATTGAGGTCGTTAGGGAGAATTTCGTTCTCATGATCCGCCGTTCGTTACCTGCTGTATTGACCTTGATTTTCGCTGCCCCGTTGCTGGCAGCTCCAGCCGCTCAGCAGACCCTGTTCAACTTTGTCCGGCCCGCCGATGTGGTGCGGGTGGTCACCGAGAACGCCGATCTGCCGCAAGCCAACGCCGAGCAAACGCCTGAAGGCGAAGTGCTGCGCCGGGTGACTTTCAATCCGGTGGCCCGCCCGACCTTGCGCATGACCCCGCAAACCGGCGCCTGGGACTGGTCGCAGTCGGCAATGATGAGCCTGCGCATTCAGAGTGCGATGAACTGGGCGATCACGCTCTATGTGCAAATCCAGAGCAACGACGGTAAGACACTGGTCAGCCGTATCGACCTGCCGGCCGGTCCTGCGCAGACATTGTTGGTGCCGCTGGTTGCGACTTCGCCGCTGGCTCAGGGCATGAAGGCCGGGCCGCCGATGCCAACCACCGTTGATGGTCAGCGGGTATTTCTGGCCAGCAGCAGTGGCGAACTGGACCGCAGCCAGGTCGTATCGGTCAGTCTGTGGATGGATCAACCCAAGGCCGCCCAAAGCATTCTGCTCGAGCGTTTCGGTGTGCAGGACGGGGATGCGGTCACCCAAGCCGTATACGGCAATCTGGTGGACGCCTACGGCCAGTCGACCCGGGGTAAATGGCCGGAGAAAATCGCCAATGACGAACAACTGAAGTCCGCTGCCGCCAAGGAACAGCAACAACTGAACACCTGGCTGGCCGGACGGGAGAAGTCGTCGCTGGACAAGTTCGGTGGCTGGACCCAGGGCCCGGCATTCAAGGGCAGTGGTTTCTTTCGCACTGAAAAACGCGATGGCCGCTGGTATCTGGTAACGCCGCTGGGGTATCCGTTCTACTCGCTGGGCGTCAATACCGTCGCGGCAGACGTCAACCAGACTTACATCGCCGGCCGCGAATGGATGTTCGAATCCTTGCCCAAGCCTGAGGAGCCGCTGGCCAACCACTACGGTGAAGGCGATAACCGTGGCGGCAACGGCGTCGATCAGGGACGGGGCTTCAATTTCGGGCGCTGGTACGACTTCTATGGCGCCAACCTGCAACGTCTGTACGGCGACCCTTGTGCGCTGGGCAGCGATACCAAGGCCGGCGTGGCGGCAGCGGCCAAGGCCGATGCGGTAGAGGCCACTGCGCAGAAGGCCGCCGAGCCACCGGTTGTTCCATCGACCGCCGAATCCGGTGTTGCCGAAGCGGCCAAGGCAGATGCCGAGGGCGCGACGGCGGCGAAAGCGATCGAGCCAGTGCCGGCCGAACCCTGCAAAGCGGTGTTCGACGAAAAACGCTGGGCCAGCCAGACCCTTGATCGCCTGCAAGCCTGGGGTTTCAACACCGTGGGCAACTGGAGCGCGCCCGCGTTGGCGGACTCGGAACGCATGCCGTACACCTTGCCGCTGTCGATCGTCGGCGATTACACCAGCATCAGTACCGGTAACGACTGGTGGGGCGGCATGCCCGACCCGTTCGACCCGCGTTTTGCCATGGCCACCGAACGCGCCGTGGCCATCGCCACCCGCGACCATCGCGACGATCCATGGCTGGTTGGTTACTTTGCCGACAACGAGCTGGCCTGGGCCGGCCCTGGCGATGATCCGAAGGCCCGCTATGCCCTGGCCTACGGCACCTTGAAAATGACCACCGATGTACCGGCCAAACGCGCGTTCCTCAAGCAACTGCGCGACAAATACCGTAATCAGGCCGGACTTTCCAAAGCCTGGGGTATTGATTTGCCAGCCTGGGAATTGATGGAAGACCCAGGTTTCGTGCCGCCGCTGCCAAGCGCGGAGCACCCGGAAATCGAGGCTGACTTCAAATACTTCCAGAAGGTCTTCGCCGACACTTACTTCAAGACCATTTCGGACTCGCTCAAGTGGCACGCACCGAACCATTTGTTGCTCGGCGGCCGCTTTGCCATCAGCACGCCGGAAGCTGTCGAGTCCTGCGCCCGGTATTGCGATGTGTTGAGTTTCAACCTGTACACCCTGCAACCGCAGGATGGCTATGACTTCGCCACACTGCGCAGCCTCGACAAGCCCGTGCTGATCACCGAGTTCAACTTCGGTTCGACGGATCGCGGCCCGTTCTGGGGTGGTGTGACGCCACTGGCGAAGGAAGAAGACCGTGGCCCGGCCTACGCGAACTTTCTCAAACAGGCGCTGAGCGAGCCGTCGATTGTGGGTGTGCACTGGTTCCAGTACCTCGACCAACCCGTGACGGGGCGCCTGCTGGATGGCGAAAACGGTCACTTCGGACTGGTGGGCATCACCGATCTGCCATTCCAGGGTTTTGTCGACAACGTGCGCAAGAGCAACCTGGCGGCCGTCGATCAGTTGGTCAAGCAAGCGCAGAAAGCCAGCGCCGAAGCCGACAAAGCCCGCCATGACACCGAAGGCGGACGCCAGGCCGAGGCGGATAAAGGCCCGGAGAAGGGCGCGGGTGGGCATTCCGGCAAAGGTCATTGAGTCCTGATTGACCGCTTTATCGTTCTTCGCGAGCAGGCTCGCTCCCACAATGCTGCGTCGAGCCATTGTGGGAGCGGGCTTGCTCGCGAAGGCGTCTTTACAGGCGCAATGCATTTCCGATCAGTTCCGAGGGCGATTGATCGCCCGGCCCGCCCCTGTTCCCAAATCCCTCGAGGGCTGGAACAATGCGGGCCACTTTTTACAGTGTTTATCCGGGGAGTTGCGGGTGCAGATTCAGGGTCATTACGAGCTTAAGTTCGAGGCAGTGCGTGAAGCGTTCGCGGCGTTGTTCGACGATCCTCAGGAGCGTGGCGCGGCGTTGTGCATCCGCATCGGCGGCGAAACCGTGCTTGACCTGTGGTCCGGCACCGCCGACAAGGACGGCGCCGAGGCCTGGCACAGCGATACCATCGCCAACCTGTTCTCCTGCACCAAAACCTTCACCGCCGTCACGGCTTTGCAACTGGTGGCCGAAGGCAAGTTGCAGCTGGATGCCCCCGTTGCCCGCTACTGGCCGGAGTTCGCTGCGGCCGGCAAAGAATCCGTGACCCTGCGCCAATTGCTCAGCCATCGTGCCGGTCTGCCAGCGCTGCGTGAATTACTGGCCCCCGAAGCGCTGTACGACTGGCAGACGATGGTTGACGCCTTGGCGGCCGAAGCCCCTTGGTGGACGCCCGGTGAAGGCCACGGCTATGCCGCGATCACTTATGGCTGGCTGATTGGCGAGTTGCTGCGTCGTGCCGACGGTCGCGGGCCGGGTGAATCTATCGTGGCCCGGGTGGCCAAGCCTTTGGGGCTGGATTTTCACGTTGGCCTGGCCGATGAAGAATTCCACCGTGTGGCACACATCGCTCGTGGCAAAGGCAACGTCGGCGATGCGGCGGCCCAACGCCTGCTGCAAGTGACCATGCGCGAGCCGACGGCCATGACCACCCGTGCCTTCACCAATCCACCGTCGGTACTGACCAGCACCAACAAGCCGGAATGGCGACGCATGCAGCAGCCGGCCGCCAATGGCCACGGCAACGCCCGCAGCCTGGCCGGGTTTTACGCCGGCCTGCTCGATGGCAGCCTGCTCGAAAGCGAAATGCTCGATGAATTGACCCGTGAACACAGCCTTGGCGAAGACAAGACCTTGTTGACCCGGACCCGTTTCGGCCTGGGCTGCATGCTTGATCAGCCGGACGTGCCTAACGCCACCTTCGGCCTTGGCCCGCGAGCGTTCGGGCATCCGGGCGCCGGTGGTTCCATCGGTTTTGCTGACCCGGAGCATGATGTGGCTTTCGGTTTTGTGACAAATACACTGGGGCCGTACGTCTTGATGGATCCGCGCGCACAAAAGCTTGTGCGGGTACTGGCCACTTGTCTGTAAATCACGCTCGAAGGTCCCAGGTCCGGAACCCAAAAGCCTTTTCAGTTTCAAATCATCTGTTTATACGGGCTTGACCGGCCCGCTTTTTTTTTGACTTCATTTTTGTGGATATCCAATGTCAACCAAACCAACCCTCGCCTTGGCACTGTGCTTCGCTATTACCGGTTGCGCACAGAATCCGAAAAATGATGCGGACGGCGGCAGCTGGTGGCCGTTCAGTTCCTCCGACAAAGTCGCGGCCAAAGAGCCCGCTCCGGCACCCTTGAAACCAGCGGCGACCACCCCGGTGGCCAAGACGGAAAGCAGCAGCCACTGGTACTGGCCGTTCGGCTCTGATGACAGCGCTGAAAAGCCAGCTGCCAAACCGCTGCAAGTAAAAACTGAAGCGAAGCCTGAAGCCAAACCAGTAGCAGTGACCAAGGCTGATGCCGATTCTGGCGGCAAGTGGTGGTGGCCGTTCGGCGGCAAGGAAAAAACCACGGCCAAAGCCGTACCGATGCCCGACCCGAAAGTGACCCAGGCCTGGCTCGACGACTACGAACCCCGTCTGCGCACGGCGATCAAGGACAGCAACCTGCAACTGGAACGCCGTGAAAACGTGCTGGTGGTAATCGCGCCGGTCGAAGGCTCGTTCAACCCGGACCGTCCGGCCATGCTGCTGCCCGTCACCCTCGGCCCGTTCACCCGCGTGGCGAAAATCCTTGAAGCCGACCCGAAAACTGCCGTGTTGGTGCTGGGTCATAGCGACACCTCCGGCGCCGCGCCCGCCAACGTCAAGCTGAGCCAGGAGCGTGCCCAGTCGGTCGCAGCGATTTTCCGTCTCAGCGGCCTGCAGCGTGATCGTCTGATGCTGCGCGGTATGGGCAGCGAGGCTCCGCGTGCAGCCAACGACAGCGTCGAAGGGCGCGCACTGAACCGTCGGGTAGAATTGCTGGTGACTCCGCAAGACACCATGATCGCGTTGCTGAGCAAGTACAACATGCCAGCCCCGGCGCCTGTGCGCACGGTCGCAGCCCAGGACGCCAAGCCGGCAGCCAAGCCTGTGACGCCAGCGCCCGCCGATGCGAAAAAAGCCGCTGCACCGGTGGCGAAAAAAGCACCCGCGAAGAAAGCTGCCAAGGCCCCGGTCAAAAAGGCCCCGGCCAAGACGGCGACTCCGGCGAAAAAGACAGCACCGGCCAAGGCCGCTGCGGCTGACAAGAAAGTCGTTACCGATACCACAAAGCAGTGATTTGCTGACTAAAAGGAATGCGTCATGACCAAGGCTCTGGCTGATATGCGCCGCGATTACACCCGTGATGGCCTGACCGAGGCGCAAGCCCCGGCCGAGCCGTTCGCGCTGTTCCACCAATGGTTCGCCGACGCGGTGAAAACCGAGCAGGCACCGGTGGAAGCCAACGCCATGACATTGGCCACGGTCGATCAGGAAGGTCGACCGCATTGCCGCATCCTGCTGCTCAAAGGGCTGGACGCGACGGGTTTCACCTTCTTCACCAACTACGACAGTGCCAAGGGCCAGCAGCTGGCTGCGAATCCGTTCGCGGCCATGACCTTCTTCTGGCCTGCCCTGGAGCGTCAGGTGCGCATCGAAGGGCGGGTGATGAAGGTCACGCCTGAAGAGTCCGACGCTTACTATCAGGTTCGTCCGCTGGGTAGCCGCCTGGGGGCTTGGGCATCGCCGCAAAGCCAGGTAATCGCCGATCGTGCTGAACTGGAATCGTTGCTCAAGGACACCGAACAACGTTTCAGCGACAGCCAGCCTCACTGCCCTGAACACTGGGGTGGTTACCGTTTGTTACCGGAGCGCATCGAGTTCTGGCAGGGCCGTTCGAGCCGCCTGCACGATCGCCTCAACTATCGCTTGCAGGGCGCCGACTGGATTCTTGAACGTCTGGCACCCTGAGCAGTCTACCGCTCGAGATAGCCTGCCGCTGCGGCTTCCAGCCATTGCGGCAGGTCTCGACGCTTGATCTTTTGCGCTTGAGCGTTCGCCAGTTGCTGGAGCATGAACGCTTTTTTGCGTTCGTCGTTGCCCGCCAGCGATAACGCCAGATCGCGGTCCATCCAGCGTTTGATCCTCACGTATAGCCACCAGTGGAAATACAGGCCGGCAACGGTTGTGACGACAATGATAAAGTAATCCATGAAAATCCTGTCTCTGGAGGGCAGATCGCGCAATTTGCCACTACTGTGTGGTGAGTTCACGCAGGTGCCTGTACAAGGCCTGAATCAAAGCAATTTTATCCGGGCGATGCCGTGACATGCGTCAATCTGCGGAGTTTAATGGTTACCTGTCCTTTGGAGTTGATGCTATGCGTAAGTCTGTTCTGCTGGTTGCTTCCTTTTCCACGATGGCGATGTTGCTTACCGGCTGCCAATCGAGCCTGACCGGTGACTCCTACTCCCGTGACGAAGCGCGTCGCGTGCAGACGGTTCGCATGGGCACCATCGAAGCCCTGCGCCCGGTGAAAATCGAAGGCACCAAAACCCCAATCGGCAGCATCGCCGGTGCGGCGGTCGGTGGTGTTGGCGGCAGCGCCATCGGTGGCGGTAAAGGCAGCATCGTCGCTGCGGTCATCGGCGCAGTCGCTGGCGGCCTGGTGGGCTCGGCGGCCGAAGAAGGCCTGACCCGTACACAAGGTGTCGAAATCACCGTGCGCGAAGACGACGGCAGCATGCGTGCCTACGTGCAACAGGTTCAGGAAAACGAAGTGTTCCGCGTTGGCGAGCGTGTGCGAATTGCCACGGTCGACGGGACAAGCCGCGTTACGCACTAAGCGGGAATACGGATAAAAGAAACCCCCGATCAGTCACCTGATCGGGGGTTTTCTTTTTTGGGTAGTGCCGCGGGAGTCAAATGCGTATCGGACTATGAAACCTGGAGGCTGTTCCTGCGGCTCGCCGCCGCCGTCACCGCATAACCGATCAATGCGGCCAGTATCGAGCCAGTCAAAATCCCCATTCGGTCCATCCCGGCGTATTCGCTGGCACCCGGTACGAAGGCCAGGGAACCGACGAACAGGCTCATTGTGAAACCGATGCCGCAGAGGATCGCCACGCCCAGCACCTGGCCCCAGTTGGCACCTTGGGGCAGGGCGGCGATGCCTGATTTCACCGCCAGCCAGGTCAGGCCGAACACGCCGATGGTTTTACCCAGCAGCAGGCCGACTGCGATGCCCATCGGCACGTAATGGGTGAAGCTCTCGACGGTCACGCCGCTCAGTGACAGGCCGGCGTTGGCGAAGGCAAATAGCGGCAGGATGCCGTAGGCCACCCATGGGTGCAGTGCGTGTTCCAGGGTCAGCAGTGGCGACGGTTCGGCGTTTTTCGTACGCAGGGGAATGCAGAAGGCCAAGGTCACACCCGCCAGCGTGGCGTGGACACCACTCTTGAGCACGCAGACCCAGAGGATCAAGCCGATGATCATGTACGGCCCGAGCTTGACCACCCCGAATCGGTTCATGCCGACCAGCGCGGCGATGCACGCCGCGGCCAGTGCCAGGGACAGGGTCGACAGCGCGCCGGAATAGAAGATCGCAATGATGATGATCGCGCCGAGGTCGTCGATGATTGCCAAGGTCATCAGGAACAGCTTCAGCGACACCGGAACCCGTTTGCCCAGCAGCGCCAGTACCCCGAGCGCGAAGGCGATGTCGGTAGCGGTGGGGATGGCCCAGCCGCTGAGGGCTGGCGGGTTGTCACGGTTGAGGAACCAGTAGATCAGCGCTGGCACCACCATGCCACCGATGGCGGCCGCACCGGGCAGGACGATTTGCGACGGCTTGGACAACTGGCCGTCGAGGACTTCGCGTTTCACTTCCAGGCCGATCAGCAGGAAAAACAGGGCCATCAGTCCGTCGTTGATCCAAAGCAGCAGCGGCTTGGCGATCTTCAACGCACCGACCTGAGCCACCACGGGCGTGTCCAGCAAGCCGTTGTACAGCCACGACAGCGAGGAATTGTTGATGATCAAAGCCAGAATGGCTGCGGCGATCAACAGAAGACCGCTGGCAGCTTCCAACTGAAAGAAACGCGTGAAAGTGCTACGCAGAGGCAAAGTCGCTCTCCATTAGTCGATTCAAAAGGTCGGACACCCTAACCCGTACCCTTAGAAGTTAAAACAAAAGTTATATTCTTTTTTGTTATATGACGTTACAAACCGATTGATCCGTTCAGGCGATCTGAGCCTAGCAGTTGCCTGCCGTATTGAACCCCAGCTGTACCTGTGCGGGATGTAGGTTTTTTCCTAAGCTTGGTGATTAGCCAGACTCCTGCCCGATCCAACGAGAAAACCACCATGAGCGACAACCGACAGTGGGCCCGTGAAGCCATCCGGATCATCGAAGCCGATTTCCAGCGTAGTGCCGACACCCACCTGATCCCTTTGCCGCTGCCGGGTTTTCCGGGCATCGAGCTGTACTTCAAGGATGAGTCCAGCCATCCCACCGGCAGCCTCAAGCACCGTTTGGCCCGCTCATTGTTTTTGTATGCGCTGTGTAACGGCTGGCTCAAGCCCGGTGCGCCGGTGATTGAAGCGTCCAGCGGTTCGACGGCGATTTCCGAGGCGTACTTCGCCCGGTTGCTGGGGGTGCCTTTCATTGCGGTGGTGCCGGCCAGTACCTCCAAGGAGAAGATCGCGCAGATCGCTTTCTACGGTGGCCAGACTCATCTGGTGAATGATCCGACTCAGATCTACGCCGAATCCGAGCGTCTGGCGCGGGAACACGACGGACATTTCATCGACCAGTTCACCTACGCCGAACGCGCGACCGACTGGCGGGCGAACAACAACATTGCCGAATCGATCTTCCAGCAGATGCGTTTCGAGAAGCACCCGGAACCGAGTTGGTTGATCTCCAGCCCGGGTACCGGCGGCACCACGGCCACCCTGGGGCGTTACGTGCGCTATCGCCAACATTGCACTCGCGTGCTGTGTGCCGATGCCGAGCGTTCAGTGTTCTTCGATTTTTACCAGAACGGCGATGCCAGCCTGCGCCTGGACCATGGTTCGCGAATTGAAGGCATTGGCCGGCCACGGGTGGAAGCGTCGTTTCTGCCCAAGGTCATCGATGCGATGGTCAAGGTGCCGGATGCCCTGTCACTGGCGGCCATGCACTACCTGGCCGAGCGCTTGGGGCGGCATGTTGGCGGATCGAGCGGGACCAACCTGATCGGCGCGTTGATGGCGGCGCAGCACATGGCGGCAGCCGGCGAGACGGGGTCGATCGTGGCGATCCTGTGCGACAGCGGCGAGCGCTATGCAACGACTTACTACGATCAGAAATGGCTCAAGGCCGAGGGGTATGAGTTGAGCGGGTTGATGGCGGTGGTGGCGGCGAGTGTCGAACAGGGTGTTGCACTGCCGGGCAGCGTGTTGCGCGCCAATATCTGAGGACGTTCAAACACTGCAGAACCCTTGTGGGAGCGAGCCTGCTCGCGAAGGCGGAGTGTCATTCACAGTGATGTTGAATGATCTACCGCTTTCGCGAGCAGGCTCGCTCCCACAGGGGATTTGTATCAGGCCTCGAGACCGAGGATGTCTCGGGCAACCGCTTCAGCAATGCGAATCCCGTCGACACCCGCCGACAGAATCCCTCCCGCATAACCCGCGCCTTCACCGGCCGGGAACAAGCCTTTCACGTTCAGGCTCTGCATCGAGTCATTGCGAGTGATCCGCAGTGGCGACGAGGTGCGGGTCTCGATCCCGGTCAACACCGCGTCGTGCAGCGAGTAACCGCGAATCTGCTTCTCGAAGGCCGGCAAGGCTTCGCGAATGGCTTCGATGGCGAAGGCTGGCAAGGCCAGCGCCAGATCACCCAGGGCAACGCCTGGCTTGTAGGACGGTTCGACGCTGCCCAGTTCGGTGGACGGCTTGCCAGCGATAAAGTCGCCGACCAGTTGCGCCGGCGCTTCGTAGTTGCTGCCCCCCAGCACATAGGCGTGGGACTCCAGACGCTCCTGCAACTCGATACCGGCCAGCGGGCCGCCCGGATAGTCGACTTCCGGGGTAATCCCGACGACGATGCCGGAGTTGGCGTTGCGTTCATTACGCGAGTACTGGCTCATGCCGTTGGTGACCACACGGTTAGGCTCGGAGGTCGCCGCCACCACGGTGCCGCCCGGGCACATGCAGAAGCTGTAGACCGAGCGACCGTTCTTGGCGTGGTGCACCAATTTGTAGTCGGCGGCACCCAGTTTCGGGTGGCCGGCGTATTTGCCCAGGCGCGCGCGGTCGATCAGCGACTGCGGGTGCTCGATACGGAAACCCACCGAGAACGGCTTGGCCTCCATGTAAACGCCACGGCCGTGGAGCATGCGGAACGTGTCCCGGGCGCTGTGGCCGAGGGCCAGGATCACGTGTTTCGAATGAATCTGCTCGCCGCCGTGGAGTTCGACGCCGACCAGTTGCCCGTCTTCGATCAGCACGTCGGTGACCCGCTGCTGGAAGCGCACTTCACCGCCAAGGGCACGGATTTCCTCACGCATGTTTTCCACGACACCGGTCAGACGGAACGTACCAATGTGCGGTTTGCTGACGTAGAGGATTTCTTCCGGCGCACCGGCCTTGACGAACTCGTGCAGGACCTTGCGGCCAAGGAACTTCGGATCCTTGATCTGGCTGTAGAGCTTGCCGTCGGAAAACGTCCCCGCGCCGCCTTCGCCGAACTGCACGTTGGACTCGGGGTTAAGCACGCTTTTGCGCCACAGACCCCAGGTGTCCTTGGTGCGCTGGCGCACATCGGGGCCGCGTTCGAGGATGATCGGCTTGAAGCCCATTTGTGCCAGCAGCAGCCCGGCGAAAATACCGCACGGACCAAAACCGACGACGATCGGACGTGCGCCCGGATCGGCTGGCGCCTGGCCAACCATTTTGTAGCTGACATCCGGCGCCACGTTGACGTTACGATCATCGGCGAACTTGTGCAGCACCGCTGCCTCGTCGCGAACGCTGAGGTCGATGGTGTAGATGAAGCACAGTTCGGAAGACTTTTTGCGCGCATCGTAGCTGCGCTTGAACAAGGTGAAGTCGAGCAGGTCATCGCTGGCAATGCCCAGGCGCTGCACGATGGCAGGGCGCAGGTCTTCGTCGGGATGGTCGATCGGCAGCTTGAGTTCGGTGATTCGTAACATGACGGGATCCGGTTCGCGGGGCGCACAACTGCGCCAGGGCGTTTGAAGCCGGCGATTATAAGCCGCAAAGGCCGGGTCCCGTGAGGCTTAAACGATCAGTCGTCGCGCGATCCGCCGAAATACCCGCATCCGCGTTGCACCTGGCCATTGATACGCAACTCGGCGCTCATGTGCTGGACGCTGCCGTTGCTGCTGTCGACGCAGCGTTGTGGGGCGACCCACAGTTCGATGTGCTGATTGTTGGCTTCGGTGCTGAGGTTGAAGCGGCCATCGCCCAGTTGCTCTTCGACGTAGGGCACGGCCAATGGCGGCTGGCCGGCTCGGGTGATGACCATGCCTTTGCCGCTGACGCTAACATTCCACTCGGGGGCATGGCCGGCGGCGCGCAGGATCAGCTTTTTGAAGTCAGGATCTTCACAGCCGTTACCTGAACGTTCGACGCGGTACAGCTGTTCGAGGTCCAGTTGCCCGTCGCCGGAACCGGAGACGATCCGCCCGCGCACATCGGCAAAGAGTTTGCCTTGGGCATTGGCCAGGCTCGCGGCCTGTTGCAGGACGCTGGTGCCACCCGTGTCGTTGACCGCATAACGCTGTGGTTGGCCGCATGGCTGGAACAACAGCTTGCCGTCGGCGGCGCTCAACTGGCCCTGCATGCGGGTCTGGCCTACATGGGCGGCGCTTTCTCGGGATCCGTCGAATAACTGGCAGGCGGCGAACAGGGGGAGCAGGGCAACAACGACTAGGGAACGGGCAACACGCATCTTGGGGTCTCCTGACAAGTGCCGCCACGTTACTCAGACTGACCGTTCATCACAACCGGTGAGTGGGACTCGCCTCGGATTTGAGGGCGGGTAAGTAACATTCGGCTTTACTTTAGGAGCCGGGTCGAAAGGGATTTGGCCGTAACCTTGTCGGCCTTTTCGTTACAGGAGGTGTTATGAGGGGCTCAGGCAAGCTGATTTTCGGGGTATTGGGAATGGCGGCGGCGATGCAATGCCTGGCGGCGGACATCACTTTCACGTCCAGGTCGGACTTTACCGCCATGGACCTGGAGCTTAAACGGATCGATAACCTGAACCCGCAATCCATCGGGCTCAAGGTCACACTGAGCCCCAATGCACAGCGCCGGTTAGCACAAGTGACGCGTCAGGAAATGCATCAACGCGTGCGGCTATTCATCAATGGAGTGCTGGTGTCCACCACGACGGTTCAGTCGGAGATCAGAGGCCCCAGTCTGTTTATCTCCGTACCCCGCGAGATAGCCGGCGACCTGGTGCCGACGCTGTTGGAGCCGCCGGCATCCTGAGGCGACGCTGAGTCAGCGCCGCACCTTGGGTCTGTTCAGATGTGAAAGGTCTGGCCGGTCTGCAAGCCTTCGACACTCTTGGCGTAGGCCAATGCCACATCGGCCGCTGGAACCGGTTTGAAGCCACGGAAGTAGGGTGCGTATTTGCCCATGGCTTCGACCAGCACATTCGGGCTGATCGAGTTAACCCGCAGGCCGCGCGGCAGTTCGATGGCGGCTGCGCGGACGAAACTGTCCAGGGCACCGTTGACCAGCGCTGCCGACGCACCACTGCGGATCGGGTCATGGCTGAGCACGCCGGTGGTGAAGGTGAACGATGCGCCGTCATTGGCGAATTCACGGCCGATCAGCAGCAGGTTGACCTGGCCCATCAGCTTGTCTTTCAGGCCCAGGGCAAAACTCTCCTCGGTCATTTCATCCAAGGGGGCGAAGGTCACGTTGCCAGCAGCGCAGACCAGCGCATCGAACTTGCCGGTTTGCTCGAACAGTTTGCGAATCGAGGCGCTGTCACTGATATCCACCTGGAAATCACCGCTGGTGCGGCCGATGCGCACGATTTCGTGGCGTGGGGACAGTTCCTTGTCGATGGCCGAACCAATGGTGCCGCCTGCGCCGATCAAAAGAATTTTCATGTTGCCGTTCCTCCAGTGGTTTGAATGTGGCTTCAGTTTAGAGTGGTTTTTTCCACTGATAAGCGCGCTAATAGGCAACCTTTGGTTTTCAAATGGAAACAATCCATGAGCGAGATGGATGATCTGGCGGCGTTCGCGGTGTTGGTCGAGGCGGGCAGTTTTACCCTGGCGGCGCAGCAACTGGGGTGCAGCAAGGGGCAACTGTCCAAGCGTATCAGTCAACTGGAAACGCAGTTTTCCGTGGTGCTGCTGCAGCGCACCACCCGGCGTTTGAGCCTGACGGCGGCCGGCGCGGCATTGTTGCCGCAGGCGCAGGCCCTGGTGGTTCAGGTCGAGCGGGCACGCCAGGCCCTGGCCCGGTTGAAGGACGACATGGCCGGTCCGGTGCGTATGACGGTTCCGGTGTCGTTGGGGGAGACCTTCTTCGATGGCTTGCTGTTGGAGTTCTCAGCCAAGTACCCCGAGGTGCAGATCGAATTGGAGCTCAACAACAATTACCGCGAACTGTCCCGCGATGGGTTCGATCTGGCGATCCGTGCCGACGTGGCCATCGATCAGCGACTGGTGGCGCGTCCCTTATTGGCCTGGCACGAAATGACCTGCGCCAGCCCGGCCTATCTCGAGCAATACGGCGAGCCGCGGACACCTCAGGCCTTGGCCGAGCACCGATGCCTGCTCAACAGCCATTACAGCGGTCGCGAAGAATGGCTGTATCACCAGCAACATGAATTACTGCGGGTGCGGGTTTCCGGTCCGTTCGCCAGCAACCATTACAACCTGCTGAAGAAAGCCGCGCTGGCCGGCGCCGGCATTGCCCGTTTGCCGTCCTACTTGCTGCCGGCGGAATTGGCGGATGGGCGTCTGCGCTGGTTGCTGCGCGACTATCAGACCCGAAGCATGCCGATGTACCTGGTGCATCCGTATCAGGGGGGCTTGCCCAAGCGTACGCAGGTACTGGCGGATTATTTGATGGGGTGGTTCAAGCGAAGTGGGGAGGCGTTGGATCGACTATAGATCGTCACATAACCCCTGTAGGAGCGAGCCTGCTCGCGATGGACGTTAACGATGACGTGGGCTGTCTGGATGAACGCAGCGCTCTCCAGTTCTTCGCGAGCAGGCTCGCTCCTACAGTGGGTCTTCATTGTTGTCGGGGGTTGTGGCAGGCAAAAAAAAACGGCCCGCGAAGGCCGTTTTTTTGTTTTCCGCAGAGGCTTAGCCGCCGAGGTACGCTTCGCGCACTTTCGGGTCGGTCAGCAGGGCTTCACCGGTGCCTTGCATCACCACCCGGCCGTTTTCCAGCACGTAGGCACGGTCAGCGATTTTCAGCGCCTGGTTGGCGTTCTGCTCGACCAGGAACACCGTCACACCGTCCTTGCGCAGCTGTTCGATGATGTCGAAGATCTGCTGGATGATGATCGGTGCCAGGCCCAGCGACGGTTCGTCGAGCAGCAGCAACTTGGGCTTGCTCATCAGCGCACGGCCGATGGCGAGCATTTGCTGTTCGCCGCCGGACATGGTGCCGCCGCGCTGGCTGAAACGTTCTTTCAGGCGTGGGAAAAGTCCGAGGACCTTGTCCATCTGTTCCTGATAGTCGCCCTTGGCGGTGAAGAAACCACCCATGGAGAGGTTTTCTTCCACGGTCAGGCGGGAAAATACCCGACGACCTTCCGGAACCACGGCGATGCTCTTGCGCATGATCTGCGAGGAGTCCTGGCCTACCAGTTCCTCACCCATGTAGCGGATGCTGCCGCTGTGGGCCCGAGGCGAACCGCACAGGGTCATGAGCAGGGTGGACTTGCCGGCACCGTTGGCGCCGATCAGAGTCACGATCTCGCCCTGGCGAACTTCGACGTTGACGCTGTGCAAGGCCTGGATCTTGCCGTAGAAGGTGGAAACGTTTTCGAACTGCAGCATTTACGCTTCCCCCAGGTAGGCTTTGATCACTTCAGGATTGTCGCGGATCTGTTCCGGCGTACCGTTGGCCAGAGGCGTGCCCTGGTTGATCACGACGATGTGGTCGGAAATGCTCATGACCAGTTTCATGTCGTGTTCGATCAGCAGCACGGTGACATTGTGCTCTTCACGCAGCACGCTGATCAGCGCCTTCAGGTCTTCGGTTTCCTTCGGGTTCAGACCGGCGGCCGGTTCGTCGAGCATGAGGATCCGCGGACGGGTCATCATGCAGCGGGCGATTTCCAGGCGACGTTGCTGACCGTAGGCCAGGGTGCCGGCCGGACGGTTGGCGAACTCCTTGAGATGAACCTTTTCCAGCCAGTACTCGGCGTATTCCATGGCCTCGCGTTCGCTGCGGCGGAACGACGGGGTCTTGAACAGACCGGACAGGAAGTTGGTGTTCAAGTGGCGATGCTGGGCAATCAAGAGGTTCTCGACCGCCGTCATGTCCTTGAACAACCGCACGTTCTGGAAGGTACGCACCACGCCCTTGAGGGCGATCTTGTGGCCCGGCAAGCCTTCGATCGGCTCGCCGTCCAGCAGGATGCTGCCGCCGCTCGGCTTGTAGAAGCCGGTCAGGCAGTTGAACACGGTGGTCTTGCCGGCACCGTTGGGGCCGATCAGTGCAACCACTTGTTTCTCTTTCACGCTCAAGGCTACGCCATTGACCGCCAGCAAGCCGCCGAAGCGCATGCTCAGGTTTTCTACTTTAAGGATCTCGCGGCTCATTTGCGCAGCTCCATGTGAGGACGTTGCATGGGCAGCAGACCCTGAGGGCGCCAGATCATCATCAGTACCATCAAGGCACCGAACATCAGCATGCGGTACTCACTGAACTCACGCATCATTTCCGGCAACAGGATCATCACCACGGCCGCCAGGATCACACCCAGCTGCGAACCCATGCCACCCAGCACAACGATGGCGAGGATGATCGCCGACTCGATGAAGGTGAAGGATTCCGGTGTGATCAAGCCTTGGCGGGCGGCGAAGAAGCTACCGGCGAAACCGGCGAAGCTGGCGCCCAGGGTAAAGGCCGACAATTTGATCACGGTAGGGTTCAGGCCCAGCGCGCGGCAGGCGATCTCGTCTTCGCGCAGTGCTTCCCACGCACGGCCCAAGGGCATGCGCAGCAGGCGGTTGATGACGAACAACGCGGCCAGGGCCAGGAGCAACGCCACCAGGTAGAGGAAAATCACCTTGTTGATCGAGTTGTATTCCAGGCCAAAGTACTCGTGGAACGTCTGCATACCTTCGGCGGCTTTACGTTCGAAGGTCAGGCCGAAGAACGTTGGCTTCTCGATGTTGCTGATGCCGTTCGGACCGCCAGTGAGGCCGGTCAGGTTACGCAGGAACAGACGGATGATTTCACCGAAGCCCAGGGTCACGATCGCCAGGTAGTCGCCGCGCAGGCGCAGTACCGGGAAGCCGAGCAGGAAACCAAAGGTGGCGGCCATCAGGCCGGCGATCGGCAGGCAGATCCAGAAGCTCAGGCCGTAGTAGTGCGACAGCAGCGCATAACTGTAGGCGCCGACGGCGTAGAAGCCGACGTAACCCAGGTCGAGCAGACCCGCCAGACCGACCACGATGTTCAGGCCCAGGCCCAGCATCACGTAGATCAGCACCAGCGTTGCGATGTCCACCGCACCACGGGAGCCGAAGAACGGCCAGATCAGTGCGCCGGCGATCAGGGCAATGATGAACCAGCGCTGGGTGCTCGGCAGGGTCAGGAAATTGCTGGCCTTGGCCGGCATCAGCGGCATGCCCGGCGATGAGCGCCAGGCGGAGCTGATCCGCTGGTCGAACAGCACGCGCAGGAACATCAGCACCGAGCACACGGCGATGGTGATCAACGTGGCGGTGCTGGTGCCATGGACTTCGAGGTGGATACCGACGATGGTCAATTTCAGGCCCAATACCGGGTAGGCCACGGCCCACACCAGCAAGGCGCTGAAGAACGCCTGTTTAAGATTCCTAGTCATACTTTCTCAACCTCCGGACGGCCCAGCAGGCCGGTTGGCCGGAACAACAACACCAAAACCAAGAGACCGAAGGCCACGACGTCCTTGTACTGGTCGCCGAAGATATCGGCGCCGAAGGCTTCTGCCACACCCAGGACCAGCCCGCCGAGCATGGCGCCCGGAATGCTGCCGATACCGCCCAGTACGGCGGCGGTGAAGGCCTTGAGGCCGACCAGGAAACCGGCGTTGGGGTTGATCACGCCGTATTGCATGCTCAGCAGCACGGCCGCGATGGCCGCCAGCGCTGCACCGATGACGAAGGTGAGGGCGATGATGTTGTTGGTGTTGATACCCAGCAGGTTGGCCATCTTGATGTCTTCGGCACAGGCGCGGCAGGCGCGACCCAGGCGAGAGCGGGAGATGAACAGCGTCAGGCCGAGCATGGCGACCAGCGTCACCACGAACACCACGATTTGCATGTAGGAAATCAGCACTTCATGTGCGCCACCTGGCCCGAAGGCAAAGTTGCCCGGAATCAGGTTGGGAATGGATTTGTCCTTGGAGTCTTGCGCCAGCAGAACCGTGTTCTGCAGGAAGATCGACATACCGATGGCGGAGATCAGCGGGATCAGACGGTTGCTGCCGCGCAAGGGGCGGTAGGCGATCCGTTCGATGCTGTAGCCGTAGGCACTGGTGACGACGATGGTCGCCAGGAAAGCAGCGGTCATCAACAGTGGAACACTGTCGAGTCCCAGCATGGCCAGTCCGGCGATGGCGATGAACGCCACGTAGGAACCGATCATGTACACCTCGCCGTGGGCGAAGTTGATCATTCCAATGATGCCGTAAACCATCGTATAGCCGATGGCGATCAGGGCATACGTGCTGCCAATGGTCATGCCATTAACCAGCTGTTGGAAGAAGTGATAGATGTCAGGCATTACAGCGCTCCTAAAAACCTGATACGCATTTCACTGGTGGAGTCATTTTCCCGCCCGAGCCCCGTGGATCTGCATCCACTTCGAATTCGGGGTTTGCCAGCGAACCGCTGATGACGGTTTTGAGATTTTCAGGTGGGGAGACTAGCGGATCACGCCAGCGCGGCCCAAGTACGTTCGTAAAACAAAGCCCACGGCACGCCGTGGGCTTTATTGGCAGTCAGTCAGGCAGGGCCTTACTGAGGCTTGGCTTCAGTTTTTGGTTTGCCGAAGTGCCACTCGTAAACCACAAATTTGAAGTCCTTCAGGTCGCCCTTGTCGTCGAAGCTCAGGTCGCCTGTTGGGGTCTTGAAGGTGCCTTTGTGGATTTCTGCAGCCACTTTGGCGGTGTCTTCGGACTTGGCAGCCTTGATGCCTTCGGCGATCACTTCCACAGCCGAGAAGGCCGGGAACACGAACGGACCGCTTGGGTCTTCTTTCTTGGCTTTGAACGCGTCAGCCAGGGCGATGTTGGCCGGATCCTGGTCGAAGGATTTCGGCAGGGTCACCAGCAGGCCTTCGGAGGACTTCTGGGCGATCTGCGAGATCGAATCGTTACCCACGCCTTCCGGACCCATGAACTTGGCTTTCAGGCCTTTTTCATCCGCTTGACGCAGGATCAGACCCAGCTCCGGGTGGTAGCCGCCGTAGTAGACGAAGTCGACGTTGGCTTGCTTGAGCTTGGCGATGATCGAGGAGAAGTCCTTGTCGCCGGCGTTGATGCCTTCGAACACGGCAACCTTGGTGCCTTTCTTCTCGAGGGTGGTTTTAACGGCGGTGGCGATGCCTTCACCGTATTGCTGCTTGTCGTGCAGGACAGCAACGATTTTCGGCTTCACGAAATCGGCAATGTAGTTACCGGCGGCAGGGCCCTGGGCGCTGTCCAGACCGATGGTGCGGAACACCATTTTGTAACCACGATTGGTGATGTCCGGGCTGGTGGCAGCCGGGGTGATCATGATCACGCCTTCGTCTTCGTAGATGTCCGAAGCCGGTTGAGTGGAGCTGGAGCACAGGTGGCCGACCACGAATTTCACGCCGTCGTTGACGACTTTGTTCGCGACCGCTACCGCTTGTTTCGGATCACAGGCGTCATCGTATTCGACGGCTTCGAGTTTCTTGCCGTCTACGCCGCCTTTGGCGTTGATTTGTTCGATGGCCATTTTGGCGCCACTGAACTGCATGTCGCCGTATTGGGCTACAGGACCGGTTTTAGGGCCGGCGATGCCGATCTTGATGGTGTCAGCTGCGAACGAATGGCTGGCAACCCCGGCCAGAACCATAGCGGCAAACAGTTTGGAAATCTGCTTAGTAGCCTTAGTCATAGTGCTCCACTCTTACTGTTGTAGTTTTTATAGTCCTGGCGCCGTCGGCAGCAGAACCGGGTCAGTATCTACGACATTCCCCGGAAAAGCCCCTCGGCAACTGTACCGGTACAGTGTAGAGCGCCGATTGTCAGCCTGTGAAGCTGGCGCCGGGGGGCAAAACTTGGGGGTGTCGCTTTTATGAAAGAAAAAGACAGAATTGCGGCGGGGCTTTGACGGGCTTATAGCCAGATTCCGTGCATTCCTTGGCTTTCCTGCGCTTTTCGTTCAGTGATGCAAATTGCTTCTGGGTTTTTCTGCCAGACCACCGACGTTATGATTGCGTCGATTTCTTTTCCGGACCGAACCCATGACTGAAGAACCTAGCACCCTCTATGCCAAGCTGCTTGGAGAAACCGCATCTATTACCTGGAAGGAGTTGGAGCCGTTCTTCGCCAAGGGTGCCCTATTGTGGGTCGACCCCGGCCTGGATTTGATCGCAGTCGCCGAGGCCGTGGCCACCGACGAAGGCGAGAAAGTGGCCGCCTGGCTGGCCGCTGACAAGGTCGCCAAGCTCTCTGAAACGCGGGCGCTGGATCTGTTTGAGCGTGATCCGCAGCTGTGGGCTGTGGTTGTTTCGCCGTGGATCCTGATCCAGGAAAGGGCGACGCCCTGAATGAGTGCACCCTCTTGGTGCGCATCATCTGTGTCTAAAAGTGTGTAGCCGAGTAGCGTGATGGCATGTTGCCGTAGAGAAAGGCCACAGCCTCACGGTGACGTAAACGTAACGGGAACAGTTGAGCGAGCAGCCTGAGGGCTGCTTAATTGTTTCTGGATGTTGGAGCGGCGTTGAATCTGAGGATGTCTTCGCGAGGAGGCTCGCTCCCACAGAGTCATCACTGAACCCTGTGGGACCGAGCCTGCTCGCGAATGGAGCGACGTGGTTTAGAAGGTTTTACCGGTGTGGTTATTCAAAGAAATAACCTTGGTCTTGCCAATGCGGTGACGGTAGATCTCGCGCAGGTACTTGATCGCCTTCTTTACGCAATCCCGGGACAGGCGGATGTCGTTGATCGAGACGAATTTGTCCTTGTCGTTGATCAGTTCGCGGTACTTCTTCTCGTACATCGGTTTGATCGCGTACCAGTTGGTATCGAGGATCTTGGCCGGGTTTTCAAACTCGTTGAGCAAGTCGTCGATGCGCGCTTCGTCGAACTCTTCATTGATGATGAAGTCGAGCATCGAGTTGTCCAGGGTTTCGTCGAAACGGTATGGACTGCGTGCGAAGCAACGCTTGATGAAGGCCACGATCAGCGTCAGGAAGTCGTCTGACAGGCACGGGCTCTTGGCAATCAGGGTGGTCAACGACAGGTTGGCCGAGGCGCCGATCACCAGTGCATAACGCTTGAGCGTGGTGTTGGGGAACAGGTTGTTGAGGTGGGTCTTCAACCGGTTCAGGTCCATGTAGGACAGCTTGTAGTCCTTCGGCAGGGACACAATCGACACCACCGACGAGCAGTTCTTGAAGAAGTGCAGGTCATGCAGGGCCGCCGCGTCATACCCGGAGTTCTTGTACTGCTCCAGCGACGCACGATAACGCTTGGATTCGATCGGCAGCAGGCTGATGCCTTCGATGGCCTGGGTTTCCTTGTTGAAGTGCGGCAGATCGATGGAGCGGAAGAACAGGTCGTCGATGTTCAGGCGCTGCGGCTCTTTTTCGAACACCTTGAACTTGTCGTTGCTTGGCTGCGGGGTTTCCGGCACCACGGACTCGGCGTAGGCGATCGCCACCGGCCCGGCCAGGCTCATGAACAGATCGTTGGCGTCCAGGCGAATGGTTTCGCCGATGTCGATACCGGCACGATGGAAATAGTTCTGATCGTAGTCGGTGGTGACGGCTTGCGCGGTCAGAATGTTGAAGATCTGCTGCGAAATGTACTGGTTGGCATGCTTTTCCATGGCATTGACGTCAATGTTCTGGATGTTGCCGTCATCGCTCGCCTCGGCATAACGCATGATGTCGTTGGAGATCAGCATCATTGCGTTCCAGGGGCGGATGCGACCCATGACGCTGGCTTCGCTGCTGTCTTCGTTGGCGAAGTTGTAGGAGAAATCCCATTCCTCCGACAGGTATTTGCACAGCAGCCGACCGGCGTTGATGTGCAGCGCTTCGGACATTTCACTGCGGTGATCGGAAATGTTCGGCAGTACGCAAATGCCGCTGGTGAAAATCGGCTCGAAGACGAAGGAATGCCCGCTCTTGCTGTCGTGCTCGTCCACCGGCTTGGTGTCGAACGTCTTGTTCATGTACGAGTGCTGTTGCGCCAGTCCGAACTCCGAAGCCATGCCCGAACCGGTACCGCCGCCGGCGCTGAAGATCGAGAAGTACAGGCGCGACTGGTTGGCCTTGATCCCGCAGCTGTCGATCAGGTACGAGTGAATCATCTTCCAGTCAGGGCTGGAGAAACGCTGGGTGTCCTTGTTCAGGATGATCTTGGCCAGGTACTGGCCGAGAATCGGCGCGTTACCGGCGCCACCGGCGTGGACTTCCGACAAGTCCATGATTTTCATCTTGCTGTAGTCGCGCAGGAAACCGCTTTTTTCACCTTTGCGCGAGAAACGGATACGCCCGGCGATGTCCTTGTCCAGGTCGCCGAGCATGACCAGCGGTTCGACCAGGAATACCGGTTTGGCTGCCTTGTTTGGAATCAGGCGAAGGTTGTTGCGAATCCACTGGGCGGGGCCCTTTTCGGCGAAGCGTTTATCCGGGGACAGGCGGGGTTCGTTGTTGAACTCGTTGAGGTAGAACGTGCGCGCGTTGTACACCAGTTCCGCCACATCCAGCGCGATGTTCGAACCGCAACGGCCCAGGCCGATCAGGCACACGGACGGGAACTGCTGATCGTTGTGCTGTTCGTTGTCGCCTTCCAGGTGCGGCGGCCGTGGAAACACCATATCGCGCAGGCCGTCGAGGTTGTCGAGGATGCGGTCGGTGTTGGTTTCTGTGAAATACAGGTATTGCTGGGTCGCCAGCGGGCGTGACGGTAGCAATGGCTTCGATGAGACAGGGCTGTTCGCCGCAGGGCTCAAGGTCAGGTCGGTTACCGCAGGGGCCGGGTTGTTTTTAGAAGTCATTGTTCGCCATCTACCTGGGCTGTTTTGGTTGGCGACACGCGGTCGTCGAACCGTCACGGAATGAGAACTCGCGTCTTTTATCAGCGCGTATTTGGCCCAAGCGTCAGAGCCGTGGCCTGAACGTACTCGGGGGAATCCTTTCCTAAGTCATGATGAATCGGCCAATATTTGACGATCTTTAATGAAAAAGAGGCGAAATGATGTCAACGCTACCTTCGTTGGGGTTTGCCGGGATCGGTTTGATGGGGTTGCCGATGTGTCGGCGCTTGCTGGCAGCGGGTTATCCGCTGACGGTGTGGAACCGTAACCCGGCCAAATGTGCACCGCTGGTCGAGGCCGGTGCCCGTCAGGTCGCCACCCCGGCAGAGCTGTGCGCGCACGCCGACGTGGTGATGTTGTGCCTGGCGGACACCGCGGTGGTGCGCGAGGTGGTGTTTGGCCCGACCGGGGTTGTCGAAGGGGCGAAAAGCGGTCAGTTGCTGGTGGATTTTTCCAGCCTGGAACCCACGGCGACGCGGGAAATGGCTGCAGAGCTTGCCAGGAAAGCCGGCATGGGCTGGCTCGATGCGCCGGTTTCCGGTGGGGTGGTGGGGGCGGAAGCCGGCAGCCTGGCGATCATGGTTGGTGGCGACGCGGCCCACCTTGAGCGCGTCAAACCGGTATTGCTGAGGCTTGGACAGCGCGTGACGCACATGGGCGCTGTCGGCGCGGGGCAGGTGACCAAGGCCTGCAATCAGATGATCGTGGCCTGCAACGCGCTGGTGATTGCCGAAGTGGTGGCGCTGGCGGAGCGCTCCGGGGTCGATGCGAGCCTGATCGCTGAGGCTTTGGCCGGCGGCTTTGCCGATTCCAAGCCCTTGCAGATCCTTGCCCCGCAAATGGCTGATAGCCGCTTCGAACCGGTGAAATGGCACGTGCGGACGTTGCTCAAGGATCTGGACACGGCGGTGAAGTTTTCCCGCGAGCAGGGTTCGGCAACGCCGATCAGCGGGCTGGCGGCACAACTGATGCGAATGCATGGCGCCCAGGGGTTTCTGGAAAAAGACCCGTCTACATTAGTGCAGATGTACCGTGAACCAGACTCAACGACGTGAGGGTGTACGAGTGCTTGCGCTGGTTGATTTCGTTCAGCACTGGACGTAATTCCTCCAGCGGCACCGCACGGCTGAGCAGGTAACCCTGGACGAAGTCGCAGCCGTAGCATTCGAGAAACTGGTATTGCTCGAAGGTTTCCACGCCTTCGGTGACCACGTCCAGATGCAGGGTATGGGCCATGGCGATAATCGCCTGAACGATTTCCATGTCCTGGGTGGACTTGGGGATGTCTTGAATGAAGGAACGATCTATTTTCAGCGTGTTGAGCGGCAAGCGCTTGAGGTAGGCCAGGGACGAGTAACCGGTCCCGAAGTCATCGATCGACAGCGACACGCCCAAGTCTCGGATCTGCCGCAGCAGTTCCAGCGTCTCGGCGATATTGCCCATCAACGCGTTCTCGGTCACCTCCAGCTCCAGCCGTTGTGGCGCGACCCCGGCGTTGCGCAAGGCCCGCTCGATTTGGCCGGCCAGCTCTTCGCGCGCCAGGCTCAGGGGCGAGCAGTTCACGGCGATCTTCAGCGCATCGCAACCCTGGCGCGACAAGTCACCGAGGTCCTCACAGGCTTTGCGCAGTACCCAGTTGTCCAGTTCGGTGATCAGGCCGTTGGCCTCGGCGAGGGAGATGAAACGGTCCGGTGCGAGGAGTCCGTGGACCGGGTGTTGCCAGCGAATCAACGCTTCGAGCTTGCTGACCTGGCCGGTCTTCAGGTCGTAGATCGGTTGGTAATGGAGCATCAGACCGGTGTCTTCGCGCAGGGCGTAACGCAGTTCTTCCTCCAGTTGCAGTTCGAGCGTGGCACGGGCCTTGAGGTTGGCACTGAAGAAATTCAGGCCGTTGCGACCACTGCCCTTGGACTGATACAGCGCCAGGTCGGCATTTTTCAGCAGCTCGTCACAGGTCTTGCCATCTTCGGGAAACAGGCTGATACCAATGCTGGTTGTCATGACCATGCGCCGCCCGGCCAATTCGATCGGCTCCTTCATTTTCAACATGATGCGCTGCGCCATTTGCCGCGCTTCTTCGCGATCATTGAGGTTGATAAGCATGCAGAATTCATCGCCACCGAAGCGTGCCACTACATCGTCGTGACTGCGCACCGAGCCTTTGATATGGCTGGCAAGCACCTTGAGCAATTCGTCGCCGGCGTCGTGACCGAGGCTGTCGTTGATGCGCTTGAAGTGGTCGATATCGAGGAACAGCACGGCCAGCATGCCGCCTGAATGGGTTTTTTCGATGAGTTTCTCGGCAAACAGCTGGTTGAAACCGCGACGATTGGTCAGGTTGGTCAAGGGATCAAAGTGCGCCACCTGTTGCAGGGACATGCGCGCCTGATCCAGTTGGCTGAGCAGTGAGTTGACCCGCTGCAGGTCATGCTCCTTGTGTTGCAGTTTCTTGTCCGCCAGCGCCGCACTGATGCTGCTGCCGATGATCAGCAGCGTCATGATCGCCACTGTCAGGCCCAGTTGCAGGTGATTGTTTTCCCCGGGCTGGGTCAACAGACTGCCGGTGGGCAGCACCAGGCTGAACGCGGCCATGCCGGTGAAATGCATGCTGATGATGCCTGTTCCGAGGACCAGGCTGGCGCTGTATTTGAGCAATTGATGGAACATGCCGGCGCCGTTGCGCAGGTAGCTCGCCAACAACAAGGCCGCCAGGCTGGCGCCAATCGCAACCAGGATGGAAAGGCCGAACAGTGTTGGCTGGTAATAGGCCACAGCCTGCGAACGCAGGGCAGACATGCCTACGTAATGCATGCTGGCAATGCCCAGGCCGATCAGGATCGAAGCCTTGAAGCAATGCCAGAAATTCAGGGCAGGGCGACTGAGCGTCTGCATCGCCAGCCAGGAAGCGAGCAAGGCGATCAGCAGTGAGACAAGGGTAACAGGCAGTTGGTAATGCACATTGATCGGCGCCTGGAACGCCAGCATGCCGATGAAGTGCATGGCCCAGATGCCCCCGGCGAGGCAGCCGGCACCGACCCAGCACCAGAGCCTGCGGGAGGCCGGTTTTTCCGCATGCGCGACGCGCTCAGCCATGTCCAGTGTGGCGAAGCTGCCGGCACAGGCGACCAGATAAGCGAGCAGTACCAGAAAAGGGTCATGTATGCAGTTGAGTATGACCTGCCCACTCTCTGGCAGCTCGGTAAGGAAATGCAGACCAAGCCACTCCATAGCATGTCCCATGTTGTGTTCCTGACCGGTGCAAGGAGCACCGTTGAATGTCTTGAAGTATAGAGGGCATGCTTGGAGCGCAAGGAGTAGTGGCACATTAGTCCCAATGATTTTGGCATTAGGCTAATAGCGATTGGTGCTAATTGTCAGGCGCTTTGTTGTTCAGGGATCTGGAAGGTGGGCTCAAGGGGCGCCAGACCGAAGGCGGCCCGGGCGGCGTCGCAATCGGGATTGGCCTGGCCATCGACCCAGGACGCTTCGAATTCCCGACAGGTGCTGGAGCGCTTGTCATAAATCGAGCATTGCACCGTACTGCCGACGTCCCCCACCAGGCTGATGCAGCGCACGGGTTTGCTATCGGTGCCAATCATCGCCACTCGACTGGGATTGATCTGCGTGACCAGCTCATCCGGCACAGTCCCTCCGGAGGAGGTGCATTCACCCCAAAAAAACGACACGCGAAAATGAGAACAGCAGGCACCGCAATTCAGACACGGACTGGCTTCGGACATGGGGTAATTATCTAAGGAAGAGTGAGGGACGCTGGGGGGGCAGACAAGGTCGCTATTCTAGGCTTCGCCAGCGGCTTGGAAAGGGGGTACGAAAGGTATTTTTCAGCGGATAGACGTGCGGTGCAAACCATCGCCTCAAGCCGATGAACATTGGGCCTCGTCAGTGCTTGGGAGGATAGCTTCGGGCGGGTGTCGCCATGGGCTGATATCAGCCTTACGAATAATTACAGACAGCGGTGACAGGCCTGTCTAGATTGGAGTTTCCGGGGACAGTGACGCCCCAATAACAATAAAAGAGACGGACCCATGCAGAACTCGACCCAAGCGGCGAATGCCTGGCGCATTCTGTTCCTGTTGTTCCTGGCGAACCTGTTCAATTTCTTCGACCGCACCATCCCCGCCATCATCATCGAACCGATTCGCATGGAATGGCATCTCAGCGATTTTCAGCTGGGGATCATCGGCACGGCATTCACGATTGTCTACGCGATCGCCGGCCTGCCGCTGGGACGGATGGCCGATACCGGTTCGCGCAGCAAATTGATGGGCTGGGGGTTGGCGGCGTGGAGCGGGCTGACAGCGGTCAACGGAATGGTGGGCAGTTTCTGGAGCTTCCTGATCGTGCGCATGGGCATCGGCATCGGTGAAGCCAGTTATGCACCGGCCGCCAATTCGTTGATCGGCGACTTGTTTCCGGCTCATCGCCGGGCACGGGCCATGGGGATCTTCATGCTGGGGCTGCCATTGGGGCTGTTGCTGGCGTTCTTCACCATTGGCGCGATGGTCAAGGCATTCGATAGCTGGCGAGCACCGTTCTTCATTGCCGCGGTGCCGGGGCTGATCCTGGCGATCTTCATGTTCTATATAAAGGAACCCAAGCGCGGTGCCGCTGAAAGCGTGCAGGTGTCGCAGGAGAAGGTCGACCGGCCGATCCGCCGTGTCCTGGCGGTGCCAACCTTCCTGTGGCTGGTGCTGGCCGGGTTGTGCTTCAACTTCGCCACTTATGCCTGCAATTCATTCCTGGTGCCGATGCTGCAGCGGTATTTCCTGATGCCGTTGCAGGAAGCGGCGGTGGCTACCGGTATCATCGTCGGCGTGACAGGCCTGGTGGGCCTGACTCTGGGTGGCTGGGTCGCGGACAAGATTCACCAGCGCATTGCCAATGGTCGCCTGCTGTTTGCCGCGTTCAGCCTGATTATTTCCACCTTGTGCACGGCGTGGGCGCTGCATTCGGGGCGGATCGAGATCGGTGTGTTCGTGGCTGTGTTCAGTGTCGGCTGGTTGTTTGCCTATAACTTCTACACCTGCGTATACACGGCCATCCAGGACGTGGTCGAACCGCGATTGCGGGCGACAGCCATGGCACTGTTCTTCGCCGGGTTGTATCTGCTGGGCGGTGGTCTGGGGCCAGTGGTGGTCGGTGGTTTGTCTGACCATTTTGCGCACACGGCGATGCTCTCGGCCGGGGCGGAGCAGATGACCGAGGCATTCAAGGCCGTCGGTCTGCATGATGCGATGTACCTGATTCCAGTGGCGCTGTTTTTCACCATGGTGTTTCTGGTGTTGGCTTCGCGGTGTTTTGTAAGGGATGCCAAGCGGATGAAAGAGGGATTGGTGGCGGTGGTTGAGCCTGAAGGTTCTGCGGCGACTGCATAATCGCTTTCGCGAGCAGGCTCGCTCCCACAGTGGTCTCGGTTGCTCACAGAATTTATTGTCACCCGAAGCCCTGTGGGAGCGAGCCTGCTCGCGAAGAGGCCATCTGCGGCACTACAAAACTCAAGCAAACAAAAAGGCCCGCATCGCTGCGGGCCTTCTTTTTTACCGGTAGAGCAGGGGGCTTAGCCCGCCACCAACACCCGAATCGCTTCCAGTCGCAGCGCCGCCTTGTCGAGCATGGCCAGGCCCTGCTCACGTTGTTTGCGCAAGGCAACCAGTTCGCTGTCGCGTACGGTCGGGTTGACCGCTTGCAACGCGGTCAGGCGTGCCAGTTCTTCATCGGTATCGGCCGCCAGACGACGTTGCGCCTCCGCCACACGTTCGGCGTGACGCGGGTAGATCTTGTCTTCGCCGGCGTTGATCCGTGGCGTCAGCTGGTCGCGCTGGGCCTGGATGAATTTGTTGGCGCTGGCGCGCGGCACGCTTTCGAGTTGATCGTTCAGAGTCTCGAACGCAACACGGGCCGACAGGTCGTTGCCATTGGCATCGAGCAGGCAACGCAGGGCGGCCGGCGGCAGGTAACGGCCCAGTTGCAGCGAGCGCGGGGCGACCACTTCGCTGACGTAGAGCAGTTCCAGCAACACGGTGCCGGGTTTCAGCGCCTTGTTCTTGATCAGCGCCACGGCGGTGTTGCCCATGGAACCGGACAGCACCAGGTCCATGCCACCCTGTACCATCGGGTGTTCCCAGGTAATGAACTGCATGTCTTCGCGGGACAGCGCCTGGTTGCGGTCGTAGGTGATGGTCACGCCTTCGTCGTCGCCCAGCGGGAAGCTGGCGTCGAGCATTTTTTCGCTCGGCTTGAGGATCAGGGCGTTTTCCGAATGGTCCTCGCTGTCGATGCCGAAGGCGTCGAACAGGGTTTCCATGTAGATCGGCAGGGCGAATTGGTCGTCCTGCTCCAGAATCGCTTCAACCAGCGCCTCGCCTTCGCCCGCGCCGCCGGAGTTGAGCTCCAGCAAACGGTCGCGGCCGGTGTGCAGTTCGGCTTCCAGGCGCTCGCGCTCGGTGCGCGCTTCGTCGATCAGCGTCTGCCATTCACCGTCGTCAGCCTCTTCCAGCAGCGGCAGCAGGCGTGGGCCGAACTGATGCTGCAGGGCGTTGCCGGTCGGGCAGGTGTTGAGGAAGGCGTTCAGCGCTTCGTGGTACCACTGGAACAGACGCTCTTGCGGGCTGGTTTCCAGGTACGGCACATGCAATTCAATGGTGTGCTTCTGGCCGATCCGGTCCAGACGGCCGATACGTTGTTCCAGCAAGTCCGGGTGGGACGGCAGGTCGAACAGCACCAGGTGATGAGAGAACTGGAAGTTGCGGCCTTCACTGCCGATTTCCGAGCAGATCAGCACTTGCGCGCCGAATTCTTCGTCGGCGAAGTACGCGGCGGCGCGGTCGCGTTCGAGGATGTTCATGCCCTCGTGGAACACCGTGGCCGGGATGCCGGAACGCACGCGCAGGGCGTCTTCCAGGTCCATGGCGGTTTCGGCGTGGGCACAGATCACCAGCACTTTGGTGCGCTTGAGCATTTTCAGCTGGTCGATCAGCCACTCGACGCGAGGGTCGAATTTCCACCAGCGCTCTTCTTCGTTGGCGTCCGGCTGGGCCTGGAAGCTGACTTCCGGGTAAAGCTCGGCGTGATCGCCCAACGGCAGTTCGAGGTATTCGTCCGGGCATGGCAGCGGGTAAGGGTGCAGTTTACGCTCCGGGAAACCTTGCACAGCGGCACGGGTATTGCGGAAGAGCACGCGACCGGTACCGTGGCGGTCCAACAGTTCCCGCACCAGACGGGCGCTGGCTTCGGTGTCGCCATCGTTGACCGCGGTCAGCAGGGCTTCGCCTTCGTCGCCGAGGAACCCGTGGATGGTTTTATGCGCTTGTGGCGACAGGCGTCCCTGGTCCAGCAGCTCCTGAACGGCCTCGGCCACCGGGCGATAGTTTTCGCTCTCGGCGCGGAAGGCGTGCAGGTCATGGAAACGGTTCGGGTCGAGCAGGCGCAGACGGGCGAAGTGGCTGTCCTGGCCCAGCTGTTCCGGGGTTGCGGTCAACAGCAGCACGCCGGGAATGGTTTCGGCGAGCTGCTCGACCAGCGAATACTCAGGGCTGACCTGATCTTCGTGCCACACCAGGTGGTGCGCTTCGTCGACCACCAGCAAGTCCCAACCGGCGGCGAACAACGCATCCTGGGCCTTCTCGTCTTCAACCAGCCATTCCAGGGCAACCAGAGCAAGCTGAGTGTCTTCGAACGGATTGGTGGCATCGCTTTCGATGAAACGCTCTTCGTCGAACAGCGCGACCTGCAGGTTGAAGCGGCGACGCATTTCCACCAGCCACTGGTGCTGAAGGTTTTCCGGTACCAGGATCAGCACGCGATTGGCGCGGCCCGAGAGCAGTTGGCGATGGATGACCAGACCGGCTTCGATGGTTTTACCCAGGCCCACTTCATCGGCCAGCAGAACCCGTGGTGCGATGCGGTCGGCGACCTCGCGGGCGATGTGCAACTGGTGAGCGATCGGTTGCGCACGCACGCCACCCAATCCCCATAGCGAGGATTGCAACTGGCGGCTGGTGTGTTCGAGGGTGTGATAGCGCAGGGAGAACCAGGCCAGTGGGTCGATCTGTCCGGCGAACAGACGGTCGCTGGCCAGGCGGAACTGGATGAAGTTCGACAGTTGGGTTTCCGGCAGGGTGACCACTTCGTTCTGCGCGTTGAGGCCGTGGTAAACCAGCAGGCCATCCATGTCGTCGACTTCGCGAACGGTCAGCTTCCAGCCTTCGAAGTGAGTGATGGTGTCGCCCGGCGAAAAACGCACGCGAGTGAGGGGCGCATTCCGTAGCGCGTACTGGCGGGTGTCGCCAGTGGCCGGATAGAGCACGGTCAACAAGCGGCCGTCCTGTGCCAGAACGGTGCCCAATCCCAGCTCGGCTTCGCTGTCACTAATCCAGCGTTGCCCCGGTTGATACTGCTGCGCCATGCTGCCTGACTCCCACCTTGAAAAAGCGGGCTATCTTAACGGAATGAGGGCTCCAGGGCCAAAAGACTCTCAGAAAAACTCTCGGGTTTTACGTTAGCCCACTTATGCACGGTGCGTGGGCTACGGCACCATCGAGTGCCAATTGGGTCACAGTTTGCGACCGGTGGCTCAAGTCGCCATCCCCGCAGCCGACAGCCTGCTGACAGGAGACTAATAAATATGCTGCCACCGATGCTCCCCTTGAGTGCCGTGCCCATCACTTCCCAGCACGACCCGGTCCGTCCGCGCCCGGACATTGCGCCGGTGGTGCCCATGCAGGAGAGTTCCACCGACAGCACCATCGACCTGAAAAATCGCGACCCCGAAGAAGCGGTTCTGCTATTGCGTGAGGAGCAGCGCCGACAGCAGGAGCGCGAGCGACGCCGTCGCGAAGCCGATGAGGATCCTGAAGCCCACCTGGCGATTCCCGGCACTGAACTCAATGCCGACAACACTGTGCCAGTGGCGCCGCTGATGGAAGACCAGCCTCGCCAGGGCTTGTGGGTCGATATCGAGATTTGAGGTCGCGGCTGGTCAGCGCCGTCGCCAGACCTCATTATTAGCGCAATCCTGCCTGCTGATGCGGCAGCTGAATGTCCTTTCAAGCGATGCACTGAACGCCATGAGCCAAGACGACAAGCTGATCGACCTCAATGCCGAACGCGCCAAGCGTGTCCATGACCTGAACGACAAGCGCCTCAATGAAGTGCGCCAGGCGTTCGAGCAGGCCATGCCGCTGGGTAAAACCAAGAAAGCTTCGAAAGCCAAATCGAAAAACAAGCCGAAAAAACGCTGAATCCCCCTGCATCGATTGATGCAGGTCAGTTTTTCCCTCCTTTCAAGCCCGGTCCCGGGCAACATTGATCCCGGTCAATATTCACTCCTGCCCGATTGGTTAACTTAGCTCCATCGCAACAAGGCAACAGCAGGAGACGCGTCATGTTTTTCGACAACGTGGTGATCGCCGGAGTGCTGACCGTCAGCCTCATGTTTGTATTCTTTGCCGGGTTTGGATTTTTTATCTGGAAGGATTCGCACAAGCGGAAAAAACCGTAGGTCATTCTGGATGTAATGAGCACGCAAGGCATTTTGGGCAACTTCGGTTGCCCTTTTTTTTGCCTGCGAAAATCTATCGATGCACACAAATCTACTGTGGGAGCGGGCTTGCTCGCGAAAGCGGAATGTCAGTCAACAGAGATGTTGAATGATAAACCGCCTTCGCGAGCAAGCCCGCTCCCACATTGGAACTGTGGCGATTGAACGAAAGCAGCAATAAAAAAGGCGCGGTCCTCACGGAGCGCGCCTTTTTCGTTCAGCAGCGTATCAGCTGCCCAGTGCCTTCGACGCCAGCCAGAACAGGCCGGCCGACAGGGCAACCGTGGCCGGCAGGGTCAGGACCCACGCCAGCAGGATGGTCTTGACCGTGCCGCCTTGCAGGCCGCTTTTGTTGGCGACCATGGTCCCGGCCACACCCGAGGACAGCACGTGGGTGGTGGACACCGGCAGGCTGAAGATGTTGGCCATGCCGATCATGCACGCGGCGGTGATCTGGGCGGACATGCCTTGGGCGTAGGTCATGCCTTGCTTGCCGATCTTCTCGCCAATGGTCAGCACGACGCGCTTCCAGCCCACCATGGTACCCAGGCCGAGAGCCAGGGCGACCGCCAGGATCACCCAGAACGGGGCGTATTCGGTGGTGGTCGTCAGGTCCTTGCGCAGCTTGTCCAGGTCAGCTTTTTCACGCGCTGCGAGGCCTGGCAGCTTGGCGACTTTCTTCGCGGTGTCGTCCAGGCACAGCAGATAGCGACGCACTTCGATGCGGCTTTCCGACGACAGCGAGTGGTAGTCAGCTACACCTTTGAGGGTGCCAAGAAGTGCGTCGATGGTCGGTTCTGTCTGCTGCGGGTTGCAGCGGAATTTCTCCGGCAGATCGCCTTCTACGCTTTTGCCCAGGGCCAGGAACTCGCCCAGGGAGTCGGCATTGCGCTTGTAGAACTGGCTCAAGTGCAAGGTGGCGTCGCGGGTACGCTCGATCTGGTAGGTGGTGCTGTTCAGGTCGAGTACGAATTGCGCCGGCACGATACCGATCAGCACCAGCATGATCAGGCCGATACCTTTCTGACCGTCGTTGGAGCCGTGCACGAAGCTCACGGCCATGGCCGAGATCACCAGCACCAAGCGGTTCCAGAACGGTGGGTGCTTCTTGTCGTCGATCTTGCGACGCTGTTCCGGCGTCTTGTGCATCTTCGACAGTGGACGCCACCATTTAAGGCCGATCAGCACCAGTGCGGCGATCAGGAAGCCTGCCATGGGCGAGAACACCAGCGACATGGCGATGTCGATCGCCTTCTGCCAGTTCACGCCGTCGGCCAACGGAATATCGTTGATGAGGGCGTTGGCCAGACCCACGCCGAGGATCGAACCGATCAGCGTGTGGGAGCTGGAGGCGGGGATACCGAAGTACCAGGTGCCCAGGTTCCAGGTGATGGCTGCGGCAAGCAACGAGAACACCATTGCCAGGCCATGGCCGGTATTCACGTTGATCAGCAGTTCTACCGGCAGCAGGTGGACAATGGCATACGCCACGCCAACGCCACCCAGCAACACGCCGAGGAAATTGAACACACCGGAAAAGAACACCGCCAGATGAGGCGGCATCGCTTTGGTGTAGATAACAGTGGCTACCGCGTTAGCGGTGTCATGAAATCCATTGATGAACTCGAAGGCGAGGACAAAAGCCAGGGCGAGCAAGAGGCTCACAAGCACCCAAGCATCCAGTCCGCTGAATAAATCGATCATGAAGGTTTTCTGACCCGGTCATAAGGGGGCGCGATTATGCCAGAAAAGACTGTCAATCGATGCACTAGCTGCTCATCGGTAACATTCTTCAACGAATTTTTTTGTCGTTTCACTGTCCGCCCCGGCATTTTGCAGAGGCTTGCAAGTCATTGAATTTCTTTGGAAACGCTGATGGCACAAGGGTTGCGCTCGCCTGCAGGAGAGGTTTAACCGCTTGTGTGAAATTTCTGAAAGGTGGGTCAGATTTGAGCCTTTTACCCTGTCAGATGGGCAAGGTAGCCGCCGCCCGCTCTTGGCGGGCGCAAAAGGCAACATTCGTACTTCCCGCTTTTAACGGGTGTAAACGCAGACCCCTGGAAGGATTCAAGCCGAAAACGTCATGGCTCTTCGGCTTTGAGTTCCTTTTCCATTTTTTCCAGTTCTTGCTTGAAAACCTGATCCTGAACGGTGGCGCGTTTACGCCAGGGTTTGCGTTCCGGTTCGGGTTGGGCGGCGTAGGTGGTGACTTCCCCGCCGTAAACTTCCTTGTAACGTTGTTCCTGGCGCTCAAGTTCCGCGCGCAGTTCGTCTTTCGTCACAGTGCTACCTGATTGAGTTGAGATGAATTCTGGTGAAACGCGCTGCGTTCAATGTATTGACCACGCTCGTCGAAAGGACAAGGCCCATGAAGGCATCGTTTACGGCAGGGCGATCGATCAGTACGTCCATGTTGCAGGCGGCCACGGCACCAGAGGTAAATAGCTGACGTAGCATCAGATTCCTGTTTCAGCGAGCGCGTTGGCGATGCAATTGCAGTCAGCGTCGGACGCTTGCCGAAAGGCAGCGGCGATGAAATATCGCGCCGCCGGGTAGCAGTATTGGCGAGTAAACAATCGCCTGGCTACTGATTTGTATTATAGCGAGCGATTCACAGAACACTATCGTCAAGGGGATAAAAGTAGATCTTGTTGCGTGATTGTTTTGTTACCCACAACTTTTACTGGCAACTAGTGTGTTGCTGGATGCCACTTTGCAACGATGCCTTTCTGGCGCCATTAAGTCGAACAACTTAGGACAATTTTAAGTCCGATTTCGGGCCTGCACGAATACATATAGGGAGGGCGGCGTAACCCGATCTGTTGGCCGGTTGAAAGGTGGGAGCTATGGATTGCGATTATCGGTCGATGGTTCGATAATCGCCCGGTGTTGGTTGGCCGGGCTTGTTTGCCGGGCCCATGCCGCTTGTAATAGTCGCTGATCCGTGTGGGAAAAGGACCTGATATGAACGATCAACTGCGCAACTCCTTCGCTTCTGTGGCTCCGCCGATCGTCGCGTCGCCCGCCAAGCGGATTCAGGCCATGACCGGCGACCCGGATTTCATGACGTCGCTGGCGCGTGGCCTGGCCGTCGTGCAGGCATTCCAGGAGCGCAAGCGGCACCTGACCATCGCCCAGATCAGCCACCGCACGGAAATTCCCCGCGCCGCTGTCAGGCGTTGCCTGCATACGCTGATCAAACTCGGCTACGCCACTACGGACGGTCGCACTTATTCACTGTTGCCCAAAGTGCTGACCCTCGGCCATGCCTATGTCTCCTCGACACCGCTGGCGGTTTCTGCCCAGCCGTACCTGGACCGTATGAGCGAGCAACTGCATGAGGCCTGCAACATGGCCACGCTGGAAGGTGATGACATTCTCTACATCGCCCGCTCAGCGACGACCCAGCGTCTGATCTCGGTCGACCTTTCAGTGGGTGGACGCCTGCCGGCCTATTGCACGTCGATGGGCCGGATTTTGCTGGCCGCCCTGGATGACACGTCGCTGCGTGAATACCTCGATCATGCCGACCTGCAGGCCAAGACCAGCCGTACCATCCATACCCCGGAGGCCTTGCTCGAATGCCTGCAGGAGGTGCGGCAACAAGGATGGTGCATTGTCGATCAGGAACTCGAACAGGGCCTGCGCTCCATTGCCGTCCCGGTGTACGACGCTTCCGGCCAGGTGGTCGCGGCGCTCAATGTCAGTACTCACGCGGGGCGAGTCAGCCGTAACGAACTGGAGCAGCGTTTCCTTCCCGGTTTATTGAGCGCCAGCCGCGACCTTAGCGCCCAGCTGTTTGCCTAAGCTGTTCGATAAACGCACAGAGTCGCGTTTGGCGAATTGACGCTGTTTCCTGTGGATTATTACTGTCGCGGCTGCGCCGGCGCTGTCCGGCTCCCGTTCGACTGTGATCCATGGAATAAAAATAATGAACCAGCCTCAGTCCGCTGTAGGTAACTGCCTCGACGTTCAGTCCTTTATCAACGCTCAACCCATTTCGCGCTACCAGTGGCGCGTGGTGATCCTGTGTTTCCTGATTGTCTTCCTCGATGGCCTCGACACCGCGGCCATGGGTTTCATTGCGCCGGCCCTGTCTCAGGACTGGGGTATCGACCGCGCCAGCCTGGGCCCGGTGATGAGTGCGGCGCTGATCGGCATGGTCTTCGGCGCACTGGGTTCGGGCCCTTTGGCTGACCGCTTCGGGCGAAAAGTCGTACTGGTGGGGGCCGTATTGTTGTTCGGTGCGTTCAGCCTCGCCTCGGCGTACAGCACCAACGTCGATCAGTTGCTGGTGCTGCGCTTCCTTACGGGCCTGGGGTTGGGGGCCGGGATGCCCAACGCGACAACGCTGCTCTCGGAATACACCCCGGAGCGCAAAAAGTCCCTGCTGGTGACCAGCATGTTCTGCGGCTTCAACCTGGGCATGGCCGGTGGCGGATTTATTTCGGCCAAGCTGATTCCGGCGTTCGGCTGGCACAGCCTGTTGCTGATCGGCGGGATTTTGCCCTTGATCCTTGCTGTCGTTTTGCTGTTCTGGCTCCCGGAATCGGCGCGCTACCTGGTCGTGCGTAACCGTGGCACCGACAAAGTGCGCAAGACCCTGGCACCCATCGATCCGACAGTGGTCGCCCAGGCCGCAAGCTTCAGCGTGCCGGAACAGAAAACCGTGAAAGCGCGCAACGTCTTCGCAGTGATCTTCTCCGGCACCTACAGTGCCGGCACCTTGTTGCTGTGGCTGACCTACTTCATGGGCCTGGTGATTGTTTACCTGCTGACCAGTTGGTTGCCGACGCTGATGCGCGACAGTGGCGCGAGCATGGAGCAGGCCGCGTTCATCGGCGCGCTGTTTCAGTTTGGTGGTGTGTTGAGTGCGGTGGGCGTAGGTTGGGCGATGGACCGGTTCAATCCGCACAAGGTCATCGGTACTTTCTACCTGTTGGCGGGGATATTTGCCTACGCGGTGGGGCAGAGCCTGGGCAGTATCACGTTGTTGGCGACCCTGGTGCTGGTGGCCGGGATGTGTGTCAACGGCGCGCAATCGGCGATGCCATCCCTGGCCGCGCGCTTTTACCCGACACAGGGGCGCGCCACCGGCGTGTCGTGGATGCTCGGCATTGGTCGCTTCGGCGCGATCCTCGGGGCCTGGATGGGGGCCACGTTGCTGGGCCTGGGCTGGAATTTCGAGCAAGTGCTGACGGCGCTGGTGATTCCGGCCGCTGTGGCTACCACGGCGGTGGTGATCAAGGGTGTGGTCAGTCATGCGGATGCGACGTGACAGGCTGATCCTGAATCTCCAGCGTGTTTGAAGGCCTCTTCGCGAGCAGGCTCGCTCCCACAGTGGACCGCATTCCACTGTGGGAGCG
>NZ_JABFMU010000037.1 GCF_013359695.1 Pseudomonas sp. C2B4
CGAAACCCCAATTGCGAAAGCAGTTGGGGTTTTGTTTTGCCCGCAGGAAAGTGGCTCGACGAAAAAGGGACAGCCGGCGGGCTATCCCTCGCTCCAGAATCATCAATGAAACTTCGGCAGCACGTGCTCTGCAATCTCCTCAATGACTTCCGCAACCGGGCGTTCGCTGCGACGCAGGTGCAGGCCAACATGCTGCACACCTGCCTCACGCAGTGCCTGGAGCTCGTCAATCAGCGCCAACCGTCCACAGCTGCCACCGAAGCGGACGCGGCGCATCGGAGCATGGGGATTGGCCGCCAGATCCAGATGAACAAAGCTGATGTAGGGTTTGTTGCCGCCAACCTCACGCCACAATCCCACTCGACGACGATGTTCGTCCGGCGTACCGGGGTAGGCGAGCCAGCCGTCCATGTGCTGGCCAATCCATGCCGGAGATTGCTGGCCAAGACCCGCCACCAGTAACGGTGCTGACTGCTCGCGTTCAGGAAGCAGATGTGCACCTTCAGGTAAACGACCCTCACCCTGGCTGCGCAGCAATTCAACGGTACCGCGGAAGATTTCGCCGCGCTGCTCGTAATCCACGCCAAACAATGGGTACTCCATCGGGCGATCACCGCTGGCCACGCCCAGTAGCAGGCGTCCATCACTCAGTTCATCAATGCTGTTGGCGGACTTGAGGGTCAGCCAGGGCTGACGCAGTGGCAGTACAACCGCCGCCGTACCCAACATGATGTTGTCGGTAATGCCCGCCAGGTAACCCAAGTAGGAAAAGGTTTCGAACACCTGGGCGGCATCGCCGAAGTGAGGGTCGTAAACCGGTACGTCGCGAACCCACAGCGCGCGGAATCCGGACTGATCGGCCAGGCGGGCCATGGCCGCGTGCTGCTTCAGATCAGGCACACCAAAGGGCCGGCTTTCGGCAACCCGCCGCCGCTGACCGTCGCTGGACCAATCATTATCCAGCGGCAGTTCAAGTCCGATGGAAAACCCGTTCGAACCCAGTAATCGTTGAAATCGTGGATGCATGTAAAGACTCCAGAAAAATTCAAACCCAATGACATGCACCCAGTATCAACATCGGGATCAGCAAGAAAAATGCACGAATCGGAATATCAATCTTGAGTGAAACGCACGAGTCCGCCGCCAAGATGAAAAACTCTTCACCCTCCATGACCGCCGTTGGAGGAAGTTGCACTCAATTGACCGGTCGGTTTTTGATAGGGTGCAGCTCGTTTTTTAGGACTGATTTGCGGTCCACGGATCAGCACCGTCTTTTCAAAGAGTTGCCAAAGAAATGCCCGAACCGATACCGATCAAGGACCACGAAAAAGATACGCGCCTGGTCAACAAGCGACTGATAGCCTGCGCCTTGCTGGTCTTCGCCATTACCTGCGCGCTGGTGGTGCGCCTGTATATTCTCCAGGTGGTCGAATTCGACTATCACTCGACCATCTCCGAAAACAACCGCGTCCATGTCCTGCCGATCACGCCAACCCGTGGCCTGATCTATGACCGCAATGGCGTTGTCCTGGCGGATAACCGGCCCAGTTACAACCTGACCATCACTCGCGAACGCGCCACCGATGTCAAAGAGGAACTGGACGAGGTGGTCAACCTGCTGCACCTGCCCGCCGAAGATCGCACGTTGTTCGACAAGGCCATGAAACAGGCACGGCATCCATTCGTGCCGGTGACGCTGTTCTATGAGCTGACGGAAGAACAGATCGCGGTGCTCGCGGTCAACGAATTCCGTTTGCCGGGCATCGATGTCGAGCCGCAGTTCGTGCGCCATTATCCGTTGGGCGAGCACTTCGCTCATTCGATCGGCTACGTCGGGCGTATCAACGAGAAAGAGTCCAAGACCCTGGATTCGGTCGAGTATCGAGGCACCCAATCCATCGGCAAAACCGGTATCGAGAAGTTCTACGAGTCGGAACTGCATGGCCATGTCGGTTACGAGGAAGTCGAAACCAATGCTCAGGGCCGTGTGTTGAGAGTGCTCAAGCACACTGACCCGGTTCCCGGCAAAAACATCGTCCTCAGCCTCGACGTCAAACTTCAGGAAGCCGCCGAGCAGGCCTTGGGGGATCGTCGTGGCTCGGTGGTTGCGCTCGATCCGTCGACCGGTGAAGTGCTGGCTATGGTCAGCAAGCCGAGCTTCGACCCGAACCTCTTTGTCACCGGTATCAGTTTCAAGGAGTACGCGGCGCTGCACGATTCGATCGACCGACCGCTGTTCAACCGTGTGCTGCGCGGGCTCTATGCGCCAGGTTCGACCATCAAGCCGGAAGTGGCGATTGCCGGGCTCGATGCTGGTGTCGTCACGCCGCAGACCCGGGTGTTCGATCCGGGGTATTACCAGCTCCCGGACTTCGATCACAAGTACCGCAACTGGAACCATAGCGGCGATGGTTGGGTGGATATGGACGCGGCGATCATGCGTTCCAACGACACCTACTTCTACGACCTGGCGCACAAATTGGGTATCGATCGCCTGCACGACTACATGGCAATGTTTGGCCTGGGTGAGAAGGTGTCCCTGGACATGTACGAAGAGTCGCCGGGTCTGATGCCATCCCAGGCCTGGAAGCGCGCCACACGCCGTCAGGCGTGGTTCCCGGGCGAGACCGTCATCCTCGGCATCGGCCAGGGCTACATGCAGGTGACGCCGCTACAACTGGCCCAGGCCACCGCACTGATTGCCAACAAGGGCGTGTGGAACCGCCCGCATCTGGCCCAGACCGTGGACGGTGTCGCGCCGGTGGACGAGCATCCGATGCCGAACATTCTGCTCAAGGATCCTCGGGACTGGGAGCAGGTCAACCATGGCATGCAGATGGTGATGCACGATGCCCGCGGGATTGCCCGGGCGGCAGCGGCGGGCGCGCAGTATCGCATTGCCGGCAAGAGCGGCACCGCGCAGGTGGTGGCGATCAAGCAGGGCGAGCGTTACAACCGCGAGAAGACCCGCGAGCGTAACCGCGACAATGCCCTGTTCGTCGGTTTTGCTCCGGCTGAACATCCGAAGATTGTGATTTCGGTGATGATCGAAAACGGCGAGGCCGGTGGCCGCGTCGCCGGCCCCGTGGTACGGCAGATCATGGACGCCTGGCTACTCGATCAGGACGGCCACTTGAAGCCGCAATACGCAGCGCCGAGCAAGGTACCGGGCGATCCCCACGTCTGATCCGTCGAGGCTTCACAGCACAGGCTCACGGATGCTGAGCATGTGCTGGAAGCTCTCCAGGAACACCGTTTCGGCCTGGCTCATTTTCTGTTCGCGATTCCATAACAGATGGATATCGAAATCCACCACCCCGTCTTCCGGCGGCAAGCGCCAGAGCAGACCTTGCTCGACATCCCGGCGCACGAGGTGCGTCGGTAGGGCGCCAATCCCGTAACCTGCGCAGATCAAGCGGTAAATTTCTTCGAAACTGGTGGAGGAGGCGACGATCTTGCCGGTGAAGCCTTGCTGATCCCGGAACAGCGTCAGGGGAGACAGATTGCCGCCCAACTGATCGCTGCTGAAGCTGACAAAATTTTCAGCGGCCAGTTGTTCTAGCGTCAGATTTTCCTGTCCGAACAAGCGATGGCGCTGGCCGCAGAAGTAGGCATAGGTCTCTCGGAACAACACCCGTTGCTCCAGTCGCGGCTGGGGTAAGCGGCACAGGCCGACACCAATGGTCGCGGTCTTTTGCAGCAGCGAACTGATGATGTTCGAGCTGCCCATCACTTCGACTTCCAGCTCGATCTTCGGGTGGGTTTCATGGAAGTCGGCGAGAAAATCATCGTAATGCCGTGCCTGCACGCCGCTGACGGTGAGGATGCGGATCTTGCCCACCACGTCATCGTGGCGACTCTCCACCACCGTGCCCAAACGCGAAATATCCCCGTAGATGTCCGCCGCAATACGCAGGACTTCTTCCCCGGTTTCTGTCAGATCAAAGCGTCGCCCACTGCGGGCAATCAACACGCATTCCAGTTGTTCCTCAAGACGCTTCAATGCCTGGCTGACCGCCGACTGCGTGATGTGCAGGCGTGCGGCGGCGCGGCTCATGCTGCCTTCCTGGCCGATGACCAGATAGGTGCGCAGCAGGTTCCAGTCGAGGCGATCGTTCAGAAAGCGCCGGCCCACCCAAGGGTTGGAAGTGGAGGACATAAAAAACCCATGTAGTAGCAGAGCTAATAGTAAAGATAAGGATTTGAAAATTGACTAATCCTGGCACGGAAGCGATAAAGCCCACAAGCGCCACAGAGCGCAACCGTCACCCGCCTTAACACCTGCCCAAAACTATAAGTACACAGGGTCCTTGCATGCACACTACCCCCCAACCGCGCCGAGCCGCGGCCGCCGCCTTCATTGGCACGACCATCGAGTTCTACGATTTCTACATCTACGCCACCGCAGCGGCGTTGGTGCTTGGGCAAGTGTTTTTCCCCAGCAGCGATCCGGTGATGAGCACCCTGGCGGCCTTCGGCAGTTTCGCCGTCGGGTTCATTGCGCGTCCGATGGCCGGGATGGTCTTCGGGCATCTGGGGGATCGTCTCGGACGCAAGAAGATGCTGCTGGTGACCATGGCCCTGATGGGGATCGCGACGGCGGGCATTGGCATGTTGCCCAGCTACGCCAGTGTCGGCATCTGGGCCCCGATCGGCTTGATCGTGCTGCGGTTGATCCAGGGTATTTCCGTCGGAGGCGAGTGGGGCGGTGCGGTGCTGATGGCTAGCGAACACGCGCCCGCCAAGCGCAAGACGTTCTACGCGTCGTTCGCCCAACTCGGCAGCCCCGCCGGTTTGTTGTTGGCATTGATCGCTTTCCGCCTGGTGACGTCCCTTGAGCCGGATGAATTCCTCGCCTGGGGCTGGCGTCTGCCGTTCCTCTTCAGCGGCGTCTTGATGATGGTTGGGCTGTTGATCCGTTCCGGGGTTCATGAATCGCCGGAGTTCGCCAAGGCCCAGGACAACAACGAAACCGCCAAATACCCGGTCATGGACGTCATCCGCACCTGCTGGCGGCAGATCCTGTTCGCCGCGGCGGCCGTGACCATTGGCTCGGCCGGCTTCTTTTTCACCAACACTTTCATGATCACTTACGTGACCCAGTATCAGGGCATCGCGCGCTCGACGATTCTTGATTGCCTGTTCCTGGTGACCGTCATCCAGCTGCTCTCGCAACCGGTCTCGGCGCTGCTGGCCGAACGCATCGGCGAAGATCGTTTCCTCAAACGGGTCGCGCTGCTGTGCATGGTCACGCCGTACCCGATGTTCCTGCTGGTGGGCACGCAAAACATTCTGTTGATGACTCTCGGCATCGCCTTGGCCGTGGTGATCCTCTCGGCGCTGTACGCGGTGATCGCCGGCTACATGACCCAGGCCTTCCCGGTGCATCTGCGCTACTCGGGCATTTCCATCGCTTACCAACTGGCGTGCGCCGTGGCGGGTGGTACCACGCCGCTGATCGGCACCCTGCTGGCGAGCAAGTTTTCCGGACAATGGTTGCCGCTGGCGGTGTTCTTCACCTTGCTTTCGGCCCTGTCCCTGATCGGTGTTTGCGGCCTGGCCCGCCTGCGCGCCAACCCGGTCGTCTCCCACGCTGCTAAAGAGGTGTATTCGTGAGTAAACCTGCACACATGGACCCGATTGAATGGCAAGCCCGCTGCGAGTTGGCGGCACTGTATCGACTGGTCGCGCACTTTCGCATGACCGACCTGATCGACACCCACATCACCCTGCGCATACCCGGTCCCGAGCACCATTTTCTGATCAACCGCTACGGCGTGATCTTCGACCGCATGCGCGCCTCGGACCTGGTGCGCATCGACCAGGAAGGGCGCGTGGTGGATCCGGCGTACGAAGGTCATCGGGTCAACGCGGCGGGCTTCGTCATTCACTCGGCGATCCACATGGCGCGTCCGGACCTCAACTGCGTTATCCACACCCACACGGCGGCCGGCATGGCGGTCGCGGCGCAGAAACAAGGCTTGCTGCCGATCACTCAGCACGCGCTGAAGTTCTACGGCAAGCTGGCCTATCACACCTATGAAGGCATTGCGTTGTCGCTGGATGAGCGTGAGCGTCTGATCGCCGACCTGGGGCCGCATCGGGCGATGATCCTGCGCAATCACGGCTTGCTGGTGGGGGGCTCGAGCGTGGCCCAGGCGTTTCAGGAAATCCACTTTCTGGAGCGTGCCTGCCAGGCCCAGGTACAGGCGCTGGCCGGTGGTTCGACCTTGCATTACCCGTCGCCGGAAGTCTGCGCGCACACGGCCGAACAGTTTGATCGTGATGAGCAGGACAACATCATCGACCTGGCCTGGGAGGCCGCTCTGACCCTGATCGAATCCCAGCGTGAGTCCTATTTGTCATGAGCGCAGTCATCAATACCGTGGTTTTGCTGTCCCGCGACACCTTGCTGCTCAAACAACTGCAAGTCGCGTTTGCCCGCAGCGCACCGCAACTCACCACGGTGCTGGCCGATGATCCGCGGGCGGTCAATGCACAAATGGCGGCGTGCTGGTTTCCGTTGCCCGGCAGCCTGGCGGCATTGCCCAACCTGCAGGTCGTTCACTCGGTGGCCGCCGGTATCGATCATCTCGACCACGATCCGTCATGCCCGGACTTGCCGATCTGCCGGGTGGTCGACCCGGGCCATCGCCAGGGCATGACCGAGTACGTGCGCTGGGCGGTGATCCACTACCACCGTGGCTTCGATCAGGTGTTGTCGCAACAACGGGAGCGGCACTGGGAACGGCCGCTGCAACGGGCGGCAGGGCAATTCAAGGTGGGTGTGATGGGGCTCGGTTCGCTGGGCAGCGCGATTGCGCTAGATCTGGCCGCTGCGGGTTACGACGTGCGTGGCTGGGCTCGGCGCGGCAAGGATTTACGTGGCGTGAGGACCTTCGCGGGCGCGGAACAACTGCACGCGTTTCTCGACGGCATCGAGTTGCTCATCAACCTGCTGCCGCTGACCAGCGAAACCCGCGGCATTCTCGGGCGAGACACTTTCGACCAACTGGCCAACGGCGCGGCACTGGTCAATTGCGGGCGCGGAGGGCATCTGAATATCGGTGACCTGGAACAGGCACTCGAACGAGGGCAACTGCGCGGTGCCTTGCTGGATGTCTTCGAGCAGGAACCGCTGCCGGTCGACCACCGACTCTGGACGATGCCCGGCGTGACCATCACCCCGCACATGGCTTCGGCGGCGTCCCATGACTGTATTGCCGAACAAGTGGCGGAAAACTTCCGCCGCCTGAATGCCGGCGAGCCGTTATTGAACTGCGCCGACCGCTTATTGGGATATTGAATCAACACACAAAACCCCTGTAGGAGCGAGCCTGCTCGCGATGGACTCAAGAGCGCTGCGTTTAACCGGTAAACACGCGTAATCGTTAACGACCATCGCGAGCAGGCTCGCTCCTACATGAACAGCACCACCTGTACGAATCAGCCATAACAACAAACTTCGCCTCAACGATTTACTGCCAGTTCAAAACAATTAAATAAATTCCTGGAGACAGTGATGAGCGATCTATCGTCCGCAGAAAAGTCCGGCGCACCACCGGAAGTTGCAATCAGCATGAAAAAAGTCGCGGTGGCCAGCGTCATCGGTACCACCGTGGAGTGGTACGACTTGTTCGTGTTCGCCACGGCCTCGGCGCTGGTGTTCAACAAGGTGTTCTTCCCGGATTTCGTGCCGCTGATCGGTACCTTGCTGGCCTTTGGCACCTTCGCTTCGGCGTATCTGGCGCGGATTGTCGGCGCGGCATTGTTCGGGCATTTCGGTGATCGGCTGGGGCGCAAGTCGATGCTGTTGATCTCGCTGCTGACCATGGGCGCGGCGACCTTCGCCATCGGCCTGTTGCCCGACTTCGCCACTATCGGTATCTGGGCGCCGATCCTGTTGTTGCTATTGCGCGTGGTGCAGGGCCTGGCACTGGGCGGCGAGTGGGGCGGGGCGGTGTTGATGGCGGTGGAACATGCGCCAGCCAACAAGCGTGGCCTGTACGGTTCCTGGGTGCAGATCGGCGTGCCGGCCGGGACCCTGATCGCCAATCTGGCCTTCCTGGTGATCGCCGCCTGGATGTCCCCTGAAGACCTGTTGGCCTGGGGCTGGCGGATTCCGTTCCTGGCCAGCGTGCTGCTGATCGCCGTCGGTTTGTACATCCGGCTGAACATCTCGGAAACCCCGGCCTTCAACAAGGTCAAGGAAGCCGAAGTGCAAGTGAAAATGCCGCTGGCCGAAGTGTTCCGCAAGTACTGGAAGCAAGTGGTGCTGGGCGGCATTGCCACCATGTCCACCGGTGCCTCGTTCAACATCATCGTCGCCTTCGGCCTGACCTACGGCACGCAGAATCTCGGCTTCAGCCGCAGCGTGATGCTGGGTGTGGTGCTGCTGTCCTGCGCCTGGTGCATCGTCATGTTGCCGGTGTTCGGCGCGCTCTCGGACCGCTTCGGGCGCAAGCCGATCATTGTCGGCGGCATCATTGCCGAAGCGCTGGTGGCGTTCCCGATGTTCTGGTTGATGGACACCAAAGAGCTGCCGATGGTGGTGTTCGGTTACCTGTTGCTGATGACCGCGTTCGCCGCCAACTACGGCCCGATCGCGACCTTCCTTGCCGAACTGTTTGGCACCCGGGTGCGCTACTCCGGGTTGTCAATCAGCTACATGCTGTCCGGTCTGCTCGGCAGCGCGGCGACACCGATTGTCACCACGGCCTTGCTCGCGGCGACCGGCAAAGGCTCCTCGGTGGCCTGGTACATGATCGGCGCGGCATTGATTTCCCTGGTGGCACTGTTGCTGTTGACCGAGACCTTCAAGAAAGACATCAGCGAAATCCCCCGGGCCGTCCCGACAGACGATGCGGCCCCCGTTAAACCTTTGAAATCGGCTACGGCCTGAATCCTGGAGTTCAACCCCATGCGCAGAATTCAATCGGCCCCGGGCTACATCGGCCCGGTCGGCCCTTACTCCCAAGCGGTGGTCAGCGGTCACCTGGTGTTCACCGCCGGGCAGATTCCGGCCCGGAACAACCTCGACGAGCAGCCCGCGGATTTTCCCGAACAGGTGCGGCAAACCTTGCGCAACCTGGAGGCGATCCTGATCGAAGCAGGCTCCGGTTTCAGCCATGTGATAAAGGTCAACGCCTACCTGACCGATCCGGCGCAACTGGAGCCGTTCAACGCGGTGTATCGCGAGTTTCTCGGCCATGCACCACCGGCCCGCACCACCGTGTGCGTGGCGCTGTGGGGCGTGTCGCTGGAGATCGATTGTGTTGCCGAACTGATTGCCAAGGAGTCGCACCATGGATGAGTCGCAACTGATCGAACTGCTTAAGGCAGTGAGTTTTCCGACGTTGGGGCATTTTCTTGAAGAGGGATTTGCCGACGCGCAACTGCGAGCGATGGTGCCCCATGTGAAAGTGGTGGGCCGTGCATTGACCCTGAAACTGGTGGGCGCCGATGCCATTGCGGTGAACCAGGCCCTGGCGCAAATAAGACCGGGGGATGTGCTGGTGATCGACACCGGCGGCGACCATCGCCATGCCCCGGTCGGCGCGGTGACCAGTTGCGCCGCCCGTTGTGCGGGAGCGGTGGGCATTGTGGTGGACGGTGTGGTGACCGATCTTCTGGAACTGCGTGACACCGGGCTACCGGTGTTCGCCCGTGGCACCACCCTGTTGACCACCAAGCAGTACGGACGCGGCGATAGCCTGATTAATCAGCCTGTGCACTGTGCAGGGGTGACGGTGCAGGCGGGGGATTGGGTGTTGGCGGACGACAACGGTGTGTTGTTTATCGACACGGCAACCGCAGCGTCGGTCATCGAGCAGGCGTTGGCCTCGGATCATGCGGAACCCCGCCTGCTTGAACGCTTGCGCGCCGGTGAACCGGTGGCGCACGTCTTGCGCGTTTAGTCGGTCAGCCGTTGCTGCAGGCTTTCGAGAAAGATCGTCTCGGCACGGCTCATGCGCTGCTCGCGGTTCCACAGCAAATGAATGTCCACATCGGCAATCCCTTCGTGGGGCGGCAGGCGCCAGAGCAATCCGGCGTCGACGTCGGCCGCCACCACGTGTTCGGGCAAGCAGCCGATACCGAAACCGGCGATCACCAATCGCCGGACTTCCTCAAGGCTGGGCGATGACGCGACGATGCGTCCGCTGAAGCCCTGCTGATCGCGAAAAATGGTCAACGGCGACAGCATGCCGCCGATCTGGTCGCTGGTGAAACTGACGAAATTCTCCTTTTGCAAATCCCCTTCGGCGACGTCCTGTTGGCCGAACAACGGGTGATGTTTGCCGCAGAAAAACGCATAGCGCTGGCGCAGGAACAGGCGTTGTTCCAGGCGCGGTTGCGGGCGTCGATTGAGGCTCAGGCCCAGGGTCGCGGTTTTTTCCTGCAGGGCGCTGACGATATCGGAGCTACGCATCACCTCGACTTCCAGATCCACCCGCGGATGCTGGCGATGAAAATCCGCGAGGAAGTCATCGAAGCGCTCGGAAAAAATCCGGCTGATGATCAGCAGGCGCACCTTGCCGATCACTTCGTCGGCCGGTTGTTCCAGCACGCTGCTGACCTGGGACATCTGCCCGTAGATTTCCCCGGCCAGGGCGAAGATCTGCTCGCCGACTTCGGTCAGGGCAAAGCGTGGCCCGCGCCGGGCGATCAGTTGCCGGCCCAGTTGTTCCTCCAGGCGCTTGAGCGCCTGGCTCACCGCCGGTTGCGTCAGGTGCAGGCGGGCAGCGGCGCGGCTGATGCTCAGCTCCTGGCCGATCACCCGGAAGGTGCGCAGCAGGTTCCAGTCCAGGCGGTCATTGAGCAGGTGTTGCACGTCGCGTTCGGCCATGGCGGCTCTCGATTATAAGTTGGCGTAATACTGCGAATAATAAATAGAAAATTGACTAATCATAGCCTCCGGACGAAAAATCATTCCCAGACCGGCGCCGCCAGAGCGCCTCGCCTTTGCCGTTTCTCTCCTGCCAAAAAAATAACCAAAGGAGTCCACCCAAATGAAGCCTCAAGCTTCGTCCCAGCCGCGCCGTGCGGCAGCCGCTGCCTTCATCGGCACCATGATCGAGTGGTACGACTTTTACATCTACGCCACCGCCGCCGCGCTGGTGTTCGGGGCGCTGTTCTTCCCCTCCGACGACAAACTGTTCAGCACCATGGCCGCGTTCGGCACCTTTGCCGTGGGCTTCTTTGCGCGGCCGTTGGGCGGGATTGTCTTCGGCCATATCGGTGACCGTATCGGGCGCAAGAAGTCGTTGATCATCACCTTGCTGATGATGGGCGTCGTTACCGTGTGCATCGGTTTGCTGCCGACCTACGCCCAGATCGGCGCCGCCGCCCCGGTGCTGTTGATTCTGTTACGCATCGTCCAGGGCATTGCCGTCGGCGGCGAGTGGGGCGGGGCGGTGTTGATGGCCGGCGAGCATGCACCGAAAGGTCGGCGCAATTTCTTCGCTTCGTTTGCGCAGTTGGGCAGCCCGGCCGGTTTGATCCTGTCGCTGCTAGCGTTCAGCGCGGTCACCCGCTTGCCGGAAGAAGACCTGATGAGTTGGGGCTGGCGTTTGCCGTTCCTCGCCAGTTCGCTGTTGCTGCTGGTGGGCCTGGCGATTCGTCTGGGGGTCAATGAATCGCCGGAGTTTCTCGCCAGCCGCGAACAGGCGATCAAAAACACACGCAAGGAGCAGGCACCGGTGATGGAAGTGCTGCGAACCGCGTGGCGTCCGTTGTTGCTGTGCATCGGCGCCAACACCTTGGGCATCGCCGGGGTGTATTTCACCAACACCTTCATGATCGCCTACACCACCCAGCAACTGGCGCTGCCGCGTTCGTTGATCCTCGAGTGCCTGTTCTTCGTCGCGATCATCCAGTTCTGCATTCAGCCGGTGGCGGCATGGGTTGCCGAGAAAATGGGCGCGACGCGCTTCCTGTGCCTGGTGTCGCTGCTGGCCATGGCCTCGCCGTACCCGATGTTTGTGCTGGTGAGCTCGGCCCAGGCGCCGCTGATCATCCTCGGCATTGCCCTGGCGGTGGTGTGCATGGCGTCGTTCTATGCGGTGATCGCCGGTTACGTCAGCGGCATGTTCGAAACCCGGGTGCGCTATACCGCGATCTCCCTGGCGTACCAGGTTTGCGGCGCGCTGGCCGGTGGCCTGACGCCGCTGATCGGCACGATGCTGGCGCACAAGTTCGCCGGGCAATGGTGGCCGATGGCGGTGTTCTACAGCCTGATCGCCGCGACTTCTCTGATCTGTGTCCTGTCCCTTGCCCGTCGCCATGCCAGCGCTGAACACCTGGAACTGGCGAACGCTTAAGCTGAATTGTCCTGGAGAAACTCATGTTGAAGATTAATGGCGAACGCCTCTGGGCGAGTCTGATGGCGATGGCTGAAATCGGCGCTACCGCCCGTGGCGGCAGCTGCCGGCTGGCCCTGAGCGATGAAGACAAGGCCGGTCGCGAACTGTTTGCCCACTGGTGCCGTGAAGCCGGGATGACCCTGAGCGTGGATGCCATCGGCAACCTGTTCGCCCGCCGCGCCGGCACCGATCCGGATGCCGCGCCGGTGATGATGGGCAGCCACCTCGACACCCAGCCCGAAGGCGGGCGGTTCGATGGCGTGTACGGCGTGCTGGCCGGCCTGGAAGTGGTGCGCTGCCTCAATGACCTGGGCATCCAGACCCGCAAGCCGCTGGAAGTGGCGGTGTGGACCAACGAAGAGGGCGCGCGCTTCACCCCGGCAATGTTCGGCTCGGCGGTGTTCACCGGGATCATGGACCTGGACACGGCGCTCGCGGTGCGCGACGTGGACGGCATCAGCGTCGCCGACGAATTGCAGCGCACCGGTTATGCCGGCGAGCGGCCGCTGGGCGGCGCGGTGGATGCCTATTTCGAGGCGCACATCGAACAGGGGCCGATCCTTGAAGACAACGCCAAGAGCATCGGCGTGGTCAGCGGCGGCCAGGCGATTCGCTGGCTCGACGTGCGGGTCGAAGGCATGGCCGCCCACGCCGGTACGACGCCGATGCCGCTGCGCAAGGACGCCCTGTATGGCGTGGCGCGGATGATTCAGGCCATCGAAGGCCTGGCCGCCGATTTTGCCCCCGAAGGCCTGACCACCGTGGGTGAACTGAGCATCAACAAGTCCTCGCGCAACACCATTCCGGGGTTGGTGAATTTCACCGTCGACCTGCGCCATCACCGCGATGAAGCCATCGCGGCCATGGAACAACAGGTGCGCGCACGACTGCAGGCGATTGCCGATGGTCGCGGATTGCAGCTGACCATCACCCCGCACTGGATCAGCCCGGCCACGCCGTTCGATGCCGATTGCGTGGCGGCGGTGCAGCAGGCGGTGGATGCCCTGGGCTACGCTCAGCAATCGATCGTCAGCGGCGCCGGGCATGACGCGATCCATCTGGCGCGGTACTGCCCGACGGCCATGGTGTTCATTCCGTGTGTCGGTGGCTTGAGTCATAACGAAGCGGAAGACGTGTTGCCCGAAGACGTGCGCCAGGGTACCGATGTGCTGCTCAACGCCGTGCTGGCCCGCGCCGAAAAATCTGAGTAAACACAAACCCCCTGTGGGAGCGAGCCTGCTCGCGAAGAGGGCGTGTCAGTCGACGCATTTATTGTCTGATACACCGCTTTCGCGAGCAGGCTCGCTCCCACAGGAGGACAGCGCTCTGTTTCTGGATCTAAGTTAATTGACAGGAATTCACCCCATGCGCAGTTTTTTCCACCCCGAACAATTGCTCCACCATCCACGCAGCTACTACTCCCGTGGCCAGATGCGCACGCCGCAGGAAGTGCCGGAGCGGGCGCAGCGACTGGTGCAGGCGTCCCATGCATTGGGTTTCAAAGTCGAGCAGCCGGCCGACGCCGGGCTCGATCCGCTGCTGGCGGTACACGGCGCGCCGTACCTGGCATTCCTGCAGGAAGCCCACCAGCGCTGGAAGGAAGTCCCCGAAGACTGGGGTGATGAGGTGATGTCGAACATCTTCGTCCGCGAGCCCAACGCCCTGCGCGGCATTCTCGCGCAAGCGGCTCGCTATCTGGCCGATGGCAGTTGCCCGGTGGGCGGGCAGACTTGGCGCTCGGCCTACTGGTCGGCACAAAGTGCAATCGCTGGCGCCCAAGCCTTGCTCGATGGCGAACCCGCCGCCTATGCCTTGTGCCGACCGCCGGGGCACCACGCTCGGGCCGAAGCGGCGGGGGGCTTCTGCTATGTGAACAACGCGGCGGTGGCGGCGCAGGTGTTGCGCGGTAAATTCGCGAAAGTGGCGGTGCTCGACACCGACATGCACCACGGTCAGGGTATCCAGGAAATTTTCTACGACCGCGATGACGTGCTCTACGTCTCGGTGCACGGTGATCCGACCAACTTCTATCCGGGGGTTGCCGGGTTTGCCGATGAGCGTGGCGTTGGCGTCGGCGAGGGATTCAACCTCAATTTGCCGATGGCCCATGGTGCCAGTGAGGCGGATTTCCTGGGGCAACTGGATGTCGCGTTGCAGGCCGTGACCGACTTCGGCGCCGAGGTGCTGGTGCTGTCGCTGGGCTTTGATATCTATGAGCTGGATCCGCAGAGCAAAGTGGCGGTGACCCGCGAAGGGTTTGCCGTGCTCGGCGAGCGGATTCGCAGCCTCGGGTTGCCCTGCCTGATCGTGCAGGAGGGGGGGTATCACCTGGAGAGTCTGGAGGACAATGCGCGGGCGTTTTTTGTCGGGCCTGAGGTGTGGCAGCTCTGATTCTTAGGTGTCTGTGACGACGCCTTCGCGAGCAGGCTCGCTCCCACAGGGGAATTGCGCTAAACCTGTGGGAGCGAGCCTGCTCGCGAAGAACGATAACGCGGTCCACCTGCTGGAACACAAGCGCCGTAAGGCACTTGCCATTGCCCTGACGTTAACGTAAAGATTGCGGCAGGGCGCCGAAATATAAAGGCGCAGGGCGGACGACCCGGAGCGCTTGATGACGCTAATAAAAACAAATTCCCCCAAACTGCACCGCGAAGCCCGGCTGGCCCGGGAAAAGCTGCACCTGGAAGGCGAAGTGCCGGACGGTGTCCTGCGGGCGGAAATCGATGCTTCGTGGCGACGCAGCCTCAGTCATGGCGTGCATTTCAATGCCAAACATGAGCTGGCGCTGGAATCGAGTGCCAGTCTCGACGTACTGCTGGCCAGCAATCGCTTGTTGATCGACGCCGCGCTCCCGGCCATCGATTACCTGGCCGAACGCCAGGGCAAGGAAGGGTTGATCATCCTCGCCAATTCCGACGCCACCATCCTCGCCGTCGAAGGACGCGCCGACCGCCTCAAGGGCAGCGGCCTGCAAGACATCACCCTGGGGGCCTGCTGGAGCGAAGCCGCCCGTGGCACCAATGCCCTCGGCACCGCGCTGGTAGAAGCCCGGCCAACCTTGATCGATTGCGGCGAACATTACCTGGATCGCCTCAGCGATTTTTCCTGCACCTCGGTGCCGATCCATTGCCCGCAAGGCGACATCCTCGGTGTACTCGACTTGACCCGCGAAGGCCCGCTGGGCCGTGCCCACGACAGCACCGCGCTGCTGGCCATGGCGGTCAGCCAGATTGAAAGCCGGGTGTTCAACGCCAGCTATCCGGACGAAATTGTCCTCGCCTTCCACAGCCGTCGCCAGTACCTCGAATCCCCCTGGCAGGGCCTGCTGGCGGTGAGCCTCGGCGGACAGATCCTCGCCGTCAGTGCCCAGGCCTGCCAGTTGCTGCATGCCGAGCGTTCGGCGCTGGTCGGGCGGCGTTGCGAGGAGTTTCTCGGGGTTGATGGCCTGCAATTGCTGTCGCGTCTGCATCAGGGCGGCGCCGGCAGCTTGCAGACCGCCAAGGGCGAATTTTTCTACAAAACCCTGCGCGCGCCGCAGCGAACCCTCAACGTCGGAACCCCGCCGCGCACCCCGACGAAACCCGCCAAGGCACAACCGGACCTCGAGTCCCTGGCCGGCAGCAATACCCGTTATGCCCGCGCCCTGCGCATGGCCCGCCAAGGCCTGGCCAACCAGTTGCCGGTGTTGCTGCTGGGGGAAACCGGCACCGGCAAGGAGGTCATCGCCCGCGCCCTGCACATGGCCGGCAGTCGCAGCGACAAGCCCTTTGTCGCGGTGAACTGCGCGGCGATTCCCGAAGGCCTGATCGAGTCGGAATTGTTCGGCTACCGCGAAGGTGCGTTCACCGGCTCGCGCCGGGGTGGCATGGTCGGGCGCTTGCAGCAGGCCCATGGCGGCACGCTGTTTCTCGATGAAATCGGCGACATGCCGTTGGCGCTACAGGCGCGGCTGCTGCGGGTGTTGCAGGACCGCAAGGTGGCACCGTTGGGCGCCGGCGAAGAGCAGGACATCGACGTCGCGCTGATCTGCGCCACCCACCGCGACCTCAAGCGTCTGGTGGAAGAAAAACATTTTCGCGAAGACCTGTTCTATCGGGTCAACGGCATCAGCGTGATGCTCCCGGCCCTGCGCGAGCGTGAAGATTTCACCGCACTGGTGGGCCGTTTGCTGACCCGGCTCGACGCACCCACGGTGGTGCTGCATGACGATCTGAGCCGCCTGCTCGGCAACTACCATTGGCCGGGCAACATCCGCCAGCTGGAGATGGTCCTGCGCACCGCGCTGGCCATGCGCGAACCGGGTGAAACCGTGCTGACACTCGATCACTTGCCCGACAGCATGCTCGACGAGTTGACGGCCACCGAACGGCCCCAGGCTGGCAGCATCCGTGAAAACGAACTGGAAATGATCCGTCAGTCCCTGGACAACCATCAGGGCAACGTCTCGGCCGCCGCCGATGCCCTGGGCATCAGCCGCGCGACCCTGTATCGCAAGCTCAAACAGTTGCGTTCGTGATGCAGCGCCTGATCGTTCGGCTGATCGACAGCCAGAACCCCGAAGCCCTGCAAGCGGCGCTGCGCTGGCTCTACAGCTTTGTGCGGCCCCATCGGCTGGCGATTGCCGGGCTGCTGGGACTGTCGGTCTGCGCCTCGGCGCTGGTGCTGGTACAGCCGTGGCTGACCAAGCTGCTGATCGACGATGGCCTGCTGGCGCGCAACTTCCCGATGCTGGTGCTGATCGCCGGGCTGATGATCGTCGCCGGGCTGCTGGGCACGGCGCTGTCGGGGATCAATCGCTACCTGCACACGCGGCTGTCCGGGCGCATGCTGTTTGCCCTGCGCGATGACCTCTATCGGCACTTGCAGACCCTGTCGCCGAGCTTCTACGGCCAGCGGCGCATCGGCGACCTGATGTCGCGTCTCGACGGCGATGTGGCGGAGATCCAGCGCTTTGCCGTGGATTCGCTGTTCTCGGCGGTGTCCAGCGTGATCGGCCTGGTGGTGGCGGTGGCGATGCTGTTGACCCTGTCCTGGAAACTGTCGCTGCTGGCGCTGGTGCTGATCCCCCTCGACGTGCTCTGGCTGCGCTGTATGCGGCGCAAGGTCGAGCGCGACGTGCGGCAGTTGCGCGAACGTTCGGCGGACATGTCGTCGTTCATGGTCGAAACGCTGCCGGTGATGAAATTCATCCAGTCCGCCGGCCAGCAACAGCGCGAAGCGCGCCGCCTGGAAACCCTGGGCCAGGGCTACATGAGCCAGTTGCTGCGCCTGCAAGTCACCGAGTTTTTCACCCAGGCCGTACCGGGCACGCTGACTTCGTTGTCCCGGGCCTGCGCTTTTCTGATCGGCGGTTACTGGGTGGTGCAGGGCACCTGGCAACTGGGCGCGCTGATCGCGTTTTCCACCTACCTGGGCATGGCCGTAGGGCCGGTCCAGAGTCTGCTCGGGCTTTATGTGGCGATGCAGCGCATGACCGTCAGCCTCGGGCGGGTGATGGAATTGCGCGGTGAACAACCGACTGTTCTTTCACCGGATGCGCCGAAGCCGATGCCAAGCTCGGGAGAGCTGCGTTTCGACGATGTGCATTTCAGTCATCCCGGTCGCTCGACCACCCTGCGCGGCATCGAAGCGCGCATTCCCTATGGTTTGAAAGTCGCCCTGAGCGGTGGCTCCGGCGTCGGCAAGTCGACCCTGATCGATCTGCTGCAACGTCACCACGACCCGCAGTCAGGGCGGGTGCTGTTGGGCGAAGTGGATGTGCGCGAACTGGACCTGTTCCAGCTGCGCCGGCGGATCGCCGTGGTCAGTCAGGACATCGTGCTGTTTCGCGGCAGCCTCGCCGACAACCTGGCCTATGCGGTGCCGGATGCCAGTCGCGAAGCGATTGCCGAAGTGGCGCGCCTGGCGCAGCTCGACAGCCTGATCGCCTCCCTGCCGGAGGGGCTGGACAGCCCGTTGGGCGAGCGCGGCCAGCAGTTGTCCGGCGGGCAGAAACAGCGCATCGCCATTGCCCGCGCGCTGTTGCAGGATCCCTTGATTCTGGTGCTCGACGAAGCCACGTCGGCGGTGGACGAAGCCACCGAACGCGAAGTGATCGAGGCCATCGACCGCCTGTTTGCCGGGCGCACGCGAATCCTGATCAGCCATCGCCCCTCGACCCTGGCCGATGCCGATCTGCGTTTTGAATTGCTCGACGGCGTATTGATCTCGAAAACGGTGCTGCATGAAGCCTGAGCTGTATGAAAAACCTGAGCTGCGCATCGGTGTGGTGGACAGCGGTCACTCGGCGGCGCAACGGGTGCAGGTGATCGCCGGGCGGCGGTTTTCGCTGGTGGAAGATGGCCTGGTTGAAAGCGACTTGCGTGACGATCCGCTGGGCCACGGCAGTGCAGTGATCGAGGCCATCGGCCGGCGGGCGCCGTCGGCAGTGTTTTGTGTGGGGCAGGTGTTCGACCAGCGCGGGGTCACCAGCGCCTTGCAGATCGCCACGGCGATTGACTGGCTGGTGGCGCAGGACGTGCGCCTGATCAATTTGAGTCTCGGCTTGCGTCAGGACCGCAGCCTGTTGCGGGCTGCTTGCGCGGCGGCGGTAGAGCGGGGCGTGTTGCTGTGCGCGTCCAGCCCGGCGCAGGGCGAAGGCGTGTTTCCGGCGAATTATCCACAGGTGCTGCGCGTCACCGGCGATGCGCGCTGCGCCGAACTTGAATGGTCGTGGCTCAATAGTGCCCAAGCGGATTTCGCCGCGTGCGTGCACGGCACCTACCCGGGGCAGTCTGGCGCCAGTCTCGGCTGCGCGGCGTTGAGCGGGCACATCGCGGCCTTCCTGGTGGAACAGCCCGAAGCGAGCAACGAGCAAATCATCGAATTTCTGCAGCAAAACGCCCGTTATCGTGGCCCTGAACGGCGCTACGGGCCATGACCACGATTGCGATTCTGGGCGCCGGGCCGGCGGGCGCGGCGGTGGCCCTGGGGCTGCGGCGACTCGGTTATGCCGTCACGCTGGTCAGCGAGTGGCGTCGCTTTGCCGCGCTGGAAGGGGTTTCCCAGCGAGTGCTGGAGGCATTGCGTGGCGCCGGGCTGCATCAAGCGCTGTCGGAGGCCGCGTTGCCTTCTCAGCGGCAGGTCAACTGGAACGGCCAGCAGCACGCGCAAAACATCGAATTCCTCCTGGATCGCCCGACCTTCGATCGCGGGTTGCGCGAGGATTTGCGTGTGGCAGGGGTTGAGCTGATCGAAGGCCGGGTGCTGTCGGTGCAGACTTCAACCACAGGCCATCGCATCGAAATCGACGGGCGTGAAGCACTGATCGCGGACTTTCTGGTGGAAGCCCGAGGCCGTCAGGCGCCGGCCCTCGGCAAGGGCTTGCGCGGGCCGGAGACCGTCAGCCTGCTCAATCGCTGGCAAGGCACGCCGGGCAATACCGCCAGTGCAGTGGAAAGCCTTTCGGATGGCTGGGCCTGGATGGCGCGGCGGGCCGACGGCCAATGTTACTGGCAATGGACGGTGGACGTGGCCAGCGCCGGGTTGCCGGGCAAGGCGCAGTTACTGGATTACTGTCGGCAGCGGCGTCAGGCATCGGCGCTGGCCCAGGCCTTTTTCGGCGGCGAGCCCGAGCTTGACCTGCAACTGCACGCCCGCAGCAGCACGGCGATCCTGAGCCCGCAGGTGTGCGGCGAAAACTGGATTCGGGTCGGCGATGCGGCGATGGCGGTGGACCCCTTGTCGGGCAATGGCATCTTTCAATCCCTGTCTTCGGCGTTACAGGCGCCCACGGTGATCAACACCTTGCTGCGCAAACCCGAGCGAGCGGCGCTGGCCCGGCGCTTCCATCAGCAACGGGTGGAGCAGTTGTTTCTGCGGTTCGCCCGGATCGGTCGGGATTTTTACGCCGATGAACAGCGTTGGCTCGATCAACCGTTCTGGCAGGCGCGGCGGCAATGGCCGGATGCGGAGGTGGCCCATGCCGAGGCGGATTTCAAGGCGTTGCGGATCGAGCGAGCGCCGGTGCTGCGCGACGGGTTTGTTGATGAGGCCGAAGTGGTGATCACGGCGGATCAGCCGTTAGGGATCTGGCATGTGCAGGGGGTGGCGCTGGCGCCGTTGGTGCGCAGATTGATGTGCCGTGAACCGGCGGAGCAGGTGTTGGCGGGGTTGACGGTGGAGCAGGGGAGGATGATCAGGAGTTGGTTGTTGGCTCAGGGTTTCAAACCCTGAGCCTTGTGTTGGCAGTTCTGACCTCTTCGCGAGCAGGCTCGCTCCCACATTGGAATGCGTTCCCCTGTGGGAGCGAGCCTGCTCGCGAAGGCGGCCTGACAGGCGCCGAAAATTACAGCTTGATCAACACCGACTTCAACTCGGTGTAATGCTCAATCGCCGCATACCCCATCTCCCGCCCAACGCCCGACATCTTGTAGCCGCCAAACGGCAGCGCCGGGTCCAGGGCGCTGTGGCAGTTGACCCACACCGATCCCGACTTGATCCGCGGAATCATCCGGTGCACCGCCGCCAGGTCATTGGACCAGATACTCGCGCCCAGGCCGTAGGGGCTGTCGTTGGCCAGGCGCAGTGCCTCGGCTTCGTCATCGAATGGAATGGCCACCAGCACCGGGCCGAAGATTTCTTCCTGCACCAGTGAGTGCTTCTGATCGACGTCGACAATCACCGTCGGCTTGACGAAAAAGCCCGGCCCGAACTGCTCGCCACCGCAGGCGATGGTCGCGCCGCTTTCCCGGCCCTTCTCGATGTAGCCGTAGACCCGCTCCTGCTGGCGGGCGGAGATCAGTGGCCCCATCTCGACGCTCGGGTCCAGGCCGTTGCCGAGTTTCATGGCATTGGCGATACCCGCAATGTCCGCCACCACATTGTCGAAATGCTTGCGCTGCACATACAGGCGCGAGCCGGCGCAGCAGACCTGGCCCTGGTTGAAGAAAATCGCACTGGCGGCCCCGGCGGCTGCGCTTTGCAGATCGGCGTCGGCCATGACGATGGTCGGCGATTTGCCGCCCAGTTCCAGGGTGACCCGGGTCATGGAGTCCATGGCGATCTTGCCGATCTGCTTGCCCACGGCCGTGGAGCCGGTGAAGGTCAGCTTGTCCACCAGCGGGTTGTGGGTCAGGGCCGAACCCGCGGTGATGCCGGTGCCGGTGACCACGTTGAACACCCCTTCGGGGTAGCCTGCTTCCAGCACCAACTCGGCGAGTTTGAGTGCGGTGAGCGGGGTTTCATCGGCGGGCTTGAGTACCACGGTGCAGCCGGTGGCCAGCGCCGGGCCGAGTTTCCAGCAGGCCAGCAGCAGCGGAAAGTTCCAGGCCACGATGGCGCCGACCACGCCCACGGCTTCGCGACGGATGAAACTGTGGAACTGATCATTGGGCATCAGCGGCGCCGACACATCGACCGTGGAGCCTTCGATCTTGGTCGCCCAGCCCGCCATATAGCGCAGGAAGTCGATGGACAGCTGCACGTCCATCACCTGAGCGACGGCGGCGCTTTTGCCGTTGTTCAGGCATTCCAGTTGCGCCAACAGTTCGGCGTCGCGCTGCATCAGGTCGGCGAGTTTCCACAGCAGGTTCTGCCGCTCACGGGGGCGGGTACGGGTCCAGGCCGAGTCGTCGAACGCCTGACGGGCGGCCAGCACGGCACGGTCGACATCCTCCGGTGTGGCCCGTGGCACCACGCACAGCACTTCGCCGGTGGCCGGGTTGTGCAGGTTCATGGTCTGGCCGTCGGCGGCCTCGACCCAGTCACCGCCGATGAGCATGCGCGGGGCGCGCTGGATAAACGCCGAGGTGGCGGGAAGCAGGTTAGGGAGCGACATGGCGAGGCCTCTTGTTGTTCGTGTGAACGGGGCTTTCGCAATGGCTGTGCCAAGTGTTCGGGAAGGCCGGTCGGCCCTTGTCGGGCGGGGGTTTTCCATAGGCCGTGGGGCGTTGGCAGCAAGAAGGTTTTGTCTCATATCGCGACAGCGGGTGAGACGACGAACAGCCCGCCCGTCATCTTGAGACGCCCCTTGGCGAGGACTAGAATTTTCCCGTTCGGTGGGTGAAATGACGGACCTTTTTCCCGACAACACAACTGGCGTAAGGGAGGTAGCGATGAACCTTTCACCCCTGGAAATTCAAAGCATCATTGAGCGCAGTTTCCTGCCATCGGTCTGCACCTGCAGCCTGGCGCCGGACCAGTCCCTGACGATTCGGGTGTGCGATTGCATGACCGGCCAGGTGGACCTGATCGCCACCCACGTTCCGCTGTGGAAGCTGGACACCGTCCACGGGATCGCCACGCTGGTGGCGGAAATGCGGCAACAGATCGAGTCGCACAAAGGCGTTCCGCCCACGATCTACCACTGAGCCCGCGTCAGCCGCACCACCGGGGTGGTGCGGCCTGGGTCAGTCACGTCATGACGCCATTTTTCGGGAAATTTCCTCGAACGTGCTGCTATCGGCGGCAGCCAGCAGTTTTCGGTCGTCCTTGAGCGTTGCCAGGAAGGTCACTTCGGTTTCCGTGCCCGCCAACATGAATCCGGCGAATGCGCCGATCGGTCCGAGCAACATGGCGCCCGCGACGCCGAAGCCGATGGCTTCCTTGATGTTGTTGATCGATTCCTCGTTGGCCACTTCCAGGTGTTTGATTTTCGACAGCGGGAGGGTAATGCCGGGCCACGGGTGGAGCGACGTTCTGAGGGTAAACACGCCATCCCGGTAATCTCCGTCACCCTGCAGAAAGTCCCCCGCCAGGACAGTGATGCTTGCCATTTTTTTCCCCTGCTTGGCAATCGGTGAACCCCCATTTCGCGCCCCCCGGTGCGGACCGTCAATGGCTGGCCGATGAGCTGTTCCGGCAGGGCATCTATGCTGTCTCAGACTGCAACAGCTGTCGCGATATTAGACGCCGGCGACCGCGTCCAGGCATGGCTTTGTGCAGTCAAATCAACGCAAGTGATTGATTAAAAAGCTTATCGGCAAGCTGGCACGCTCCGTGTATTGCTCATCGCAGACGTTTCTCTTGCCTTCGTCAGTGGTTCGCCGCTGGCGGTAGAAACCCAAAAAACGATAAGCCACAAAAATAAGAAAGCACCGTGCGAGGTTCGACGTTGATGAAGAGAAAACTCCGATCAGGCCTGAGTGTCAGTCTGCTGGCCGTGGCCGCTTGTGTGGCGCTGCATTCGCCTGACAGCCTGGCAGCCCGCGACGCCCAGACCATCCTCAAGGAAACCTGTCAGGGCTGTCACACCCCCGAAGCCGATAACGCCCTGAGCCGCATCAGCCACCAGCGCAAAACGCCGGAAGGCTGGCTGATGAGCATTGCGCGCATGCAGACCATGCACGGTTTGCAGATCAGTGATGAAGACCGCCGGACACTGGTCAAGTACCTGGCCGACACCCAGGGCCTGGCACCGAGCGAGACCGACGGCGTGCGTTATGCCATTGAACGCCGGCTCAACACCGTCGAGCAATTCGATGACCAGCACAGTCAGATGTGCGGCCGCTGCCACTCCGGTGCGCGAGTGGCCCTGCAGCGGCGTCCGGCCCAGGAGTGGGAACGTCTGGTGAACTTCCACCTCGGCCAATGGCCGTCGCTGGAATACCAGGCCCTGTCCCGTGACCGTGACTGGTTTGATCTGGCACGCAAAGAGATGGTGCCGCTGCTGGCCAAGCGTTATCCGCTGGACAACCCAGCCTGGAAAAAATGGCTGAGCACCGCGCCGAAAAGCGACGCGCTGGTGGGTGACTGGAGCTTCAGCGGTCACATGCCCGGCAAGGGTGAACTGGCGGGCGTGATGAGCGTGAGCGCTGACGGCAGCGACACCTTCAAGGTCAGCGTCAAGGGCCAATACGCCGACGGCACGCCGTTCAACGGCGACGGCAGCGCGATTCTCTACACCGGCTACGAATGGCGCGGCAACGTGACCATCGATGGCGTGACCATGCGCCAGGTGTTCGCCGCGCAAGGTAATGCCCTGCAAGGCCGGATGTTCGAAGCCGAGCATGACGAGCGCGGTCTGGACTTCGTCGCCGCCAAACAGGGCTCCCAGCGTCTGTTGGCGGTGCAACCGGGCTATCTGAAAGCCGGCAGCGAAACCGAAGTGACCCTGATCGGCAGCGGCCTGAGCGGCAAGCCGAACTTTGGCAAAGGCGTGGAAGTGCTCGAAGTCGTGGAGCAGAGCCCGGAACGGATCAAGGTCAAACTCAAGGCCGCCGCCAATGCCCAGCCGGGCCTGCGCGCAGTCACCGTCGGTGCGCTGAAAGGCCCGAGCCTGTCGGTCTACAGCAAGATCGCCCAGGTCAAGGTGGTGCCGGAGTTCTCGGTGGCGCGGATTGGCGAGGGCGGCGGTTCGACGCCGAAGGTCCAGGGCCGTTTCGATGCCGAAGCCTGGGGTAAAGGTGCCGATGGCAAGCCGTATCGCATCGGCGTGTTCCCGGCGCAGTGGAAGGTCGAGGCCTTCGACGACCGCGCCAAGGAAGACGAAGACGTCAAGTACGCGGGCACCATGCAGGCCGACGCAGGCGTGTTTACACCGGGCGATGCCGGGCCGAACCCTGCGCGCAAGATGTCCACCAACAATGCCGGCAACCTCAAGGTGATCGCCGCCGTCGACGACGCAGGGAAATCCCTGACCGGCGAAGGCCACATGATCGTGACCGTGCAACGCTGGAACAATCCACCCATTCCATGAGTTGAGCTGATCGTTTAACGGATCCAGACACTTTTCGGAATGACCGCAAGCCCCGCACAACGGGGCCTGCACAGGAGGTTTGCCATGGGCGCTATCTTGAATCTGGTCGAACGCAACCTGCACGAAGTGCAGGTCGACGCCGACCGCATGCTGTTTCACATCCCCAGCAGTTCGCTGTTCGCCAGCGATGAACTGACGGGCACCATCATCGACACCTTGCGTGGCCCCGGTTGTTCCTCGGACGACCTGATCCAGCGCCTGGCTGCGCGCTTCAACGGTGAAGAAGTCACCGAGACCCTGCGCGAACTGATGGCCCTGGAACTGGTCAGCGACGGCTCGCCACTGACCCCGGACATCGCCACCAAGCGGGTCGAGCGCACCGCGATCAACACCGTGGTGCTCAACGTCAACACCGGCTGCAACCTGAGCTGCACCTATTGCTACAAGGAAGATCTCGACAAGCCGTCGGCCGGCAAGAAGATGGACGTCGAAACCGCCATCGCATCGGTAGAGATGCTGCTCAAGGAGTCCCCGGACGAAGAGCGTTTCACCGTGGTGTTCTTCGGCGGCGAGCCGTTGAGCAATCGCAAGTTGATCGAGTACATGGTCGATTACTGTGAAAAACGCTTTGCCGAAGCGGGCAAGTTTGTTGAATTCGTGATGACCACCAACGCCACGCTGCTCACCGAAGAAACCGTGGACTACCTCAACGCCCACCGTTTCGGGTTGTCGGTGAGCATCGACGGGCCGAAAACCGTGCACGACCGCAACCGCATCACCGTGGGCGGGCAGGGCACCTACGACGTGGTGCGGCGCAAGGCCGAGATGCTGTTGTCGCGCTACAACAGCCGTCCGGTGGGGGCGCGGGTGACCTTGACCACCGGCGTCACCGACGTCGAAACCATCTGGGATCACCTGTTTAACGAACTGGGTTTTGCCGAGGTCGGCTTCGCCCCAGTGACCTCCGGCGACATCAGCAGCTTCAACCTCACCAGCGATGAACTGGTGCAGGTGTTTGCCAATATGAAGGCCCTCGGTCGGCGTTATCTGGAAGCCGCACTGGAGCACCGCAACATCGGCTTCTCCAACCTGCACCAGTTGATCACCGACATCCACGAAGGCCACAAAAAGGCCCTGCCGTGCGGTGCGGGCCTGAAGATGCTGGCGGTGGATCACAAGGGCGAACTGAACCTGTGCCACCGTTTCACCGGTTCGAGCCTGCCGACCTTCGGCAACGTCCACAGCGGCGTGAAGCAGGTGGAGCTGAACGACTTCCTGTCCCAACGCCTGGACCGCACCAACACCGGCTGCGAAGACTGCCAGATCCGCAACCTGTGCTCTGGCGGCTGCTATCACGAGAGCTACGCCCGCTACGGCGATCCGACGCACCCGACCTATCACTACTGCGAACTGATGCGTGACTGGGTCGACTTCGGCATCGAGGTCTACACCCGGATCATGGCCAATAACCCTGCGTTCATCAGCAGCTACATCACTCCGCGCAAGGCTCACTGATATGAAACATCTCAAGGCAATCAATAACAAAGCGTTGAAGCTGGATCAGGCCGCGGACGAGAACCGCATCGAAGAAGTGGTGGCCATGAGCTCGGTGGCGGGCTGTGCCTCGACCACCGACCCGGGTTGGGAAATCGATGCGTTTGGCGGTGTGTCGTCGTTGTGCCAGCCGATGGAAGCCGACCTGTATGGCTGCTCCGATCCGTGCTGGTGGCCGGCCCAGGTGCCGGACATGATGAGCACCTACCCGGACTGGAACAAGGATGCCCAGGCGTCCAACGACAACTGGCGAAACCTTGGCACTGTCTTCCCGAAAGACAAGTGATCAGACAAGAAGAAGGATTCCAGCATGCACAGCATCAAAGCCTGCGGCCTGGCCGCGTTCGCCGTCCTGAGCACTCTTTCGCTCAACGTTCTGGCCGATGAGAACACCGCGCTGCAAGACGGTCACGAATACATGTTGACCACCAACTACCCGAACAACCTGCACGTGATCGACCTGGCCACCGACACGCTGTTCAAGACCTGCAAGATGCCGGACGCCTTCGGTCCCGGCACCGTACAGCTGTCGCCGGATCGCAAGACCGCCTACGTGTTGAACAACCACTATGCCGATGTCTACGGTGTCGAACTGGACAGCTGCAAGCAGGTGTTCCACGCCAGCATCACCCAGAAACCGGGTGAGAAAGCCAAGTCCATGTTCGCCTTCACCCTGAGCCACGACGGCAAGGAGCTGTTCACCATCGCCAACCCGACGTTGATGCTCAACGATCGCTACGAAGTGCAGCAACCCCGGCTCGATGTGTACAAGACCGACGCCGGCATGGAGGCCAAACCGGTGCGCAGTTTCCCGGCGCCCCGGCAGCTGACCATCATGCAGAGCGGTGACGACGGCACCCTGTATGTGGCCGGTGCGGATATCTACAAGGTCAACGTGCAGACCGGCAAGTTCGACGTGCTGATCCCCAGCCGTCACTGGAAACGCGCCAACTACGCGGCTCCCGACGTGCTCTACGTGTGGAACCAGCAGACCTATCGCCATGACTTCTCGCTGCTCTACACCACCGCGAAGTTCAAGGACAAGAAACAGGACCCGGCCACTGCCGACTACCTGTACGGCCTGTTCAGCGTCGACCTGAAGACCGGCAAGACCGAAACCACTGACTTCGGTCCGCTGACGGAAATCTACTTCAGCGGCATGCGCTCGCCGAAAGACCCGAACCTGATGTTCGGCGTGCTCAACCGACTGGCCAAGTACGACATCAAGGAGAAAAAGATGCTGCAGGCGGCGACGCTTGATCATTCCTACTACTGCATTTCCTTCAACAAGGACGGCAGCAAGATCTACCTGGCCGGGACCTTCAACGATGTGGCGATCTTTGATGCCGACAGCCTGAAGCAGGTGGGCAGCATCAAGTTGCCGGGCGGGGATATGGCGATTACCACGGCGCAGATTTTTGTGCGGTAAGTGCTGACGCCTTCGCGAGCAGGCTCGCTCCCACATGTTGATCGCATTCTCACTGAAAGAACTCGGTCAACTGTGGGAGCGAGCCTGCTCGCGAAGACGGAATTCCAACCACTGAAGATGTATCGGGGATACCGACCCCTTAGCGGGCAAGCCCGCTCCCACAGTTGACCGAGTTTTTTCATTAGGTATGCGATCAAAGTGTGGGAGCGGGCTTGCCCGCGAAGAGGGCCTCAAAGGCAACGCAAAATCAAACCCCCGGCACCGGACACCCCAAATCCCCCTCCTGGCACTTCAAGTAGGTCTTGAACGTCTCCACCCGCGCCTTGGTCAGTTCGGTCACGCAATTGCCGTAGATCAGCGGATAAACACTCCCGCCTTCCACCCCCGACGCCGAAAACTTGCACTCGGCATCACGAAACGCAATCCACGAACGCTGCGCACCCACCAGCAGCTTCTTGCTGTCGGGATTGCCCTTCAATCTTGAAGTGATTTGCTGGTAAAGCGCGTTCAACTCCTTGTCTGCCGCCGCATGCTGCTGCGACGCACACTGGTTCATCGTCGCCTGGTCGGTGGCATTGTCGCAGTCCACGGCGTGGACCAGAGGGGAGAAAATCAACGGCGTCAGCGCCAGGAGAACGCGTGGGTGCATGGGGAAAGCTCGCTGTGACAAGGGAAGTTGGGGTCAGTGTAGCGAAGCGAAAGGCCCTGCAAAGAGCGCGCTTGCGACAACTGACACCCGATTCATACAACTTTCGGACTGGACATGTGGTCTTACAGGCCTACTGTTGTTCAGTACAGGAGGTGACTTATGAAACCAGTACCCAATAGTTTTGAACGCAAAATAATGCTCAAGTCGCCGCGCTCCCATGTCTGGCGTGCCTTGGTTGATGCAGAAGCGTTCGGCCAATGGTTCGGCGTTGCGCTCGAAGGCAGGCGGTTCATCGCCGGCGAGTGGACCCAGGGGCAGGTCACGTATCCCGGTTATGAACATGTGTTGTGGAATGTGCTGGTCGAGCGGGTCGAGCCGCAGCAGTTGTTTTCGTTTCGCTGGCACCCGTACGCCGTGAACCCGAAGATCGACTATTCCCAGGAACCCACCACGCTGGTCAGGTTCGAGCTGGAAGACTACGACGACGGCACGCTGTTGAAGGTGTCCGAGTCAGGTTTTGCGCACATTCCCGACATACGCCAGAAAGAGGCGTATTACATGGACAGCCGTGGCTGGGAAGAGCAGTTGGGCAGGCTGGAACACTTTCTGGCCGAAAGCGCCAAGGCTCGCGAGCGGGGGGAGTGAACGTTCATCTAAGGGTTTTCGGAAGGCAGCCATGGCGAATGTCTTACACGCGATGGTAGTTATATCTTCTGTTACAAATTGGATCCCATGCGTATTCTGGCCCCATCCACTGACGCACAGGGAGTGCTCAGGATCATGGATGATCGGCCATTTGCAGGGAATGCTGACGACAGGGAGTCGTAATGGTCTTGGAAGAACCCGCTTCGGCGGGTTTTTTTATGGGCGTATGAAAAACGCGGCGCGACAAAAAATACTGTAGGAGCGAGCCTTGCTCGCGATGGACTCAAGAGCGCAGCGTTTAACCAGTAGACGCGCGTTATCGTTGACGACCATCGCGAGCAGGCTCGCTCCTACAGAAATCAGCGTTCGAGCTTTGCCGCCGCACGCTCGGTGATGTGCGTACGCTGCTTCAATGACCCGGCGGCGCGCTGACGGGCCTCCTGCAGAACCCGGGCCGGCGCGGTTTCCGGACTGCCGGCCTGGAACGGCGGTGCCGGCGCGTATTCCAGCTGCAATTGCACCAGCTCGGCCGTGTCGCGATCGAACAGCTCGGCGGCCAGGGTCAGGGCAAAATCGATACCCGCGGTGATCCCGCCACCGGTCAGCAGATTACCGTCGCGCACCACCCGATCCTTCACCGCAATGGCTCCCAATGGCGCCAGCAACTCGTGATAGGCCCAGTGAGTGGTGGCACGTTTGCCCTTGAGCAATCCCGCTGCACCGAGTACCAACGCTCCGGTACACACCGAGGTGACGTAACGCGCATTGGCGGCCTGTGCCCGGATGAAATCCAGCGCCTGATCATCTTCCATGAGCGGCCCGACCCCGCTGCCACCGGGCACGCAGATCACGTCGAGCGCAGGGCAGTCGTCGAAGGTGGTGGTCGGTATGAGCAGCAGGCCGGTGCTGGCGGTGACGGGCATCAGGTCTTTCCAGATCAGGTGCACCTTCACATCCGGCAACGAAGCCAGCACGTCATAGGGGCCGGTCAGGTCGAGTTGTTGCACTTGTGGAAACAACAGAAAACCGATCTGTAAGGTCATGGTGTTTTTCTCCTGAAGTGGGTAGACGCCTTCACTGTAGGCGCCTAGGATTTGGCGCATACGCCAATCACCCCACGAATTACGCCAAATGCCGAAAACCATCCACGTGCTTGCGTTCGCCAATGTGCAATTGCTCGACGTCACCGGACCGTTGCAGGTATTCGCGTCGGCCAACGACATCGCCCGCCAGCAAGGTGCCCCGGCACCTTATGCGCCTTCGGTGATCGCCAGCGGCGGCGGGGCGGTGATGTCGTCGTCGGGGCTGGCGGTGCTGGCCGAACCCTTGCCCGAGCAGGGCAGCGATACCTTGATCATCGCCGGCGGCTGGGGTGTTTATGCGGCGGCGGAGGATCAGCCACTGGTGACGTGGGTGCGCGAACATGCCGCGCAGTGCCGGCGAGTGGCATCGGTGTGCACCGGGGCGTTCCTGCTGGCGGCCAGCGGTTGGCTTGATGGTCGGCGCGTCGTCACCCACTGGACCCGCTGCGAGCAGTTGGCGCAGCAGCACCCGCAACTACAGGTCGAACCCAATCCGATTTTCATCAACGATGGCCCGGTCTGGACCTCGGCCGGGGTGACCGCCGGCATCGACCTGGCACTGGCGATGGTCGAGGAGGACCTCGGCCGCAACATGGCCCTGGAAGTCGCCCGGCAACTGGTGGTGTTCCTCAAGCGGCCCGGTGGCCAGTCGCAATTCAGCGTAACTTTGGCTTTGCAGAAAGAAGGCAACCGGTTTGACGATCTTCATGCCTGGATCAGCGAAAATCTCACCAAGGATCTCGGCATCCCCACCCTGGCCCTGCAAGCCGGCATGAGCGAGCGCAGCTTCGTGCGCCACTACCGCGCCGACACCGGCCAGACCCCGGCCCGGGCCATTGAGTTGATCCGCGTCGAAACGGCACGGCGCCTGCTCAGCGATACCGGCGTGCCGATCAAACGAGTCGCCGTGCAATGCGGGTTCGGCAGCGAAGAAACCCTGCGTCGCAGTTTTCTGCGGGCCATGGGGGTGACGCCGCAGGCTTATCGCGAGCGGTTTTCCGTCAGCGTTGCCGCGGATCCAGTAATGCCTTGAGTGTGGCTCTCGACGGACATCCGGGTGTCGCTACTCAACTTCCGCCACCTGATTGAAATACTTCGCCCGATCCGGGGTAAACGTCACCACCATCCGCGTGCGGGTGCAGGTCAGCGCCCGCTCTTCGCTCAAATCCACGTCCAGGTCCTCCCCGCGCAAACCCTGCCATTGGGCGAGGTACTTGAGGGAACCGTACTTCTCGAGTTTTTTCAGGCTGCGGCTGACGCCACCTTTCCAGCCGAGCACCGGCAGTTCGCCGGCGAGGCATTGTTGGGCGAGATCGGGAAAGCGGGCGGCGCGCTGGCGGCCGATTTCCCAGCATTTGATCAGGCCCTTGTCGTGGGCGTCCCACAGTTCGTCGCGATTCAGGCCGGTGCGAAGGGGGAGGTCGATGCTGCGGTGGATGCGTTGGGTCATTCTTTTTCCTTGAATTCGGGTTGGGTTGGACAGCTCCGCTGTGCCCGTTGAGGCGGGATGTTAGGTGGGGATGTAACGGCTGGCAACAGGGTATTTCCGGGTGTGAAAGGTGAGGATTGTTTAAGGAATGTAGGACATTGGCCTGCGCAAGCCTTCAGCTCACTCCCGCGGTTGAATGGTGTACGCCGCTCATTGTGGGAGCGAGCCTGCTCGCGAAGAGGCCTTCACATTCAACCAACAATTCCATCCTTTCACCCCGATCTGCGTTTATGGCAAGTTGCACGCCCTTATCGAGGCCGAACCCCATGGCAAACCCCTATCGCGAACTGTTCAAAGCCCCTGGCGCCAGAGCTTTCGTGCTGGCCGGGATGATCGCGCGCATGCCGATTTCCATGACCGGCATCGGCCTGATCACCATGCTTTCGCAATTGCAGGGCGGCTATGGCCTGGCCGGGGCGGTGGCGGCGACTTTTGCGCTGGCCACGGCGTTTTGTGCGCCGCAGGTGTCGCGACTGGTGGACCGTTTTGGTCAGCGGCGGATCCTGCCGGTGTCGGCGCTGATCGGCGGCGGGGCGTTGTTGCTGGTGTTGCTCTGCACCCGCTTGCAGGCGCCGCAATGGACCCTGTTCGTGTTCGCCGCGCTGGCGGGTTGCATGCCGAGCATGTCGGCGATGGTGCGGGCGCGCTGGACCGAGTTGTATCGTGGACAGCCGCAACTGCAGACCGCCTATGCCCTGGAGTCGGTGCTGGACGAGGTCTGCTTTATTGTCGGGCCGCCGTTGTCGGTGGGCCTGTGCGTGGTGGCGTTTCCCGAGGCGGGGCCGTTGGCGGCGTTGCTGATGCTGGGCATCGGCGTCACGGCGTTTGTCCTGCAACGCGGTACCGAACCGCCGGTACATCCCCACGAAGCCCATCATTTCGGCTCGATCATTCGTTCCGTGGACATCCAGTTGTTGCTGCTGTTGATGGTTGCCATGGGCACCATCGTCGGGGTGATCGATGTGGTCAGCGTGGCCTTCGCCCAACATCAGGGCCAACCGGCCGCCGCGAGCATCGTGTTGTCGGTGTACGCCATCGGTTCCTGTCTGGCTGGACTGGCCTTCGGCGCGCTGCGCTCGAAGGTGCCGTTGCCACGATTGTTTCTCTACGGCGGGGTGGCGACAGCGGTGACGACCTTGCCGCTGCTGCTGGCGATAAACATTCTCGGGTTATCGCTGGCGGTGTTCGTCGCCGGGCTGTTCTTCGCCCCGACCTTGATTGTTGCGATGGCACTGGTGGAGCAGATCGTGCCGCCGGCCAAGCTCACCGAAGGCCTGACCTGGCTGGTCACCGGATTGAGCATCGGCGTGGCGATAGGCGCCGCCAGTTCCGGCTGGCTGGTGGATGCGTTCGGGGCGCGCAGCGGGTTTTGGGTGGCGATTGCGGCGGGGGTGGTGGTGCTGGGTTCAGCAGTGCAAAGCTATCGCCATTTGAAGTGATGATTTTCCTGTAGGAGCGAGCTTGCTCGCGATGCGTTAGAGACCGCCGCGGGGTGTCAGGCACCCAGCATTATCGTTGGCGACCATCGCGAGCAAGCTCGCTCCTACAGGACTGTCATACGACTAATTTTCTGCGGCGATCATCCGTTCTCCTCTACAGACAACTTTCGAGGTAAGCCCGGTGACCCAGCTGACATTGCTGTGCCTGCCCTATTCGGGCGCGAGCGCCATGGTTTACAGCCGCTGGCGCAATAAGCTGCCGCAGTGGCTGAAAGTGCAGCCGGTGGAGCTGCCGGGGCGGGGCGCGCGATTCGGCGAGCCATTGCACACCGACATGCGACGCCTGGCACAGCAACTGGCGCAGGAACAGAAAACCACGCTCAAGGCCCCCTATGCCTTGTTCGGCCACAGCCTCGGCGCATTGCTGGCCTGTGAAATGGCCCATGCGTTTCGCTCGCTCGGCTGTCCTGAGCCCGTCGCACTGTTCGCCTCAGGCACCGCCGCGCCGACAATGCGCGAGGACTACGACCGCGGATTCGCCGAACCCAAGACCGATGCCGAACTGATCGAGCAACTGCGCACCCTCAACGGCACCAGCGAGGAAGTGCTGGCCAACGAAGAGCTGATGAGCCTGACACTGCCGATCCTGCGCGCCGACTTCCAATTGTGCGGGCGTTTCGAGCCCCTGCAGCGACCCTTGCTCAAGTGTCCTGTGCATGTGCTTGGCGGCAAGGCCGACCGGGCTACCACCGAGCAATTGATCGGCTGGAGCCAGGAAACCCGCGGCAGTTTTTCCGTGGACATGCTCGCTGGCGGGCACTTCTTCATTCATGAGCATGAGGCCAAGGTGCTGAAGGTGATCAAGGATCAGCTTGAAGTGCATCATCGGCGGCATGCCATGGTTGCGGCTGGTTAACCAATCTCAAACTTTCCTCAATCCCTGTGGGAGCGAGCCTGCTCGCGAATGCGGTCCTTCATTCAACATCGATGTTGGCTGATACACCGCCTTCGCGAGCAGGCTCGCTCCCACAGTGGTTGATGGCGTCTCCCACACCGCGCTTCACCTCCCTCCTGACAATTATTCTCATTCGCTAATTTTTCCGGTCTGCATTCGTTTTATAGGGACGACGTGCCTTTGTGCTTCCCGCCACTGATCCGGATACCCAGAAATGAATGCTGAAGACTCCTTGAAACTTGCTCGCCGGTTTATCGGGTTGCCCCTGGAAAAGCGCCAGATGTTCCTTGCGGCCTTGCACAAGGAGGGCGTGGATTTCGCCCGGTTCCCGATTCCCGCCGGGGTCGAGGCCGAGGATCGCCAGGCGTTGTCGTACGCCCAGCAACGCATGTGGTTTCTCTGGCAGCTGGACCCGCACAGTGGCGCCTACAACCTGCCGGGTGCGGTGCGCCTGACCGGTCGTCTGAACCTGTCGGCGCTGGAGCAGGCGTTCGCCAACCTGGTGGCGCGTCACGAAACCTTGCGCACGGTGTTTGCCCCACAGGCCGACGATAGCCTGCTGCAAGTGCCGGCCACGACGCCGCTGGTGATCGACCATGCGGATTTCAGCGCACTGCCGGCCACAGAGCGTGAACTGGCAGTCGCCCAGGCAGCCGAACAACAATCGGTGCTGCCGTTCGATCTGGGCAGCGGCCCGCTGCTGCGCGTGACCTTGCTCAAACTCGCCGAGCAGGAGCACGTCCTGCTGCTGACCTTGCACCACATCGTGTCCGACGGTTGGTCGATGAACGTGCTGATCGACGAATTCATCCGCTGCTACGACGCCTTCGATGCCGGCACTCAGCCGCCCCTGGCGGCGTTGCCGATCCAGTACAGCGACTACGCCCTGTGGCAGCGCCGCTGGCTGGAGGCGGGCGAGCAGGCCCGTCAACTCGACTACTGGCAGGCGCAACTGGGTGACGAGCACCCGGTGCTGGAACTGCCCACCGATCACCCGCGCCCGGCGATGCCGAGCTATCACGGCACCCGCTACGAATTCGCCGTCGACGGACAACTGGCCGAGCAACTGCGGGCCACCGCGCAGAAACACAACATCACCCTGTTCATGCTGATGCTCGGCGCCTTCAACGTGCTGTTGCACCGTTACACCGGACAGACCGACATCCGTGTGGGCGTCCCCATTGCCAACCGCAACCGCGCCGAGATCGAAGGCCTGATCGGTTTCTTCGTCAACACTCAGGTGCTGCGCACGCAACTGGACGGCCAGACCCGGGTCGACGAATTGCTGCATCGCATCAAGGAAACCGCCCTCGGCGCCCAGGCCCACCAGGACTTGCCGTTCGAGCGTCTGGTGGAAGCCTTGAAACTGGAACGCAGCCTCAGCCACACGCCGCTGTTCCAGGTGATGTACAACCACCAGCCGCAGGTCGCGGACATTTCCACGGTCACCACCCAATCCGGTTTGGCGCTGGGCGTGATCGAATGGCAAGGGCGCACCACCCAGTTCGACCTGACCCTCGATACGTATGAGAAGGGCGGCAAGCTGCACGCCGCGCTGACCTACGCCAACGACCTGTTCGACGCCGCGACCATCGCGCGCATGGCGCAGCACTGGACGCACCTGTTGCGGGGCATGGTCAGCGATTCGCATCAACGCATCAGTGATCTGCCGCTATTGGAGCAGGCCGAATACCAACGCATCGTCCATGACTGGAATCGCGCCAACGATAGCTTCGCGCAGGACCTGTGCATTCATGAACTGATCGGCCAGCAAGTCGCCTCTACCCCGAACGCATTGGCGGTGACCTTCGCCGACCAACAGCTGACCTATGCAGAACTCGATGTTCAGGCCAACCGCCTGGCGCACAAGCTGATCGAGCTGGGCGTCGGTCCGGAGGTGCGGGTCGGCGTGGCCATGCAGCGTTCCGAGCAACTGCTGATTGCCTTGCTGGCGGTGCTCAAGGCCGGTGGCGCCTATGTGCCGCTGGACCCGGACTACCCGACCGAACGTGTCGCCTACATGCTCGAAGACAGTCATGCGCTGGTGCTGCTGACCGAAGCCGAAGTGGCCAAGACACTGAGCGTGACAGCCGATACCCAAGTGCTGCTGATGGACAACATCTCGCTAGCCGATTACCCGCCAAGCGCGCCTGTTACCCGTGTCTCGCCGGACAACCTGGCCTACGTGATCTACACCTCCGGTTCCACCGGCAAACCCAAGGGCGTGGCCATCGCCCACCGCAACGTGCTGGCGCTGATTGATTGGTCCCAATCGGTGTACAGCCGCGACGACATCCAGGGTGTGCTGGCCTCGACGTCGGTGTGCTTCGACCTGTCGGTGTGGGAGCTGTTTGTGACCCTGGCCAACGGTGGCTCGGTGATCATCGCCCGCAATGCCCTGGAACTGCCGCTGCTGCAGGCCCGGGACCAGGTGCGCCTGATCAACACCGTGCCGTCGGCGATCAATGCCTTGCAGCGCGACGGGCAGATCCCGCCGAGCGTGCGCATCATCAATCTGGCCGGCGAGCCGCTGAAGCAGAGCCTGGTGGACGCGCTGTACCAGCAGCCGACCGTCGAGCACGTCTATGACCTGTACGGTCCCTCGGAAGACACCACCTATTCCACCTGGACCCGTCGCGAGGCCGGTGGCCGCGCCAACATCGGCCGCCCGCTCAAACACACCGCCAGCTACCTGCTGGACGCCGACCTGCAACCGGTGCCGCAAGGCGTGTCCGCCGAGTTGTACCTCAGCGGCGCCGGCATCACCCGTGGTTACCTGGCGCGGCCGGGCCTGACCGCCGAGAAATATGTGCCGAATCCGTTTTCCAACACCGGCGAGCGCCTGTACCGCACTGGCGACCTGACCCGCTATCAGGCCGACGGCACCCTGCAATACGTCGGCCGCATCGACCATCAGGTCAAGGTGCGCGGTTTCCGTATCGAACTGGGCGAAATCGAAGCGCGGTTGCTGCAACAGGACGCCGTTCGCGAACTGGCGGTGCTGGCGCAGGACGGCGCCAATGGTCAGCAACTGGTGGCCTACATCGTGCCGAACGATTCGGCATTGCTGGATGACCTCGACACGCAAACCACTCAACGGGAAGTGCTCAAGGCGGCCCTGCGTCAGCACCTGCCGGACTACATGGTCCCGGCGTTCCTGCTGTTCCTCGAACACCTGCCACTGACCCCCAACGGCAAGCTCGACCGCAAGGCCCTGCCGGCGGTCGACGGCACCACGCAACAACGCGAACACGTCGCGCCACGCAGCGAACTGGAGAAGTCCCTCGCGGCGATCTGGCAGGACGTGCTGGCCATCGACAACGTCGGTCTGGAAGACAACTTCTTCGAACTGGGCGGCGACTCCATCGTCTCGATGCAAGTGGTCAGCCGCGCCCGTCAGGCCGGGATCGTCCTGAGTCCCAAGGACCTGTTCCAGCACCAGACCATCCGCAGCCTGGCCCAGGCCGCCCGCACCGGCGAGCAATCGTCTATCGAGCAAGGTCCGGCAGTGGGCGCGGTGGCGCTGGCGCCTGTGCAACAGTGGTTTTTCGAGCAAGCCATCCCGCAGCGTCAGCATTGGAACCAGTCGCTGCTACTGGTGCCGCGTGAGCCGTTGAAGGTCGAGGCGCTGGAGCGTGCCCTGGAACAGTTGCTGGTCCAGCACGACAGCCTGCGCCTGCGTTACCAACAGACTGACAGCGGTTGGCAACAGGCGTACGTGGTACCGACCACCGACTCGGTGCTGTGGCCGCGTCGGGCAGAATCGGTCGAAGAACTTAACGCGCTATGCAACGAAGCCCAGCGCAGTCTTGACCTGCACAACGGTCCGCTGCTGCGCGCACTGCTGGTCGCCATGGCCGACGGCAGCGAGCGCTTGCTGCTGGTGGTTCACCACCTGGCGGTGGACGGGGTGTCCTGGCGCGTGTTGCTGGAAGATCTCCAGCAGTTCTACAACGGCGCCACTGCGCCGGCGAAAACCAGCAGCTACCAGCGCTGGGTCGCACGTTTGCAGGATCATCTTCCAGCCTTTGAAAGCAGCCTCGGCCACTGGCAGACCCAACTGCAGGGCGCGCCCGCTGATCTGCCGTGCGAACGCCCCCTGGGCGCACTGGAAAATCGTTTCGAACACAAACTCGAACTCAAGCTCGGCGCCGAGCAAACCCGCCAACTGCTGCAACAGGCCCCGGCGGCCTACCGCACCCAGGTCAACGACCTGCTGCTGACCGCACTGGCCCGCGTCATTTGCCGCTGGAGCGGGCAGGGCAGCACGCTGATCCAGCTCGAAGGCCATGGTCGCGAAGACCTGTTCGACGACATCGACCTGACGCGCACCGTGGGTTGGTTCACCAGCCTGTTTCCGGTCAACCTCAAGCCTGCCGACGATCTCGGCGCGTCGATCAAATCCATCAAAGAACAGTTGCGGGCAGTGCCGGACAAGGGCCTGGGTTACGGCGCGCTGCGCTACCTTGGCACGGCGCAGACCCGCGCCGAACTGGCGACGTTGCCGCAACCGCGCATCACCTTCAACTACCTGGGGCAGTTCGACCGGCAGTTCAACGACGGCGCGCTGTTCACCCCCTCCACCGAAGGCAATGGCATCGCACAGGACCCGTCGGCACCGCTGGGTAATTGGCTGGTGATCGAAGGTCAGGTCTACGGCGGCGAATTGTCCCTGAGCTGGGGCTTCAGCCGCGAGATGTTCGACACCGCGACCATCCAGCGTCTGGCCGAGGATTACGCCCGGGAACTGAATGCGCTGATCGAGCATTGCTGCGCCCTGGAAGCACCGCAAGCCACGCCGTCGGACTTCCCGCTGGCGCGCATCGATCAGGCGCAACTCGACGGGCTACCGCTCGCCGCTGCCAATCTCCAGGACCTGTACCCGCTGTCGCCGATGCAGCAGGGCATGCTCTTCCACACGCTGTACGAGCCAGAGGTCGGCGCCTACATCAGTCAGTTGCGCCTGGACATCGGCGGATTGGACACCGAGCGTTTCACCCAATCCTGGCAAACCGCGCTCGAGCGTCATGACATCCTGCGCAGCAGCTTCCACTGGCAGGGCCTCGACACCGCGCATCAGGCGATTGTCCGTGAGGTCGCATTGCCGCTTGAGCTGCTTGAATCGACCGACACCGATGTATTGGCCGATGCCGAGCGTGCGCAAGGCTTCGAGCTGGGGACTGCGCCGCTGTTCCGCCTGAAACTGGTTCGCACGGGCGCCAACGACTGGCACCTGATCTACACCAGCCATCACATCCTGATGGACGGCTGGAGCAACGCGCAGTTGCTGGCCGAAGTCATCCAGCACTACGCCGCCGGACAGCCGTTGCCGGCACCCACAGGGCAATACCGCGATTACCTGGGCTGGTTGCAACAGCAATCGGCGAACGCTGGCGAGCAGTTCTGGAAAGCCGCACTGGCGCCGCTGGAAGCACCGACCTTGCTGGCCGAAGCCCTGCGTCCACCGGTTGGCAGCGAGGGCAATGAAGAACATCGCGTCAGCCTCGATAACAGCACGACCCAGCGTCTGGCCGAGTTCGCCCGTCAGCAGAAAGTCACCCTCAACACCGTGCTGCAAGCGGCGTGGAGCCTCTTGCTGCAACGCTACACCGGCCAGGATTGCGTGGTGTTCGGCGCCACCGTGGCCGGCCGTTCGGCGCCGCTGCCGGGGATCGAAGAACAGCTCGGCCTGTTCATCAACACCTTGCCGCTGGTGTGCGCGATCAAGCCGGACCAGACCGTCAGCCAGTGGCTGGGCGATCTGCAAGGCCTGAACCTGGCCATGCGTGAGTTCGAACACGTGCCGCTGTACGACATTCAGGGGTGGGCGGGGCAGCAGGGCTCGGCGCTGTTCGACAGCCTGCTGGTGTTCGAAAACTTCCCGGTGGCCGAAGCGCTGAAACAGGGCGCGCCGGCCGGGTTGTCGTTCGGCAACCTGCACAACCATGAGCGCACCCACTATCCGCTGACCCTGGGCATTGAACTGGGGGAGGGGTTGGGACTGGAGTTCAGCTACGACGCGGCGCGGTTCAGTACCGGTCAGATCGCTCAGCTATCGGCCAATTTGCTGCACCTGCTGACGCAACTGGTGGCATCGCCGGATGCCGCGTTGGGCTCGCTGGAACTGCTCGACGTCAATGGAAAGAATGCGGTGCTCGCGATCAGCCAGCCGGCTGCGGTTGAGTTATCCACAACGCTGTTGGCCCACGAACAAATCGCCGCGCAAGCCGCTGCCACGCCAGATGCACTGGCCTTGCAGGTGGACGGTCACACCCTGAGCTACGGTCAACTCAATGCACAAGCCAACCGCCTGGCCCAGCGCCTGATCGACAACGGTGTCGGTCCCGGCAAGCGTGTCGGCCTGGCCGTGCGTCGCGGTCCGCAGCTGATCGTCAGCCTGCTGGCCGTACTGAAAAGCGGCGCGGCCTACGTGCCACTGGACCCGAAATACCCGGCCGAACGCCTGGCCTACATGATCGCCGACAGCCGCCTCGACCTATTGCTGGACGAATCCGGCCTGCTCCAGGCGTTAACAAGCGTCCAACGCCTGACCCTCGAAGACACCACAACCCCTGTAGGAGCAAAGCTTGCTCGCGATAGCGATCTCCCGGTCGCCGAAGATCTGGCCTACATCATCTACACCTCCGGCTCCACCGGCCAACCCAAAGGCGTCGCCATCACCCACGGCGCGCTGCGCGAGTTCTGCCAGACCGCCGCCGATTACTCAAAGCTGTCGCCATCGGACCGCGTCCTGCAATTCGCCACCTTCAGCTTCGACGGCTTCGTCGAACAATGCTTCCCGGCGCTGTGCGTCGGCGCGGCGTTGATCATGCGTGGCGATGACCTGTGGGACGCTGGCCGACTGGCCGCGGAAATCGTCGAGCAAGGCGTGACCGTGGCCGACTTGCCCGCCGCTTACTGGTTCCTGCTCGCCCGTGAATGCGCCAGCGGTGTGGTACGCAATCTTGGCGATTTGCGTCAGGTCCACGTCGGCGGCGAAGCCATGTCGGTGGAGGGCCTGCGCCTGTGGCATCAGGCCGGCCTGAGCCACGTGCGCCTGCTCAATACCTACGGCCCGACCGAAGCGACGGTGGTGTCCAGCGTGCATGAGTGCCAGCTGTGCGATGCCAGCGATGCCTTCGGCATTCCCATCGGTCGTGCCATCGCGGGCCGTGCGTTGTATGTGCTGGATTCGGCCGGTCAGCTGTTGCCCACCGAGGGCGTCGGCGAGTTGTGCATCGGTGCCCCGGCCTGTCTGGCGCAAAGCTATTTTGACCGCCCGGCGCTGACCGCCGAACGCTTCCTGCCGGACCCCTTCGCCCGCGAGCCGGGTGCGCGGCTGTACCGCAGCGGCGACCTGGCGCGCTACAACGCTGACGGCAATCTGGAATATGTCGGGCGTATCGACCACCAGGTGAAGATTCGCGGTTTCCGTATCGAAATGGGTGAGATCGAAGCCTGCCTGCAAGCCCGCGACGAGGTCCGTGAAGCCGCCGTCATCGCCCAGGACGGCACGCAACTGGTGGCGTATGTCGTGGCCAGCGGCGCGGTGGCGTGCGAGGCGGATTATCTGCAAGGGCTCAAAGCCGTCCTGCGCCAGTCGCTGCCGGACTACATGGTGCCCAGCCACTTGGTCCTGCTGGACAAACTGCCGCTCAACAACAACGGCAAACTCGACCGCAAGGCCTTGCCACGGGCCGAAGCGGCAACGGCCCAACGGGACTTCGTGGCCCCGGCGCCTGGGCTGGAAACGCAACTGGCGCAGATCTGGCAAGACGTATTGCAGGTCGAACACGTGGGCCGCGACGACAACTTCTTCGCCTTGGGTGGCCATTCGTTGCTGGTGCTGCAAGTGATCTCCCGTGTGCGTCAACAACTGCAACTTGAGCTGTCAGTGAGCAGCCTGTTCTCCGCTGAGCATCTGAAGGTATTTGCCGAGCGTGCAGCACAAGCGACCGCAAGCGCCCAGCCGCTGCTGCAACGCGCACCGGACGATCAGCCACGGATCCTGGCCTACGCCCAGCAACGCCAATGGATTCTCTGGCAACTGGACCCGCACAGCGCGGCCTACAACATTCCGGCGGCGCTGCGCCTCAAGGGCTCGCTGAACCGCGACGCCCTGCGCATAGCCTTCGCGCAGTTGCAGGTGCGTCACGAAACCCTGCGCACGACCTTCGAACAGGATGGTCAGCAGGCGCGGCCAGTGGTGCACGTCGAACTGCCGTTGCAATTCAATGAACGGTCAATCGAAGCGTCGGCGATCAACAGCGCCGTGGCGGAAGAAATCGCCCAACCGTTCGACCTGCGCAACGGCCCTCTGTGGCGCGTGTTGCTGTTGCAAATCGGCGCCGAGGACCATGTGCTGGTGCTCACCGTGCACCACATCGCCGCCGATGGCTGGTCGATGCAGGTGACGGTCGACGAGTTCAGCGCCCTGTATCAGGCTGCCGTAACAGGCAGCGCTGCGAACCTGGCGGCACTGCCGGTGGCCTACAGCGACTTCGCCCGCTGGCAGCGCGACTGGCTGGAAGCCGGGGAGGGCGCACGCCAGTTGGCCTGGTGGCGCGAGCAACTGGATGGCAGCCAGGCACCGCTGGAATTGCCGAGCGAACTGAGCCGTCCGGCCCGTCGCAGCGAACGCGGCGCGAGCCTGCTGTTGCAGGTCGATCGCGACTTGCTCGCCGGTCTGCGCCAGCGTGCGCAAGAACAGCAAGTGACGCTGTTCATGCTGTTGCTGGCGAGTTTCCAGACCTTGCTGCATCGCCAGAGTGGGCAGTCGGGCATCAGCGTCGGCGTGCCGAGTGCCGGGCGTTCGCAACTCGAAACCGAAGGCCTGATCGGCTTCTTCATCAATACCCAGGTGCTGCGCGCCGAGATCGACGGGCAGCAGCCGTTCAGCACCTTGCTGCACCAGGTCAAGCGCACCGCGCTGGCCGCCCAGGCCCATCAGGACTTGCCGTTCGAGCAACTGGTCGACGCCTTGCAGCCGGACCGCAGCCTCAATCACAGCCCGTTGTTCCAGGTGCTCTACAACCATCAGCAACAGCTGGGTGCCAGCGTCGAACGCGCCGTGGCCGGTTTGCAGGTCGAGCGCCTGCACTGGCAGCAGCACACCGCGCAATTCGATCTGGTGCTCGACACCCAGGAGCAGGGTGATGAACTGGACGCGAGCCTCAGCTACGCCACCGATCTGTACGACGAAGCCTCCATGCAGCGTCTGGCCCAACAGTGGTTGAACCTGCTGCGTGCGGTGGTCGCCGATCCGCAGCAGCGCGTGGCGGAACTGCCGCTGATGCACACGCCGCAGTACGAAGAGCTGATCCAGCACTGGAACCCGGCGTTCCAGACGCAACCCGCATCGCCGACCTTGCATCAGTTGTTCGAAGCCCAGGCCGCACAACGGCCGACCGCCATCGCCCTGAGCTACGAAGGCGAGCACCTGAGCTACGCCGCCCTCAACGCCCAGGCCAACCGCCTGGCGCGCAAACTGCGCGAGCAGGGCGTCGGGCCGGAAGTGAAGGTCGGTATCGCCACCGAACGGGCGATGCCGCTGGTGGTGGGCTTGCTGGCGATCCTCAAGGCCGGTGGCGCCTATGTGCCGCTGGACCCGCAATACCCGGCCGAGCGCCTGAGCTACATGATCGAAGACAGCGGCATCGCACTGCTGTTGACCCAGTCGCACTTGATCGATGGCTTGCCGGCCCGCGACGGCGTGCAGGTGCTGGACCTGACAGCGTTGCAACTGGACGGCTACAGCAGCGACAACCTGCCAACCCTGGTAGCCCCGGACAACCTCGCCTACGTGATCTACACCTCCGGTTCCACTGGCCGGCCAAAAGGCGCGTTGCTCAGCCATGGCAACGTCGGGCGCCTGCTGACCGCCACCGCCGCCGAGTTCAATTTCGGTGCGAACGATGTCTGGACCCTGTTCCATTCCTACGCCTTCGATTTCTCCGTGTGGGAGCTGTTCGGTTCGCTGTGCACCGGCGGGCGCCTGGTGATCGTGCCGTACTACATCAGCCGCGAGCCCCAGGAGTTCCACCGCTTGCTGTGCGACGAGGGCGTGACGGTGCTGAACCAGACCCCGACCGCCTTCCGCCAGTTGTTGCCGATCGCCTGCGCCAGCCCGCAGAACCTGGCGCTGCGCCAGGTGATTTTCGGCGGCGAGGCGCTGGAAGTGGCCAGCCTGCGGCCATGGTTCGAGCGCTTCGGTGATCAGCAGCCAACCCTGGTGAACATGTACGGCATCACCGAGACCACGGTCCACGTGACCTACCGCGCCATCCGTCTGACCGACCTCGACGGCAAGGCGCAAAGCCCCATCGGCCTGCCGATCCGCGACCTGCGCTGGTACTTGCTCGACAGCCAGTTGCAACCGGTGCCGGTGGGCGTGGCGGGCGAGCTGTACATCGCCGGCGCCGGCCTGGCCCGGGGTTATCACGGGCGTTCCGGCCTGACCGCCGAGCGTTTCGTGCCGAGCCCGTTCGACGCCTCCCAACGCCTGTATCGCAGCGGCGACCTGGCGCGCCAGCGTGCCGATGGCAGCATCGACTACCTCGGCCGCATCGACCAGCAAGTGAAGATCCGCGGCTTCCGCATCGAACTGGGCGAAATCGAAGCGGCGGTGCTGGCGCAGCCGGGCGTGCGTCAGGCGGTGATCAGCGTGCATGCCGGTGACGGTGGACCGCAACTGTGCGCCTACGTGGTGGCCGAACAGACCCCGACCGACCCGATGGTCTGGCGCGACACCCTGCGCGCCGCGCTCAAGGTCGACCTGCCGGATTACATGGTGCCCAGCCACTGGCTGCTGCTCGATGCCTTGCCGCTGACCAGCAACGGCAAGCTCGACCGCAAGGCCTTGCCGGTGCCGGATGCCGAGGCCTGGCAACGCCCGTTCGAAGCCCCCGAAGGCAACCTCGAACAACAACTGGCCGGTATCTGGGCCGACGTGCTGGGCGTGGCGCAGATCGGCCGGCGCGACAACTTCTTTGAATTGGGCGGCCATTCGCTGCTCGCCGCCCAGGCCAGTGCCCGCGTGGAACTGGAACTGGGCATCGAGCTGCCGCTGCGCGCGCTGTTCGAAACCAACGACCTTCAGGCTTATGCCGCCATGGCCGGGCAACACGCCCCGACTGACAACGATGCACGTCTGGATGCGCTTGAGTCGCTTCTGGACGAGATGGAGTTCAACTGATGGAACACAGCACTGCCCAGCGTATTGCCACCCGTTTCGCCGGCCTGCCTGCGGACAAACGCCGCGAGTTTCTGCAACGCATGCAGGAGCAGGGCGTCAGCTTCGGCCAACTGCCGATTCCGCCCGCCGCCGAGCCGCAAGCGACTTTCGAACTGTCCTACGCGCAGCAACGCCAATGGTTCCTCTGGCAGCTTGACCCGCAGAGCAGCGCCTACAACATTCCCGCCGCACTGCGTCTGTACGGGCCGTTGAACCTCGCGGCGCTGCAGCAGAGTTTCGATTTGCTGCTGGAGCGACACCAGAGTCTGCGCAGCCGATTCGTCGAGGACGATGGCCAGGTGATGCAGACACTGGCCTCGTCTGCCTCGTTGTCCATCGAACAGCATGATTTGCGCGATGAGCCGCAGCCTTTCGAATCGGCGATGAAAGCAGTCGAAGCGCAAATCGCCCGGCCGTTCGATCTGCAGCACGGCCCGCTGTTGCGCGTCAGCCTCCTGCAGCTGGACGCCGAAGACCATGTGCTGGTGCTGACCCTGCACCACATCGTCACCGATGGCTGGTCCATGGGTGTGCTGGTAGAAGAATTTTCCCGGCTCTACGCAGCGAGCTGCCAAGGACAGAGCGCTGAGCTGGAAGCGCTGCCGATTCAGTATTCGGACTACGCCGCGTGGCAGCGTCGCTGGATGGAAGCGGGAGAGTTGGAGCGCCAGTTGAACTGGTGGAAGGAAAAGCTCGGCAGCGAACAGCCGCTGCTGGAATTGCCCACCGACCGCCCACGTCCCGCACAACCGAGCCAGCAAGGCGCGCGTCTGGATTTCGCCCTCGATGCCAGTTTGTCGAGCGGTTTGATGAGCCTGGCCAAACAGCGCGGCGTCACGCCGTTCATGCTGTTACTGGCGAGCTTCCAGGCCTTGCTCTATCGCTACAGCGGCCAGTCCGACCTGCGCATCGGCGTGCCGATCGGCAACCGCAACCGCACGGAAACCCGAGGTCTGATCGGCTTCTTCGTCAACACCCAGGTGATGCGTGCCGAACTGGACGGTCGTCTGCCGTTCAGCCAATTGCTGGAGCAGACTCGAACTGCATCACTGGATGCCCAGGACTATCAGGACCTGCCGTTCGAGCGTCTGGTGCAGGCGCTGCAAGGTGAGCGCAGCCTGAGCCACAGTCCGCTGTTCCAGGTGATGTTCAACCACCAGCAAGCCCGGCCGGCGGCGGTCAGCGGCTTGCTCGCGGGCCTGCGGGTCGAAGCGCTGAACGCCACATCGCCCACCACCCAGTTCGACCTGCAACTGGACACCCAGGAAGAGGGCGACAAGCTGTTCGCCAGCCTGACCTACGCCACCGACCTGTTCGACGCCGAGCGTATCGAGTGTCTGGCTCGTCACTGGAGAAATCTGTTGGCCGGTGTCCTGGCCAACCCGCAAACCCCGTTGGCCGAATTGCCGTTGCTGGACGCTGACGAACGCCTGCGCATCCTCGATGGCCTCAACGACACCGCCACACGCTATCCGGGCGAAGTCTGTGTGCAGCGGCATTTTGAAGCACGAGTGATTGAAAACCCTGAAGCGACGGCGCTGGTGTTCCAGGGACAATCCTTGAGCTACGCCGAACTGAATCGGCGCGCCAACCGCCTGGCCCATCACCTGCGCGCACAAGGTGTTGGCCCGGAAGTGATCGTCGGTATCGCCTGCGACCGCTCGTTCGAAATGGTCGTCGGCCTGCTGGCGATCCTCAAGGCCGGCGGTGCCTACGTGCCGCTGGACCCGGAATACCCGCTGGATCGCCTGAGCTACATGATCGAGGACAGCGGCATTTCGCTGTTGCTGACCCAGGAACATTTGCTGGCGCAATTGCCGACGCCGGACAGCGTGCGCACCCTGTGCCTGCACAACAACGCCGACTGGCTGAGCGAGCTGCCAGCGACGGATCCCGTCAATCTGGCGGTAGCCGAAAACCTCGCCTACATGATTTACACCTCCGGCTCCACCGGCAAACCCAAGGGCGCGGGCAACCGCCATATCGCGCTGCACAACCGTCTGGAGTGGATGCAACAAGCCTACAACCTGCTGCCGAGCGACCGCGTGCTGCAAAAAACGCCGTTCAGCTTCGACGTCTCGGTATGGGAGTTCTTCTGGCCGCTGATGAAAGGCGCCACGCTGGTGATCGCCGCGCCGGGCGAACACCGCGATCCGCAACGCCTCGCCGCACTGATTGTCGAGCAGGCGATCACCACGCTGCACTTCGTGCCGTCGATGCTCCAGGCGTTCATCGCCGCCGACGAAGCACAGACCTGCACCTCGCTGGTCCGGATCATTTGCAGTGGCGAAGCGCTGCCGATGGAACTGCAACGTCAGACTCTGCGCAGCCTGCCGCAAGCCAATCTGTACAACCTCTATGGCCCGACCGAGGCGGCCATCGACGTCACCCACTGGACCTGTATTGAAGAGGGCCGCGACAGCGTGCCGATCGGTCGCCCGATCGCCAACCTGCGGACCTTGATCCTCGACAGCGAACTGCAACCCTTGCCGCTGGGCGCGGTAGGCGAGTTGTACCTCGGTGGGGTCGGCCTGGCCCGTGGTTACCATCGCCGTGGCGCACTGACCGCCGAGCGTTTCGTGGTCGATCCGTTCGGCAGCGGCGAACGCCTGTACCGCACCGGTGACCTGGCGCGCTACCGCGCCGATGGCGCCATCGACTACTGCGGGCGCATCGACCATCAGGTGAAGATTCGCGGCTTGCGCATCGAGCTGGGCGAGATCGAAGCGCGCCTGCAGGAACATGCCGAGGTGCAGGAAGCCGTGGTACTGGCCCTGGATGGCCCGAGCGGCAAGCAACTGGTGGCCTATGTCGTGCCGCAGGATCCTGCTTTGGTTGACGCCGATGGCGAACGGCAAGGCGCCTGGCGCGAAGCCCTGAAGAACCATCTGCTCGGCAGCCTGCCGGACTACATGGTGCCGGCGCAGACCGTGCTGATCGAACAGATGCCCCTGAGCCCCAACGGCAAACTCGATCGCAAGCGCCTGCCGGCGCCGACCGCGCAGGTCAGCCAGCGCGCCTTCGAAGCACCACGTACTGAACATGAGCAAGTGCTGGCGCAGATCTGGCAGGACGTTTTGGGCGTGGAACAGGTGGGGCGCCAGGACAATTTCTTCGAGCTGGGCGGCGATTCGATCATTTCGATTCAGGTGGTCAGCCGTGCCCGCCGCGCCGGCCTGAGCCTGCAACCGCGGGATCTGTTCCAGCAACAAACCCTGCAAGCCCTGGCGGCGGTGGTCAAGGAACAGGCCGCACCACTGGCGCAACAGGGGCCGGTGGACGGTGTGCAAAAGCTCACGCCAATCCAGCGCTGGTTCTTCGAAGAACCGATCCCGCAGCGCGCCCACTGGAACCAGGCGGTGCTGCTGGTGCCACGGGAAACCCTTGACTTGCCGCGTCTGCAAGGCGCCCTGCAACGCCTGCTCAAGCAGCACGATGCATTGCGGCTGCGCTTCAGTCAGGTCGACGGTCAATGGTCGGCGCGGTATGTCGGCGCCGACAGTGCCGACGTCATCGACATGCTCTGGACCGCCCGCGTCGCCAGCGACGCCTCGCTGGAGTCGGTGTGCGATGAAGCCCAGCGCAGCCTCAGCCTGCAAGACGGGCCGCTGCTGCGGGTGGCGCTGATCGCCCAGGCCGATGGCTCGCAACGCTTGCTGCTGGTGGTTCACCACTTGGCGGTGGACGGTGTGTCCTGGCGGGTGTTGCTGGAGGATTTGCAGGCCGCCTACCAAGGCCAGGAACTGCCACCGAAAACCAGTGCGTTCCAGGCCTGGGCCGACAAGCTCGACGCTTATGCACGCAGCGAAACTGCCATTAATGAATTGAGCTGGTGGCAAAACCATTTGGCCGGTGCCAGCGATGCGCTGCCGGCAGCCAACGTCCAGGCCAGTCAGGCCGGGCATTTGCGCCAGGGGGTTAGCATCGGCCTGGACCGCGAACAAACTCGTCAGTTGCTGCAACAGGCCCCGGCGATCTACCGCACTCAAGTGAACGACCTGCTGCTGACCGCACTGGCCCGCACCCTCAGCCGATGGACCGGTAGCGAATCGGCGCTGATCCAGCTTGAAGGCCATGGCCGCGAAGACCTGTTCGACGACATCGACCTGACTCGCACCGTCGGCTGGTTCTCCAGCCTGTTCCCGGTGCGCCTGATGCCCACTGCCGACCTTGGCGGTTCGATCAAGGCGATCAAGCAGCAATTGCGCGACATCCCCGGCAAGGGCCTGGGCTACGGCCTGTTGCGCTACATGGGCGATGCCACGGCGCAAGCGGCGCTGGCCGCGTTGCCGCAGGCACGGGTGACTTTCAACTACCTCGGCCAATTCGACCAGAGCTTCGCCGAGGACGCGCTGTTCACACCGGCCAAGGAATCCAGCGGCGCCGCGCAACCGGCGGATGCACCGTTGCCCAACTGGCTGTCGGTGGACGGTCAGGTGTATGGCGGTGAACTGAAACTCGACTGGACCTTCAGCCGCGAATGCTTCGACCTTCGTGAAATCGAAGCCCTGGCCGCTGATTTCCGCACTGAATTGCTGGCGTTGATCGAACACTGCCTGAGCGACGGCGCAGGCGGCGTGACCCCGGCGGACTTCCCGCTGGCGCGCCTGAGCCAGGCGCAACTCGACGGCTTGCCGGTGCCGCCGACGCAGATCGAAGACCTGTACCCGCTGTCGCCGATGCAGGCGGGTCTGTTGTTCCATAGTCTGTACGAGTCGGACTCCGGCGCTTACGTGAACCAGCTCAGCGTCGAAGCCCGTGGCCTCGACGCCGAACGCCTGGGCCGCGCCTGGCAAGCGGTGCTCGACAGCCACGGGATCCTGCGCAGCAGTTTCCACTTCCCTGAAGGTTTCGAGGCACCGGTGCAACTGGTGCATCGTCATCTGCAATTGCCGATGACCTGCCTCGACTGGCGCGGCCGTGACGATCAGGCCGAAGCGCTGGCGCAACTGATCGACAGCGAACGCCTGCAACTGGATTCGACCCGCGCACCGCTGATGCGCCTGACCTTGGTGCGCCTGGACGATGAGCGCCAGCAACTGATCTACACCCACCATCACCTGCTGCTCGATGGCTGGAGTAATTCGCTGCTGCTCAGCGAAGTGCTGCAGCGCTATGCCGGGCAAGAAGTGCAGGCGCCTAGCGGGCGTTTCGCCGACTACATCGGCTGGCTGCAACGCCAGGATGCCGAGGCCGACGAGCTGTTCTGGCGCGGGCAACTGGCGAGCCTCGACAACCCGACGCTGCTGGCCGAGAGCCTGAGCCTCAACAACCCGTCGGACACCGCATTCGCCGACCATCGCCAGACCTTCGACGTGGCCACCAGCAAGCGCTTCAGCGACTTTGCCCGTCAGCAAAAAGTGACCCTCAATACGCTGGTGCAAGGCGCATGGGCACTGCTGTTGCAACGCTACAGCGGCCAACGCAGCGTGGCATTCGGCGCCACGGTGGCGGGGCGTCCGGTGGACTTGCCGGGGGCCGAAAGCCAGCTCGGCCTGTTCATCAACACCTTGCCGGTGATCAGCAGCCCGGACGCGGTGGAAAGCGTCGAGCAATGGTTGAGTCGTTTGCAGGCGCAGAACCTGGAACTGCGCGAACACGAATTCACCGCCCTCGGTGATATTCAGCGCTGGGCCGGGCGTGCCGGCGAGCCGTTGTTCGACAGCCTGTTGGTGTTCGAAAACTTCCCGGTGGCCGAAGCGCTGCAACAGGGCGCGCCAGCCGACTTGAGCTTCTCGATCCCGCAGAACCACGAACGCACCAACTTCCCGCTGACGATTGCGGCCACGGCGGAAAGTCAGCTCAGCCTGAACTGGAGCTACCAGTGCAGCCACTTCAGCGGCGATGCGATTGCCCGCATGAGCGAGCACCTGGCGGCGCTGCTGGCAGCCATGGTCGCCGCGCCGCAGGCAGCCTTGAGTGAACTGGACCTGCTGACCGTCCCGGAACGTGCGCAACAGTTGGTGGAATGGAACCCGGCGTTCACCCCGGAGCAGAACCCGCTGTGCGTGCATCAATTGATCGAGGCCCAGGCCGACATCCGTCCGCACGCCACCGCGCTGATCTTCAACGACCAGGAGCTGAGCTTCGACCAACTCAACCGCCGCGCCAACCAGTTGGCCCATCGCCTGCGCGCACTGGACATCGGCCCGGAAGTACGGGTTGGCCTGGCCATGCAGCGTTCGCCCGAGATGATCGTCGGCCTGCTGGCGATCCTCAAGGCGGGCGGTGCCTACGTGCCGCTGGACCCGGCCTATCCGGCGGAACGCCTGCGCTACCTGATGGAGGACAGCGGCATTGCCCTTCTGGTCAGCCAATCCTGGCTGCGGGAAAAACTGCCACTGCCCGAAGGCCTGCCGGTGCTGGAGATCGACCGTGAACCGTTGGCGGCCATGGCCGAGACCAACCCGGTCAACCTGACCAGCGGCGAAAACCTCGCCTACCTGATCTACACCTCGGGTTCCACCGGCCGGCCCAAAGGCGTCAGCGTGGCCCACGGTCCGCTGGCCATGCACTGCGTGAAGATCGGCGAGTTGTACGGCATGACCCCGGACGACCGCGAGCTGCAATTCGCTTCGATCAGCTTCGACGGCGCCCACGAACGCTGGCTGACACCGCTGGTGTTCGGCTCGGCGGTGATGCCCCGTGACGACGAGTTGTGGAGCGTGGAGCGCACCTGCGCCGAGATCGAAAAGCACGGCATCACCATCGCCTGCTTCACTCCGACTTACCTGGGGCAGATCGCCGATTTCATGGGCGAAGCCGGACGCGATCTGCCGATCCGTTCCTACACGCCGTGCGGTGAGGGGATGGCCAAGCATGCGTTTGACGAAGTGCAACAGGTGCTGCAACCCAAGCGCCTGATCAATGGCTACGGCCCGACCGAAACGGTGATCACCCCGCTGATCTGGCTGGCCTACCCGGACACCGAGTTCGACTCGGCCTTCATGCCGATTGGCCGGCCGGTGGGCAATCGCAGCGCCTACATTCTCGACGGCGGATTGCAGCCGCTGCCGGTGGGTGTGGCGGGTGAGTTGTACCTGGGCGGCGAGGGCGTCGCCCGTGGCTACCACCAGCGCCCGGACCTGACCGCCGAACGCTTCGTGCCCGATCCGTTCGTGCCCGGCGGGCGCCTGTATCGCAGCGGCGACCTCGCACGGTTCCGCGCCGATGGCGTCGTTGAGTACCTCGGTCGTATCGACCAGCAAGTGAAGATTCGCGGTTTCCGTATCGAACTCGGCGAGATCGAGGCCTGCCTGGTCGAGCACCAAGGCGTGCGTGAAGCCTTTGTCATTGATCGTGAAGGCCCGGCAGGCCGTCAACTGGTCGGCTACGTGGTGCCTCGCGATCCGCTCGCTGACGAGCAGGATCTGCGTGACGCGTTGACGGCGCACCTGCGCAGCCGTCTGCCGGCACACATGCTGCCCGCGCATTTGATGTGCCTGGCCGCGTTGCCGCTGACACCTAACGGCAAGCTGGATCGTCAAGGTTTGCCGGCGCCAGAAGCGACTCGCCAGCGTCAGGATCAGGTGGCCGCCGCGTCGCTTGCCGAAGCGCTGCTGGTGGAGATCTGGAAAGAACTGCTGGGTCTGGAGTCGGTGGGCGTCACCGAGAATTTCTTCGAACTGGGCGGTGATTCGATCATCTCGCTGCAAGCGGTGAGCCGCGCCGGGCAGCGCGGGTTGGTGTTCAGTCCCAAGCAACTGTTCGAGCAGCAGACCATTCGTGCACTCGCGGCAGTGGCCGGCAGTCGCGAGGCCGCATTGATTGAAACGCCGAAAGTCGAGGCTTTTGCACTAGTTCCTCATATGGCGCCCCCTATCGACGTGGCTGCCCGCGAAGGCCTGCAAGACCTCTATCCGCTGTCGCCGATGCAACAGGGCATGCTGTTCCACTGCCTCGATTCACCGGAACTCAACCCCTACGTCAACCAGTTGAGCGTCGAGGTCGACGGCTTGCAGGTGCCGCGTTTCCGCGCGGCCTGGCAGGCATTGGTCGAACGCCATGAAGTGCTGCGGGCGGCGTTCCGCTGGCGCGACGGCCTGGCCGATCCGCTGCAGGCGGTGTTCGCCGGGGTCGAGTTGCCGATCGAAGAGCTCGACTGGCGTGAGCGCACGAACACCGAACAGGCGCTGCGCGAACTGGCGCAAGCCGAGCAGGCCCGGGGCTTCGACCTGAGTTGCCCGCCGCTGATGCGCTTCGTACTGGTGCGCCTGGGTGAAGACCGATACCAGATGATCTGGGTCTACCATCACCTGCTGCTGGACGGCTGGAGTGCGTCGCGCCTGCTGGGCGAGATGCTGCGCCTGTACCACCACGACAGCCTGCCGGCATTGACCGGTCGCTATGCCGACTACATCGCCTGGCTGCAACGCCAGGACGCTGCCCAGGCCGAAGGCTTCTGGCGCGAGCGCCTGGCCTTGCTGGAAGCCCCGACCATTCTGGCCAAGGCTTCCGGCGCGGCGGGTTCCGGCCACGGCGTGATGTACAGCGACCTCGACGCCGAGGCGACACGCAAGCTGCACAGTTTCGCCAAGCGCCAGCGCGTGACCCTCAACACCCTGGTGCAGGGCGCCTGGCTGTTGCTGCTGCAACGTCACAGCGGTCAGCGCAGCGTGGCATTCGGCGCCACGGTGGCGGGGCGTCCGACGGGGCTGGCCGGGGCACAGGACATGCTCGGCCTGTTCATCAACACCTTGCCGGTGATCCAGACCCTCGACCCGCAACAGCCGTTGGGCGAGTGGCTGCGTGAGCTGCAGGATTACAACCTGAGCGTGCGCGACTACGAACACACGCCGCTGTCCGACATCCAGCGCTGGGCCGGGCAGGGTGGCCAGGGCTTGTTCGACAGCATCATCGTGTTCGAGAACCATCCGGTGGACCGTGCCTTGAAAGGCGGCGAGGAAGGCGAGCTGCGCTTTACCGACGTGGGCAGCGGCGGGGTGACCAACTTCCCGATGGACTTGATGGTCAGCGCCAATGACGAGGGGCTGGAGGTCGAGTACCTGTACCTGCGTGATCGCTTCAGCGATGTGGAAGTCGAGCGCATTCGTGCACAGCTTGAAGGTCTGCTGCGGGCGTTACCTGAAGACGCGGATTGCCTGCTGGGCAACATGGGTTTGCCTGAGGCGCGTTTGAGCTTGCCGCTAGCGTCCACCGAACACGCTGATTTGCTGCACAGCTTTAATCACCACGTACGCACGCAACCCGAAAAAATCGCGCTGTTCTGTGAGGATCGCGAAGTCAGTTATGCACAGCTTGAAGTGCAGGCCAATGGACTGGCGCAACAACTGATCGCTCGCGGTATCGGCGCGGAAAGCCTGGTGGCGGTGGCGTTGCCGCGCTCCGAACGCACGATTGTCGCGTTCCTCGCGGTGCTCAAGGCCGGTGCGGCGTATCTGCCTCTGGACTTGGCCTACCCGGCCGAGCGACTGGCGTACATGCTCGGCGATTCGGCGGCGAGCCTGCTGATTTGCGACAGCGATCTGGGTGAGCGGGTGACGTTGGCCGACAGCACGCCGCGCTTGCTGCTCGATCAGTTGAGCGTTGCCGACATGGCCGAGTGCCCGGTTTCCGCGCCGCTTGCGGGGCACCTGGCGTACCTGATCTACACCTCCGGTTCCACGGGCCAACCCAAGGGCGTGGCCGTGGCGCGGGGGCCGATTGCCCGGCATTGCCGCGGCATCATCGACCTCTACGAACTGGCCCCGCAAAGCCGCGAACTGCATTTCATGTCGTTCGCCTTCGACGGCGCCCAGGAGCGCTGGCTCAGTGTGTTGCTGGCCGGGGGCAGCCTGGTGATCCGCGACGACAGCCTGTGGACCCCGGAGCAAACCCTGGAGGTGCTGCATCGCCACGACGTGACCGTGGCCTGCTTTCCGCCGGCGTACCTGCAACAGATGGCCGAAGTGGCCGAACGCCTGGGCAATCCGCCAGCGGTGCAGGTGTACTGCTTCGGCGGCGACGCGGTGCCGGACGCCAGCTTCGAACAGGTCAAGCGCGCACTGCGTCCGCAGCGTCTGGTCAACGGCTACGGCCCGACCGAAACCGTGGTCACGCCGCTGCTGTGGCGGGCCGAGGCCAGCGAAAGTTGTGAGGCTGCCTACGCGCCGATTGGTCGTGGCGTGGCGGGCCGTGGCTTGTACATCCTCGATGCCGATCTCAATCCGTTGCCGGTGGGTGTCAGCGGCGAGCTGTACCTGGGCGGCGAATGCCTGGCCCGGGGTTATCACCAGCGTCCGGGGTTGAGTGCCGAGCGCTTCATCCCCGATCCGTTCGAGGCCGGTGGCCGCATGTACCGCACCGGCGATCTGGTGCGTCAGCGCGAGTGCGGGCTGATCGACTACCTGGGGCGACTGGACCAGCAAGTGAAGATCCGTGGTTTCCGCATCGAACTGGGCGAGATCGAAGCCCGTCTGCGCGATTGCGCCGGGGTTCAGGATGCCGCCGTGGTCGTACAGGACACGCCCACCGGCAAGCAGCTGGTTGGCTACGTCGTTGCGGCGGGCGCGGCGGGGCTGGACCGTCGACTCAAGGCCGAGCTGCAAGCGCAACTGCCGGACTACATGGTGCCGGCGCGGATCCTGGTGCTCGACCGCTTCCCGCTGTCGGCCAATGGCAAGCTCGATCGTCGCGCACTGCCGGAGCCGGAATGGGCCATCGGCGGTTATCGCGCCCCGCGCAACGCGCTGGAAACGGCGCTGACGGCGATCTGGCAAGACGTGCTCGGCGTGCCGCAAGTGGGCATCGACGACAACTTCTTCGAACTCGGCGGCGACTCGTTGCAGGTGCTCAAAGTCATCTCGCGGGTACGCAGCCAGCCGCAACTGGGCTTCGAATTGAAGCTGCGGGACCTGATGCAGAAACCGTGCATCGCCGAACTCAGCGGGTATCAGGCAGCAGAACCTGCGAAAGCGCCGGACCCGTTGTTGGCGTTGAATGGCCGGGTCGCCAGCGTGCCGGCGTTGTTCTGCCTGCACGCCGGCTTCGGCACGGTGTTCGACTACGAGCCACTGGCCCGGCGCCTGGAAGGCCGGCGCACGGTGTACGGCCTGCAATGCCGGATGCTGCTCGACCCGCAGTGGCAGGACGCGTCGCTGTTGGCGATGGCCCAGGCCTACGCGCAGCGGATTCGCACGCAGCAGCCTGAAGGCCCGTATTACCTGCTGGGCTGGTCGTTGGGCGGTGCGTTGACGCAACTGGTCGCCCATGAACTGGAAAACCAGGGGCAGGCGGTGGCGTTTGCCGGATTGGTCGACAGTTATGTGGCGGGTACGGCGGAGGCGGGGGACTGGCGCGAAGATTTGGCGGACTTCCTGAAGTTTGTCCTGGGTCATCCGTCTGAAGAAGCAGAGGCGCTGATTGCGCTTGAAGCCACCGGATTGAACGAGCGCGAAGGTGCTGCGGCGGTGATCGAAGCGGCCATGCATGGCGCCAACGGTCACGCGGCGTTGGGCACCAGTGAGCTCACGCAAATCTTCGCCACCGGTTCATCGCTCAAGCGACTGGCTTTGGCACAACGACAACTGCCGAAGGTGCAGGTCGCGGTGCATCGCTGGTGGGTGGCTGGCCGTGAGGATGAGCGTCGGGTGTTCGAGGCGCAGGTGGGTCGTCACGGTGTGGATCGTTTGTTGGCCGGTGGGCACTACGAGTTGCTGCGCGGTGATGAGTTGCTGGATCAGCTGGAGGATTTGCTGGAGCGCCGCTTGGTGACTGCATAACCACACAACCCCTGTAGGAGCGAGCCGGCTCGCGATGAGGGCCTGTGAGTCGACACCTATGTTGGCTGACAGTCCGCTATCGCGAGCAGGCTCGCTCCCACAGGTTTTGCACCGGTTTGAAGATTGATTACTGACCTCTTTGTGTAAAAGGATTCTCCATGGCCGTACTGCCAGAACTAGAAGCTTTCCTCGAACTCGCCGAGTTCGGCCGCCTGACCGGCAAAAGTCGCGCGATGCACGAACAGACCCCGCAACAGGCGCGGATCGACTTCGAAGCGTCCTCGGGGTTTCTCGATGTGCCGCTGGACCACATCGCCTGCGAAAACTTCACCATCCCCGCCCGGGACGGCCACAGCCTGGCGGCACGGTTGTATCGTGACGGGCAAGCGGTTGAAGGGCTGCAACCGGTGATCCTGTATTTCCACGGCGGCGGCTATGTGGTCGGCAGCCTCGATTCCCACGACGCGCTGTGCCGGCGCCTGGCGGCCCAGGGCGGTTTCGCCTTGTTGACCGTGGATTACCGACTGGCGCCGGAATGGAAATTCCCGACCCCGGTGCAGGACGCCTGCGATGCCGGCAACTGGCTGGTGCGCGAAGGCGCGGCCCATGGGCTGGACGCCACGCGGGTGGCGCTGGCCGGCGACAGCGTCGGCGCGACCCTGGCCACGGTGCTGTCGCTGATCGCCGTGCGCGAGCCCGAGGAACTGGCCTTGAAACCCAAGGCCCAATTGCTGGTGTACCCGGTCACCGACGCCACCACCCACCGCGCCTCGCACCGGGACTTTGCCGAAGGCTTCCTGCTGGAAACCCCGACCCTGGACTGGTTCTACGCCCATTACGGGCGCACCTCGGCCGATCTCGCGGACTGGCGCTGCTCGCCACTGCTGGCCGACGATCTGTCGGGCCTGGCCCCGGCGTTGGTGTACCTGGCCGGTCACGACCCGTTGCACGACGAAGGCCTGGCCTATGCCGAGCGCCTGCGGGCGGCGGGGAATGAAGTGACCTTGCTGGAGCAGCCGGGCATGACCCATGACTTCTTGCGGATGGCGGGGCTGTTGGGGGAGGTGGAGGGGATTCATGCCGAGGTGGCGGGGTGGGTGCGTTCGCGGCTTTGATCTGAAATGAAGAAACCCGCCATTCCGGTGAAAGGGGATGGCGGGTTTTTTGTGCCTGGCGCAAGCATTGTTGGTGGACCCGCTATCGCCTTCGCGAGTAGGCTCGCTCCCACAGGGGATCGGTGGTAAATACAAAATCTTGGTTCACATCGCCCAACTGTGGGAGCGAGCCTGCTCGCGAAAGCGGCAGCACGATCAACGCAATACCAAAGCCATAAAAAAATGCCCGCATCTCACGACACGGGCATTTTTCATTTCAGCTCAAGCGACTCAGAAATCGTACTTCGCGGTCAGCTGGAAGTTGCGCGGCTCGCCGTAGAAGGTCGTGCCGAAGTTGCCAAGGCCCGTCAGGTACTTCTTGTCGAAGACGTTGTAGGCGTTGGCGGTGAAGCTCAGGTGCTCGTCGTACTGATAACGGGTCATCAGGTCCACCAGGGTGTAGCCGCCTTGCTTGAGGTTGACGGTGGAGCCGTTGCCGGCGCCATCCACGTTCGGGTTGAAGGTCTGGCCGTAGAACGCGCTCTGCCAGCTGACGCCGCCGCCGACGGTGAACTGGTCCAGCGCGCCCGGCAGGCGGTAGGTGGTGAAGGTACGCACCACGTGTTCCGGCTTGGTGGTGGCCAGCGGGAAGCCAAAGATGCGTTGTTCATCTTTGTCGCGGGTACGGGCGTAGGTGTAGCCGGCGGACAGGTTCCAGCCTTCGGCCAGTTCACCGGCCGCTTCCAGCTCCAGACCCTCGGTGGTTGCGCCGGAGGTTGGTTTGTAGACGTCCTGGCCGGTGTCGGTGTTGGTGGTGACGTATTGGGCGACGTTGTCCTGCTCGATGCGGAACAGGGCCAGGCTGGCGTTCAGCTTGCCTTCGAAGTAGGCCGCTTTCAGGCCGGTCTCGTAAGCATTGCCTTCCACCGGCTCCAGGGTCTTGCCGCTGGCGTCCTTGTAGATTTGCGGCTGGTAGATGCTGGTGTAGCTGGCGTAGACCGAGTAGGTATCGTCCAGGTCGTAAACCACGCCGGCGTAAGGCGTGACGACGCCGTGTTCCTTGTAGCTGGCATGGGTGTCGGAGAGGTTGGCGCCCGGGTAGTAGGTGTAGTCCTCGTTGTACTTGTAGGTGCTCACGCGGCCGCCGAGGATGAACGACAGATCATCGGTCGGACGCAGGCGCGTGGCCAGGTAAGCGCCGTTCTGGCTCTGGGTGCGCTCGTACTTGCCGTTCTTCGGAAACTCCTGTTTGGCGATGTGGCCTTCCCAGTCGAAGATGTTGCCCGGCACCAGTTCGAAGGCGCTGGTGTCGTAGGTCGCACCGGTCTGACGGGAGTGGGAGGTCATGAAACCCGCCACCAATTCATGCTCGCGACCGCCCAGGGAGAACGGGCCGGAGACGTTGATGTCCGCCGTGTTTTGCACGCGATGGCCTTCCCAGCGGCCCCAGTAGAAGAACATGCCTTCGCCGGTGGCGCGATCCGGGTTGCCGCCGCTGGCCGACGCCAGTTGGGTGTCGTGGTCGGTGGTTTTCTGGTCGAGGCTGAGCTTGAGCTTCCAGTCGTTGGCCAGCGCCTGTTCCAGGGAGGCGAAGTAAGTGGTGCTGTCGAAATCGCGACGGCTCCAGTCGGCGCCCGGGTTGAAGCTGCGGGAGAAGTCGGTACGGCCGCCGTCGGTGAAGAACGGCGAGTTACCGGTCCAGGAGCTGCCACGCGGGGTGGCGCTGGATTTGTCGACGCCCAGGGTCAACAGGGTGTCGTCGGTCAGGTCGGCCTCGAGGATGCCGTAGTACAGGTCCCGCTTCTGGCTGTAGTGGTCGATGTACGAATCCTTGTCCTGCAAGGCGCCGACGAAGCGGCCGCGCACGCTGCCGGTATCGTTCAGCGAGCCGGAGATGTCGCCTTCGGTGCGGTAGTTGTCCCAGGAACCGGCCGTGGCGCTGACCGAGGCCTTGAAGTCCTTGGTCGGTTTTTTACGCACCAGGTTGACGGTGGCGGACGGGTCGCCGGCACCGGTCATCAGGCCGGTCGCCCCCTTGATGACTTCGACGCGGTCCAGGCTGGCGGCGTCGTCGGTGTTGTTCGGGTTTTCACCGTAAACACCGTCGTAGGGAATGTTGACGCCGTCGTACTGAAAGTTGGTGATGGCAAAGCCACGGGCGGAAAACTCGGTACGGTCACTGTCGTACTTTTGCATGGTGACGCCCGGCGTATTACGCAGGACATCACCCACACTCTTTGAGCCCTGATCGTCCATCTGCTGGCGGGTCACGACGGTGACCGTTTGCGGGGTTTCGCGAATGGTCAGCGGCAGCTTGGTGGCGGTGGTCGTGGCGCCGGTGGTGTAGGAACCGGTGTCTTCGGTCACCAGGCCCAGGGCCTGGCCGGAAATGGTGGTCGCACCCAGTTGCAGGCTCGAACCGCCGCCGGAAATCAGGGTCACGCTGTTGCCGTTGATCTGGAACGAAATGCCGGTGCCCTTGAGCATCTCGGCCAGGGCCGCCGAAGGCTCCAGCGAACCGGACACGGCGCGGGACTTGATCCCGGCCACCTGGTCCGGGCTGTAGAGGATCTGCAGGTTGGTCTGCATGCCCAGTTCAGTCAGCGCGCTGGACAGCGGTTGCACGGCAATGCTCACTTTTACAGGTGCTGCGTTGGCCATCGTGCTCCCCAGCAAGGTGGCCGTCAGCAGTACGCTGGTCAACAGGGTCTTGTGCAAGGACGGGCGCTGTACAGCCAGCGCGAGAGGTGTGCGGCGTGGAAGAGATCGCATTACTACCTGTGCTCCTGAAAAAGTGTCGTGCAGAGTTTTTGTTAATAAGAATGATTATTAAGACGGGGCGTTGGCAGGAAACCGGAAAAGAAATTTCAGAAACTTGCGCATTACCTGTAGGAGCGAGCCTGCTCGCGATGGCGGTGGATCAGTCGCCTTCAATGTTGAAAGTGCTGGCCCTATCGCGAGCAGGCTCGCTCCTACAGGTTTAGGGATCAGGCAGTGGCCAACTCAGTGACCACCCGACCGCTTTCCATGCGCACCAACTGATCCGCCACATCGAAGTACCGGTCATCGTGGGAGATCACGATGATGGTCTTGCCCAGGCGCTTCAGGTCCGGCAGCAGCTCGGTGTAGAAAATGCGGCGGAAGGTCGGGTCCTGGTCGGCGGCCCATTCGTCGAACACCAGCACCGGGCGTTCCTCCAGCCAGGCGTTGACCAGTGCCAGGCGCTTGCGCTGGCCGGTGGAGAGGTCGGTGGTGGTGAAGTTGCCGTCCTTGACACTGACCTTGTGCGCGATCTCCAGGCGTTGCAGGTACTTGTTGGCGTCTTCCGGGATGTGCGTGTCGCCCTGGACCACATCGTCGAACAGGTAGTAGTCGGCGAAGATCGTGGTGAACAACTGGCGATAGTCGTCGCGGTTCTGCGCGTCGATGGCCTCGCCGTTGACGCGGATCTGCCCCTGCTGCGGCGTGTACAGACCCAGCAGCAACTTGATCAGCGTGGTCTTGCCGCAACCGTTCTCGCCGACGATGAAGGTGATGTCGCCCTGTTTGATCGACAGGTTGACCGGCCCCAGCTGGAACGGCGCGGCACCGTCCACTGACGGGAAGGCGTAGCGCACGTCCGCCAGTTGCAGTTCGTGCACGACCGGTTTGACGTTGCCCTGATCGCTGAGCAGCAGATGGGCTTCAGGGGTGGAAAACTGTTCGGACAATTCGGCGATGCGGCGAAAGGCGATCTGTGCGCGGCTGACGATCGGCAGGGTGCTGATCAAGTGTTCCAGCGGGCCTTTCATGTACAGCAGCACCAGCACGAAGCCGCTCATCACGGTCTTGTCGGCGCTCGGCCAGAAGGTTTGCAGGGCCAGGGCCAGGCCGATGACCACGAAGAACAGCATCGAACCGAAGGTCTTGGCGATGACGAAGGTGTTGATCGAGCGCACCTGGGTGTTGCAGATGAACTCGGCGGTGCCCTTGATCCCCGAGGTGAACATGCGCTGGCGGCGAGGGCGGTGGATGCGCAGTTCCTTGGCGCCTTCGGCGATGGCGTTGTAGTGCTTTTGCAGTTCGTCCTCGGCCTCGCGGGCGGCCATGAAACCTTGCACGCCCTTGCTCTGGGCGTAGGCCTGGATGGCGGTGCCGATCAGGATCGCGGCGACCATGATCAGGAACATCGGCCACGACAGGATCGCAAGGTAGCCCATGCAGCCCAGGGTCACGGTGACGGAAATCGCCAGTGGCGCGAAGGCGAAGGCGAAGTCGCTGATGGTATCGACGTCGTGGGTCAGCACCGGGATCAGGCGATGGCTGCGATAGCGCTCGATCTGTTCGATCGGCGCCGACAGCACTTTCTCGCCCAGCTGTTTGCGCAGCTTGGCGATGATGTGTTGGCCGACGTAGTTGGTGCCGATGTCCGAGCAGATCGAACTGGCCAGCGCCAGCAGGCACAGGCCGGCGAACAGCGCGACCACGCCCTGGGTCAGGCCGCTTTCGGAGTGCAGGGCATTGTTGATGGTCGCCAGCAGCACCGTGACGCTCAGGCCGCCGACCATGCCCAGGACAATGGACGCGGCGACGATGAGTCGAAAGGGTTTGAGCAGGGCGAACAACTCGCCGAGGGCGCCTCGGGTGGGCTGGGTCATGGAAGACAGTTCCTTGGGTCGGAAGGCAGATACCCAGTAGAACGTCTGGTCGAGGGGTTAATTTAGAGGGTGGGGGATGGGCGGTGCACAGGGTTCAATGGCATTACACAAAACCCTGTAGGAGCGAGCCTGCTCGCGATGGCGGCCTTCCAGCCGATATAGATGTCGACTGACAGTCCGCCATCGCG
>NZ_JABFMU010000038.1 GCF_013359695.1 Pseudomonas sp. C2B4
TACCGGCCTGTCACGCCGGGGGTCGCGGGTTCGAGTCCCGTCCGCTGCGCCATATCTGCCTCAAGGACCACTGAACGCCTTGAAGCACGGAGAAAGTCAACAGTGCTTGCTTCGAATCGATAGCAAAGACCCTGGTCGAAAGACCGGGGTTTTTTGTTTCTGAAATTTGGTTTTTTCTCTTCTTGCTCCTTTGCCCGACGATTGATTCCTGTAGGAGCGAGCTCGCTCCTACAAGAAGGGCAGCCTCAACCCTGTAAATACACCGCATGGGTATGGGTGTACTCATACAACCCATGCTTGCCATCCGCGCCGCCGATGCCGGATTTGCGTACGCCGGCATGGAAGCCCTGCATGGCTTCGAAGTTCTCGCGGTTGACGTAGGTTTCGCCAAAATCCAGTTCGCGCATGGCGTGCAGGGTTTTGTTCAGGTCGCGGGTGTAGATCGATGAGGTCAGGCCGTATTCGCAGTCGTTGGCCAGGGCGATGGCTTCGTCCAGGTCATCGATGATCTGGATCGGCAGCACCGGGCCGAAAATCTCCTGGCGCATGATCTCCATGTCGGCGCGGCAACCGGCCAGCACGGTGGGCTGGAAGTGAAAACCATTCGGCAGGTCGGCGATTTGCCCGCCGCTGATCAGGCTCGCACCCTGGCTTAACGCCGTGCGGACCTTGCTATTGACGCTGTCCAGGCCCTGGCGGTTGATCAACGGGCCCATCTCCACGTCAGGCTGGGCAATCGGATCGCCATAGCGTGTGACGCTCATTGCCGCCGCGATGCGCTCGATGAATTGATCCGCCACCTTGCGCTCGACGTACACCCGCTCGGCGCAGTTGCACACCTGGCCACTGTTGATGATTCGCGAGTCGCGGATCGCCTTTACCGCCAGCTCCAGGTCGGCATCCGCCAGCACAATGGCCGGCGCCTTCCCGCCCAGTTCCAGATTGAGCTTGGTGATATTCGGCGCAGCGGCGGCCATGATTCGCGAGCCGGTATCGACGCTGCCGGTAAAGCTGATCATGTCCACGCCTTTATGCGCGCTCAGCGCCGCACCAACCCGGCCATCACCGCACACCACGTTGAACACGCCGGGCGGCAGATCGGTTTCCGCCACCAGCCGGGCGAATTCGAAGCAATTGTTTGGGGTTTCTTCGCTGGGCTTGATGACGATGGTGTTGCCCGTCAGCAAGGCCGGGGCCATCTTGCGGGCGATCAGGAAGAACGGGAAATTCCACGGCAGGATCCCGGCCACCACGCCCAGGGGTTTGCGGAACAGAAAGATGTTCTCGTTCTGGCGGTCGCTGGTGATGATTTCGCCTTCGATGCGGCGGGCCCATTCGGCCATGTAGTCGAGGTAGTCGGCGGTGAAGTTGACTTCGACCTCGGCCAGGCCGCTGATCTTGCCTTGTTCCAGGGTGATGGTGCGCGCCAGGTGCGGCACGTTTTCGCGCAATTTGGCCGCGATCCGGCGCAAGTAACCGGCGCGCTCATTGGCCGGTTTGCGCGACCAGTCCTTTTGCGCGGCGCGGGCGGCGGCGAGGGCGCGGTCGACGTCCTCGGCGGTCGAGGCCGGGACTTTCGACAGCACCGCGCCGGTGGCGGGGTTGATCACATCGAGGTGGGCAGTGCTGGCCACAAACTGGCCGTTGATGAAGTTATCAAAGACAGGCACGGACGACATGGGACGACTCCTTGGCTGATCAGTAGGTACGCGATGGCGCTTGTTCGGTGGCCGGTGTGCGGTAGCGGGCGAGGGTGGCCATGGCGCTTTGGCGCAACAGGCTGATGTCGATGGCGACTGCGATGAACTGACAGCCCCAGCTTTGGTATCGACGCGCATCGTCTTCATTGGGGGCAAGGATGCCGCAGGCCTTGCCGGCCGCCAGCGTGGCGTCGACGGCGTGGCGAATGCGTTCCTGCACCTGCGGGTGACCCGGATTGCCGGCATGACCGAGGCCGATGGAAAGATCTGCCGGGCCGATAAACACCGCGTCGACGCCTTCGACGGCGGCAATCGCTTCGACGTTTTCCACGCCGAGTCTCGATTCCACCTGAACGATCAGGCACAGCTGTTCATGGGCGGTATTGAGGTAGTCGGGCACGCCGTCCCAGCGGGTGGCGCGGGTCAGGCCGCCGCCGACGCCGCGAATGCCGTGGGGTGGATAACGCATGGCGCGCACCAGCGCCTGGGCCTGTTCGGCGGTTTCGACCATGGGGATCATCAGGGTCTGCGCACCGATATCCAGCAGTTGCTTGATCAGGTTGGCGTCGCCATTCACCGCGCGCACCACGGGCGATGTGGGGTAGGGCGCGACGGCCTGCAGTTGGGCGAGCACGCCGGGCACGGTGTTCGGTGCGTGTTCACCGTCGATCAGCATCCAGTCGTAACCGGTGGTGGCGACGATCTCGGCGGCGTAGCCGGTGGCGAAGCCAGCCCAGATGCCGTATTGGGTCGCGGTTTTTTTCAGTGCAGCCTTGAAAGCGTTGTACGGCATGTTCATCACAGGCTCCTGTCTCAGCGGCTGTAGGGCCGATGCAGTTGGCATTCGGGGTTGAGTGTTACGCCGAAGCCAGGCTGATCCAGCTCGGACAAGCGCATTCGGCCATTGACCGGCACCGGTTCGCCGAGCAATTGCGGATGGAACATCGGCACCACTTCGTCCGCCTTCGGCGCCATCATCAGGAACTCGGCGAACGGACTGTTATGCCGGGTCGCGACGAAGTGATAGCTGTAGACCGACGAGCCGTGGGGAATGACCAGCGCGTTGTGGGCGTCGGCGAGGGCCGAAATCTTCACCAATTCAGTGAGACCGCCACACCAGCCAACGTCCGGTTGAATGATGTCGCAGCAGCCCATCTCCAGCAGCATGCGGAAGCCCCAGCGGGTCGCTTCGTGTTCGCCGGTGGTCACCAGCATGCCTTTGGGTACGTTGTTGCGTAGGGCGGCGTAGCCCCAGTAGTCGTCTGGCGGCAATGCCTCCTCGATCCATTTCAAGCCATGTTCATGGGTGCCGACCGCCAGTTTGGTCGCGTAATTGAGGTCCAGACTCATCCAGCAATCGAGCATCAGCCAGAAATCCGGGCCGACACGCTCGCGCATGGTTGCCAGTTCTTCGAGGTTCTTGCGCAGGCCTTCCTCGCCTTCGGCTGGGCCGTGGTGCAACGGCATCTTGCCGCCGATGAAACCCATTTTCTGCGCCAGGTCCGGGCGGGCGCCGGTGGCGTAGAACTGCAATTCATCGCGCACCGCGCCGCCGAGCAACTGGTGCACCGGCTCCTGGCGGATCTTGCCGAGCAAGTCCCACAGCGCCAGGTCGACCCCGGAAATCGTGTTGATCACGATGCCTTTGCGTCCGTAATACAGGGTCGACTGGTACATCTGGTCCCAGATTCTTTCAATATCGGTCACCCGTGCGCCTTCAAGGAAGCGCGCCAGGTGTTTCTCGACGATGTACGCAGCAGGCTCGCCACCGGTGGTCACGGCAAAGCCGACGGTGCCGTCACTGGCTTCGATTTCCACCACTAGGGTGCCGAGCACGTTGATGCCGAAGGTGCGCCGGCTCTGGCGGTATTCGGGGTATTTGCTCATTGGCGTGGCGATGTGGTCGTCGATCCAGTGGCCGTCCGCCTGATCGTGGTAATCCGCGCCGCCGCCTCGCAGGGTGAACGCGCGCACGTGTTTGATGGTTGGAATGCCCATGGTGTGACTCCTCAGGTTTAAACGGTGGCCGGTTTGTTCGAGGCTTTATGGCCGGGCGAACGCACGCCCAGCACCAGCAACGCGGCGATGACGGTGGTAGCGGACAGCAGGTAGAGACCGGCTGCCGGAGAGTGGAAGGCGCCTTCGGCCCAGTTTTTCAGCACCGGGGCGATGAAACCGCCGAGGGCGCCGAACGAGTTGATCAGGGCGATACCGGCCGCCGCGGCACTGCCGGCGAGGTAACTGGAAGGGAAGGTCCAGAACACCGGTTGCACGGCGATGAACCCGGAAGCGGCGAAGCACAGGGCGACGATGCCCAGGAACGGGCTGCTGAAAGTCACCGAGCAGGCAATGCCGGCGGCCGCCATCAACAGTGTCAGGCTCGCGGTGCGACGACGTTCGCCGGTGCGGTCGCTGTAGCCGGGAATCAGGTAAGCCGCCACCAGTGCGCAGATCCATGGAATCGCGGTGACCAGGCCGACCATCAGCCCGACCTTGGTGCCGAGCAATCCGCCCACTTGAGTCGGCAGGTAGAACACCACGCCATAGACGCTGGCCTGGATCAACAAATAAATCAGGCACAGGTACAGCACCGACGGCTGGCACAACACGTTGAGCAGGCTGCGGCAATGGTTCTGTTTGTGGCTGTCTTCCTGGTCGAGCAGGGTCTGGATTTGCTGGCGCTCTTCGACAGTCAGCCACTTGGCATCGGCCGGACGATTGTCCAGGTAAAAGTAAGCCCAGATACCGACCACCGAAGCCATCAAGCCTTCCACCGCAAACAGCCATTGCCAGCCGTGGAAACCGGCGAAACCGTCCAGCTCCAGCAGCAGGCCGGACAGCGGGCTGCCGAAGATGAACGCCAGTGGCGCACCGAAGTAGAAGAAACCCATGGCCTTGCCGCGCACGGCGCTGGGGAACCAGTAGGTGAGGTAGAGGATGACGCCAGGGAAGAAGCCGGCCTCGGCGACACCAAGCAGAAAACGCAGAACGTAGAAGGTGGTTTCGGTGTGCGCGAACACCATGGCCGCGGAGACCAGGCCCCAGGTGACCATGATCCGGCACATCCACAGACGGGCGCCGACGCGATGCAGGATCAGGTTGCTCGGCACTTCAAGCAGCGCGTAACCGATGAAAAACACCCCGGCACCGAAGGCGAAGGCGGCGTCACTGATGTGGGTGTCGGCTTGGAAGGCTTGCTTGGCAAACCCGACGTTGGCGCGGTCGAGGAAGGCCATGATGTACATCAACAGGAGAAACGGGAGCAGCCGCCAGGAAATTTTGGCGAGCAGAGGCGCGGGTAGAGTCTTCATCGCAGTTTTCCTTTGGTAGGGCATTTGTTCTTATGGGAATGACTGTACGGCCGCTGATCGATGCGTTACAAATCGAATCTAGCTCACAACTGATACCCTCAGGGTATCGATAAAAAAGGGCCTGTCATGACCTCGCCAATCCTCTCCCGCAGCCTGTTCAACCGCCTGCGCTACAAGCATCTGCATATGCTGGTGGCGCTCAGTACCAGCCAGAACCTGCACCGCGCCTCGCAATCCCTGAACATGTCGCAACCGGCGGCCACCCGCATGCTCCATGAAATTGAAGACATGTTTGGCTGCGACCTGTTCGAACGGTTGCCCCGGGGCATGCGCCCGACAGCGCTGGGTCAGGAGCTGATCCGCTTTGCCGAGTCGGCCCTCAGCGGCCTCGACCGTTGCGCCGAAGACTTGATGGCGCGACAACAGGGCGGTTATGGCTATCTCTCCATCGGCACCATCATGGGCGCAGCGCCGGATCTGGTGATGGATTCGATTGCCGAGATCAAGGCGCTCAACCCGCAATTGCGGATTCGCATCATGGGCGACACCAGCGACCAGGTGATCCAGTTGCTGGAACAGGGCCGCATCGACCTGGCCATCGCCCGGCGCAATGCCGCCACCGACAGCGAGCATTACGAATTCGAACAGTTGGGTAACGAACGCCTGTTGGTGGTAGTCCACGCCGGCCACCCGCTGGCCAGGCGTCAGAAACTGGAACTGGCCGAACTGGTCAGCGCCTGGCCGTGGATCCTGCAACCGGAAACCAGCCCGGCGCGCATCGGTCTGGATCAGGCCTTGCAGCGCCAGGCCTTGCCGTTGCCGGCGGACATCATCGAATGCAGTTCGGTGTATTCGATGCAGCAGCTGATTCAACTGACCGACGCGATCATGGTGCTGTCGGAAACTGCTTTGCGCGACTACCTGAGAATGGGGCTGGTGGTGGCGCTGCCGGTGGAACTGGATGTGCAGCTGGCGCCGTTCGGGCTGCTGTTGCGCAAAGGCGAACACATCAGCCGCGAATTGGGCTTGTTCATAGATTTGCTGCGCAGCAAAGCCGAAAAAATTTGATTCATTGGTCAGTTTTTTTGTGTCTGATTGTTTGCCGCGAGCGCATAAGCCTATAAACTTAACCCTTCAGTCAGCTTTGCACTCTCTTTTCAGCCCTTGAATCGTCAAGAAGGGCTTCTGCAAGACTCGAGATTCCCCAGTACATAACCAGAAGGGCGGACCCCATAACCGCCCAGAGGATGATCCATGTCCAACCGTGAAATATCCCGGCGCTCGTTCCTTCAGGGCGGGCTGGTGGCGGGTGTGAGCGTTACGCTTACACCGCTGAGCAGTCAGGCGCTGGCGGCCTTGATGGAAAACAGCGTGACCGTGCCGTCCGAGCAATGGCTCGGCAACAATGGCAAGGCCCGCGCCCGTAACGATGCCTTGTCCAAGGTCTGCGGCAGCAAGGTCTTTGCCCGCGACATCCGCGCCAAGGACATGCCGGGCTGGCCGCAACAGCAAGGCCACGCCATGCTGCTGAAAACCATCAAGGCTGATCGCATCTATGACGGTTACGACCTGTCGTGGCTGGGCGCCGAGTTGCAGCCGGACCGCATCGTCACCGCCGAAGACCTGGTCAAGGACGGCATCGTCTTTCCGGAAGAGCACGCTCCTGATCCACTGTTGCCGGCCGGCAAGGTGCCGATGTTCATCGGCCACCCGGTGGCGATCCTGATCTGGAACGACTTCGAACGCTTCCGCCAGGCCAAGGCGCAACTAAAGTTCAATGACAAAGCGATTCGTTACGGTGCCCAGGTACCGTTCTACGAAGGCGATCCGTATGGCAGCTTCCGCTACGTGCGGGTGGGCGGCGCGACCTCGGCGGACGAAGACGAATTCGCCAGCCTCAAGGATTCGATCCTGTTCCCGATGTTGCGTAATCGCCGTCCGGTGTGGAACTCGCAACCGAACCTGCACGGCAACCTGACCGAGCGTGGCCTGTTCTACGCCGAGCGCATGAAGCAGCAGATCGACACGCCGCCGGACAACTGGCTGGTGTTCGACGAACGCTACAAGACGCCGTCGATCGAACCGGCAGCGATGGAGCCGGACAACGGTAACGGCTGGTACGACCCGGCAACCAGGACCCTGCATTTTGTGGTTGCCACCCAGTGTCCGCTGGAAACCGCCACCGAGACCGCGAAGATGATCGCGCCGTCGCGTTTCGGCCTGGCCAACCTCAACATGCACCCGGGCTACACCGTGGGCTACGGCTCCAAAGACCACAACATTTTCGTCTACTACGCAGCCTTGGCGGCGTTGTACGGCGCCGGTGTGCCGGTACGCCTGGCCAACGACCGCTACGAGCAGTTCCAGAGCGGCATCAAGCGTCACCCGTTCGATATCCGCTATCAGCTGGCGGTGGACAAGACCGATCACAGCTTCAAGATTTTCCGTGCCGAGATGAGCGTCGACGGCGGCGGACGGATCAACTACAGCCCGTCGGTGGCCGCAGTAGGCGCCACGGCGGCGCAGTCGATCTACTACATGCCGCAGAACGATCTGCAGGTCACCGCCTATCATTCCCGCGCCGTTGAAGCCGGGTCGATGCGCGGTTACGGCACGCTGCAGAGCATGGCGTCCACCGAGATGATGGTCGATGAAATCGCCGATCGTCTCGGCATCGACGCCATCGACCTGCGCAAGAAAAACGCCCTGCGCTCGGGCATGAAAAACACCCAGGGCGCAGTGCCGGCCGGTGCGTTGCGCTTGCACGAAATTCTCGACAAGGCCGCCGTTAACGAGGTCTGGAAAAACCGCGACGCCATCAAGAAGCAGCGTGAAGCGGCCGATCCGGACCACTGGTACGGCGTCGGTTTCGCCATCTGCCAGAAAGACTTCGGCACCGGTTCGGAAGCGCCGATGGCCAGCATCGAATTCACCGCCGAAGGTCGCATCAACCTGCGTCATATCGGCATCGAAATCGGTACCGGCATGTCCACGTCGCAAGCCATGGTGGTGGCCGACTTCCTTGGCCTGCCGGCGCACGAAGTAAAGACTGGCGAAACCGACTGGAAAGAGATGCAGCTGATCACCGGCGGCAACCCTTACATCATGAGCCAGGCCGAGCAGGACAACTTCCTGCGAAATCCTCGCTGGGTGGGCAAGATCGCTTCGGCCTCGTCGGCGACCAACTCCGCCTACTACTTCAGCCACGCCACCCGTGAAGCGGCGCGTGTGTTGTTCAACCACGGCCTGTGGCCGGCGGCGCTGGAAATCTGGCGACAAGGCCCGTACGGCGGCCAGGCCAACCCTTATGTGGTGCGCCGTGAAGACGCCCATTGGGTCGACGGCAAGCTCACCGCCAACGGCATGGAGCCATTGCCCTTCGCGATGCTGGCCAAGCGTGCCCACGAACGCGGTCTGGTCACTGGCGCCACCGTGCACGGCTTTAACCGCTGGAGCTGGGCCGAGGCCGAGTACAGCATCGACGGCGTGCGTGAGCGTTTGCCGCTCGATGGCCTGGCGGTCAAATACGGCGACGGTGCACCCAAGGCGAAGTTGGCGCAGATGAACAGCGGCGGTTTCCATCTGCTGGATCGACAGAACATCGCTTACCCGCCAACCCAGTTGAACAACGCGGCGGTGACCTACTACAGCCCCGTGGCAACTCTGGTGGAATTGAAAGTGAACAAGGGCTCGGCGGAAGTCGAAGTACTCAACCATCACTCCTGGGTCGAGTGCGGCCGGGTGCTGGTGCCGGAACTGGTCAAGGGCCAGATCGAAGGCGGCACGGCCATGGGCATTGGCCATGCGCTGATGGAAGAAATGCCGCTGTACGAAGGCGGCCCGGGGGAGGGCGACTGGAACTTCAACCGATACCGCCTGCCGATGGCGCGGCACGTTGCGGTGTGGAAACAGACCGCTGAGATCCTGCCGCCACTGTCGCCGAGCGACCCGTCCAAGGGCATTGCCGAGGTGGTGATGATTCCGGTAGTCGGTGCCATCGGTAACGCCGTGGCTCACGCCATCGGTAAACGTGTCCGCGACCTGCCTATCACTTCTGCACGCATCAAGGAGGCCCTCAATGGCTAACCGTCCGCTTCAACTGACCCTCAACGGTCAAACCGTCGGCCCGGTGGACATCCCTGATGACCTGCCGATGATTGATTACCTGCACGAGTACAAAAACCTCACCGGTTCGCGCCTGGGCTGCGGCCAGGGCATTTGCCACGCCTGCGTGGTGATCGTCGACAACCCCGACGGCACCAGCGAGGAAGTGCGCACCTGCATCACCGGCGCGCACTATTTCGAAGGCAAGAAAGTGCGGACCATCGAAGGCCATGCGAGCCGTGACGAGCAAGGCAAGGTCACCGAGCTGAACCCGGTCCAGCAGCGCTTCGTCGACGAATTCGCCTTCCAGTGCAGCTACTGCGCCCCCGGTTTCGTCAACGCCGCGACGGTGCTGGTGGAAAAGCTGCAGCGTCAGCCGATCGTCAAAAGCCAGCTGGAAAAAGTCATCGAGGACAGCCTGGGTCATCATATTTGCCGTTGCACGGGTTATGTCCGTTATTACAACGCGACACGCAACGTGCTCACCGATCTCGGCCTGGTCAAGGAGGGTTAAGCATGAAGCATCTACTTCCCTGCCTGGCATTGGCGGTCGGCCTGGCTGCGCCTGTGTTGCTGGCGCAGGCGGATGATCAGGTCAAGCGCGGCGAATACCTGGCCCGCGCGGCTGACTGCATGGCCTGCCACACCGCGCCGGGTGGCGCGCCGTACGCGGGCGGTCTGCCGATCGTCTCGCCGTTCGGCACGATCTACGGCACTAACATCACGCCGAGCAAAGAGCACGGTATCGGTCTTTACAACGATGACGAGTTCTTTGCCGCGTTGACCGAAGGCAAGCGTCGCGATGGCGCCAACCTGTACCCGGCGATGCCGTACACCTCGTACCACCTGATGCCCCGTGAAGACTCCGACGCGATTCATGCCTACCTGAAAACCGTCGAGCCCATCGAGCGTGCGGCACCGGTGACCCGCCTGAGCTTCCCGTTCAACGTTCGTCCGGGCCTGATCGCCTGGAACATGATGTACGGCAAGGACGTGAAACTGGCGCCAACCGAAGGCAAAAGCGAAGTCTGGAAGCGCGGCCAGTACATGGTCGACGTGCTCGGTCACTGTGGCGAATGCCACACGCCACGTGGTTTGCCGGGGGCGATGCAGCAAGACAAACGCATGACCGGCGGCCTCCTCAACGGTTACCTAGCGCCGAGCCTGCTGGCTACGGACCTGGCGGCTCGCGGCTGGAATCATCAGGACCTGAGCTCGTTCCTCAAACACGGCATGAGCGCCCAGGGCACGATGTTCAATGAGATGTTCCCGGTGTTCCACAACAGCACCCAGGGCCTGAGTGATCCGGATCTGGCGGCCATGGCGACCTTCCTGCTCGGTGACCAGCCTCCGGCGGCGAAAGTGCTGAATGACGTGCCGATGGACAAACTCACTGCGAGCGCCCAGCGCGGCCGTCAGGAATATTTGAACGTCTGTGCCGGTTGTCACGCTGTCGGCGGCGAAGGTAAACCGCACATTGCGGTGGCCATGAAAGGCAACACCACGCTGCGCCTGGAGGATCCTCGCAACCTGGTGCGGGTGATCGACGATGGCATCGGCGAGCAGAAATTCGCCGGGTTCGAACACATGCAACCAATGCCGGGCTTTGCCGAGAAGCTCAGCCACGAGCAATTGACGGACCTGTTGAACTATCTCCGTCAGGGGTGGGGTGGTCAGCCGGGTGATCTGGCCGTAGCCGATGTGCAGACGTTGCGCGCCGATGCGCCACCGCTTGAGCACAAGGCCCACTGACATGCAGCATCTGGATCTGCAAGTGGTGCGCCGGGCGCTGGAATGGTCGACGGCCGGGCAGCGTGTCTGGCTGTGCACCGTGCTCGCCACATACGGCTCGGCGCCGCGTGCGCCGGGTTCGTTGCTGGCGGTGAACGCCGACGGACAGTGGATCGGTTCGCTGTCCGGCGGTTGTGTCGAGGAGGACTTCCTCGAGCGCGTTGCCGAAGGTGCGTTCGAGCAAGCGGTCAGCGTGGTGCGCTACGGCGAAGGCGATGACCCGCGCTCGCGGGTCAGTCTGCCCTGTGGCGGCGTACTGGATGTGCTGGTCGAGAAGCTCGAGTCCGATTGCGAGGTGCAGGCGCATTTGCGGGAATTGGAGTTGGCGCTGTTGGGTCGACGCCGGTTGATCCGTGAAGTCGACCTGGTCAGTGGCGCGCGCAGCCTGTTCGATGATCGCGAGCAGGGTGTGCGCGTCGAGCGCGAAATTGACCGGGTTCGCTTGCGCATTGGCGCGGCGCAGCGCTTGTTGCTCGCCGGATATTCCAGCGTTGCGCAGGCCTGTGCGGAATTTGCCGTGGGCCTGGGGTTCGAGGTGATTCTGTGTGATCCGCGTGATGAAGTGCTGCAGGGTGTGGTGCTGGATAACGTTGAGATTCGTCGCCAATTGCCATCCGTGTTCATCGCCGACGGCGGCTGTCACAGCGACACGGCGGTGGTGGCTTTGACTCACGATCCTCGTATCGATGACCTGGCGATGATGGAAGCGGTGCGCACCGAGGCGTTTTACATCGGTGTGATGGGCTCCATGCAGACCTCGCAAAAACGCTTCGAGCGTTTGCGGCGCATTGGCGGTCTGGGGGATGCGGATTTGGCGCGGATTCATGCGCCAATTGGCTTGAACCTGGGCAGCAAGACACCGGCGGAAATTGCACTGGCAGTGCTTGCCGACATCCTGCGGATTCGCAGCGGTATTGCGCGGGATCGGCTCTGACTCCAATACCCCTGTGGGAGCGAGCCTGCTCGCGAAGGGGCCGTGTCAGCCAACATTGATAGGTCTGACACACCGCTTTCGCGGGCAGGCTCGCTCCCACAAGGTGTTTCAGTGTCGATTAGTACCCAAACTTGTCCCGCAATCCGTAATACCAGGCACCCAACGCCGCGAACGGTGTGCGCAGCAATTGCCCGCCGGGGAACGGGTAGTGGGGCAGGTCGGCGAATGCGTCGAAACGCTCGGCCTGGCCACGCAACGCTTCGGCCAGTACCTTGCCCGCCAGGTGCGTGTAGGTCACACCGTGGCCGCTACAGCCCTGGGAATAGTAAATGTTGTCGCCCAGTCGCCCAACTTGCGGCAGGCGCGACAGGGTCAGCAGGAAATTGCCGGTCCAGGCGTAATCGATCTTCACATCCTTGAGTTGCGGGAAGGCCTTGAGCATCTTCGGTCGGATGATTGCTTCGATGTTCGCCGGGTCCCGCGCGCCATACACCACACCGCCGCCGAAAATCAGGCGCTTGTCGCCACTGAGGCGGTAGTAGTCGAGCAGGTAGTTGCAGTCCTCGACGCAGTAATCCTGAGGCAACAGGCTTTTCGCCAAGGCATCGCCCAAGGGTTCCGTGGTGATGACCTGGGTGCCGCATGGCATCGACTTCGCAGCCAGTTCCGGCACCAGATTGCCCAGGTAGGCATTGCCCGCCACGATGATGAATTTTGCCCGGACCTTGCCCTGTGGCGTGTGCACCACCGGATTTGCACCACGCTCGATGCGCACTGCCGGCGATTGCTCGTAGATCGTGCCACCCAGCGACTCCACGGCCGCCGCTTCACCCAGGACCAGATTGAGGGGGTGAATATGCCCGCCGCTCATGTCGAGCATGCCGCCGACGTATTGATCGCAGGCCACGACTTCCCGGATTCGGCGTTGGTCCAACAGCTCAAGCTGCGTGTGACCGAATCGTTCCCACAGGCGTTTCTGCGATTCCAGGTGACCCATCTGCTTGGCAGTGATGGCGGCGAACACACCGCCGTCCTTCAAATCGCACTGGATGTTGTACTTGGCAACCCGCTCCCGAATGATCCGCCCACCCTCGAACGCCATCTGCCCCAACAGCTGAGCCTGCTTGGGACCGACACTGCGCTCGATCACATCGATATCGCGGCTGTAACTGTTGACGATCTGGCCACCGTTACGCCCCGACGCACCAAAACCCACCTTGGCCGCTTCCAGCACCGTCACCCGAAAACCGCTCTCCAGCAGGAACAAGGCCGAGGAAAGCCCGGTGTATCCGGCGCCGATCACACAGACATCAGTCTCAACGTCATCCTGCAAAGCCGGGCGCGGCGGAACCGCATTGGCCGATGCGGCGTAGTAGGACTCTGGGTAGGGGGTGTTAGCCATCCTGCTGCCTCTGTTTAATATATTTTACGAGTGCGTTGATCCTACCCGAGTTAAAAATCGACCGCCAGCCACCGGAAAATCTTCTTTGCGGCCACAAAATTAAATATTTTGCATATTCATAGGGTTAGCTCGAAAAAAGGTGTTGACACCCCTCCGGAATTCCGTAGAATGCCGCCTCACAGCAGGCACGTAGCTCAGTTGGTTAGAGCACCACCTTGACATGGTGGGGGTCGTTGGTTCGAGTCCAATCGCGCCTACCAAACAAAATCCGCTCTGCTGGGCGGTCTAGAGGGGTCACCGGAAACGGTGACCCCTTTTTGCTTTCTGCCTTTGGGCAAACGACCACCTGGCTACACTTTCAGGTCGGCTTTGACCTTCATATAAACCACCGCTTCATCACCGTGCCCTGCCTGGTAGTGCTCGGTCATCTTCACATCCGCATGACCCATCAATCCCTGAATGTATTCCTGATCGAAACCCTGTTGATCGTACAGCCACGCACCGAGTGCTCGGATCTCATGGAACGTCGGGCGCTCGCCGACTGGGACGTCGGCATAGGCTTGCGAATCGTCTCGAGCCTGGGCGCAGGACTTGGTCAGATAATCCGCCGTCACCGCATTCCAGTGTAGCTTGGCGTCCAGCTGCGAACGCTTGCGCGCCTTTGGCGAGTAGTGGTTCAGGTACGGGCAGGCGAGCGGTGACTTCATGCATTCCATCACCACTTCACGTAACCCCTGGTCCATGACAATCGGGATCATGCAGCAGCGTGAATGCGGCGGAATCAAAGGAGGGTCTGATAACCGACTCGCTGGTCAATCATCGTCATGCAGTGTTCACGCGCGCATGCGCCATGTATTCTCTGCGCCCGTTGTAACAGACCGGCCTTTGGCCAGCATGCAAAACGGAGTAACTAAATGCAGCTTGGCTTTACCGCAGAGCAAGAAGTACTGGGTGTTATCGGAGCTATGGGCCCAACGGAAGACATCCGTTTTTTCCCGGACCGTCGCCGTTTCGCCGTGGCTGCCTCGGACCGTGATCTGATCTACGTCTTCGATATCGAGATTCGAATGACCCCGGCGGGTAAGCAGATTCACTTGAGCGCAGTCGTCGAGTTGTCTTCGAGCCAGTTGAAATATCCACACGGATTAGATTTCATCGACAATGAAACCCTCGTCGTGGCAAACCGGGGAGGCGATCTGGCGCTGTTCCGGATACCACCTGGGAATGGCTCAACGAAGGGCGAGCTCATCCTGCTTCAGACCATTGCGTCAAATGATATGAAGCTGTCGAGCCCAGGCTCCGTGGTTGTCTCGCAGATCGGTCCGGGGCACCACGAAGTGCTGGCATCTCGGACTTTTGCCCATCAGGTGTCCCGTGATGTGGTCGCCACCTCAGCGGACTATGCAGTCACTGAAAGGCAGGTGCTGCTGGCTAAATGGCTGGAAACTCCCGACGGTATCAGCATCGACCCCCGGCAGCGCTGGCTGGCGGTGAGTAATCACAACACCCACAGCGTGCTGATCTACTCAAAGGTCCGGGAGCAGCATGTGGAGATCGACCCTGTGGCCGTGTTGCGTGGCTCCGATTATCCCCATGGATTACGCTTCAGCGACGATGGTCGCTACATCCTGGTGACCGATGCTGGTGCGCCATATGTGTATATCTACTTTCAGGACGACGGTCACTGGCAGGGCGTCTACGATCCCAGCCTCAGCCTCCGGGTAATGAATGACCCGGTTTTCCAAAGCGGCAACACCAATCCCGAGGAAGGTGGGCCCAAGGGGCTCGACCTTGATTGCACCACCGGTCTTCTGGTTACCACCTGTCCAAACCAGCCGCTTGCCTTCTTCGATCTGAACCGGATTCTGGCCAATGTTTACCGGTCTGGCCCGCTGGATGTGCTCGATGGCACTGCCAGCGTTTCTGAGGGGGCGGGGGACGTCCGCCATGAGCTGGAAAAGCAGCAACGTCATGCACAGGCTGTAACAAGCGCCAGGCAGGCGGCTCATGCTGAGCAGCGTGCGACCCTTGCTGAGCAGCGAGCGAATCATGCCGAGCAGTATGCGGCTCAAACTGAGCAGCGAGCGACACACGCTGAGCGGTATGCGGTTCAAACTGAGCAGCGAGCGACACACGCTGAGCGGTATGCGGCTCAAACTGAGCAGCGAGCGACTCATGCTGAGCAGTATGCGGCTGAAACTGAGCAGCGTGCGGCCGGGGCAGAATCCAGGGTGCAGGCCATACTCTGCAGCAATTCCTGGCGGGTTACTGCACCGCTGCGGTGGGCGTTTGCGGCGCGTAAACCACGAGTACGGAAAAATGGCCGCAGCCATACCCAATCGTAGTGGTGTGCGTTGTATTTGGGCAGTCTAGAAGGGCTCACCGAAAGGTAGCCCTTTTTTGTTGTCTGCGATTCGCAACGCTTTCCTTTTCGACACCATTTCACCCATTGCTAAAGCGTTATGCAGTCGATCTGTATGTAAGAGGTTTTATCATTTGAGAGTGATCATTGAGTGGCGGCTCAATTTAAATGAAAACCAATTCGATTTCATTTTGAACTGTGAGCACTGAATTGCATCCAACCAGAATGCGTGACCAATTGTAACGTCGGCTTTTGAACGGGAGAGCGCTGGATGGGGAGGCGAAGCATGATCAAGTTCTTTGCGGCTTATCTGTCCATTTGCCTCTTGCTCCAATGGACGGTGGTCGAGGCGTCCTCATGGATCGCGTCTCATGTTCTTTTACGATGGATCCTGTGACCTGACATTCTGGGCACGACTTGAAAGACCGAGCCGTCACTGTCGCGGAGTCATTCAGGCGTAGAATGGGTAATGCCATCTCATCAAAAGGAGTCGACCATGATCTCCGACCAAATGAACCAGCAGGCATCCGACAGTAAAACAGTCTGGGATCAATACTTCTGCGCTGCGTTGATTGCCGAAAGCAATCTGACAGCACCGGTTGTTGGCGGCGCTACTCACGAAGACAGGCAGAATCTGTTGATCGAGAGGGCAAAAGCCCTCGCGGACAAAATGATGGAAAACAGAAAATAATCAGAGCCCAGCCATCGCGCTGGGCTCTTCGCATCTGGCACGTCTCGTCGGTGCCTAGAAAGCTCAGGCAATCAGCTCGACTTTACCGGTCGCCAGACGATAGATCCCCCCGACTATTTTCAACTTGCCGTTGCCCAATGCTTCGGTGAGCAGTGGTGCCGCTTTCTTCAGTCGGTCGACCGTGGCTTTGACATTTTGCACGGTGGCGTTTTCCACCAGATCCCCGGGCTGCTTGATCACGGCCTCGATAGAGGGCTTGAGTGCGTCAGTCAGTTTCGGGATTTGCCCTGGGAACACCGTTTGATCCTTGACGGCTTTGATGCCGGCCTCGATAGCGCCGCAGCTTTCATGCCCCAGTACCAGAATGAGCGGTGCGCCCAGTACGGCGACGCCGTATTCAAGACTTGCCAGGCCCTCATCCGTGACGAAGTTGCCGGCGACGCGTATGGCGAAAAGATCGCCTCGTGCGGTATCGAAAGCGTACTCGGGTGCGATGCGCGAGTCGGAGCAACTCAGTACTGCCACGAACGGATTCTGGCCGGAGACCAGCGCCTCGCGTTCATCCTTGAAGTCGTGTGTTTCCGAGTTGCCGCTGACGTAACGTTCATTTCCCTTCATCAGCCTTTTCAGGGCCTCATCGGGGCTGATCACGTTTTTGGGTTTGGGCGGCGCGGAGGCTTTCTCTGCTGCCTGAATGATCCGGTCGGGCAGGGCGCCGGCAAGTAGCAGGGCACCGGCTCCTAACCCGGCTACTCGAAGGAAACGGCGACGATCATTCATTTTTGAATCAGAGTTTGAATCGCATGATTCACACATGATGTTGTGTACTCAGTTCAATTCGGTGGGAATGACAGCTGTTGGGGGTAGTGCCTGCAGGCACCTGAGGCACTGGAGTGGTGAAGTCTAGTCGGTCTGCAACGTTATGTTCGAATCGTGGGGCAGGTGCAAACCGTAGATTCATGGACTACTACTGACAGGTTGATTCAACTTCATCCTGACAGGAGTTCTTTGATGCTGATTCACTGGTTTCTGGCAGCTGCACATCTTTTGGCGCTGACGCTGGGGTTCTGGGCGGTGCTGGTTCGCGGTACGAATTTTCGGCGTTTGGCAGTCGGCACAGGTGAAGCTCGCAGTGTGTTGATGGCGGACAACCTTTGGGGGCTATCTGCGCTCGTTCTGTTGGTGACCGGCGGGATGCGGGCCTTTGGCGGGTACGAGAAAGGCACGGATTACTACCTGCACCAACCGCTGTTCCACCTCAAGATGACACTGTTCGTGCTTATCCTGCTGCTGGAAGTGGCACCGATGGTGACCTTGATCAAATGGCGGGTGGCAATGGCGCGTGGCGCGACAATCGATGCCGGGCGCGCGACGTTGTTTGCGCGGATCAGTCATGTCGAGGCATTGCTGGTGTTGCTGATGGTGATAGCGGCCACTGGCATGGCGCGCGGCGTGACGTTTGGTTGATCGAGAGGGGGCAGCTGCTTCGCTGCTTGAATCTTTAGCCAGCCATCGTTCCGGAGCGAACGGGCTGGCTACTGACTGCATCAGGATTCAGGTGTTTGCGGCTTGGCCGGGGCGGTCAGGCCAGCCTGAATGCGCTGGTAAATTTCTTCGCGGTGCACCGCAACATCTTTCGGAGCGTTGATGCCAATCCTGACTTGCTGGCCGCTTACGCCGAGGATGGTGATCGTAATGTCATCACCAATGTTTATGCTTTCACCGACTTTGCGGGTGAGTATCAGCATGGTCTTCTCCTTGATTGCTTTGTGGGGCACCTGATTCGGACAGTGCAGAGGTCGGTGGTATGTATAGATTAGTGCGAAGTCTCACGTTTTGGGTGCCTCTTTCTGACGCGCAGATACAGCATTAATTCCCAAGGCGTAACTATACAGAGGCCGCAACCATCATTCTCGTTGTTTTGCGCCCATTTTGCGGCACTCGGGAAGTATTCATGAGTGTTAAAATCCGCGCTTTAAGCATTCTGAGGGAATCGCAGTGCGCAAAATGGTCTTGGTAATGGCGGTACTGGCGCTGGCGGGATGCGGTGAAGGCAAGCGTGTCGAGGCGCCCAAGCCTGCGCCTGCAACGGCCACCGCTCCTGCGCAGGCGACAGGGCCGCAATGGGATCTGGAAATACGAGGTGAAACACCTCAGGCTGTCAGCGATCTCAGTGGCTGGTTGATCGAGCACAACTTCATGTCCAATGTCGTGCGCGAAAACGGAAAGGTCCGGGTGCTGATGGGGCCGTTCAATTCGAAAGCCGAAGCCGAGGCCAAGCAAGCGGAGGTGGGGGCAGCCATCACCCGGGCGAAGAAACAGAATATAGAGTTGCTGGTCCTGGAGCGTCCGGTCGCTCAGTAGGATCGCCTTTCGGCGCAGTCTCCTGGAGAGAGTCCACGGTGACGCTGCAGCAAAGTCGGTGACTGGAAACACAAAGGCCTCGGGGTATGAAACCGAGGCCTTTGTGTTTCCAGCGTGCATTCAACCGCAGGTTTTCATGTCGACCGGGCCCACAAACTCATTGCCGCGCCCCATGACGCACGCCACGCTCTGGTTGCGTTGACGTTCCCAGGCCTGAACCGGATAGGTTTTGTCCCAGGCTTCATACAGCTGCCGATCCTGTTTCGACAGACGCAAACCATACTGCTTGCTCATGTAGAAATACGTCCGGGCGATCATGCCGCGAATGGAGGGGCGAGGCATGACCTTCTTTGCCTTGAAGTCGACTTGAGTCAGGCACGAGCCATATTGTCCCGATTGCTCCGGCAGCCAGCCGAAACTGAAATTGCTGCGGTCACCGTTGACCTCGCCAATGCTGGGTACCAGGTTATGCAGATCCGCTTCAGCCTTCTGGTAGGTGGGATCGTAGCGCGTGCAGTTCTTGCGTCCACCTTCTTGCCAGCACTGGCGCTGATGACCAATCTGCCAGGCCGGAACAATATGTTCCCACTCGATGCGGGCCGCGCGCTTGGCATTTTTGCGCGGCACATACCCGCAAGCCGCCAGATTCACCCGGTTGCCCGTGTATTTGCAGCCGCAATAGAACTCGGTGGATTGTGGCGCGTACAGCTTCCAGGCCACCTTCTTGGCTTCGGTGAAGGTGCGTGGCGCGTCGGCTTGGGCGCCCATGGCGAACAATAGAAACAGCAAAGCAAAACAGCGGACACTCATTGACTCAGTCTTCCTTCGGCACAACCCAGAAAATCTGCACGCCGCCATCGTCGCGATAGGCGAGGGTGACGTTGTCGTTCTCGTCGATTTCTTCCAGCAAGCGCTCCCACTCATCCACGGGCTCGTCCGGAAGACGGAAAATCAGGGCTGCCCTGGCTTTTTGAGCGGTGGGGGAGTTGATGATCTTCTGAACGCGCAGGCCCATGCGGACATAGGCGTCAGGTGAGGCGGAGGTGTTGTCCACGGAATTATCCCTATTAAGCTGTACGTACATACAGTATTTAACTGTAAGCAATTTCGCAACTGCTTAAAATCCAAGAAAATCCTCTGACAACAGCTTTTTCAATTTGGCGTAGGACGAAAGGAATTAATTTGTCAGGCAGGGAGGCAAACACCACTCGCCAGGGTGGCGAGTGGTGAAAACAGTGCCCGACCGGAATCGCTCGGGCGAGGGGGAATCAGTATTCCCAGAACATCCGCTGCAGCTCTTTGCTGTCGTTGGTCTTGGTCAGAGCGACCATGGCCAGGATGCGGGCCTTTTGCGGGTTCAGGTCGTGCGCGACCACCCAATCGTATTTGTCATCAGGCTGTTCAGCGTTACGCAGTACGAAGCCGCCGGCGTTGACGTGGGAGGAGCGGATAATCTGCACGCCATCCTTGCGTAGGGCTTGCAGGCTTGGCACGACGCGCGAAGATACCGAACCATTGCCGGTGCCGGCGTGGATGATGGCTTTGGCGCCCGACTGTGCCAGGGCCTTGTAAGCCGTATCGCTGACGTTGCCGTAGGAGTAGGCGATTTCCACGTCAGGCAGGCTCTTGATGGTCTTGATGTCGAACTCCGAATCCAGGGTGTGGCGCTTGGCTGGCAGGCGGAACCAGTAAGACTTGCCTTCAACCACCATCCCGAGTGGACCCCAGGCACTTTTAAACGCCTCGGTCTTGATGTTGATCATTTTGCTGACATCGCGACCCGACTGGATTTCATCGTTCATGGTCACCAGCACGCCTTTGCCGCGTGCCTCTTTGCTGCTGGCCACGGCCACGGCGTTATACAGATTCAGCATGCCGTCGGCCGACATCGCGGTGCCCGGGCGCATGGAGCCGACAACAATGATGGGCTTGTCGGTTTTTTCCACCAGGTTCAGGAAATAGGCGGTTTCTTCCAGGGTGTCGGTGCCATGGGTAATCACGATGCCATCGACGTCGTCACTGTCGGCCAGTTCGGCCACGCGGCGCCCCAGTTGCAGCAGGTTGTCGTTGGTGATGCTCTCGGACGCGATCTGCATGACCTGTTCGCCACGAACATTGGCCAATTGGCTCAGTTCCGGAACGCCGGCGATCAGTTTGTCGACGCCGACTTTCGCCGCCTGGTAGGTCGCGCTGTTGGCTGCGCTGGCACCGGCGCCGGCGATGGTGCCGCCGGTGGCCAGGATCACCACGTTCGCCAGTTTCTGTTGGGTTTCGGCTTCTTTTGCCTGGAGAGCGGTGGGCAGGAGCAGCAGGAGGGCCAAGGCGCCCGGAACAAAAGTTTTCAAAGCAGATGTCATTATTTTTCTCTCTAGTAGTGACGGTGCTGATGCAGGTTCATCTAGATGCGCCCCGAACGAATCTGAATGCTCGGGGTGCTGGAGAAGAGCAGGATCTGTACCAGTCAAGTTGGGCGTTGAGAGAAATGGCTAACTTACTGATTTCGTTGAAATATTAAACGGATTGTGTAATTGGGCATGGACTGGTACGTCCGGTTTCCCGAATATCTGTCTTTTTTGCGTTCGGCCCACCGAAGACTGGAGTCAGCGCTAAAGAAACCTGTTCGCGGGTCGATCCTTCTCCTGAGGACTATTTTTTTGTTCAGGGAGTTCACATGTCGTTGACTGTCGGTTTTCCAAGTGCATCTGTGATCAACATTGGCGGTAAACCGCCAGCGACCGTCGAGGCGTTGAATGAGGCGGCGACTGAGACTGCCGAACAGCGCCTGGGTCTGGGGGAGGGTGAGAAAAAAGCAGTCAGCCTCGGCGACGTTCGCGGTTCTGAATCCGAAAGCGGTGATAGTCAAAGCATTGCGGTGAAGACGCTGCTCAAGCGCATGCAGGAACTGCAACAGCAACTGCGCGAACAACAGCAGCAATTGGCAGCCACTCAGAAGGCTGAGTTTCCAACACCAGAAGCCAAGACAACGGCGTTGATGGCGATTCAGAGCCAGATTGCCGATACCTCGGCCGCGCTGTCACAAGTGGCTGCCGCCCTGGCGAAGGAGCTGACCACGGCCGCGAGTACCGGAAGTGTGATCAGTACAACGGCGTGAGAAAAACGCGCTGCGTTTTCTCCCCGTCGGCCCCATCAAAGGGGTTTTCGGACGTTGACAAATTTTGACAAGGTTCGCATAGTTCGATCTACGCAAACGTTTGCGCGGCGCTAACGGTGGACAAAACCCTCGCTGAGCGTCACGCAGCTTACGCCCGCGCAAGCGTTGCTCACAATAATCATAAGATCGGAGTGAACCCATGAAGCTGCCATTCGCTGGACGTCTTCTTGCTGTCGCTATGCTGGCTGCCGCATCCGCCGCGCTGCCAGTCTCTTCGGCTTTGGCTGAAACGCCTGCCAAACCCAAAGTCGCACTGGTGATGAAATCCCTGGCCAACGAATTCTTCCTGACCATGGAGGACGGCGCCAAGGCTTACCAGAAAGACCACTCCGACCAATTCGAGCTGATTTCCAACGGCATCAAGGACGAAACCGATACCGCTGGCCAGACGCGCATCGTCGAGCAAATGATTCTGGCCAAAGTCAATGCGCTGGTCATCGCACCGGCTGACTCCAAGGCGATGGTGCCGGTGATCAAGAAAGCGGTCGATGCCGGTATCACAGTGGTCAACATCGACAATCAGCTCGATCCTGCTGTAGTCAAAAGCAAGAACATCAATGTCCCATTCGTAGGCCCGGATAACCGCAAGGGCGCGCGTATGGTCGGTGAATACCTGGCCAAGCAACTCAAGGCCGGTGACGAAGTCGGCATCATCGAAGGGGTGTCCACCACCACCAACGCCCAGGCTCGCACCGCAGGGTTCAAGGACGCAATGGAAGCCGCGCAGATCAAGGTCGTTTCCGTACAGTCCGGTGACTGGGAGATCGATAAAGGCAACAAAGTGGCGGCCTCGATACTCAGCGAATATCCGCAAGTGAAAGCCTTGTTGGCCGGTAACGACAGCATGGCGGTCGGCGTAGTGTCGGCCGTGCGCGCCGCAGGCAAGGCCGGCAAGGTCCAAGTGGTCGGCTACGACAACATCAACGCCATCAAGCCGATGCTCAAGGATGGTCGTGTGCTGGCCACTGCCGACCAGTTTGCCGCCAAGCAAGCCGTTTTCGGCATCGAGACCGCGCTGAAAATCATCAAGGGCGAGAAAGTCGACAGCGCCAATGGTGTGATCGAGACTCCGGTAGAGCTGGTTACCCAGTAACCCTCAGGCGACACAACGGTGCTCGCCCGTCCGGGCGAGCGCATGGAGAGTTTTTATGTCCGTTCACGCCCCGAACGCTGTCCTTTCGGTCAGCGGTATCGGCAAGACCTACGCCCAACCGGTCCTTACCGGCATCGACCTGACGCTCATGCGCGGTGAAGTGCTGGCGCTGACCGGCGAGAACGGCGCTGGCAAAAGCACGTTGTCGAAGATCATTGGTGGACTGGTCACGCCGACCACTGGCCAGATGCAGTTTCAAGGGCAGGATTATCGCCCCGGCAGCCGCACCCAGGCTGAAGACCTGGGCATTCGCATGGTCATGCAGGAATTGAATCTGCTGCCGACCCTGTCGGTGGCGGAAAACCTGTTTCTCGACAACCTGCCCAGCAAAGGCGGCTGGATCAGTCGCAAGCAATTGCGCAAGGCTGCAATCGAAGCCATGGCCCAGGTCGGGCTCGATGCGATCGATCCGGACACCCTGGTGGGCGAACTCGGCATCGGTCATCAGCAAATGGTCGAGATCGCCCGCAACCTGATCGGTGATTGCCACGTTCTGATCCTCGACGAGCCGACCGCGATGCTCACCGCCCGTGAAGTCGAGATGCTGTTCGAGCAGATCACCCGCCTGCAGGCGCGGGGCGTATCGATCATCTATATCTCCCATCGCCTCGAAGAACTGGCCCGGGTCGCCCAACGCATTGCGGTACTGCGCGACGGCAATCTGGTGTGCGTCGAGCCGATGGCCAATTACAACAGCGAGCAACTGGTCACCTTGATGGTCGGCCGTGAGCTCGGCGAACACATCGACATGGGGCCGCGCAACATTGGCGCTCCGGCGTTGACGGTCAAGGGCCTGACCCGCGCCGACAAGGTGCGTGACGTGTCCTTCGAAGTGCGTGCCGGCGAGATCTTCGGCATTTCCGGCCTGATCGGGGCAGGGCGCACCGAATTGCTGCGCCTGATCTTCGGCGCGGACGAGGCGGATAGCGGCACGGTGGCGTTGGGTTCGCCGGCGCAGGTGGTCAGCATCCGTTCTCCGGTGGATGCGGTCGGTCATGGCATCGCCCTGATCACCGAAGACCGCAAGGGTGAAGGCTTGCTGTTGACTCAGTCGATCGGCGCCAACATCGCGCTGGGGAACATGCCCGGCATATCCAGCGGCGGGTTCGTCAATCAGAGCGGCGAGGCGGCTTTGGCCCAGCGTCAGATCGATGCCATGCGCATCCGCAGCTCTGGTCCGACACAATTGGTGTCCGAACTGTCCGGTGGTAATCAGCAGAAAGTGGTAATCGGTCGTTGGCTGGAGCGTGATTGCAACGTGCTGCTGTTCGATGAACCGACCCGGGGTATCGACGTCGGTGCCAAGTTCGATATCTATGCGCTGCTCGGTGAGCTCACTCGCCAGGGCAAGGCGCTGGTGGTGGTGTCCAGCGACCTGCGCGAATTGATGTTGATCTGCGACCGGATCGGTGTGTTGTCGGCCGGGCGCCTGATCGACACTTTCGAACGTGACCGCTGGACCCAGGATGACTTGCTTGCCGCCGCATTTGCCGGCTACCAAAAACGTGATGCGCTGCTCAATGAGGCAGCGCCTAGGGATCTTTCATGAAAACCGCATCTTTAGCCGGCAAACGCAGCGGCAACTTTTATGGCCTCGGGACTTATCTGGGCCTGGCCGGTGCCTTGCTGGCGATGGTTGTGCTGTTCTCGATCCTGAGCAGCCATTTCCTGTCTTACGACACCTTCAGTACCTTGGCCAACCAGATTCCGGATCTGATGGTGCTGGCGGTCGGCATGACGTTCGTATTGATCATCGGCGGTATCGACCTGTCGGTGGGCTCGGTGCTGGCGCTCGCCGCGTCGACGGTCAGCGTGGCGATTCTTGGCTGGGGCTGGAGCGTCCTGCCCGCGGCGTTGCTCGGCATGGCGGCGGCTGCATTGGCCGGCACCGTCACCGGTTCGATTACCGTGGCGTGGCGCATTCCGTCATTCATCGTGTCCCTCGGCGTGCTGGAAATGGCCCGTGGCGTGGCGTATCAGATGACCGGTTCGCGCACGGCGTACATCGGTGATGCCTTCGCCTGGTTGTCCAACCCCATCGCCTTCGGGATTTCGCCGTCGTTTATCATTGCCTTGCTGATTATCTTCATCGCCCAGGCTGTGCTGACCCGTACCGTGTTCGGTCGCTACCTGATCGGTATCGGCACCAATGAAGAAGCCGTGCGGCTGGCGGGGATCAATCCCAAGCCATACAAAATTCTGGTGTTCAGCCTGATGGGCTTGCTGGCCGGAATCGCGGCACTGTTTCAGATTTCGCGCCTGGAAGCGGCGGACCCGAACGCTGGCTCCGGCCTGGAGCTGCAAGTGATCGCTGCGGTGGTGATCGGTGGCACCAGCCTCATGGGGGGGCGTGGGTCGGTGATCAGTACGTTCTTCGGCGTGCTGATCATTTCCGTGTTGGCCGCCGGCCTTGCCCAGATCGGCGCCACCGAACCGACCAAACGCATCATCACCGGTGCGGTGATCGTCGTCGCGGTGGTGCTCGACACCTACCGCAGTCAACGCGCAAGCCGGCGGACCTGAATCATGGCAACGATCAAAGATGTGGCAGCCCTCGCGGGGATTTCCTACACCACGGTTTCCCACGTGGTGAACAAAACACGACCGGTCAGCGAAGAAGTGCGGATCAAGGTCGAGGCGGCGATCAAGACGCTGGATTACGTGCCCAGCGCCGTGGCCCGATCCCTCAAGGCCAAAACCACGGCCACCATCGGTTTGCTGGTGCCCAACAGCCTTAACCCGTATTTCGCCGAATTGGCCCGAGGCATCGAGGATTATTGCGAGCGCAATGGCTATTGCGTGATTCTCTGTAACTCCGACGACAACCCGGACAAGCAGCGCAGCTACCTGCGCGTGCTGCTGGAAAAGCGTATCGACGGGCTGATTGTTGCCTCGGCGGGCGGCGACAGCGGGTTGGCGCAGGGTCTGGCGGGCGTGCGCACGCCGATGGTGATTGTCGACCGCGGGCTCGAAGGCGTCGATGCCGACCTGGTGCGCATCGATCACGAATACGGCGCCTATCTGGCGACCCGGCATCTGCTGGAGTTGGGGCATCGCGATATCGCCACCATCAGCGGGCCGGCGACCACCAGCGTGGCGCAGATGCGTCTGGCCGGTTTCCGCCGGGCGCTGAAAGACGCGGGCATCGAAGTCCGGGGTGAGCGCATGCTGGAAAGTGACTTCACCAGCACCGGCGGTTACAACGCCGCCGCGATTCTGCTGGAGCGCAATCCGCCCAGCGCCATCTTCGCCGCCAACGACATGATCGGCATTGGCGTGCTGCGGGCCGCCGCCGAGCGCAACATTCGTGTACCGACAGAGCTGTCGGTGATCGGCTTCGACGATATCCAGATGAGCCGCTATGTCTATCCAGCGCTGACCACAGTCGGTCAATCCATCCTGCAACTGGGCGAGATGGCCGCCGAGGTGCTGCTGCGAAGGATTGCCAAGCCGGATTTGACGACCGAACAAAAGATCGTGACGCCAAGCATTGTCATGCGGGAATCGACCGCACCGTTGGCGGGTAATTTTGCCGAATACCGCTGAAATCGAATGAATGAGTAGCAATGTATGCCAGCAAAAGTAGTGGTTATAGGCAGCCTGAACATGGACCTGGTGACTCGGGCGCCGCGGTTGCCACGGGGCGGAGAAACGTTGATCGGCCAGTCGTTTGCCACGGTTTCCGGCGGCAAGGGCGCGAATCAGGCGGTGGCCGCCGCGCGACTGGGCGCTCAGGTGTCGATGGTGGGCTGTGTGGGCAGGGATGCCTATGGTGAGGCGCTACGTGACGCCTTGTTGGCCGAGCAGATCGATTGTCAGGCCGTCAGCACCGTGGACGATTCCAGTGGCGTGGCCTTGATTGTGGTCGACGACAACAGCCAGAACGCCATCGTGATCGTAGCCGGCGCCAATGGTGCACTGACGCCGGCGCTGGTCGGCTGCTTCGATTCGGTCCTGCAGGCCGCCGACGTGATTATTTGTCAGTTGGAAGTGCCGGATGCCACCGTGGGCCATGCACTCAAGCGCGGTCGGGAGCTGGGCAAGACCGTGATCCTCAATCCGGCGCCAGCCAGCCGTCCATTGCCTGCGCACTGGTACGCGAACATCGATTATCTGATTCCCAACGAGAGCGAGGCCTCGGCGCTGAGCGGCTTGCCGGTGGACTCTCGGCAAACCGCGCAAGTGGCGGCGACCCGCCTGATCGAGATGGGCGCCGGCAAGGTCATCATCACCCTCGGTGCCGAAGGTTCGCTATTCGCTGATGGCCAGCGCTTGGAGCATTTCCCTGCGCCGCTCGTGAAAGCGGTCGACACCACGGCGGCCGGCGATACGTTCGTTGGCGGTTTTGCCGCCGCGCTGGCGAGCGGAAAAAGCGAAGCCGAAGCGATCCGCTTCGGCCAGGTCGCCGCAGCGTTATCGGTCACGCGAGCTGGTGCGCAACCCTCGATACCCACCCTCGGCGAAGTCCAGGCGTTCAAGACACCATGAAAAAGACACCGTTGCTCAACATTGCACTGTCGCGGTTGATCGCTTCCCTTGGTCATGGCGACAAAGTGATCATCGGCGATGCGGGGTTGCCGGTGCCGCCCGGCGTAGAGCTGATCGATCTGGCCCTGACCCATGGCATTCCGGATTTCATCAGCACCCTGAAGGTTGTGCTCAGCGAAATGCAGGTTGAAAGCCATGTTCTGGCCCGTGAAATCCTGGAGAAAAAGCCAATGGCCCTGGCAACCCTGGACGAGCTGAATACCGATGGGGCGCTGGGGCAGCGTGAATGGCTCAGTCATGAGCAGTTCAAGGTGCTCAGCCAGCAGGCTCGGGCGATTGTGCGGACCGGAGAATGCCAGCCGTACTGCAATATCGTACTGATCGCCGGAGTGACGTTCTGACCTGTTCCAGTTTTTTCCCCGGCACAAGGTGTGCGCCCTGTATCGTTGTGCCCGGGAACGGCCCCGCCTGCTTTGGAGTCTGCTGCTTTTGTCCTTGATGACCGCAACCGGCGTTGACGCGGCGGAAAAGATCGATCTGATCATCGATGCCGACCCGGGTGTCGACGATATGGTTGCACTGCTGTTTGCGCTGGCTTCTACGCAGGAATTGAACATCCGTGCATTGACCACCGTCGCGGGCAATGTGCGCCTGCACAAGACGTCACGCAACGCACGACTGGCCCGCGAGTGGGCGGGGCGCGAGGAGGTGCCGGTCTACGCCGGAGCGAGCACGCCGCTGTTGCGTAAGCCCATCTATGCCGAGGACATCCATGGCAAGGAAGGGGTGTCGGGCATTACTGTCCATGAACCAGAAAAAGGCCTGGCCGAGGGCAACGCGGTCGAGTACCTGGTCAACACCCTGACGGCGGCCAGGCCGCACAGCATCACCATTGCCATGCTGGGGCCGCAGACAAACCTGGCCCTGGCGCTGGTCCAGGAGCCAAACATTGTTCAGGGCATCAAGGAGGTGGTGGTCATGGGCGGCGCCCACTTCAACGGCGGCAACATTACGCCGTTGGCAGAGTTCAACCTGTTCGCCGATCCGCAAGCGGCGGAGGTGGTGCTCAACAGTGGCGTGCCATTGACCTACCTGCCGCTGGACGTGACCCACAAAATGCTCACCAGCGATGCGCGCGTGCAGAAGATTGCCGCATTGAACAACAATGCCAGCAGGCAGGTGGTCGATATGCTGAACGACTACATCAAGGCCGATATGGAGCGCTACGGCATTGCGGGTGGCCCGGTGCATGACGCAACGGTGATTGCCTATTTGCTCAAGCCACAGCTGTTCAGCGGGCGTGCGGTGAACGTAGTGGTTGATTGTGGCGAAGGTCCGACGCTTGGCCAGACTGTTGTCGACTGGTATGACGACCTCAAGGCGCCGAAGAATGTTTTTTGGGTCGAAGGCGGCGATGCCCAGGGGTTTTTCGATCTGCTGACCGAGCGTCTGGCTCGCCTGAAGTAGCCCTCATGCCCGCCGGTAGCTTCCGGCAGGCTTTCACGCCTTCCCGGTTGGCGCTGCATCCATGTGATCAAGGGCGTACTTTTCGAAAATTTGCGCGATAAATTGCCGCGCTGCTTCGGTCCCCAACCCTTTGACCAGCAGGTCTATCCCAATGATTGCCAGCTCTTCCGGACTGCCTGGGCTGTAAGAGCTGTGGCCCTGCGGCCACTTGACGGTGATGTTGGCGTCGATGCTTACGGTGGTCATGATGGCGCTCGCGCAGTCGGAAATGTCTGGAGGGTCGAGTTAACCATTTTGCGGCGCTTTTGGCACTCCGACTTAGGCATGAGTGGGAGGCTATGCGACACTTGGTCTTTGAGAACTTTTCAAGGACTGCGCTGTGCAGATCGATTTGAACACCCCTGACGGCTTGACCCTTGACGCCGTACGTCAGTTGTTGGCGTCTGCCAGCGATGATGAACACACGCAGTTGCGTGTGACCAAGGGCGGCATCGCCTATATTTCATCGGGCGTCGTAGGCGGCACCGATATCGATGGGTTGCTGTTCCGTCTGGAAACCTGGGCCAAGGGTTCCGGTTATGTCGGGCGGGTCGCGGCCAGCGATGAGGTTTGGGTCATGCAGATCTTCAATGCGCTGAAGCAGAACTGGCCGAAACCGGCCTTCGACTACATCGACGTCTATTGAGTGCTGTTCATATTCAGTCACGATTGAAGGATGAAGGGCAGGGCGATGCTCAGGCAAACTTGCCGTTTGTCTGCGCAGGACGAACAGGTCGCCTACTGTTCTTGTGAAACCAATCGCCGGAATGGCGGTCGCACAATCTCAGCTTAACTCTCGAAAAAAGGAGGCTTCATGCCTTGGAAGCTCGCGTCATTGGGTACTTTGTTGGCCGTTGCCCTGCTGGCCGGTTGCAGCACGACCACCAATGAGTCGGCAACAGACCCTGTAACGACGACTGACACAGGTCACAGCCGTTGTGAGGCCAAAGCGGCTGAATTCACCCTTGGCAAACAGGCTTCGCCTGAGCTGCTGGAGCAGGCGCGTAAACGTTCCGGCGCGCAGGTTGCCCGGTTCCTGTTGCCTAACGATATGGTGACGCTGGAGTACCGTTCCGACCGTCTGAATCTCAATACCGATGCCAATCGGGTGGTCACCCGCGTCAACTGCGGCTGATCGATCAGGCTTTTGCGTTACCCACAAAAAACCCCGTCACATGGACGGGGTTTTTTTAGTGCGCCTGGAAATTACTCTGGGCGAACTTGAGCAGCTTGCATACCCTTTTGGCCTTTCTCAGCCACGAAGGAAACGGTTTGGCCTTCTTTCAGGCTTTTGAAACCGTCGCTTTCGATAGCTTTGAAGTGTACGAACAGGTCGTCACCGCCACCTTGAGGAGTGATGAAGCCGAAGCCTTTTTCATCGTTGAACCATTTAACGGTGCCGGTTTGGCGATTAGACATGGTGTATCTCCAAGAAACATATATTTTCAGTAGTACTGTGCTGCTCAGGCCAACTGGGCACACCGGGGTATCATAGTCGAAATGTTCGCTTTGGGAGCCCCCCACGGGTGCTGTTTGCCCTACAGTCGCACATTCTTTGTTGCCTGATACGGCTGAAAGCCCCGTTTTAAAAGGCTTTCAGCCGAAAGTAAAGACGATAAAAAAAGCTGTAAAACCTGCATAAATCGTAGGCAAAAGCACTTTTCACAGACCATTCATCGGCTGAAAGCACTTTTTTGGCGCTTCGACAGGCTTATTTTTTCGCCGGGTTGGTGGCCTTGCACTTGGAAATCTGGGTCAGCGCTTGTTGTTTCAGGGCGTCGCTGGCCTGGTTATCCATCAAGGACTGAAGGTCCTTGGCCGGGTAAGATTTGATCGCATCGGCGCCGCAAGCACAGTGGGCTTTTGCCGCCGCAGCGCCGATCTGTGGGGTGGCTGCCTGGGTGCACTGCGCCATGTACTTCTCGCGCTCACCCTTCGGCCATTCGGCGTGGGCGGCCAGCGGCAGCAGCAGGACGATGGGGGCGACTACAGCGAACAAACGATTCAGACGCATGCCGGGATGCTCCTTGTGGGTCAATGTCTTGTTATCTGAGAGGTGAAGCGGGGATCTAGTTCAGCACTCTGGCATAAAAACAGCGGATTTGCCGCGACAGAAAACCTCTGCGCCGCCCGACCGTTCATCTGTGCTAGCATGCCTGGCTCGAGCGTTTGCAGGCATCGGTCGACCTTCAGTCCCGTCTGCGGCAAATGCCCGAATCAATCCTGATTTGAATCCCAGTCACTCTGGTTCGGTTTTCCGGTTGGCCGCAAGGCTCCTGCCGCTGTAAGGCAGGCGTTCGTCATTGAATGGCCTGGATCGGATCTTGTACTGGCTCATCCCAACCCACGTGACCTTTGGTAGGGGTCACCACTAGGAGAGGAGGCGCCATGCCAACTATTACTCTTCCCGACGGCAGTCAACGTTCATTCGATCACCCGGTTTCAATTGCCGAGGTCGCCGCATCCATTGGTGCCGGCCTGGCCAAGGCCACTTTGGCCGGCAAGGTCAATGGCAAGCTGGCCGATGCCAGCGACATCATCGACAGCGACGCAACGCTGCAAATCATCACGCCAAAGGATGAAGAGGGGCTGGAGATCATTCGCCACTCTTGCGCCCACCTGGTAGGGCACGCTGTCAAGCAACTGTACCCGACCGCCAAAATGGTGATCGGTCCGGTCATCGACGAAGGCTTCTACTACGACATCGCGTACGAGCGTCCTTTCACCCCGGATGACCTGGCCGCCATCGAGCAGCGCATGCAGCAGCTGATCGAGAAAGATTACGACGTCATCAAGAAAGTCACTCCGCGCGCCGAAGTGATCGAAGTGTTCAAGTCCCGCGGTGAAGACTACAAGTTGCGCCTGGTCGAGGACATGCCGAACGAACAGGCCATGGGCCTGTACTATCACGAAGAATACGTCGACATGTGCCGCGGTCCGCATGTGCCGAACACCCGCTTCCTGAAATCCTTCAAGCTGACCAAACTGTCCGGTGCCTACTGGCGCGGTGATGCCAAGAACGAGCAATTGCAGCGCGTTTATGGCACTGCTTGGGCTGACAAGAAGCAGCTGGCTGCCTACATCCAGCGTATCGAAGAGGCCGAGAAACGCGATCACCGCAAGATCGGCAAGCGCCTGGGCCTGTTCCACACCCAGGAAGAGTCGCCGGGCATGGTGTTCTGGCACCCGAACGGCTGGACCCTGTATCAGGTGCTCGAGCAGTACATGCGCAAGGTGCAGCGCGACAATGGCTACCTGGAGATCAAGACGCCTCAGGTCGTTGACCGCAGCCTGTGGGAAAAATCCGGGCACTGGGCCAACTACGCCGACAACATGTTCACCACGCAGTCGGAAAACCGCGATTACGCCATCAAGCCGATGAACTGCCCTTGCCACGTGCAGGTGTTCAACCAGGGTTTGAAGAGCTACCGCGAACTGCCGATGCGTCTGGCTGAATTCGGTGCCTGCCACCGTAACGAACCATCGGGTGCGCTGCACGGTATCATGCGTGTGCGTGCGTTCACTCAGGATGACGCCCACATTTTCTGCACCGAAGAGCAGATGCAGGCCGAGTCTGCTGCGTTCATCAAGCTGACCATGGATGTCTACGCCGACTTCGGCTTCAAAGACATCGAAATGAAGCTGTCCACTCGTCCGGAAAAACGCGTCGGTTCCGATGAGTTGTGGGATCGCGCCGAAGCCGCACTGGCCTCAGCCCTTGATAGTGCTGGCCTGCCGTACGATTTGCAGCCGGGCGAGGGCGCGTTCTATGGTCCGAAAATCGAATTTTCGCTGAAAGATTGCCTCGGTCGCGTCTGGCAATGTGGTACCTTGCAGCTCGATTTTAACCTGCCTGTCCGTTTGGGCGCCGAATTTGTCTCCGAAGACAACAGTCGCAAGCATCCGGTGATGCTGCACCGTGCGATCCTGGGATCTTTCGAGCGTTTCGTCGGAATTCTGATCGAGCACTACGAGGGTGCATTCCCTGCGTGGCTGGCGCCGACCCAGGCAGTGATCATGAATATCACTGATAAACAGGCGGATTTTGTCGCTCAGGTCGAAAAAACTCTCAATGAAAGCGGGTTTCGTGCCAAGTCTGACTTGAGAAATGAAAAGATCGGCTTTAAAATCCGCGAGCATACTTTGCTCAAGGTTCCCTATCTCTTGGTTATTGGGGATAAGGAAGTCGAGATGCAGACTGTCGCTGTGCGTACTCGTGAAGGTGCTGACCTGGGCTCGATGCCCGTCGCCCAGTTCGCTGAGTTTCTCGCGCAAGCGGTTTCCCGGCGTGGTCGCCCAGATTCGGAGTAATTATTATTAAGCGTGAAATGAGACAAGATAAACGAACTGCACCGAAAGCCCCGATCAACGAGAATATCTCGGCACGCGAGGTTCGGTTAATTGGCGCTGACGGCGAGCAGATTGGCATCGTCTCGATTGATGAAGCGCTTCGTATTGCTGAAGAAGCCAAGCTTGATCTGGTAGAAATCTCCGCCGATGCCGTCCCGCCTGTATGCCGGGTGATGGACTACGGCAAATCGATCTTCGAAAAGAAGAAGCAGATTGCTGCGGCGAAGAAAAACCAGAAGCAGATTCAGGTAAAAGAAATCAAGTTTCGTCCAGGGACGGAGGAAGGGGATTACCAGGTAAAACTGCGCAACCTGGTACGTTTCCTGAGTGACGGGGACAGGGCCAAGGTATCCTTGCGATTCCGCGGCCGTGAGATGGCCCACCAGGAGCTGGGGATGGAACTCCTCAAGCGAGTTGAAGGTGACTTGCTCGAGTACGGTTCGGTCGAACAGCATCCTAAGATGGAAGGACGCCAGCTGATCATGGTCATCGCCCCGAAAAAGAAGAAGTAATCAACAGGGCACGGCAGGCCTTCTGATTATGTTTATCAACTGAATGCGGAGTATCCGAACATGCCAAAAATGAAGACCAAAAGTGGTGCTGCTAAGCGGTTTCTGAAAACTGCTAACGGTATCAAGCACAAGCACGCTTTCAAGAGCCACATCCTGACCAAAATGTCGACCAAGCGTAAGCGTCAACTGCGCGGTAGCAGCTTGCTGCATCCGTCTGACGTGGCAAAAGTCGAGCGCATGCTGCGCCTTCGTTAATTTTAGTCAAGAATAGAGGAAGTAACTCATGGCTCGTGTAAAGCGTGGCGTCATTGCCCGTAAGCGTCACAAAAAAATTCTGAAACTTGCTAAAGGCTACTACGGCGCACGCTCCCGCGTATTCCGTGTTGCCAAGCAAGCGGTAATCAAGGCAGGCCAATACGCCTACCGTGACCGTCGTCAGAAAAAACGTCAGTTCCGCGCTCTGTGGATCGCTCGTATCAACGCTGGTGCTCGTATCAACGGTCTGTCCTACAGCCGTTTCATCGCCGGCCTGAAAAAAGCGTCCATCGAGATCGACCGTAAGGTTCTGGCTGATCTGGCAGTGAACGAAAAAGCGGCGTTTGCTGCGATTGTCGAGAAAGCTAAAGCCACCTTGGCTTAAGTACCCCCGACAGTCACCTGACCTCACCTCTGTGGGGGCGGGTGTTAAACGTCATAAATAGGGGAAGAGCCTTCAAGCTCTTCCCCTATTTTGTATCTGGAGTCTGTACATGGAAAACCTGGACGCGCTCGTCTCTCAAGCACTAGAGGCTGTGCAAAGCGCTGAAGATATCAATGCCCTGGAGCAAATCCGGGTTCACTACCTTGGCAAGAAAGGTGAATTGACTCAGGTGATGAAGACCCTGGGGAATTTGCCGGCAGAAGAGCGTCCGCAAGTCGGTGCGCTGATCAACGTTGCCAAGGAGCGTGTCACAGAGGTTCTCAATGCGCGCAAGGCGTTGTTCGAGGAGGCTGATCTTGCAGCCAAGCTCGCCGCCGAATCCATTGACGTGACCCTGCCTGGCCGCGGCCAGACCTCAGGCGGTCTGCATCCGGTTACCCGGACTCTGGAACGTATCGAGCAGTTCTTCACCCACATCGGCTACGGCATCGCCGAAGGCCCTGAGGTCGAAGACGACTATCACAACTTCGAGGCGCTCAACATCCCAGGCCATCACCCGGCCCGTTCGATGCATGACACCTTCTATTTCAATGCCAATATGTTGCTGCGCACCCATACCTCGCCGGTACAGGTCCGCACCATGGAATCGAAACAGCCGCCGATCCGCATCGTCTGCCCAGGCCGTGTATACCGTAGCGACTCCGATATCACCCACTCGCCGATGTTCCACCAGGTCGAAGGCCTGCTGGTTGATCGCGACATCAACTTCGCCGACCTGAAAGGGACCATCGAAGAGTTCCTGCGCGTGTTCTTCGAAAAAGAACTGGCCGTGCGTTTCCGTCCTTCGTACTTCCCGTTCACCGAGCCATCCGCCGAAGTCGACATGGAATGCGTGATGTGCAGCGGTAAAGGCTGCCGCGTCTGCAAGCAGACCGGTTGGCTGGAAGTCATGGGCTGCGGCATGGTTCACCCGAATGTGTTGCGCATGTCCGGGATCGACCCGGAAGAGTTTTCGGGCTTTGCCTTCGGCATGGGCGTTGAGCGCCTGGCCATGCTGCGTTACGGCGTGAACGACTTGCGTCTGTTCTTCGACAACGACTTGCGGTTCCTCGCGCAATTTCGCTAGTCGTAACGAATTCTTAGGAGAGCAGGATGAAATTCAGTGAACAATGGCTGCGTGGCTGGGTAAGCCCGCAGGTAAGTCGCGACGAGCTGGTTGCTCGTCTGTCGATGGCCGGTCTTGAGGTCGATAGCGTTACGCCGGCCGCCGGTGTTTTCAGTGGCGTGATCGTGGGCGAGGTGCTGAGCACCGAACAGCACCCGGACGCCGACAAGCTGCGTGTTTGCCAGGTCAGCAATGGCTCGGAAACCTTCCAGGTCGTGTGCGGTGCGCCAAACGTGCGCCCGGGCCTGAAGATCCCGTTCGCCACCATCGGTGCCGAGCTGCCGGGCGACTTCAAAATCAAGAAAGCCAAGCTGCGTGGCGTCGAATCCAACGGCATGCTGTGCTCGCAAGCCGAGCTGCAGGTAGGCGAGGGCAACGATGGTCTGATGGAGCTGCCGGCCGATGCGCCCGTAGGTCAGGACATTCGTGAATACCTGAATCTGGACGATGCCAGCATCGAGGTCGACCTGACCCCGAACCGCGGCGACTGCCTGTCCCTGGCGGGCCTGGCCCGTGAAGTCGGCGCTCTGTATGCCGCCCCGGTCACGCGTCCAGTGGTTGCTGCCGTTCCAGCGGTGCACGATGAAGTGCGTCCGGTCGAAGTGCTGGCACCTGCTGCCTGCCCACGTTACCTGGGTCGCGTGATCCGTAATGTCGACCTGACCAAGCCTACGCCGCTGTGGATGGTCGAGCGCCTGCGTCGTGCCGATGTACGCAGCATCGATGCGGCTGTCGACATCACCAACTATGTGATGCTGGAGCTGGGTCAACCGCTGCACGCCTTCGATCTCGCCGAAATCAATGGCGGCATCCGCGTGCGCATGGCCGAAGAAGGCGAGAAGCTGGTGCTGCTCGACGGTCAGGAAGTCAGCCTGCGTAGCGATACGCTGGTGATTGCCGACCATACCCGTGCCTTGGCCATTGCTGGCGTCATGGGTGGCGAGCATAGCGGCGTCAACACCGCGACCACTCGTGACATCTTCCTGGAAAGCGCGTTTTTCGATCAGATCGCCGTCGCTGGCAAGGCCCGCTCCTATGGTCTGCACACCGACGCATCGCACCGCTACGAGCGCGGCGTGGACTGGCAACTGGCTCGTGAAGCCATGGAGCGCGCCACTGGCCTGCTGCTGGACATCACTGGCGGTGAAGCCGGCCCGATCATCGAAACCGTCAGCGAACAGCACTTGCCGTCGATCGCACCGGTGACCCTGCGTGCCCAGCGCATCACCCAGATGCTGGGTATGGAAATGGATTCGGCCGAAGTCGAGCGTCTGCTCAGCGCTTTGGGCCTGAAGATTTCCGCCGATGGAGCAGGGCAGTGGCGCGTAGAAGTGCCAAGTCATCGCTTCGACATCAGCCTGGAAGTCGACCTGATCGAAGAACTGGCCCGTCTGTACGGCTACAACCGTCTGCCGGTTCGTTACCCGCAAGCGCGTCTGGCACCGCAGGCCAAGGCTGAAGCGCGTAGCGATCTGCCTGAACTGCGCCGTTTGCTGGTCGCCCGTGGTTATCAGGAAGCTATCACCTACAGCTTTATCGATCCGAAACAGTTCGAGCTGTTTAATCCGGGTGTTGAACCGCTGTTGCTGGCCAATCCGATTTCCAACGATATGGCTGCCATGCGTTCGTCGCTGTGGCCAGGTTTGGTCAAGGCGCTTCAGCACAACTTGAACCGTCAACAGGATCGCGTTCGCCTGTTCGAGAGCGGCCTTCGTTTCGTCGGTCAACTTGACGGTCTGAAACAAGAGTCGATGCTGGCCGGTGTGGTTTGCGGTAGCCGCCTGCCGGAAGGCTGGGCACAAGGTCGCGATGTCGTCGACTTCTTCGACGTCAAGGCTGACGTGGAAGCGGTGCTGGGCTTCGCCGGTGCACTAGATGCCTTCACTTTCGTGCCGGGCAAGCACCCAGCGCTGCACCCGGGGCAAACCGCGCGAATCGAGCGTGAGGGCCGTCTGGTAGGTTTCGTCGGAGCCATCCACCCGGAATTGTCGAAAACCCTGGGTCTGGATCGTCCGGTGTTCGTGTTCGAGCTGGTTCTGGCGGAAGTGGCTAGCGGGAAAATGCCGAAATTCCACGAGTTGTCGCGCTTTCCTGAAGTGCGTCGTGACCTGGCACTGATTGCCCACAAAGACGTTGCGGCCGCAGCAGTACTGGACGTAATCCGTGAAAATGCAGGTGAATGGCTGACAGACCTCAGGCTATTTGACGTGTATCAGGGTAAAGGCATTGATCCTGATAGAAAAAGCCTTGCAGTCGGCTTGACCTGGCAGCATCCATCGCGCACTCTTAATGACGATGAGGTGAATTCCACGACACAAAACATCCTCACCTCGCTCGAACAAAGGTTGAACGCCACGTTAAGGAAGTGACGTATGGGGGCTTTGACGAAAGCTGAGATGGCGGAACGTCTGTATGAAGAGCTGGGCCTGAACAAGCGGGAAGCCAAGGAATTGGTCGAACTGTTTTTCGAGGAAATCAGGCACGCTCTTGAAGACAACGAGCAGGTCAAATTGTCCGGTTTCGGCAATTTTGACCTGCGGGACAAACGCCAGCGGCCTGGCCGCAATCCGAAAACGGGAGAAGAAATCCCGATCACGGCTCGCCGTGTGGTCACCTTTCGTCCAGGGCAGAAGTTGAAGGCCCGAGTTGAGGCTTATGCTGGAACCAAGTCATAACGACGAGCTACCCGTCATCCCAGGCAAACGCTACTTCACCATTGGTGAAGTCAGCGAGCTGTGTGCGGTAAAACCGCACGTGCTGCGCTATTGGGAGCAGGAGTTTCCTCAACTCAACCCCGTCAAACGCCGCGGAAACCGCCGGTATTATCAGCGCCAGGACGTGCTGATGATCCGGCAGATCCGCGCGCTTCTTTACGATCAAGGGTTCACCATCGGCGGCGCACGTCTGCGTCTGTCCGGTGATGAAGCCAAAGACGACACCACGCAATACAAACAAATGATTCGCCAGATGATCGCTGAGCTGGAAGATGTACTGGTGGTCCTCAAGAAATAAATTCCTGCTTTAAAATACTTCCAGTTTTCAAAAGCTTGCGATATATTCTTGAGCGTTCCTCGAGAAGAGGAACAAGATTCACGCCTAGTCGGGGCGTAGCGCAGTCCGGTAGCGCACTAGCATGGGGTGCTAGGGGTCGAGTGTTCGAATCACTCCGTCCCGACCATATTTTTCAATGACTTAGCCGAACTCTCACCAGTTCGGCTTTTTCATGCTTAGGGACTTTTGCGGGGGTTCATCCCGTTTTCCTCCTCAAGATGGTCAGAGCCGGCCCTCTCGAATCGGTCGCCGATACTTTGTTTGCCGCCTCAATCAACTGCTCGAGCTCTGCGGTAGAATAGTGGCTCGTAACGCTGCCATTTTTGTGCCCCAGAAGTGCCTTTCGATCCTCAAGTGTCACGCCAGCTGCACGAAGCCTTCTGCCAAAGGTGTGCTTGAGGTCGTGAATCCTGATCGATCTGAATCCAGGGTGTGCTGGTGACTTGTGTTCCATTTCTCACTTCGCCGCTGCTCTCACCCTGGCCTTCTTCCACGCCGAGTCATTCATCCGGAGCATAGGGGTCGGACCGCGTTCGTCCGGCTGTCCATACGGGAACACATACTTCGAATGCAGTCCGCGCTGTCCGTCGATTACCGACATCGCCACCTTGTTCAGCACCACCAACCTCTCGTCGCCGTTCTTCACACCAGATTTTTCACTCCTCCCGCCAAAGTCAGCAGGGATCAGGAACACGCTCGTTCCCAGTTCCGGCACTCGGATTTCCCAATCCCACTGAAGTTTGCAGACTTCCTGTTCCCGGCAGCCCGTGTTCACTTTGTAGAGCGACATCCTCAACAGGTGATCGGGGATCTCCGAAAACAGCATCGACTGCTCTGCCCAAGACATCGGGTAGGGCTTTCTGCTCGACTTCTTTTCCTCCAGCATCGAGATCATCGGCACGCTATCCAGCCACGGCCGTTTCTCTGCGTCTCGCCACTTCCTGTGGCACAGGTTCAAGATCCGAACGATTCGCTGTAAAGCGATGTTCACCGTCCGGTTCGAGACGCCTGGCTTCACTTTCCCTTTTTCGCTCTTCGTCGGCTTCTGCCTGTCTCGCTTGAAAGCAGCCAGGGTTCCGTCATCTATATGGGTGATCGGCAGATCCCCGATGTACGGGTCCAGCTGTTCAATGTGTGATGCGGACAGGCCGATCGACGCTTGGTCCTTGAATTCCACCAGGAATCGCGTGGCTGCTTCACGCCAGGTTCGCACCTGGCGTACGCCGTAGACCTTTTCCTGCCTGAGCTTTTCCAGCCGGTGAATCAGGTACTGCTCCGCTTCCTGCCTTTCGCTTGCTCCAGTGCTTTCCTGAAGTCGGTGACCTCTGACGACCTTGTCGATATGCCAGATTCCGTTTCTCTCGTAGAGACCGGAGATCGTTTTTCGCGCCATTTATTGACTCCTTGGCGCCCACTGCGGGGCTGATTGTTGTCCTGATTGGCCGCTTTTTCAATTGCCATGGACTCGACGTAAGCGTCTGCCCACTGGTCGAGCTTGAGCCTGTCGAAGCCGATGCCCTGTTTCCCGATCGGGAATTCACGCACGTTCGGCCTGACTGTTTTGTTGAATTCATCCCGGCACATGCCGAGGTATCCGTAGGCCTCGCCGGCTCGGATAAAGCGCGGGAGGATGGGCGCAGCCTGGGCCGCGCTTCGATTGGACATAGCTGTCTCCATGCCGCCGGCGGCGGCAGAGTGTTCAGTGAATGGTCACGCCGTCCTGCCCCGGGGTGATCGCGCGAGCCTGTTGTTCGGTACGCCGGCAGATGTGTTGGATCTTTCCGCCGCAGTCGGCGATGACCCACCAGAAGCCGCCGAAGCGGTGCGGGCCCTTGATGATCTTCGTGATGGTCATGGCAATGGGTTTCTCGCCCGCCGTGCACCGGCAGGCTTATGCTTTAATGAGGTTGTTCTTGAGTGGGGGACGCTGATGAATAAGGCTTTTCGAAACCCGTTGTTCATCACCGGGGTTCCAATGGTGATTGTTGGGCTCGGCGTTTGTCTGAACCAACTGTTTTGGGGGCGAAGTGTCGGTTACTTGGCTTTTGCCGTTTTAGTCTCAGGGTGCACGTTGGTGCTGATTGGATTGGTGCAGAGGAACAAGTGAAGTTCTCGTACTTACCGCGGCCCCTTGTAGCAGTACACGTAGGCGAACCAGGCGAGGGCGATCATGGGGTCACCTTCTGGCCGAGCAGCACGTCGCTGACGACCTCCCAGAGTTGAGCCGGCGACCACTGGAAGCGGTCGAAGTCTGTGTCGGGCTGGATACCGAACCGGCAGGTTGAGTGCGCCCCCGCCGGGTATTCGGCGCGCTTGGCCATGATCGTTGCTACTCGGCCATCGCCGCCCGGGACGGTGCGATGGTAGTCATAGGCCTTGGTGCAGTATTCATTGCCCGCGACGATCTCGTAGGATCCGGAAAACACTAAGTCAGCGCGTCCGTCTGGCGTCCACGGCCGACCACCGCCAGATGTCCGTGCTCCCTCATGCAGGTACAGCACAAAATCCCCGGCATCGTGGCAGACGAGCTCGAATGAATGATTGAATTGCGTGCCGACGATCACCCGTGAGAGAAAATTAAAGCGGTGATCGTGAATTGCCGAGTGCTCGAAACAGGCACGGCGGGGCAACTCGGGATGCCAGACGTGCAGCCGCTGATTGCCCTGGAGCTGGACTTGCACAAAGCCCAGGCCATGCAGGGTGATTTTGTCGGTCATTACGTCATCAATGATCATGAATACACCGCCGCAAAGGAGAGGTAGAGAGCGCCCCAGAAGCAGACGCTTACGATCATGGCTTTCAGGATCATCAGTAATCCCCCCAGCCCAAGCCTTGGATGTATTCGCTCGGAATGGTTACAGGGCCATCCGGAACCTGGCTTTCGACTTCGCTGTTGCCGAAGTAACCGATAGCCGCCTGGGCGCGCTCCATGGACAAACGTGCATGGCGCATCTGCCAGGACTTGCGGGCCTTGTAGGAGTCCAGTGCTCGCGACTTGTCGGTGTAGGCGAAGCGCCGGCCCCAAGTCCCGCCTTCCTTCAAAACGCGCTTGCGGCGCTTCTTCACAGCGTCTGCGGTCCAGCTGTATTGCGGGCCGTTGACCAGCTCGCACGTATGCTTGTCACCGATGTAGTAGCACTGCGCTGTTTCGCCGATCACTTGGTAGGTGATGCAGTGCACCTCAAGGCCTTCTGGCCCAATGGTGTCCATGTAGCGATAGTGCTCGGGCCAAGCCGTTTTGATTTCTTCAGGCATGACTTCGTCCTTGCCGCTATAGCGGCTGACTTTGAAGGGAGAGGGAGTATTTCGAATGTTAGATAGCCGATATGGCTATGGCGGGTACCGCGAGGTGATGGTGTAAAGCGCTGGGGATGGGAGTGAGACCTCTAGGGCGAGGTCTCCTCCTTTACTTCAGTTACAACCGTATTGGTTGCAGGTGTAGTTGTAGGGGTTTCCTTTGGAATCCATTCCGTTGTGATATGTCGTGTTTCCAATGGTTTGGCTTGTGCCATTCCATGAGTTGCCGTCCGCTGAAGTGCCGTTTTGATAAACCGTATTACCGATTTTTTGACTCGTTTGGTTCCATGAGGAGCCCGAGGCACTGTATCCCTGGACATTGGTAGTGTTACCAAACCGCTGAACGTTGTAGGTGTTGCCGCTATTGTCCGTGCATGTCTGAAAGCCGGCAGAACCAAAACACTGAGCGAATGCCAGGTGCGGGGCAACAATCAAAAGTGCGCCAATTAGCATTTTTTTCATTTGCGTCATCCATGTGGTCAGTCAACCAATGCTAAACCGAGGTATGGCATTTTGCTATTTTTGGTGGGTGGACGGAACTCCAAAGTTCGCGAGCTTTATTGCCTAACACTCCTATGAGTCATTCGCCTTGATTGGCGAGCATGTTCGGGCGCTGGAAGGATGTTCCAAGAATGCCTTGGTTTCGCTCGTCTGCTACTGGCTTGAGCTCGACGGCTTTCGCCTGGTTGCGCGCAAAGTCCAGCAGGTCGACAGACCACTCTCGACCTACGTCGTCATCGAACTCGAAGAGCATGCCGCCCAGCGCACGCTCCAGCTCATCAATCCTCTGATCCGCTGCGTTCAGGCGCAGCTGCAGGGCGTCAATGACCCCGCTTCTGTTGTCCCTGCAATTGGGCAATGCCACTGAGGACGAAACAGCCTCTGCCAAAACTTGGCAGGCATACTCACGAGCACTCCAAGGGGTTGACCTGACAGCCATTTAGCCCCAAATGGCCAGTGATGCCAGCCTGATTACCCAGCTGCCTTGACCGGTTGTGGTTGTATAGACGGGCGCGCCATATCTGATAAAGTCGTCGATCGCTTTTTCATTTAAGGCTCAGGGTAAATGGATGCTGTAAAAGGTTTTTCGCCTCAACACAATCCAGTTCATAGAATTCCTCAGAGCCCTGGCCTGCCTTATGGTGGTGTACTGTCACGTTTTTGCGCGACCACCTATAGCTCTAGGCCAGCCGTGGGCGCCGGGAACAGCGCTGACAGATTATGTCTTGAACCCGTTGGGGATTATTCAGAATTTCGGTTTTTTGGGTGTAGCTCTTTTCTTCTTGATAAGCGGCTTCATCGTCACCCATACAGGCCTAACTGAAAGTCGTTTCAGTTTTCTCGTCAAACGCGTGTTCCGTATTTACCCTGCTCTTATCGTGACTGTGGTAGGCACAATTTTATTGGTAAATTACGCTGTTTCCATTGGTATGACAGATGGCTCGATGGGGATTGGCTACGTTAGCGCTACATTGGCGGCTTTTGGTTTTGAGGCTGGGTTTACCAAGAATTCATTGATCGGAGTAAGCTGGACGATATCGATAGAGCTGTTTTTCTACGGAGTTATGCTGATCCTGTTGCCGCTACTAAAACGTTCGCCAGCATGGTGCATGGCTATCATTCTAGTTGTTTGCGCCATAGGGGCAGGTTCTCGCGTTTTGACGCCGGACATCCTCCATAAAACAATTACGCATATATTTGCCTATATGCCTATTTTCGTAATTGGCATGTCGATCTACTTTTACTGGTCTGATCGCATCAAATTGAACGTCGCAATTGTTTTTGGCGTAGCATCATTTGGAACATACCTGTTCGGAAATGCATGCGTCCACCCAGAACAAATTGAGTTGTCAGCTCTACACCCTGCGCAAGTGGTTTACGCTGCTGCCATATTTCTGGCTGTACTATGGTATTACGGTAAGCAGAATGTTAGTAACGGTCGGATTACAAAGTTCTTCGCGGGTATCAGTTATTCGCTCTACCTAATCCATGTTCAGTTAAGCATTTTCCTATCCTACGTTCTATTCCCTTTTCTCGGACTGACATTGACCATGCTCGCTTCGTTTGCGGCATGCGTTGTTCTTTCCTATGCCATGCAACTACTGGTTGAGAAGCCTGCACAAAAGGTTGGGCGAAAACTGCTTATCAAGCATGCCCAGTGGAGAGGTTTAGCCGCGGCATAGTTGCGACATGAGGTGCTGAGGCCTCATCGTTTCAATCAAGCATCACAAATTGCCCGCCAAGTGCGGGCTTTTTTTCGCCTGGAGAAAAGTATGCCCATCACTCAGCAGCAGTTGTTGCAGATTTTCCCGAACGCCGGCGGCAGAGCCGGCGTTTTTGCACCTGCTATCAACACCGCCATGCAGCGTTACCAGATTGTCGGGACAAAGCGCATGGCCGCGTTCATCGCCCAGATCGGCCATGAATCCGGCCAACTGCTCTACGAGCGCGAGATTTGGGGGCCGACTCCAGCTCAGGCCAAGTACGAGGGGTAGGCGGACCTGGGCAACACCGTGAAGGGCGACGGCGCCAAGTACCGCGGGCGAGGCCTGATCCAGATCACGGGAAGGGCGAACTACGCTGCCTGCGGTGAAGCGCTGGGACTGGACTTGATCAATCAACCAGAGCTGCTGGAGCAGCCGCAGTTCGCTTGCCTGTCGGCGGCGTGGTTTTGGGCGACCAAGGGGTTGAATACCCTGGCCGATGCCGGTGATTTCGACAAGATAACTCGGCGCATCAATGGCGGGCTGAACGGCCAGGTGGAGCGCTTGAAGTTGTGGGCGAAGGCCAAGGAAGTTCTAATATGACATCGATATGACTACGAATCCTTCCTGATGTAGCTGCGATTACCTTGATCGCCGGAGCGCTATTCGGCGCCTATCACCACGGCCTATCAGTGAAGGATGCCGAGTGGCAATCAGCCTGGAACGATCGAGACGCTCGGGATTCCCAGGCCAAGGCGGAAAACGAGGCTGCTGCTCGGGAGCGGGAGCAGGCCTACCAACAATCAATCAACAAGGCGGTTCTAGATGGCCAACGAATCATCGATAAAGCGACGGCTGATGTTGCCACTGCTCGCGCTTCTTCTGACCGCCTGCGCGGAGCAGCCGACAAACTTGCCGCTCAACTCGCAGCCAGTGAAGCAAGCGGAAATTCCTGCTCTACCGCCGCAAGCAAGGCAACTGCCCGTGCCGTAATGGTGCTTGCCGACGTGTTCAAGCGCGCTGGCCGGCGAGCGGGCGACCTGGCTGAAGTTGCTAACCAGGCCCGAGCCAGGGGAGTGGCCTGCGAGCAGGCGTATGGAGTCGTCAGGTCAAACTGATATTTGAGGAGTAGCAAGAAATTAGGAGTAGGCCTCGGTAGCTTAAGCACGTTATTATTTCATGATTCTTGAGTTGTGGGGTTAAGGTATTAAGTGGAAGTTATAAGTATAAGTGCCGCTGTTGTATCTATTTTAATTGCGTTACTAGTTGCACGATTTGCATCCGTTAGTCTGGTGGTGCCCTCTAGTCACGGTCGATTTTTAACCATAGATGGGTTGCGTGGCTTTCTTGCTCTTTTTGTTTTCTTGCATCATTCTTGTATCTGGTATTACTACCTTCAGACGGGAGTTTGGGCCGCGCCACCATCACAGCTGTTTGTTCACTTTGGTCAAGGTGGTGTTGCGCTATTTTTTATGATCACGGGGTTTCTGTTTTTTTCCAAGTTGCTGGATAGTAGAGGTCGTGGTCTCGACTGGTTACGGCTTTATGTGTCCCGATTTCTAAGATTAACGCCGCTTTATTTTTTTTCAATGGTATTAGTTTTTTTTGTGGTTTGGATGATGACAAAGGATGGTCTGGTAGAGCCAGTATCAGAAATACTTGTGGATGTTTTTAAGTGGCTAGGCTTTACAGTTTTTGGAACGCCGGAGCTAAATGGCATGAAAGGAACCAGCCTGATAAATGCAGGTGTCACATGGTCATTGCCGTATGAATGGTTCTTCTATATGGCACTCCCCCTTGTCGCTTTGGTAGTTGGATTGCGACCTCCACTTTTATACTTGATGGTCAGTGCTTTATTGGTTATTTTGATTTTCATGTATTATGAGAGTGGCAATTATTATTGGTTTTTTGTTAGCGGTATGGCAGCTGGTGTTTTGGTGCGGTTTGAAAATTTCAGGAGGTTTTCAGAGTCGCGGTTTGCAGAAGCTCTGGTTGTGATGTTGGTTTTTTATATTGTTACGAATTGCGCATCTCTTTATGGAAGTGTAAGGGCTAAGTTTTGTTTGGTGATGGTCTTTTGTCTTGTTGCGGGTGGTAGTAGTGTTTTTGGTGTTCTTAAGAGTCGCGTTTCTCGAGTGTTGGGGGAGATGGCGTATAGCGTATATCTTTTGCATGGTATTCTATTGTTTTTGATCTTTGAGTTTTTTATTGGCTTGCCTGCAGCTCAAGAATTTTCTCCTTTACAGTACTGGGCCGTAATCATAACGCTGACGCCTGTTTTGATATTGGTCTGCGGTTTTACTGTCAGATTTATCGAGAAGCCATCAATGAAAAGAGTGGGGCCATTAACCGAGTGGCTTAGATCAAAAAGAACTTCTCTACTTGCGGGTGGGAAGGCGTGCTAGGCGTACGTGCGCGAAATCAGCCGTTGATGGTTTTCGGTTTGGCAGTTAGGCCATCGAGGATCCCACGAAGTCATTCAGCTTCGCGCCGAAAGGATCGTACCGAGATATCCATGTCGTAGACCTGTTTACGCAGGCCTGCCGCCTCACCGGATTTTGTGCGCATATTCGCCATGGCTTCGTCCTGCTGCTGGATGGCTTCGGGGTGCATCTCAACCAGCTTGAAGATGTTTTGCCGAGCCTGGCGCAACTGCAGAGTGAGTTCCTCAATTTCGTTCTCGAGCATGCGCAGCTGATGTCTGCGGGTTTCAAGTGGCGTCGGGCAGCCGAGCCAATCGCTTGTGTCTTCGAAGTGTGGGTACGCGACGCTCCAGGACGCGAACGGTTTCCTCGAGCTTATCCACTCGAGATTCGGCGCTTGACTGTGCAATGGCCTGGCCGTTGGAGGCGAAGAGCAAAACGGAAAGGGCAAAAAGATTGCGATGTGAAATCACCTTGTTCTCCTGGTGTGACTTCCCGATTTTAGTCACTCTGGCGTCATCATCACCGCGAGCGTCATCTTGATGAATTCTTCGTTACGGTCGATTGCCTTCAGGGCACCTCGCACATTGTCGGCGACGTCTGCCGCGCCAGGCTGCTCAACCCAATTCGAGAGCTCCATGGTGGCGGCCTCCAATGCGAGCTGAATTTCGTTGATCTTGAAGAGTAGAGAAGGAAGCAGGTCAGAGTTTGGCATCGCGGATCCTCGGTTATGAGGTCAAGCGCAGCACTGCGTTCGAAAGATCTTTGACGGCCGGCAGGACGCCAGAGGAGAGGAACTTCTGTAGGAATATACAACGCTAAGTTATTGATTCTTATAGGGTGATGTGGCGGTTTTTTACCTCCCTTAAATCACATGTTTTCCTTTATACATCAATTACTTGCGGCGGTTTCGGGGTCACTTGATATGGTGGTCTCCTAGATTTTGAATTGGCGACTTTATTGGCATGATGCTTCTACGCCAGCCATCGAATCCTTTAACCTGTCGATCGTAGCCTTCAATCGATCCAAGTTTTGACCCTGCGCAAAAGTAATCTCGTTTGCGTACTTAGCGATAAGTTGGGCTTTTAATTCGCTGATACGCGCTGTGCACTCATTTTCTCGGACCAATGGGTAAGTCATTCCGCCAATGAGCAATGCGCAGAGTGTGAGCATTGCCGTCCCCTTTACTGTCAGTATGCCGAAAAACTTTGTTTCATTCTCGGCAGGTTTCAGCATGTCGTCGCGAAATTTTCCACTGAAAATAAGGGCAAAGATTATGCAAGTTAAGAGTGCACTACACGTTAAAGGGACGAGCAGAATTTTTTCCATTTTCGTACCCCAGGTCGCCGAATCGCATGAGCTTTCAGTGTAGGAAGGAAAAGGGCTGCATGTGGGGTGTATCGTGCGCAAAACCCCCTCTGGAGCCCGCGTGTTTCCGTTTGCAAAACCACAAAAAAGCGGATTTTTTGCCGCGCTTGAAAGGGGTTGTATTCGTTTTAAAACAATAACTTAGTTCGCTACAGTCCCCAACATGGGGGGCTAGGGGTCGAGTGTTCGAATCGCTCCGTCCCGACCATATTTATTCAATGAACTAGCCCAATCTGAAAAGGTTGGGCTAGTTCATGCGCGTGAGATTTGCGGGATTTCCCGGTCTTCCATTCTTGAAGGGCAGAAGGTGCTTAGTTCCGGTCGTAACCGAGAGCGGGGTCGATTGGTGGCAAGCATTCAAGTGTGACTAGATCCAGCAGTGTGAAGTGCCCCCACATCCAGCCCGCAGTATCTATGTGGTAAACATTCCCGAGTACGGCCGGTTGCTTGAGCGGTGTGTGGCCCACGACTACCGCCCGTATACCCTCAACCCCTTCGTGGTTTTCGTCGGTAAGGCGCTTGCGTGACCATAGAAGCATTGCCGCAATGTGGTCGGTGTCCGCTATCGATTCAGAAAGCGCTGTGATCATCTCCCCCCAGCTCCCGCGCGGAACGTCGGCGTGTACGATGCCGATCAGGCCCTGTGCGGTCTCGACTTCGATAACCAGAGGCAAATCCTGAAAGAGGCTGGCGTAGCGGCCTTGCTCGATTCTTGATAATTCGTAAAACCACGCGCCGCCATTGATGAAGTGCAGGCTGCATTGATTGCTGGTACGGCCGGCGATGTGCGAATCAATGGCCATCTGCTCATGGTTGCCACGCACCGCATGGAACCAGGGTTTGTGCAGCAGCCATTCATCGACATCCAGCGACTCAGGCCCACGGTCGACCAGATCACCGACGCTGAACAGGCGGTCAACGGCAGGATCGAAGCCGGCTGCATCCAACGCAGCCCGCAGTCGGGTGAAGTGACCGTGAATGTCGCCAACCGCGAAATCCCGGCCAACGGTGTTTGCAGTGAAGTGCTTCACGCGCGACACCGCGCTAGGTTCGGACATCGAATACTCCGGCACTGCAGCAGTCGAGGCGATCAGGCTATCGGTTTGACGAAGGAGTCTGTCGCCCGGTATGAGTCAATGGAATTCAAACTCATGTGGCCATGACTGTCGACCGATCAAAGACCGCCGGTTTTCCTCCTTCTCTGATATACGAAAATCAGAATCACCGCGATAGCCGCGCTTGGTTTCAGTTCGAATTTCTAACCCGTTTCTGACGCCAAACATTTGCACTGAGGGGATGAACAAAAAGCAATTGGCCTTAGCACAATTTATTCATACGCACTGTTCCAACCTCAGCCATAAGTATCAAAGCGCCCAACTGGAAAAAGAGGCGAGGGGCACTGCAAACCGATAAAAGACAAAATACTGACAATAAAAAACGGTCACATTATCCCTATTAAGTCGGTGATACATCATGATCAAGATCATGGCCTGCTTTTTAATAGGAGTTCTCACTGCAGGATGCAATGGCTTTGTGAAACCCGACTTGTCGGGTCCCACTAATGATTCATACTTTTTGGTCTTCTCAGGCTTTCCTGTACCGTATCTGTACATGGCCTCGGCCGTGCAATGGAACGAAGACTATGCCGTCACCACCCGCCACACTCCGTTCATACCCGATGTGAAATACAGCTGCAGCACGAACTGTGATCTGGTTTTCATAAAGCATAAGGCCAACGGCCGCTACCCGACCTGGCGTTCACCGCGTGTTGGCGAAACCATCACTGCCGTGGGCGTGAGTCCTTACTTTGTGACCACCACCGGGAAAGGCAAGGTGTATAAAACGCCATTCGTCAACGCCGATGAACACAGTGGTGAGCTCTATGCCATCCATGATGCTCCGTTGATCAAGGGGATGTCGGGTGGACCGGTCATCGCCAATGATGGCAGCGTTGTCGGCATTAATATTGGTTTCCACTCAACCACTCTGAACGATGTAAGCGGTAATTCCGGGGTAAAGGACGCTGAGAGAATCAGTATCTTTATCCCTTACTCGATCATTCAGCGCGAGTGGGGGATGTTGCAGGCAAAACTTAACGAACCGCGCGGCATCAAGTATGTGGCGAAGTAACTTTGGCCTGCACCCCATTGGCTCAAAACCGATCAAGTCGATACGCCTTGATTGTCGGCAATCCTTGCCCCTCAATGGCCCTGGCAGGCAACGTCATCTGGGCAATGAGTTCCGCCGTAACCGCTGCCTGGGTCAGCCCCAAATGCTGATGACCAAAAGCAAGCAACACTTTGCCATCGCACACTTTGTCGATGATCGGGAGTGAATCAGGTAGCGAAGGACGAAACCCCATCCAAGGTGTTGCAGCCTCGGCGCTCAGGTCGCGTTTGAACAGACCTTTGCTCAATCGGTGCAATTGCCAGGCGCGCTCCATGCTGGGTGGACTGTCGAGGCCGGCGAATTCGACGGTGCCGGCCAGCCTCAGGCCATCGGCCATGGGGGTCATGATGAATTTGCGTTCCAGCGAGGTCACGGCGAAAGGCAGGCGCTCGTGTTCGTGAGGCAGCATCAGGTGATAGCCGCGCTCGGTGTCCAGGGGCACTTTTTTGCCGGTCAGTGCGGTGGTGAGCCTGGCGGAGTGAGCGCCACAGGCGATCAGTACCTGGCGGGCGGTCAAGTGGCCTTGATCGCTGAGCAGTGACACACCGTTCTGCTGCACATGCCCGTCCATTACCCGTTGTTTGATGAACTGCACGCCGCTGGTTTTGGCGGCCTTGACCAACTCGCAGACGACCCGGTACGGGTCAAGAAAATGCCCGGTGCGCGGGAAGAACAAGCCACCCTGGATCCGTTCGTTCAACTGCGGGGCAACTGCGCGTACGGTCTTGGCCTGCCATAAATCAACCGGCACTGCCTGATGGCGCATGCGTCCCTGCAATGCCTCGATCGCCTGTCGCGATTCGGGGCGCTCGAACACCAGCAGCGAGCCGTCCTCTTTCAGCAGGTCCGGTCGGCCAATTGCTTGCAGCAGCCGCTGCCAGGCGCCAAGGCTGCTTTCGTTGAGTGCGCGGATACCGGACACGGTGCGCTGGAACGGCGCCGGACGCAGGTTGAGCAACAATCGGGCGAACCACGGCAAGGCGCGGGGGATGTATTTCCAGTCCAGGCGCAAGGGGCCCATCGGGTCCATGAGCATTGCCGGCAGACGCTTGAGGATGGACAGGTCGGCGATGGGGAACACCTGCTCGGTGGCCAGATGCCCTGCATTGCCGAATGAAGCGCCGTGTCCCGGGTCCTGATGATCGATGACCACCACCCGCTGACCCTGGCGTGCGAGGTGCAGGGCACAGGCGACGCCGATGATGCCGGCGCCGATCACGGCGATGTCCGCTAGGTTGTCCGTATTGCCTGAGTCGAAGGATGTCATGGGCCTGGGCTTCTGTTGGGTCATCAAGCAAAAGGCGCGTCCCGCGATGTGGAGCGCGGGGCGGGCTCGCGTTGGGTGTCACACCAGGTTCTGTTCTTTCGACCAGTTCGCGTACCACTGGCGGAACAATCCGTACTGGGCTTCGGCATAACGACGCTGGGCATCGGTGAGAACATCGGTGTCGTTGAAGTGCAGGCTGTATTCCTTGTCGCCGTTGAGCACCATCAAGTGCTTGTAAAAGAGCACCAGGTCGCAGCCTTCGTCGAAGGACGAGAGCACGGCCAATGCAGATTCCAGTTCGCGCGCCAGACGACGGGCCTTGGCGTCGCCTTTGGCCGCCTGCTTGCTCAGGGCCACCAATTGCAATACCTCGCGCGGCAGTGCGTTGCCGACGCCGGTGATCGCGCCGGTGGCATTGCAGTTGACGAAACCATGAACCACCTGGGTATCGACCCCGACCATGAGAGTGACGGCATCGTCTTTGGAGGTGATGTGCTCGGCGGCGTAACGCAGGTCGGCGGCGCCACCGAATTCCTTGAAGCCGATCAGGTTGGGGTGCTCGCGGCGCAGTTCGAAGAACAGGTCGGCACGGGTGGCAAAGCCGTAGTAAGGGCTGTTGTAGATCACCGCCGGCAGATTCGGAGCGGCCTTCAGAATCGCTGCAAAATGGGCCTTTTGCGCGGTCGCCGAAGCACCACGGGACAGCACGCGAGGAATCACCATCAGGCCATGGGCACCGACCTTGGCCGCATGGGCCGCGTGGGACACCGCTTCACGGCTGTTGATCGCACCGGTACCGACGATGGTCGGAATGCCGGCGGCGACCAGGCGTGCCACGCCTTCCTGGCGCTCGGCCTCGGTCAGCAACGGCCAGTCGCCCATCGAGCCGCAATACACCACAGCGCGCATGCCGATATCGATCAGTTCGCGACCCTTGGCCACCAGGGCGTCGAAGTCCGGTTTGCGTTCGGCGGTGCACGGGGTCATCAGTGCGGGAATGCAGCCAGTGAAGACGTTATCGCTCATGGTTGAAAGCTCCTTGAAAATTCATTCAGCTCGATTGGCAGGTCTGGGGAGGGCATTCGGCATGGCGGCTCAAATGCCCCACGCGAAGGGATCCTGTTCGTCGATCAGCAACGTGCTCTCGGCGGTCATGTAGGCGCGGCCGGTGATGAATGGGCGGATGCGTTCGCCTTCCCATTCGTAGCGGCCTTCGAACTGGCTGGCGGTGATGCCGGCCTGAATCCAGCGTTCGCCCGCCGCCAGTTTTCCATCGGCCGCCAGGCACGCCAGCTTGGCGCTGGTGCCCGTGCCGCAGGGCGAGCGGTCGTAGGCCTTGCCCGGGCACATGACGAAGTTGCGGCTGTCGGCACGGTCGTCGTCGGCGAACAGCTCGACATGGTCGATGAGGGCGCCGTCTTCGCCGTGGATGCCCTGGTCTTGCAGTGCCTTGAGCATGGCCCAGGTGTATTCGGTCAAGGCGTCGACGTTGTCCATTTGCAGCACCTTTCCATGGTCCGATACCAGGAAAAACCAGTTGCCGCCCCAGGCGATATCGCCATGCACGATGCCATGCCCGGGCACCTCGACGGCTACCCGTTGACGGTAGCGGTAGGCCGGCACATTGCCCACCGTCACCGCACCGTCGTCATGCAGCGTGGCGCTGACCTGGCCGACCGGTGTATCGATCTTGTGCACGCCCGGGCTGATATGCCCAAAGTGGTGCAAGGACGCGACCAGGCCGATGGTGCCGTGACCGCACATGCCGAGGTAGCCCGCATTGTTGAAGAAAATCACACCGCAGGTGGCGTCCGGCGAGACGGGCTCGCAATACAGGGCGCCCACCAGCACGTCGTTGCCACGGGGCTCCAGCAGGCAGGCTCGACGCCACTGGTCATGCCGGTCGCGCAGGGCATCGCGTTTTTCGGTCATGGTGTCGCCGGGCAGATCGGGAAAGCCTTTCATCACCAGGCGAGTCGGTTCTCCGCCGGTATGGGAATCGATGACCTGTATTTTTTTCATAAACCTGTCCATTGGATGAGATCGAAAGGCGAGGGGTGTCTGAATCCATACGCTATGGCCACAGCGTGAACGCGTCAGCCTCCCCGCGATTGATGTTTTCCACTGGCATGGATGACGAAATCAGCACAATGCTCACGACGGTGATGTCCCCTCGACAGGGCGTCGGGGTTGGGGCAACCTGCTGGGCGTTTCGCCTGGGCGAAGAAGGAAGGGAGCTTCATGACGCAGAACACGTTTGCGATCCTGTGCCAGGGCAATGACGCCAGTCGTCCTCAGACCCTCGATGAACTATTGGCGGGCGTGGCACTGTTGTTGCCGATGCTGGACGAGATTCCCAATGCCGCGATCTTCATCAAGGATGTCCAGGCGCGCTACGTCATGGCCAACCGCACCCTGGTGCAGCGCTGCGGACTGAAGCACCTGCAACCGTTGCTCGGCAAAACCAGTGCCGAAGTCTTTCCGGCACAGTTGGGACCTGGCTATACCGAACAGGATCGGCGGGTGTTGGAGCAGGGGCTAGTGCTGGAGGATCAGCTGGAGTTGCACTTGTACGGCAGTCGGGAGCCCGGCTGGTGCCTGACGCACAAACGGCCGTTGTACAACCGTAAGGGGGACATCATCGGTCTGGCGGGAATTTCGGTGGACCTGCAATCGGCCAGCGAGAGGCACCCGGCCTACCAGCGCCTGGCGGCGGTGGACGAATACGTCCGCGCGCATTTCAACCGGCGCGTCACCCTGGGCGAGTTGACGCGGATCGCCGGCATTTCAGTGGCGCAACTGGAACGGTACTGCAAGCGGGTGTTCAACCTGACGCCCCGGCAGATGATCCAGAAGGTTCGTCTGGAACACGCCCATCGCCTGCTGCATACCGACATGCCCATCACCGAGGTGGCACTGCAGTGCGGCTACACCGACCACAGTGCGTTCACCCGCCAGTTCAAGGCATTGACCGGTTTTACGCCGCGCCACTACCGGCAGGTCACACTCGCTGATACCTGACGATCAAAAGCCAATGGCCTGCCCGACAAGGCTGTCTTGCACGCCGGCCATCAGGTGCAGCGGAACCTGCTGCTGATGCTCCAGCGACGGCATCTCAAACCCGCCCACGATCTGAAGCGGTCGCTCACTCAACCCGGTCGCCTCCTCTTCCTTTGCCTTGGCCATTCTCGCGTGGTTCGCTGCGATTTCATTGAGAGTTGACACGTTACATCTCCGGTGACTGACCAAGCGTATTGCTGGAGTCCTTAAGCGTTAGTTTGAAGTGCTGCCGTGTCAGAATTATGTCGTTCTGGGGCCGCTACGCCCGCCTGTGCAAGCCGTAAGCCAGACAGGGGCGCTCCTGGTGCCCCGGGATTTGATTTGCGACGAAAGGTTGTGCGATGAGTCAGGGCAATTACGACCGGTATTTGATGACAATCCCTTTGAGCTTGCGACCTTCGATGGTTTTCACATCGCGCGCCCACAGTGGCCCGTTGGCATGAGCGCCCACTGTGCCGATACGGTCATAGACCACGACCACGGCATCGCCCCCCAGCTTGGCGGATTCCTCGCGCAATTTCTGTTCGACCTCGGCAATCGGTGGCGCGGGATCGACGCTGGCATCGATCAGCACTTCACCCAGGCGAATGTGTGGGCGAAGGGGTTCGGAGCGCAGCACCGCCACTTCGCTGGGCATCGTCGGAGCGGGGTGCTCGACACCGACATAGGCGGTGCTCTGGGCATCGACGGTGGCGCAGCCACTCAGCGTGAGCAGCGTGGCGGTGAGCCCGCCAGCCAGTAGCGATAGTTTGAAACGGGTGGACCAGGATGGGGCAGGCATGGTGGATTTCTCCGGGCAATTCACTGGGAATGGCATGTTGACGGTAGCAGACGGGCGGGGAGTTGCCAGAACGCCCAACCTGTTCGGATTGGGCTGTTTCATGCCTGGAACATCGTCGATCAGGTTGACCTTGTCACGGATGTCTGTAGGAGCGAGCTTGCTCGCGATGGGCGTTAACGAAAACGCGTACTTCCTGGATCACCGCGGTGTTTTGTAGTCCATCGCGAGCGAGCTCGCTCCTACAGTATTAGGTTCATTGATCCTTTTCGCAGTTGACCATCCACGACACGCCAAAGCGATCGACCAGCATGCCAAAACGGGCGGCCCAGAAGGTGGTCTCCAGCGGCATTTGCACATTGCCGCCTGCTGACAGCGCGGAGAACACACGCTCCGCCTCGGCAATGCTGTCGACATTCAACGAAATCGAACAGCCGTTCATTTCTTCGGTGGGACGATCAGGCGTGGTGTCCGAGCCCATGATGGCCTGGTCGCCCACGGCAAGACGCGTGTGGATGATCAGGTTGTGCAGGTCCTTGGGGACGTGATCGCCGGCGGGTGTTTCGCCGAAGGTCAGCATGGCTTCGATCTGGCCCTTGAGGCATTCGGCATAAAAGGTGAACGCAGCTTTGCAGTCACCGTTGAAGATCAGGTAGGGATTGATTTTCATGGTTCGGCTCCCGGTCATTGAAGGGATACACCGGATTGGACGCTTGATCGGCAAGCGAATTCCGATGACATCGACTGGGCAAGCAAAGCGCTAAATCGCGAGGGGAGCCTGGGTTTTTTTAGATGTTTTTTCGATAGACCGGGCAAGACTTATTGCTTCGGTCGGGCGTCGTGGCGCGAGGACGCGTTCGATGGCTCCGCTGAGCATGTTCTCCAGGAGTTCGTCCTGCTCGGCTTCGTCCAGCGGATGGGGTGACAGCCAACTCGGTGCGTTGTTAAGCAAGGCAGCAATGGCGTGCCCGGCTGCCAGCAGACCTGATTCGCTGAATCTGGAGCGGGCTCCGAGCATCACCAACAAACGGCGCTCGTATTGCTCGCGCAATTGGCGAACTCGTGCCTGTTGCTCTTCATTGAGGCAGCCGCTGTCGCGTTCCACCAATCGAAAATGCCACGGCATATCGCGGTGCAGGTTCAGGTGTGCGCGGATCAGGCTGTTGAGCCGGTCGCGTTTGGCCGGTGCCTTTTGTTCGATGCGGCCAAGGGTGGCCAACAGCTCTTCGTAAAACTCCTCGATCAGGTCGAGCAGCAAGTGCTGTTTGCTCGGGTAATGGTGATACAGCGAGCCTGGGGAAAGCCCCAGGCACGTGGCGAGCTCGCGCATGCCGACCTGGCCGAAACCCTTGCTGGCAAACAACTCCAGCACCTTGTCCCGGTACTCGGCGAAACGCGAGCAACGCTCAGGCATAGGCATGGAAGCCGCGCCCCGTTTTGCGTCCCAGGTAACCGGCGGCGACCATTTCCTTGAGCAGCGGCGCCGGGCGGTATTTGCTGTCGTTGAACCCTTCGTAGAAGGCTTCCATGATCGCCAGCAGGGTGTCCAGGCCGATCAGGTCCGCCAGGGCCAGCGGGCCGATGGGCTGATTGCAGCCCAGGCGCATGCCGGCGTCGATGTCTTCGGCACTGGCCAGGCCTTCCTGGAACACCAGGATCGCTTCGTTGATCATCGGCACCAGAATCCGGTTGACCACAAAGCCCGGGCGGTTGCCGGCGGTGATCGCGGTCTTGCCCAGTGCGGTGGCCATGTCCAGCGCCAGGGCGTGGGTGGCGTCGCTGGTTTGCAGGCCGCGGATGACTTCGATCAGTCCCATCACTGGCACCGGGTTGAAGAAGTGCAGGCCGATAAAACGTTCAGGCTGGCTGACGCTGGCGGCGAGTTGGGTGATCGACAGCGACGAGGTGTTGGAGGCGATCACGCAGTCGGTGCTGACCTGCGCGGCGATCTGTTGCAGTACCCGCAACTTCAGTTCGAGGTTCTCGGTGGCGGCTTCGATCACCAGTTGCGCGTTGTGCAGGCTGCTGTAGTCGGTGCTGGTGCGGATCTTGTCGAGGGCCGCGAGTTTTTGCTCGGGCGTCAGGGTTTCCTTGGCAACCTGCCGATCGAGGTTCTTGCCCACGGTCGCGACGGCTTTTTGCAAAGCGCTGTCGGAGATGTCGAGCAAGGTCACGTTGAAACCGGCCAGGGCGCAGACTTGCGCAATGCCGTTGCCCATGGTGCCGGCGCCGATCACGCCAATGTGTTGCAGATTCATGTGGCCATCCTTCCGCTCAAACCCTGCGATACCTTGGCCGCAGTGGCGGCCGAAGGCGTACTATGGCCGCGAGTCTAGAGCCGGCAGGCCGGTTGTCCTATGCCGAAACTGTTCAACGGCGCTGGTGTTTTTTGCCATTTCGAATGATGGGGAGCGTAGCGTTCACATGCGGGAAAAGGACTCGGTGGCCGCCTACTTTGTGCAGGCCATGATTCACGGACTGGGCGATGATCCGCAGCGAGTGCGGGCCGTGCTGGAACAGGCCGGCATCGATCCGCAACTGATGCAGCAGCCCACGGCGCGGGTGCCGGCCAGCGCCTTTGCGGCGTTATGGCTGATTCAGATCCGCGAACTGAACGACGAGTTCTTCGCGCTCGATTCCCACGGCATGCCGCCCGGCGCCTTTGCTCTGATTTGCCGCGCCTTGATCCAGGAACCCGACCTGCACAAAGCCATGCGCCAGTGCCTGGTCAACTTCGCCCTGTTCCTGCGCGATTTTCGCGGCACGCTGACTGTACGCGGCAAGCGGGCGATCATCAGTCTGGACAGCCATGCGGCAAACGAAGACCTCAGCCGTTTCGGCGAAGAGACCTTTCTGGTGCTGATGATCAGCCTGCTGTGCTGGCTGGGCGGTCGGCGCATTCCCATTGATCGCGCGGACTTTCGCCACGAACGGCTATCGCTCAGTGACGACCGTTTGCTCTGGGGACCCAACCTGACCTTTGGCGCCGAGCGCACCGAAATCGAGTTCGCCAGCCACTACCTGCGCCTGCCGGTTGTGCAGGACCTGGCCTCGCTGAAAGTGTTCTTGCGCACCGCGCCGCAATGGCTGGTGATCCGCTTCCGCAACCAGCACGGCCTTGCGTCCCAGGTGTATCAGCGTTTGCGCAGCAGCCACTACGCCCACTGGCCAACCTTGCAGGCGTTCGCCCTCGAACAGCACCTGAGTCCCAGCACCTTCCGCCGCAAGCTGGAACGTGAAGGGTGTTCGTATCAGGAGATCAAGGACGAAGTACGCCGCGCCGTGGCCTTCGAGCAATTGCGCCAGAGCCGGGCGAGCATCAGCGACATTGCCGAGCAACTGGGCTTTCAGGAGCCGAGTGCGTTTCATCGGGCGTTCAAGAAGTGGACGGGGGAGAGTCCGGGGCGGTATCGGGCGCGGTTTCAAGGGGATCGGACCGATGCACCGGTGGAGCCTGAGGCGTGAGCCTTGCCTTCGATCGCTTCACCTCGCTACTCGACCAGTCCCGGCGCGCCTTGCTGCTGGTCTGGGGCACTTCGCGCGGCTTGTTCCTCGGCCTGGTGCTGGCGACGCTGATTGCCGGGGTGCTGCCGGCGTTGGCGGCGTGGTTGGGGCAACGCATTGTCGACGCCGTGGTGTTCGCCATGCAGTTGCATGCGCAGCAGGGCAGTGCGCCGTTGTGGCCAGTGCTTCGCTATGTGCTGTTGGAAGCGGGCGTGCTGGCGTTGCTGTCCGCCACCCAGCGTGCGCTGTCGGTCCAGCAGTCGCTGTTGCGCGTGCAGCTGGGGCAGAAGGTCAACACGATGATTCTGGAAAAGGCCCAGACGCTGTCGCTGGTGCAATTCGAGAATTCGGAGTTCTACGACAAGCTGGTGCGGGTGCGGCGCGAAGCCTCGACCCGGCCGTTGGCGCTGGTGATGAAGTCGCTGGGGTTGATCCAGAACCTGATCGTGCTGATCAGCTTCGGCGTGCTGCTGGTGCATTTTTCGCCCTGGGCGCTGGTGCTGCTGGTGGTCGGTGCGTTACCGGTGTTTTTTGCCGAGGCGCATTTTTCTGGCGATGCCTTTCGCTTGTTCACCCGCCGTGCACCGGAGAGCCGACAGCAGACCTACATCGAGACGCTGCTGTCCCATGAGGCCTACATCAAAGAGGTCAAGCTGTTCGGTTTTGCGCCGCTGCTGTTGCAGCGCTACCGCGACACGTTCGCCCGGTTGTATGCCGAGGATCGACGGCTGACCCTGCGCCGCGATGGCTGGGGTTTCGTCCTGGGTTTGCTTGGCACCGGAGCGTTTTATCTGGCCTATGCCTGGGTGGTGGTCGATGCGGTGCACGGCAACATCAGTCTTGGGCAGATGACCATGTACCTGGTGCTGTTCAAGCAGGGGCAGAGCGCCGTGAGCAGCAGCCTCAGTGCCATCAGCGGTCTTTACGAAGATGGCCTCTACCTGTCCAGCCTCTATGAATACCTGGCCGAGCCCGTGGTGGTCGATACCGGATCCCTCACCGTCGGTGCCGTGCCCGGTGATGGCCTGCGTTTCGAGAACGTTGGCTTCCGATACCCGGGAGCCCGTCATGCCGCACTGGCAGGCATCGATCTGCACCTCGTGCCAGGGCACAGCATGGCGCTGGTGGGGGAGAACGGCTCGGGCAAGACCACATTGATCAAGCTGCTGACCCGTTTATACCGTCCCGATCAGGGGCGTATTCTGCTGGACGGCAGTGACTTGCAGTCCTGGGAAGAGGACGCGCTGCGGCGGCGCATCGGCGTGATTTTTCAGGACTACATTCGCTATCAGTTCTCTGTTGGCGAGAACATTGGCGTGGGGGACACCCTGGCGTTTCAAGACGAGCAGCGCTGGCACGAAGCCGCCGCCGAAGGCATGGCCGCGCCCTTTATCGAGCGCCTGGATCGCGGCTATGCCACGCAATTGGGGCGCTGGTTTGCCGGTGGGCAGGAACTGTCCGGCGGCCAATGGCAGAAGATCGCGCTGTCCCGTGCCTACATGCGCCGCGAGGCCGATATCCTGATCCTCGACGAACCGACTTCGGCGCTCGACCCGGCGGCGGAAGCGGCGGTGTTCGAGCATTTCAGCCGGCATACCCGGGACCGCATGACCCTGCTGATTTCCCACCGTTTTTCCAGTGTGCGTAACGCCGATCACATCATCGTGCTCGATCAGGGCAGGGTCCTGGAGCGCGGCGATCATCACAGCCTGCTCGCGGCGGGCGGGCGTTATGCGCAACTGTTCGACTTGCAGGCGCGGGGCTATCGATAACCCTCAGGAGTCCTGCGCATTCCGTGAAGCCATCGGCCCGGCAATCTGTGGCCTGGCCTTCATCAAACCGTCGAGCGCCTGGCGATACTGGCTACCCCCCAGGCTCATGCTGTTGTTGTGCGTCCCGCCGGGGATCAGCAGCAGGCGTTTGGGCGGGTTGGCGGCATTGAACAGTTGCTGACTGAACCGCGACGGCATGAACGGATCGGCCAGGCCATGGACCACCAGCAGCGGCATGTCGATGTCGACGATCTTGTCGATGGAGTCGAATTTCTGCGACAGCAACCAGCGCACCGGTAGCCAGTTGACGGGCAGGTTGTTGCTGGCGACTTCCGCCACGGCATCGCCTAGGGAGGTGAACGTGGATTCGATCACCAGACCGCGCACTGGCACGGCGACATTCGCCTTTTTCGCCTCGGCGGCCAGGTCTGCCGCGAGGTCGATGGCCACCGCGCCGCCCAGGGAGTGGCCGTAGATCAGGCGTTTTTCAGGGTCAGGTTGCATCGCGGTGAAGCGTTCCCAGGCGGCCCGGGCGTCTTCGTAGACGCTGGCCTCCGACGGCAGACTGCCCTTGCTCTGGCCGAACCCACGGTAGTCGATGGCCAGCACCGAATAGCCCATGGCGCGCAATTGCTCGATGCGAAATGCCTGGCCCGTGAGGTTCCAGCGCACACCGTGCAGGTAGAGGATCGACGGTGCGTCGCGCCGCGCCGCCGGCCACCACCAGGCGTGCAGGTTTTGCCCGGCCTTGAAGCTGGCGGGCTTGATATCGAATTCCTGAACGTCCCGGGGCAAGCCGCGGTACCAGCTCGCCGTACCCGGTTCGATGCGGAACAGCAACTCGCGCTCCTTGTACTTGAGCGCGCCGCAACTGACCGGCAGGCCGACGACCAGCGCGGCCATGCACAGCAGCGGCAGCCAGCGTCGGCGAAGTCGGGAGGCGAGGGCATCAGGCATCGGGTTATTCACCGGCACGGACATGAAGTCCGCGTTTTATCAGAAGCATGAGTGGGGTGGGGAAAATTTCGACCTGTGGGAGCGGGCCTGCTCGCGAATGCAGGGTGTCAGTCACTTCAATGTTGGCTGACACACCGCTTTCGCGAGCAGGCTCGCTCCCACAATGGTTTTGCGTCGGCATCAGTCCACGCGAAGAACGATCTTGCCCACATGATCGCCCGCTTCCATCCGCGCATGGGCCAGCGATGCGTCTTCGAGCGCGTAGACCTTGTCGATCATCGGCAGGCAACGACCAGCCACGAGCACCGGCCACACGTGTTCGCGCAGTTGCCGGGCGATGACGGCTTTTTCTTCCCGGGTACGTGAGCGCAACAGTGAACCGGTGACGATGGCGCGTTTGGCCATGATCGCCAGCAGGTCGACATCCTTGGCGATTGCGCCGCCGAGAAAGCCCAGCATCACCAGCCGACCTTCGAGGGCCAGGGCCGCGACGTTACCGTTCAGGTACGATCCGCCCATGATGTCGAGCACCACATCGACACCATGGCCCGAGGTTTTTTCGGCGATGACCCGGGCGAAATCCTGATCGCGATAGTTGATCGCTTCGGCACCCAGATTGCGAACCACTGAGCATTTTTCCTCACTGCCCGCCGTGGCGAAGGCCTCGATGCCAAATTCGCGGCAGAGCATCAGTGCGGTGGTGCCGATGCCGCTGGTGCCGCCATGAATCAAGGCCCGTTGACCCTTGCGTGCGCCGCCCATCTCGAACAGGTTGGCCCATACGGTGAAGAAGGTTTCCGGAATCGCCGCCGCCTGGACCCAGTCCAGGCCTTCGGGGATCGGTAGCGCCTGGCTGGCCGGGACCGCGCAATATTGCGCATAGCCGCCGCCATTGGTCAGCGCGCAAACCTTGTCGCCCACGACAAAGTCGCTGACACCTGCGCCGACGGCGACCACTTCACCGGCCACTTCCAGCCCGGGGATGGGGTTCATGCCGGGTTTCATCGGGTATTGGCCGGCACGTTGAAGCACATCGGGCCGGTTGACCCCGGCGGCGTACACGCGGATCAACACGTCACCGGCGTCCACCGTGGGCACGGGGGCCTGGCGTGGTTGCAGGACATCGGGGGCGCCAGGTTGGGTGATGTCGATCAGGGTCATGGTTTGGGGGAGGGTCATGTTGGGTACCTGTTGTGTACGTAGGTTTCAGTGTGAAAGCTGATCCAGTGTGGGAGCGAGCCTGCTCGCGAAGAGGCCGTCACATCCAACATCGTTGGTGGCTGACACTCCGCTTTCGCGAGCAGGCTCGCACCC
>NZ_JABFMU010000039.1 GCF_013359695.1 Pseudomonas sp. C2B4
GCAATGTGTCATGCGACATCAATGTTGACTGATCCACCGCTTTCGCGAGCAGGCTCGCTCCCACAGGGGATCGCCGCTGGACTCACTGGCACCGTAATACTCGGGTTTGCAATCAACTATTAAGCCGGACCGATTGGTCTGGCGACTGAAACCTGTTGGGAGTTTCACATGGCAAACGCCTCCAGCATCTACAGGAAGGCCCTTGAAGGTCACCAGGCACCGAAAAAGGTGTTGGTGAAAGTCGATCGCGTCACCAAGAAATTCGACGAAACCACCGCGGTGGACGATGTGTCCCTGGAAATTCATCAGGGCGAAATCTTCGCCCTGCTCGGTGGCTCCGGTTCCGGGAAATCGACGCTGCTGCGTATGCTCGCCGGCTTCGAGCGCCCGACCGAAGGCCGGATCCTGCTCGACGGCGTGGACATCACCGACATGCCGCCCTACGAGCGGCCGATCAACATGATGTTCCAGTCCTATGCCCTGTTCCCGCACATGACCGTGGCGCAGAACATCGCCTTCGGTCTCAAGCAGGACCGTTTGCCCGCTGCCGAAATCGACGCCCGCGTGCAGGAGATGCTGCGCCTTGTGCACATGACCCAGTACGCCAAGCGCAAACCCCATCAGTTGTCCGGCGGCCAGCGTCAGCGCGTGGCCCTGGCCCGCTCCCTGGCCAAGCGGCCGAAACTGCTGCTGCTCGACGAGCCGATGGGCGCACTGGATAAAAAGCTGCGTTCGCAAATGCAGCTGGAACTGGTGGAAATCATCGAACGCGTGGGCGTGACCTGCGTGATGGTGACCCACGACCAGGAAGAGGCCATGACCATGGCCCAGCGCATCGCCATCATGCACCTGGGCTGGATCGCCCAGATCGGCAGCCCGGTCGACATTTATGAAGCACCGGTCAGCCGCATGGTCTGCGAATTCATCGGCAACGTGAATGCCTTCGACGGCACCGTGGTCGAAGACCTGGAAGGTCACGCGATCATCCACAGCCCGGACCTGGAGCAGAAGATCTACGTCGGCCACGGCGTCAGCACCTCGGTGCAGGACAAATCGATCACCTACGCCATTCGCCCGGAAAAACTGCTGGTCAGCACTACCAAACCCGACACCCGCTACAACTGGTCCAGCGGCAAGGTGCATGACATCGCCTACCTCGGCGGTCACTCGGTGTTCTACGTCGAACTGCCTGGCGGCAAAGTCGTGCAGTCGTTCATGGCCAACGCCGAACGCCGTGGCGCACGCCCGACCTGGGACGATCAGGTCTACGTGTGGTGGGAAGACGACAGCGGCGTGGTACTGCGCGCATGAGAACCTTCAATCAGCAATTCCTGCGCCTGGTGCCCAGCGGTCGAAAGATTGTCATCGGCATCCCGTTCCTGTGGCTGTGCCTGTTCTTCATGCTGCCGTTCTTCCTGGTGATGAAGATCAGCTTCTCGGAAGCAGCCCTGGCCATTCCACCCTACTCGGAGATCTACACCTACGCCGAGCAGAAATTCAATCTGCTGCTCAACATCGGCAACTACACGTTGCTGGGCGAAGATGAGCTGTACCTCTCGGCTTACCTCGGTTCGTTGAAGGTCGCGTTTTTCAGCACGCTGATGTGCCTGGTGATCGGCTTCCCGATGGCCTACGCCATTACCAAGGCAAGCAAGGAAGCGCAAAACGTGCTGATGCTGCTGATCATGATGCCGACCTGGACGGCGATCCTGATCCGTGTCTATGCGTGGATGGGCATCATCAGCAACAACGGTTTGCTCAACGCGTTCCTGATGTGGACCGGGCTGATTTCCCACCCGATCGAGATCCTCAACACCAACACCGCCGTCTATATCGGGGTTGTCTACGCCTACCTGCCATTCATGATCCTGCCGCTGTACGCCAACCTGGTGAAGCACGATCAAAGTCTGCTGGAAGCGGCGTCTGACCTGGGTTCGAGCACCTTCAACAGCTTCTGGAAAATCACCGTGCCGCTGGCCAAGAACGGCATCATCGCCGGTTGCATGCTGGTGTTCATTCCGGTGGTGGGCGAGTTCGTGATTCCGGAACTGCTGGGCGGCCCGGAGACCCTGATGATCGGTCGCGTGCTGTGGCAAGAGTTCTTCAATAACCGCGACTGGCCGGTGGCATCCGCCCTGGCGGTGGTGATGCTGTTGATCCTGATTGTGCCGATTCTGCTGTTCAACCGCAGTCAGGCCAAAGAGATGGAGGCACGGGGATGAAGCGTTTCGGTTTCTCAAAAATGATGTTGTGGCTGGGTCTGTCGTTCATCTACCTGCCGATGCTGATTCTGGTGATCTACTCGTTCAACGCTTCCAAGCTGGTGACGGTGTGGGGTGGCTGGTCGTTCAAGTGGTACGCCGGCCTGCTCGACAACTCGCAACTGATGGGCTCGGTGGTGCGCTCGCTGGAAATCGCCTGCTACACGGCGATTGCGGCCGTCGCACTGGGAACGCTGGCGGCGTTCGTACTGACCCGGGTGACGCGTTTCAAGGGTCGCACGCTGTTCGGTGGCCTGGTAACCGCGCCGCTGGTGATGCCTGAGGTGATCACCGGTCTGTCGCTGTTGCTGCTGTTCGTGGCCATGGCGCAGCTGATCGGCTGGCCGATGGAACGCGGCATCGTGACGATCTGGATCGCCCACACCACGTTTTGTGCCGCTTACGTGGCAGTGGTAGTCTCCGCCCGCCTTCGCGAGCTGGACCTGTCCATCGAAGAAGCGGCCATGGACCTGGGTGCCAAGCCGTTCAAAGTGTTCTTCCTGATCACCATCCCGATGATCGCACCGTCACTGGCGGCGGGCGGCATGATGTCCTTCGCCCTGTCGCTGGATGACCTGGTGCTGGCGAGCTTCGTTTCCGGCCCGGGTTCCACGACCCTGCCAATGGAAGTGTTCTCGGCGGTGCGCCTGGGCGTGAAACCGGAAATCAACGCCGTGGCCAGTCTGATTCTGCTGGCGGTGTCGATCGTGACCTTCATGGTCTGGTACTTCAGCCGCCGTGCCGAAGCCAGCCGTAAACGCGCGATCCAGGAAGCGATGGACCAGACGGCGAGCGAATCCTGGCAACAACCTAAGAAGCAAATGGTCGGAGCAACGGCCTAGCACCACCTGATGCCTCTGTGGTGATGGGGCTTTTGTGGCGAGGGGATTTATCCCCATCCGGTTGCGAAGCAGTCGTAAAACCTATGAGCCAGGTGTACCTGATACACCTCGTTAGCAGGTTTTGGGGCCGCTACGCAGCCCAGCGGGGATAAATCCCCTCGCCACAGATAAATCCCCTCACCACTGGTTTTGTGTTCACCGCTTTTGATTTGAATAAAAAGAATGGAGTTGTACCGATGAAAATGTTTGGCAGGACTCTGCTGACACTGTCCTTAATGGGCGCAATGGCGACTGGCGCCCAAGCCAATGACAAGGTACTGCGCGTCTACAACTGGTCGGATTACATTGCCCCGGATACCGTCAAGAAGTTCGAAGACGAGACCGGGATCCAGGTGACCTACGATGTGTTCGACAGTAACGAAACCCTTGAAGCACGCCTGCTGGCGGGCAAATCCGGCTACGACATCGTCGTGCCGTCCAACAGCTTCCTGGCCAAGCAGGTCAAGGCTGGCGTCTATCAGGAGCTGGACAAGTCCAAGCTGCCGAACTGGCAAAACCTCAACCCGGTGCTGCTGAAAAACGCCTCCGCCAGCGACCCGGGCAACGCTCACGCCTTCCCGTACATGTGGGGCTCGATCGGTATCGGCTTCAACCCGGACAAGGTCAAGGAAGTGCTCGGCGCCAACGCCCCGACCAACTCCTGGGACTTGCTGTTCAAACCGGAAAACGCGGAAAAACTGAAAGCCTGCGGCATCAGCTTCCTCGACTCCCCGACCGAAATGCTCCCGGCCGCCCTGCACTACCTGGGCTACCCGGTGAACGATCAGGACAAGGCGCACATCGCCGAGGCCGAAGCGCTGTTCATGAAGATTCGCCCGTCGGTGGCGTACTTCCATTCGTCGAAATACATCTCGGACCTGGCCAACGGCAACATCTGCGTGGCCGTCGGTTACTCCGGCGACGTGCTGCAGGCCAAGGCCCGCGCCCAGGAAGCCGGGGACAAGGTAAAGATCGAGTACAGCATTCCGAAAGAAGGGGCCGGCAGTTTCTACGACATGGTCGCCATCCCGCGCGATGCCGCCAACGTCGAGAACGCCTACCTGTTCATGAACTTCCTGATGCGCCCGGACATCATCGCCGAGATCACCAACAACATCGGCTACAGCAACGCCAATTCGGCGGCAACGCCGTTGGTGGATGAAGCGATTCGCAACGATCCGGGTTCGTATCCGTCCCAGGAAACCATGGCGACCTTGTATGCCATTCCTGATATGCCGATTGGTGTGCAACGGGTAATGACCCGGGGTTGGACCAAGGTGAAACTGGGCAAGTAGTTCACTCAGAACAACTGCTGAATCTGATTCCGCTTTCGTCGGAACGCCGCCCGGAGCCGGCTCGCTCCCACAGGGGAATGCATTTCAAATGTGGGAGCGAGCCTGCTCGCGAAGAGGCCAGAACATCCAACATGGAAGTCAGATCAGCCACACGATTTCCGTTCACGCAGCGCCTTACCACCGCTGCACTCGTCTCCGAAGAACGGCCTCACCTGGCTCCTCGGTTAAGGTGAGTTTGGCGCCCTCGGGCGCCTTTTTTCGTTTCGGCTACGCAGTTCCCAGCGGCCACGAGGCCAACGGTATGTACCGGCCCTTGTGCGATTCGAACAAGGCGAATCGATCGGCGCGCAGGAAAAACTCCGGTGGCGTGGCGGACTCGGGCACCGGTGCGCGAAAATCCCGGGCCAGGGTCAGGTGCGGGCGAAACTCCCGTGGCGCACCTTCCAGGGAAAACGGCAACACGGCCTGTTCCAGGTCATACACCAGACGCAACAAGTCAGACGACGCCTGCTCCGGCGCCAACACCAGAACCCCTGCCCTGCGCCAGACATCCAGCCGATCCAGCACCACGGTCAAGCGTTCGCCCGAGGTGCGCACTGACGCGGCCGCCTTGCAGATGTCGGCCACCTGCGCCGTCGCGACCGCCCCCAGGAACTTCAGGGTCAGGTGAAAATTTTCCGCCGGCACCGGGCGCCCATTGCGCAGTTGCAAGGCGCTGCGCCATTGGGCGATGGCCTTGCGTTGCGCCGGCGCGCAGTCCAGGGCAAAAAACAGCCGTTTGAACGGCTCATGGGATTCGTCGCTCATGGGTGGCACCTCCTGACATCCAAGTTATAGTTCATGCAACCGCTGCAACGGGAGGGGGCCATGCGAGAGATCATCAGCAAAGAGCCATGGTGGGCCGTGCCACCCAAACCCGGCCAGGATGAGTCCGAGCTGGAATGGGGCTGGCTGGTTCACTACAACGAAGGTGAACCGCGTTTCGAGTTCGTCAGGGAGCGACCAACGGACAGCGAGATCCGCAATCGCAAGAGTTGCCGGATCACCCCGTCACCGGAGTGATCCCGGGCCGTCGGCTCAAGCCTTCACGATGATGTCAAAACCGCCAAAGATCATCCGCTGGCCATCGAACGGCATCGGATTGACGTCCGGCTGCATCCTCGGATCGGCCATCATTTTCTCCATCGCGGCGTCGCTGGTGGCCTTGTCCGGCCAGATGAGCCAGCCAAACACCACGGTTTCGTCGTCCTTGAGTTTTACCGCCATCGGGAACGACGTCACCTTGCCATCAGGCACATCTTTGCCCCAGCACTCGACCACGCTCAACGCCCCGTTTTCCTTGAACAGCGCGGCGGCGATGTCGGCATGTTGCTTGTATTTTTCACGGTTGGCGTTGGGCACCGCAGCGACAAAAGCATTCACGTAAGACATGGGATTCTCCTTCGGTCATGGGTTGATCTGCTGATTAGTCGATTGGCTCGGCTGCCATTCGACATGACCGGCTTCCAGCCCGACCGGCGGTTCGGCGCTGCTGGCCAGGTTGCCCTCGATCTGCGCCGCCATGTACAAGGTGCCGGCCATGACCCCCGATGTCGGGTTCTGCACCAACTTGGTCCAGGCCTTGTCGAACGTGTTGCCCAGGCTGCTGCGAATCAGCGCCTCGCTGTCGGGCCGGTCATTGGCCTGGATAATCGCCCGGACCCCGGCCACGCCCACCGAAATCAGGGCACCAGCCAGTTTCCCTGCTGCCGCGGCCACGGCACTGGCTGCACCACGGGGCGCCATTTCGGCTTCGATCCGGCGGCTGGCGCGCCTGGCGACCGGCGCCATGGCCGTGTCGGTCGAATCGACGCCCTTGTCACCACCCGCCTTGTGGATCTTGTCGACCAGCGCGGCGTAGGCCGGCAGGGTGTTCAGCGACTCGGCGTACACCACCTGGTACAGCGAGGCGTCACGCGCCGGGGGCGGCCCGAGGGCAATCGCGGGGATTTTCTGGATCCGGCCATTGAGCTGGGCGATCGGCACGCCATGACGCTTTGAAATGCGCTGCATATCTTCCTTGAGAATGTCCAGGTAGAACGCCGACGCCAGGCTGAGGATCTGATCGGGATCGATCTCCACCGCCACGGGCGCCAGTACCTTTTCCTGGTATTTCTCCAGCAAATAAGCGGCCAGGCGCCTTTCCGAGGCATCCTGCTCGCCCTGGGCGCTGACGGCGTACCAGCTGACCTTCATCGACAGCCATTCCTGGGTCCAGTAGCTGCTGAACCAGGGAATGAAGTTCTCTTCGGTCAATTGATAGACCCGCGTACGCCAATAATCCATGGCGCCACGGGCGTAGATCCTGGTCTGCTCGGTGGCCGATTGCGACGCCTCAACGATCTCCCGATCCACTTGCTGCCAGGTACTGGGCGAGATCATGACCTGCGGCACTTCCACCGGCGCGCGCGGCGCCGTGACGCATCCCGCCAACACCACCAGCACGGCGACGATCAGCGAACGCACGCTCATCGCGGTCCCCGAAGTCTGCGCCGGAGCGGATGCCCGGCGATTGAAAGGTCCTGAATTGAGTATAGGTGGCGACCATTACTCATTCGGGATTGATGTTGTCCTTTAGGGCCCCATCGCGGGCAAGCCCGCTCCCACAGAGATCAGGGGTGTGGGAGCGGGCTTACCCGCGATGGGGCCCTAAAGAACACCGCAAAAACCGACCATCACTCCCATCGATATTCACCATCGCCACGATTGCCTTCCGCCCGGCAACCGTCAGCGTAGGATCAATTCCAACCCAACACGAAACCCTGTAGCGGAGGGTCGAATCATGCTGATCCATCTCCTGACCTGTCTGGCCCTGACGGCCTTCACGTTGAGCGTATTTGCCTGGTTTGTCCTGTCCGAGGAGCGCACGTCATGATCAACGAAGTCACCCTGGCCGTGAGCTTCCCGGTGTTCGGCAACAACTACTACTCGCAGCAATACGAGTCTCGTAAAGTGTTGACCCTGGTGTTCGACGAAAAATTCGAAGCTTTGATGATTCCGGCAGCCGGTCATCACTTCAATAACGAAGTGATCGGCCTCAACGATCAGTTCCGTTTCCTCAACGACGTGCTGGCCGAGCATTTGCTGGAGATCGAAATGGCTCAGGCCGCGCCACGTTCGACCCGATCCTTCACCTTCTAAGACGCCATATCGGTTGCCGGCGCGCACACCTCGCGCAGGCAGCCACGCAACCAGCGATGGACCGGGTCGGCATCCAGCCGTGGATGCCAGAGCATGGCCACGGTAAATTCCGGCAGTACCAGCGGCAGCGCAAAACTGTGCATGCCGGTTCTCAGATTAGCGGTATGGCGTTCCGGCACACTGGCGATCAGATCACTGGCGCGGGCAAGCGCCAGCGCGGTGGAGAAGCCGGCGACGATCGTCACGATCTGCCGCTGCAGGCCGAGCGGCTCCAACGCTTCATCAATCGGCCCCTTGTCCAGTCCTCGCCTGGACACACTGATATGGTTGCCCGCCGCATAGCGCGAAGCCGTGACCTCGCCCTCCCCCAGCCCATGCCCGGTCCGCACCACGCCGATGAATCGGTCACGGAACAACCCCTGGGTCCGCAGCTCCGGGCTGGTCGTTTTGCCAACGACCCCGGTTTCCAGATCGACTGAGCCATCGCGCAGTGAAGCACTGTCCTTGTCGGGTTTGTGCACGAAGCGCAGTCGCACGCCCGGTGCTTGCCCGGCAACGCGGGCGATCAGCGCGGCACCGAAGTTTTCGACGAAGCCTTCGCTGGTGCGCAAGGTGAAGGTACGTGCCAACTGCGTGAGATCGGGCGGCTGCACCGGGCGCAGGACCGCTTCGGCGTCCTGCACCAACTGGCTGACCCGCTCGCGCAATTCCAGCGCCCGCGGCGTCGGCACCAGCCCACGCCCGGCCCTGACCAGCAGCGGATCGCCGGTGGTTTCCCGCAAGCGCGCCAGCGCCCGACTCATGGCGGACGGACTCAGGCGCAAGCGCTTGGCGGCCCGGGCCACGCTGCCCTCTGCGAGCAGGACATCCAGTGTGATCAGCAGGTTGAAATCGGGCGTGGACATGGAGAGCACCTGTGCGCGGTGAAGTGGCGTCAGACGCATGTATTCAGTGCAACCGATGCGTCTTCCGCCATGTTAGGCGCGGGCGTAGATTTTCGGTAGCTCCAATCGGGAGCCTCCGGAAAAGAGGAACAGCATGAACGCCACAACAGCCGTCACCGATATCGGGCAACGGACACGGTCCGTCAGAGGGGCGCTGGCCAGCCTGTCGCTGTCGATGTTGTTGTCATCCCTGGGCACCAGCATTGCCAATGTCGGCTTGCCGACGCTGACCCGTGTGTTCGATGCCTCCTTTCAACAGGTGCAGTGGGTTGTCCTCGCCTACCTGCTGGCCATCACCACCCTGATCGTCAGTGTCGGGCGCCTGGGAGACCTGACCGGTCGTCGCCGTTTGCTGCTGTCCGGAATCGCTGTGTTCACCCTGGCTTCGACCTTGTGCGGCCTGGCGCCGAGCCTTGAACTGCTGATTGTCGCCCGCGCCCTGCAAGGCCTTGGTGCGGCAATCATGATGGCGCTGACCCTGGCGTTCGTGGGCGAGACGGTCGCGAAAGAGAGAACCGGTAGTGCCATGGGACTGCTCGGCACGATGTCGGCCATTGGTACGGCGATGGGCCCTTCGCTCGGTGGCGTGCTGATCGACGGTTTGGGCTGGCGGGCAATCTTCCTGATCACCGTGCCGCTGGGTGTGCTGACCCTGCTGCTCGCCTGGCGTTATTTACCCGCCGATCAACAGAAGGCAAACACCGCCAGGACCGCCTTCGATCCGCTGGGCACGTTGCTGCTGGCCCTGACACTCGCCGCCTACGCGCTGGCCATGACCCTCGGGCGCGGCCATTTCGGTGCGCTGAACAGCGCATTGTTGGCGCTGGCGTGCGTGGGTGCGGGATTGTTTGTGTGGGTCGAACAACGTGTCGCGGCGCCGTTGATTCGGCTGGCCCTGTTCCGCGATCGGTCGCTCAGTGGCAGCCTGGCCATGAGCCTGTTCGTGACCACGGTGATGATGGGCACGCTGGTGGTGGGGCCGTTTTACCTGTCGCTGGCGCTCGGGTTGAACGCCGTCGAGGTCGGGCTCGTACTGTCGGTCGGGCCGTTGGCCGCCGCGCTGGCCGGGGTGCCTGCGGGACGCATCGCCGACCGTTTCAGCGCCCGGCGCATGACCTTCGTCGGGTTGCTCGCCATCGCGCTCGGTTGCCTGTTGTTGTCGGTGTTGCCGAGCAGCCTGGGGGTCGGTGGCTATATCGTGCCCATGGTGGTGATCACGCTTGGCTATGCGCTGTTTCAGACGGCCAACAACACGGCGGTCATGGGCGATGTCCGGCCGGAGCAACGGGGGGTGGTGTCCGGGCTGCTCAATCTGTCGCGCAATCTGGGGTTGATCACCGGGGCTTCGGTGTTGGGGGCGGTGTTTGCTTTGGCTTCGGCGACGGTTGATATCGGTTCTGCGCAACCCGAGGCGGTTGCCAGTGGGATGCGTGTGACCTTTGCCGTTGCGCTGAGTCTGGTCGGGGCGGCTTGCCTGATCGCTGTCGGCAAGCAGCAGTAGGCTTATCTGAAAACACTCACATTTGTGGCGAGGGGATTTATCCCCGTTGGGTCGCGAAGCGTCCCCCAGCGTCCGATCAGTTATACCGAACTGGTAGGTTTACGACTGCTTCGCAGCCGAACGGGGATGAATCCCCTCGCCACATCTAACCCTTTCGCCACAGGTCTACGTTTATTACTTGAGGATCAGCAGCGGCGTATCTTTCTTGACGATGTAGGTCGCCAGTTCCGAAGCCTTGTCCGTGCCGATGTTCTTCGCCACATGGGCGGTGCCGGCCGGGATGTACAGGGATTCACCCGCCTTGAGGATCACGTTTGGCTGACCTTCGAGCTGGTATTCGAACGTGCCCGAGATGACGTAGGCCACTTCAACGCCGGGATGGGCGTGTTTCGGCGACACGACGCCCGGATCGAAATCGACGCGCACCTGAATCACTTCACGCCCTTCAACATCGAGATCGCGACGCACCAGGTCGGTACGGCTGATGCCTGTCTGCCAGCTCTTGGCGGGAGCTGCTTCGGCGGCTGGCCTGCTTTCCTTGGTCTGAGCCTGGGCTTGGGACAAGCCAGCGAACGCGGTCAAAGTCGCGGCGACGAAGGCAGCGCCGAGCAGGCCGGCGGTTTTGAATTTGTTATTTCGGGACATCGCAGTTCTCCAATGAGCGCGGGGTAAACAGTGCGCGGGATGCCTTTGTGAGGCATGTCCATTACGCAGCCAGCGTGTATCGCGTTCGTGTCGCCGGGGGCCGGTTTTTGTATGCCCAAGTAGCTGACGGACAGGGAGATACGTTCAGATACAGAGTTCTGATCCGACGCCTGAAATTTTTTTCAATTTGCACTGATACCTTTTTCGCTGTCGTTCGGTGTGTAGGGGAATTCTCATTTTCTCTTTGCATCCACAGGCATGCCGCATGACACCCAGATCGCCGCAGAACCTTTCCCGACGCCGTCCCGCCCGCCTCCCCCTGAACGTACTGAGCCTGGCCATCGCCCTGACCGCCCTTGCCCCGGTTCACAGTGCCCTGGCCGCCGACACCCCACAAAGCGCTGCCACCCGCAGCTACAGCATCGGCCCGGGTTCGCTGTCCAGTGTGCTGGCGCAATTCGCGGCGCAATCGGGGGTGCTGCTGTCGTTCGATGCCAACCTGCTCAATGACCAACAAAGCGCTGGCCTGCAAGGCAACTACAGCGTGCAGTCCGGTTTCGACCGGTTGCTGCAGGGCAGCGGCTATTCGCTGATCAATACCGGTGCCGACAGTTACACCGTGGCGCCGCAGGTCGAGGGCGGCGCGGCGCTGGAACTGGGCGCCACCACGGTCAATGGCGTGAGTAGCGATGCCGATACCTATGCTGGCGGCCAGGTAGCCCGTACAGCGCGCCTCGGAGTGCTGGGCAATCGCAGCATCAACGACGTGCCGTTCAGCGTGGTCAGCTACACCGCCAAGACCATCGAGGATCAGCAGGCCCGAACCGTGGGCGATGTGCTGCTCAATGACGCGTCGGTGCGCCAGTCCGCCGGCTTCGGCAACTTTTCCCAGGTGTTCACCATTCGCGGGTTGCCACTGACCACCGACGACATTTCGTTCAACGGCCTCTACGGCGTGCTGCCCCGCCAGATCATCACCACCGAGGCGCTGGAGCGTGTCGAGCTGTTCAAGGGTCCGAACGCCTTCATCAACGGTGTGGCGCCGTCCGGCAGCGGCATTGGCGGCAGCGTCAACCTGGTGCCCAAGCGCGCCCAGGACACCCCGACCCGCAGCGTGACCCTCGACTACGCCAGTGACAGCCAGGTCGGCGGGCACATCGACCTCGGTCAGCGCTTTGGTGAAGACAACCGCTTCGGCGCCCGGGTCAACCTCGCCAATCACGGTGGCGAGACCGCCGTCGACGACGAGTCCGAACACTCGCAACTGATCGCCCTCGGCCTGGATTATCGCGGCGAGCGCCTGCGGGTCTCCACCGACCTGGGCTATCAGAAGCTACGCATCAACAACGGTCGCTCCGTGGTCTATCCCACCGGCACCAAAGTCCCGCATGCGCCATCGGCCAAGGACAACTACGCCCAGGACTGGACCTGGTCGGAGCTGGAAGACACCTACGGCATGGTCAACGCCGAGTACGACCTCAACGACAACTGGACCGCCTACGCCGGTGGTGGCGCCAAGCACACCCGGGAAAACGGTCAGTACTCGTCGCTGTATGTCGGCAACGATGGCAGCGGCAAGGTCGGCTTCCTCTACTCGCCCCATGACGAAGACAACAAAAGCGCGATGGCCGGTTTGAACGGCCACTTCAACACCGGCCCGATCAGCCACCAGATGAACTTCGGTTTGTCCGGCACCTGGGGTGAACAGCGCTCGGCATTCGAAGCGATCCTGGTGGCCAACCGGGTCAACGGCAACCTGTACAACCCGGTGCAAGTGTCGCGACCGACCAATACGTACTTCGGCAGCGATATCCATGATCCGCGCATCGTCGGCAAAACCCGGGTCAAAAGTGCCGCCGTTTCCGACACCCTGGGCTTCATCGACGACCGCGTGCTGCTGACCCTCGGCGTGCGCCGCCAGACCCTCGAAGCCGATGCCTGGAACACCACCAGCGGCGCGCGAACGGCCAATTATGAAGAGTCGATCACCACGCCGGTGTACGGTCTGGTGATCAAGCCGTGGGAGCATGTGTCGTTCTACGCCAACCGCATCGAAGGCCTGCAACAAGGCCCGACTGCGCCGACCACCGGCGTGACCAACCCCGGCGAAGTGTTCGCCCCCAACCGCAGCAAGCAGACTGAAGCCGGGGTCAAGCTCGACTGGAACAGCTTTGGCGCGACCCTGGGCGTGTACCGCATCGAGATGCCCAACAGCTCGACCTCGACCGTCGCCGGCGCGCGCCTGCCGACCTTCAGCGTCGACGGCGAGCAGGTGAACAAGGGAGTGGAACTGAACCTGTTCGGCGAGCCCATCGATGGCCTGCGCGTGCTGGCCGGGGCGACGTGGATGGACACCGAACAGAAGAAAACCTCCAACGGTCTCAACGACGGCAATCGCGCCGCTGGCGTGCCGCGCTTCCAATACAACCTGGGCGCGGACTGGGACATCCCGGGCATTCAGGGCGCAGCGCTCAACGGGCGCCTGTTGCGCACTGGCGGCGAATACGTGAACGCGGCCAACACCCTGAGCATCCCGGCCTGGACCCGCGTCGACCTCGGCGCCCGCTACGGTTTCAAGGCCGACGACAAGTACATCACCCTGCGTGCCAACGTCGAGAACGTGGCGAACAAGGCGTATTGGTCGGCGGCTTCGACCGCGAACAACTACCTGACCCAGGGTGAGCCACGGACGCTGAAGCTGTCAGCCACCGTGGATTTCTAAGCCCGCATTACCCCCGTAGGAGCGCGCCCTGCTCGCGATGGTATCAAGGGCACCGCGTACCTTCAGACAGCACGCGTTATCGTTGACGACCATCGCGAGCAGGGCTCGCTCCTACAGTCGGCGACCGTGGATTTCTAAGGGTCAAACGCCCTGACGACGCTTGCGGAACTCGGCCACCTTATGCCGGTTGCCGCACAGCGCCATGCTGCACCAACGCCGTTTATGGGCTTTGGTGCGGTCATAAAACATCAGCGAACAGTCCGCGCTTTCGCATGTGCGCACCAGGTTGAAATCGCCTTCGGCGAGCAATTCAGCGGCGGCATAGGCGAGTCGGCTCAGCTGCCGAGTCATCACATCCGCTTGATGGAAGCGATCCAGTTCGGGTGCCCCCGGTTGTTCCCAGACCAGTTGCGGCACGGCGCCCAGCAGGAACCGGTTCAGCGTCGCCGGATCCGCCGGGCGACTCTCGCGGCGTGCCGTGACCAGGCTTTCGATGCTGTCGCGCAGTGCCCGCAGCTCACCGAGCAAACGCCCGTCGCCAACTACCGTTGCCACCCCCAGCCCGATCTGTTCCAGCCATTGGGCTGCCTGCGCGTCGTTTTGCAGAAGGTCGCGTTTGTGCCCCTCGACCAACATTTGCGTGTTCAACAAATCCAGCGCCGGATGATCAGCCAGGACAAAGGGCGGCGGAAGATCAGGCATTGCGTCGGTGGTTGTCATGGCATTCATCCCCGGAATCGATGAAGCAATTGTAACCCATAAAAACAATTTGACCAGTTACTAAATCCATGCACAATAAAGCCATGTAACCGTATTAACTAATATTTAACAGTTACAGGAGCGCTAGCAATGTCGTCGTTCAACCACCCCTCTGTTGCCTATCAATTCGTCGAAGCCGACGGTGTTAAGGTTTTCTATCGCGAGGCCGGCGCGGCGGATGCGCCGGTTTTGCTGCTGTTGCACGGGTTCCCCAGCTCGTCCCATCAGTTTCGCGACCTGATCCCGCTGCTGGCCAACCAATACCGCCTGATTGCGCCAGATCTGCCGGGATTCGGCTTTACCCAGGTGCCGGCCGAGCGCGGGTACGTCTACACCTTCGATGCCATTGGCAAGACCCTCGAGGCGTTCGTCGATGCGCTCGATCTCAAGCGTTATGCCCTGTACTTTTTCGATTACGGTGCGCCGACGGGCCTGCGCCTGGCGCTGGCACACCCTGAACGGGTCAGCGCGATCATTTCGCAGAACGGCAATGCGTACCTGGAAGGTCTGGGGGAAGCCTGGGCGCCAATCCGTCAGTACTGGGCAGATCCGTCGGCGGACAATCGCCAGGTGATCAGCGATGCCATCCTGCATCTGGAAGGCACCCGCTGGCAGTACGTGGAAGGTGTGAGCAACCCGGACGTCATCGCCCCTGAAGCGTATTACCTGGATGCCTTGCTGCTGGAGCGCCCGGGGAACAAGGACATCCAGCTCGATCTGTTCTACGACTATCAAAACAACCTGAAGCTGTACCCGGCGTTCCAGCAGTTCTTCCGTGACACCCAGTTGCCGACATTGGCGATCTGGGGCAAAGGCGATCCGTTCTTCATTCCGCCAGGCGCCGAGGCGTTCAAGCGTGACAATCCGAAGGCGGTTGTCGAGTTGCTGGACACCGGGCACTTTGCGCTGGAGACCCACGCCGAGCACATTGCCGGGCGCATCGTTGAAGTGTTGGGCACGGCAATTGATTGAGCCCTGCCCCCTGTAGGAGCGAGCCTGCTCGCGATGGAGGCCCAGACGACGCGATCATTCAGACAGCACGCGTTATCGTTGACGTCCATCGCGAGCAGGCTCGCTCCTACAAAGGGATTGGGGATTGCATAAATCCCGGCTTCGACAAATGAACAGTGTGGGAGCGAGCCTGCTCGCGAAAGCGTTGTGACAGTCACAATCGATGTTGACTGACCTGACGCCTTCGCGAGCAGGTTCGCTCCCACAGAGGACGGGGGTCAGGCCTTCATTTCAGCGACCAGTACATTGACCAACGCGGCCGCTGGCATTTCCCGGGCGAGTGGCGCGCCCTGCCCGGCCCACTGTACGGCGAAGTCGGTGTTGGCCTTGGTAGCGGCCGCAGCGTTGAGCGCTTTATTGGCGTCGTAGGCGATCGGATAGTCCGGCAGCGCCGGGGCATTCGCTTCGAGCTGGGTGAAGTTGCGATTGACCATGCCTCGGGCCGGACGGCCGGAGATGGCGCTGGTGACCCGGGTTTGATGAGCGCGCGGACCTTTGAGGGCTTCGCGATAAGCCGGATTGGCGGAGGATTCGGGGCACAGGATAAACGCTGTGCCCAACTGCGCGGCACTGGCGCCCAGTTGCAGGACGGCCTTGATCCCGGCACCGTCCATGATGCCGCCCGCCGCGATCACCGGCAGTCGGCATTCATCGCTCAGCACACGCACGAGGGTAAACGTGCCCATCTCGCTGTCCTGTTGCGGATCGAACACCCCGCGATGTCCCCCGGCTTCGTAACCTTGCGCCACCAGCGCATGCACGCCAGCGCGTTCCGCCTGCTGCGCTTCGGCCAGGCTGGTGACGGAACACAGCAGCACGATGCCGGCGTCCTTGAGCGCGTCGATCGCCGGTTGCGGCGGCAAGCCGAAATGGAAGCTGACCACAGCCGGTTGCTCTTCCAGCAACATCTGCAACATGCCTTCGTCTTCAACGAACGAGGTATAGATCTCGCGCAGCGACGTTGGCGCAGCGGCGTTGAATTCGGCGAAGAACGGCGCGAGGAAGTTCAGCCATCGGGTTTCGCGCTCGCCGTCCTGCACCGCCGGCGCGTGGCAGAACAGGTTCACATTGAAAGGCTTGGCCGTCAGTGCCGCCGTCTCGCGCAGCATGGCCCGCGCCTGTTCGACGTTGCTCGCGCCGATCCCGATGGAACCGAGCCCGCCGGCATTGGACACCGCTGCCGCGAGCCGGGGCGTGGAGACGCCCACCATCGGCGACTGGATGATCGGCAGTTCAATGTGCAAAAGGGACAACAGAGGATTGGACATGACAGCACCTGAATGTGATGGGTAAAAAAACTAAAGCTCCCCGGTCAGAAACTGCGCCCGGCCTCGGCCAAACGACCAGTCGGCATCGGTGTTCTCTACCAGCGAAATGATCAAGTCGTCCGGTGACAAATCACAATCGACTTGCAGCTGCTCGGCCAGCAAGCGGTAGAACGCGATCTTCTGCGCGCGTGAACGCGGGCGCGAAAAAACCGTCAGCAGGACGGCGTTGTTCGACCGCGTGTAACCCAATCCCGTGTCGTGCAGCACCAACTCTCCGGGACGGTGTTGCGTGACGCTTTGGTAGCGGTCACTGGCGGGGACTTCGAACGCCTCGACCATGGCCCGATGCGCCCCATCCAGCAAGGCCTTGAGCTGCTGATCGTTGCGGCCTTCGAGGATGTCGAACTTGAGCAATGGCATCGCGGTTCACCTTTGAAAAAGGGAAAAAATCGGGAGCGAGGAGCTCGCCCCCCCGGGGAATACGGAGTGCGTGCCAGCCCGCGCCAACACGCACTCCCGCCCGAAAAACGACAAACCTTGTTGGGACGTCGGCATCGCGAACCCGGCGCCCCTGGCAATACTGTTCGGCCAGCGCTGCATGGTCGATTTCCGCCTGGTGCAGAAGCGCACGCCCTCTTCGCCATGGGCGGGCCTTTTACTGCGGCTGGCAGAGCCAAGGTAGGCCGGTCGCTTGATCATGTAAAATGATGATTAGTGATCGCATGAATCACAAATGATGAATACTGATTTCAGTGTCTGTCATGGATGAGCCCGTGATGAAGGGGATGCGAGCCGTCGATCACTTGTGATCCACTGTTCACTCCGCGTTCGTCCCTGGAGCCTTCAATGCCGTCCATCACCACGCGCCTGGTGGCGCTGTTCGTTCTGTGCCTGACGCTTGAAGCGCCAGCCCAGGACAACGCCTGCCCGCCTGGCGAGAAACAAATATGCCTGGACGGCTGCATCTGCCTGCCCGACCTGGGCCCCCTGCTTGGCCCCCTGCCTGAGGACATCCACCAGATCGCGGCACCGGCCCTGGCGTTGTGGCTGACCCAGGCCCAGGCTGATGCAGACATGGCCGGCACCCAGCCCATTCCAGAGCACATCCGCGAGCAACTGCTGCGCTGGTACGCCCCCAGCGTCCTCGATGCTGCGCGCTACCAAATCAGCGACAACGGCCAATTCAACGCCGCCACGGCCATGCTGCAAAATCCCGATGTCGGTGCCGTGACGCTGGTCGACATCATCCTCTTCCGCGACGCGCAAAGCGCAGAACAGAACGTCGCGCTTTGGGCTCACGAGCTCAAGCACGTGCAGCAGTATCAGGAATGGGGCGTCGCTGGATTTGCCCAGCGGTATACGCAGGATTTCAATGCGGTGGAGGCACCGGCTTATGCCATACAGGCGGAGGTCAGGCGGGCGGTGCGAGATGCAACTGATTGAGGGGTGAAGAAGTGACTCGCCGTTTCATGGATATGTTCACCATTCTTGCCGTCTGACACATCGCCTTCGCGAGCAGGCTCGCTCCCACATTTGTACGGGGTACAGCCACGAAAACCCGGTCGGCAACCACAAGGGAATCGGAGGGCATCCGCAAAGTCAGAGCGCGTTTTCAGCGCGCTTTTGCAGGTACTTCGCCCGTTCGGACAGCCGTCGCTTCCAGTCGTCTGCCAGGCCACGGGTGGCCGCCAGCGCCAGCAGCTCATCGATCTGCGGTCGGTGCGCCAACTGCACCTGCCAGAACCGGTCGATGGAAAACCGTTCAGTGTGCCGCTCCAACAGTTCGATCCGGTCCCCCGCTTGCAGGTTGCCCGGCTGAAGCACGCGGTAATACCAACCGGTGATGCGCTCTTTGGCGACAAACATCGACATATGCTCGGCATCAAAACGATGGTTGATCTTCCAGCACGGGCTGCGCGGCTGCGACACCTGCAACACCGTGCTGCCGACCTGGAACACATCACCAATGTGCACGTTGCATTCAGAGAGCCCGGACGCGGAGATGTTCTCTCCCAGACTGCCCGCCACCAGTTGCGGGGCACTCTGAGCAAAGGCCTGCGCCAGCCGTTCATAGTGCTGCGCCGCGTAGTGATGCACCGCCTTTTCCGGACCTCCGTGCACCCGAGTGTCGCCGTGCTGGTCGCCGACGATCCCGTGCAGCGCCACCTGTACAGGGCTTTCGTGGCGCTGTTTGAAGATGCCCGTGCGCTGCCATTCGGGTTGCAACACACCCAGGCCGCCGGCAAAAACGTGGTCAATTCTGGTGGTCAGTGTCATCGGTCGAACGGCGCTCGATATCCGGTTTCGGTCACTTTACTAACCGCCGCCGACAGACGTAAAGTGATCGTTAAATATATCCATAATCACTTTTAGAGATGGATGGGGACGATCATGGAAATGCGCCAACTGAAGATTTTCTGCGCCGTGGCGGAGCTGGGCAGCTTCACCGCCGCAGCGTTGCAGGTGAACACGGTGCAGTCCAACGTCACCATGCGCGTGAAGGAGCTGGAAGCCGAACTCAATCGCGAGCTGTTCATCCGCAAGAAGTCCGGGGTGGTGCTGACGTCGGCGGGCGAAACCTTCCTCGGTTATGCGCGACGCATCCTGCAACTGACCGACGAGAGCCGCAGTGCCTTGATGGACACCGGCAGCCCGACGGGCCTTTTGCGCCTGGGTTCGATGGAAACCACCGCCGCCATCCGTCTGCCGCAAGTGCTCACCAAGTACCGCGAGCAATACCCCGAGGTGCAATTGTCGCTGCTGACCGGGACAACCGTGGAGCTGATCAAGGCGATTGAATCCCATCGGCTCGACGGTGCCTTCGTTGGCGGCTTCCACCAGAACTCGGCATTGGCCCAGGAAGAGGTGTTCAGCGAGGAGCTGGTGCTGGTCAGCAGCAACCAGTTCGATTCCCTGCCGGCGCTGATGGAGAAAATGCCCCAGCAGACGGTATTGGTGTTTCGCACGGGCTGTTTCTATCGCTCGACCCTGGAAAACTGGTTCTATCAGGTGGGACTGGTGCCCAACCAGATCATGGAACTGGGCACCCTGGACGGCATCCTCTCGTGCGTCGCGGCCGGCATGGGCGTGACCTTGCTGCCCAAGGCCATCGCGGAAAATTGCAGCGTGCGCCACGGGATTCGCTGGCACACGCTGCCGCCGGAGTTCGCCAACGTGTCCACGGTGTTCATCCGCCGCAACGACTCGATGATCACCTCGGCCATGAGTGCGTTCATTGGCTTGGCGCAGCAGCAGATTGCTCGGCCAGCGGTGGCTTGAATAAATCCGCTCCCACAGGGGATTGGGTGTGTACCCGGATTTCGGCGTCGACAAATAACCATTGTGGGAGCGAGCCTGCTCGCGAAAGCGTCGGGTCAGTCACCCTTAATGCTGAATGTGCCGCCGTCTTCGCGAGCAAGCCCGCTCCCACAGGGGATTGGGTGTGTACCCGGATTTCGGCGTCGAGAAATGAACATTGTGGGAGCGAGCCTGCTCGCGAAAGCGTCGGATCAGTCACCTTAGTGTTGAATGTGCCGTCGTCTTCGCGAGCAGGCTCGCTCCCACAGGGAATTACTGCCAGCCCAGCGTTCTTCTTTGCTCGTTCAGGAATCGCCCTGTCGCAGCATAGTCAGTGCCGCTTCTTTCAGGCACAGGCCGCTGATCCAACCCTCGCGCCAGCTCCGCCACCCGCTGCGCCGCCGGGACGACGCTGTGGATCTTGCCCACCCCCTGCCCCGCATACAGCGACAACTTCTCGGCCATCCGCGCCTTGTCGATCGCCCGGGCACCGCCGCCGATCAGGCGCAACAGGTTCCATTTGTCCCGGTTGGGGATCACCCGGTGCGGCGTGCCATAGGTCCAGCCGAACGAATAGCCGGTGCGGTATTCGGTGTCATCGCTGGTCGCCTCGACGATCTTCTGCTTGTACAGCGGGTGCGCGTTCGACTCATCGGTGGCAATGAACGCCGTGCCCACCACCACCCCCGATGCACCGAGGGACATCAGCGCCCGCACATCGTCGCCGTGAACGACGCCACCAGCCGCCAGTACCGGCCGACCTTCAGAGACCGCAAGGATCGAGGTCAACAGCGGCATGATGCCGATCGTGCCGCGATTGAGGTGACCGCCGCTTTCACTGCCCTGGGCGATGATGATGTCCGCGCCCTGCTCGATGGCGATGTGGGCCAGTTCCACCGATCCCGCCTGCACCATGACCAACAGCCCCGCATCTTTCGCCCGGGGGATCATGTCGGCGGCGTATTTCTCGGCGTAAAACAGCGACAGCAATTTGGGCTTTTCCTTGAGAATCACCTGGAACTGCGCTTCAAAGACATCAGGGCCGCCGAACTGCGGCACCAGGTTCACACCAAAGGGTTTATCGGTGAGCGCGCGGGTTTCCTCGATCCAGCGGCGCAACGCCAGGGGCGGCAGGCGCAAGCCGCCGATGACGCCCATGCCCCCGGCATTGGCCACGGCCCCGACCAGTTGCGGGCCGGAAATGGCCGCCATGCCACCGAGAAAAATCGGGTACTTCACACCGCAGAGCCGGGTGATGGCGTTACCGGCAAAATCGAACTCGTTCATGACTCACAGCTCCACATGTTGGCCAAGCATCCGCTTGAGCGTGTTGTTCTTCAGGAGAAAGTGATTCTTGACCGCGCCGAAGATGTGCAGCGCCAGGCCGGCGAGGAACGCCGAGGCACCGATGTTGAACAACACATCGACCACATGCTTCAACGTTGCATTGGTGGGCAAGACCGACGGTATCCACCAGCCGCCCGGAAGTTCCACGACCTCGCCGGCCGCGGCGCGCGACGCCCAGACGGCGATGGGCAACAGCACCATCGCCAGGGCCAGCGACACCGCCACCGAGCGGCTGATGATCACTTCGATGGGGTTGGGTGTGCCCACCGGCAGCGGATGATAGGACGTGATACGCGCCCAGAACCGATAGGTCGACACGAGGAACAGCATCAGCCCCAGCAGGTTTTGCACCCTGCCGAGTTCCAGTTGCAGCGCCTCGCCGGACGCCTGGCCGATCAACCCTTGCAGGATGAAAATCCCCAGCAGGGAAAACGCCACCACCCAGTGCAGGGCGACGGTGATGGGTGAAAACCTCAAGCCATTGTCTCGTAGTTGCATGGCTGACTCCTTTTGCAGAACGCGCAAATCAGGAAATGGAAGGGACGAAGGGCTTAGTGATTGACGGCCTGTGCTGCGCCGAGCCCGGTCTGGGCGCGGATCAGCTGATCGTCGAACCGCTCGCGCTCAAGCCCTGCCCCATGGCTGCGATCAGTGACCGAGCCCAGCCAGGTGAAGAAGAACGCCACGTTCATCGAGATGATTGCCGGGTAGTCATACGGAAAGATCGCCTCGGCATTGCCCAGCACCTTGACCCAGACAGCCGGCGAGAGAATGACCAGGCCGACCGCGCTGATCAGGCCAGCGACGCCGCCGATCAATGCGCCACGGGTGGTCAGCCCCTTCCAGTACATCGAGAGCACGAGGATCGGGAAGTTGACCGACGCCGCGACGCCGAAGGTCAGCGCCACCAGAAAGGCGATGTTCTGATCCTTGAACAAAATCCCCAGCACCACCGCGACGATACCGATGCCCACCGACGCCATGCGCGACACGCGACGCTCGTCCCGCGCATCGGCCTTGCCCTTCCTGACCACCATCACATACAGGTCATGGGAAATCGCCGAGGTGCCGGCCATGGTCAGCCCGGATACCACCGCCAGGATCGTCGCGAACGCCACGGCGGAAATGAAACCGAGCAACAGGTCGCCGCCCACCGCCTTGGCCAGGTGCATCACCGGCATGTTGCCGCCGCCGATCAGCTTGCCGGCCAGATTGCCGGACTCGTAGAAGGCCGGGTCTTGCCCGACGATCACGATGGCGGCCAGGCCCAGCACGGCGACGATCAGGTAGAAGAAGCCGATGAAACCCGTGGCGACGAACACCGATTTGCGCGCCTGCTTGGCGTCCGGCACGGTGAAGAAGCGCATCAGGATGTGCGGCAATCCCGCCGTGCCGAACACCAGCCCCAGCGACAACGAAATCAGCGACAGCGGGTCGGCCACCAGTTTGCTCGGCAGCAGGATCTTCTCGCCATCGTGGTGCGCGGCCACGGCTTTTTCGAACAGCAGATCGAAGGAAAACCCGAACTTGCTCAGCGCCAGGAATGCCAGCAAGGTCCCGCCCAACAGCAGCAACCCGGCCTTGATGATCTGCACCCAGGTGGTGGCGACCATGCCGCCAAAGGTCACGTAGACCGCCATCAACAAGCCCACGGCGATGACCGCGTAGTTGTACGGCAGGCCGAACAACAGCTGGATCAACTGCCCGGCGCCGACCATCTGCACCACCAGGTAAAAGCACACCACTGTCAGCGAGCCGAAGGCGGTCATGGTGCGGATACGGTTTTGATCGAGGCGGAAAGACGCGATGTCGGAGATGGTGATGCGCCCCAGGTTGCGGATGCGCTCGGCGAACAGAAACAGCAGCAGCGGCCAGGCGACGAAGAAGCTGATCGAATACAGCACGCCGTCGAAACCGTTGAAAAAGATCATGCTGGTGACACCCAGCAACGCCGCCGCCGACATGTAGTCGCCGGCCAGCGCCAGACCGTTCTGGAAGCCCGTGATACCGCCGCCGGCATTGTAGAAATCGTCCATGGATTTGGTCTTGGAAGCGGCCCAGTACGTGATGCCCAGCGTCGTGACCACGAACACCAGGAACATGCTGATCGCGGTGATGTTGATCGGTTGTTTTTCGACGTTCTGCAATACATCGCCGGCCAGGGCCCGCGCCGCAAAGGCGCTCAGCAGGATCGGAAGGATGAGGTTTCGCAGGAGGTGTTTCATACGATCACCCCGTCCCGGATTTGCGCGTTCAGTGCATCGAACTCACCGTTGGCACGCAGGATGTAGAGCCCGGTGAACAACCAGGCGCCGACGATAAACACCAGGCCCAACGGCCAACCGATGTTGATGATGCTGGTGGCGGAAAGCTTCGTCGCGAGCAGGTGGGGGGCGAAAGCGGCGACGAGGATGAACGTGAAGTACGGGACAAGGGTGGCGGCGGTAAGGCCGGCGACGAATCGTCGTTGCCGCGACACCAGTTCCTTGTAACGGGGGTGGTTGCGAATTCTGGCTGATTCGGTTGCAGGGTTCACGTTGACTCCGTGTAGCAGTGGTTGCGTTATTGTTGTTCCACAGCCTCAGATTCAGACTCGATCCGCCACTGGCTGCGGTATCTGTGCCCCTTCAACCTATGCCCGGCACATGATCATGTAAAATGATCATTTGTGAATCAGATGATCGTTTTTGGTGAACCTAAATTCCCCTTTCACTCATCTTTCATACGCCTTAGATTGAGCATCAGTTATTACTTTCACAGATAGGTGAAGTCGATGGATGTCGCGGATCTCAAGGTGGTGGACGCGGTGGCGCGCCACGGCAGCATGAACAAGGCCGCCAGCGAGCTGAACACCGTGCAATCGAACGTATCGGCGCGGATTCGCGCGTTGGAAGACGAGCTGGGGGTGGCGTTGTTTCAACGCAGTGCCAAGGGGGTGCAGGTGACGCCCGCCGGGCGGCGCTTCCTGCCCTTCGCCGCCCGACTGTCGAAGTTGTTGCTCGATGCCTCCAGCGCCGCCCGCGATGACGGTCACCCCAGAGGCGTGCTGGAAATCGGTACGCTGGAAACCACCCTGGCCCTGCGCCTGCCGCACCTGATCGCACAGTTCGCCAAGGCCTACCCCGAGGTTCGTCCGGTGGTGCGCACCGGCACGACCTGCAGCCTGATTCAGGGCGTCATCGACTGTAAGCTGGAGGGCGCGTTCGTCGTGGGGCCGGTCAATCACCCGGAATTGCACAGCGAAGCAGCCTTTCGCGAAGAGCTGGTGCTGGTCACCTCGCCGGCCCTGCGCAGACTGGACGATGTCGCCGATGTCGAGCACCTGAAAACCGTGGTGTTTCGCATCGGCTGCTCCTATCGCCAACGCCTCGACAGCCTGTTGACCCGCCTCGGCATCCTCGCCCCCGAACCGCTGGAATTCGGCTCCATCGAAGCCATCATTGCCTGCGTCTCGGCAGGGGTCGGGGTCACCCTGTTGCCCCGGGGCGTGGTCGCCAACGCGGCCCGCGAGGGATTGGTCGCGGTGCATGATCTGCCGCCGGAACTGGCGCAAGTGGAGACCGTGTTCGTGCGGCGCATCGACGGTTACTTCTCCAGCGCGCTGGCGACCTTTTTGCAGAGTGTGCGCGAAGACCACTAATACAGGTGTGCAAGAAACCTGTGGCGAGGGGATTTATCCCCGTTGGGTCGCGAAGCGGCCCCGTTCTTACCTTCGGGCACACCAAATTGCCCGACTTACGACTGCTTCGCAGCCGAACGGGGATAAATCCCCTCGCCACAAATGTCATGAGTGCCCGCTACCGTGGCACTGTAGCGACCGTTGCAGCATCAAACCGGCTCTTCACCCAGCCATTGATCCCGGCACACAACACCAGCAGCGCGCCGGTCACCAGGAAGACGTGGTGCAAACCGAAATGCGCGCCGATCTGGCCACCGATCAGCGGCCCGATCACCTGCCCGGAAAACTGTGCCGATTGCAGATAACCCAGGATCTTGCCGGTGCTGTGCCCTGGCACCGACTGCCGTATCAGCTTGGCAATCGCCGGCAGCAGCCCGGCGAGGGTCATGCCCATCAGGCCGCGCAATACCGCCAGTTGCCACCACTGCGTGACGAAGGCCTGGGGCACCATGACCAGGCCGGTCAACACCAGGCAAGCGATGATCACGTTCCAACTGCCGACACGATCCGCCAGCGCGCCTAATTTGGCGGCGGTCAAAATGCTGCCCAGCGCCGAGCAGGCCATCACCACGCCGGCGATCTTCGCCTGATCATCGAAGGCCACGCCGAGGTGGCCGATGTAGACGGTGATGATCGGCTCGATGGACATGTTGGCCAGCAGCACCATCATCGCCGTCAGCAGCAGCGCGGCGATGACCGGCCAGCGGGAGCCGGCGCCCTCCCCTTGGGATGGCTTGTCACGCCGCGCGCCGTCCACGCTGCGATCGAAGTCCTCGCGAATCAGCACGATGGTGGTGATCGCCGCCACCGCGATCATCGCGCCACCGACAAAAAAAGTACCGCGAATGCCCACCCACTGCGGCAGAAAACCACCCACCAGCGGCCCGATCAAATTGCCCGACAACGCACCGGTCGACAGCACACCCAAGGCCCAGCCAGCCTTTTCCCGGGGCACCTGGGAGCCAATCATCACAATGGACGCCGAGGCGTATCCACCGATCAACCCGGCGACCAATCGCAGCAGCACCAGGTCGGTGACATTGCGCGCCAGCCCGATCAGCGACATCACAATGGCCATGCCGATGGCCGCACGGATCAGCATCGGCTTGCGACCAAACCGGTCGGCCAGCCGCCCCCACAGCGGCGCGGTTAGCGCCGTGCCAAAAAACGTCGCGCCAAACGCCACGGCCGACCACTGCACCACATCGGCCTGGGCCGTGACGCCCAGTTGTTGCACGTACAGCGGCAAGAACGGCAACAGCATGCTCAGGCTCACCAACGTGGTGAACGAGCCGAACACACAAACAGCCAGGTTGCGGCGCCAATAGGGAAGATTGCGATCGGCATAATTCACGAGGACAGGTGCTCCGTTTGGGCGTCGACAATCGCCGGCAGCAGCGGCGTGCAGGCGAATGCCGTTCTTCAGTCGGGCTGACTCTACGCGCGAAGTTGATATCTCAGTAAACGAATTAAACAGGCAACTGTTATCTGCAAAAGAGATATTCAGTACTGAACATAAGTCCATTGTGGGAGCGAGCCTGCTCGCGAAGACGTCAGGTCAGCCAGCATCGACTGTGACTGTGACACCGCTTTCGCGAGCAGGCTCGCTCCCACAATGGAAACGGGTACATCCGGTCAACCGCGTTGTTTGATTACACGGTGTATCAACAGTAATTCCCGAAGATCGGTATATCTTCAATCTGCGGCTTCTTACAGTCATCGATCCTCACGCCAAGAGTGATCCTTCATGCCCCACGACTTATCTCATCTCGATGCCGCGCTGGCCGCCTACCCCCGGGCGACACTGCTCGAAGGCCCGACGCCGATCCAGAAACTCTCCCGTTTGAGCCCGTTACCTGAAATGAACGGCTGCAACCTCTACGTCAAACGCGATGACCTGACCGGTCTCGGCGGCGGTGGCAACAAGCTGCGCAAACTGGAATTCCTGCTGGGCGAAGCATTGGCCGAAGGCGCCGACACCCTGGTGACCTGGGGTGGCTTCCAGTCCAACCACGCCCGATTGACCGCCGCCACCGCTGCCCGTCAGGGCCTGGCTTGCGAATTGATCCTGACCCCGTCAGCCGTGCGCACCGACGACGACTTTTGCTACAACGGCAATGTCTTGCTGGACGGATTGTTTGGCGCGACGGTCCATCGGTTGCAGCGAGGTGTGGCACCGGATACCTATGCCGCCGAGTTGGTTCGCACGCTCAAGACCCAAGGGAAAAAGCCTTTTGTCATGCCACTCGGTGGCTCCAGCCCCCGGGGCAGCCTCGGCTATGCCGCGTGCGCCGCCGAGATCCTGCGTCAGGCGGATGCGCTCGATATCCGGTTCGATCAGATCATCGTGCCCAACGGCAGCGCCGGCACCCACTCCGGATTGCTCGCCGGCGTCACCCTCGCCCGGTCGTCGACGAAAATCGTCGGCTACTCGGTATTGGCGAGCGAAGAACAGGCATTCGCCACGACCCTGGAAAAAACCCGGCAAACCCTGCAGCTCCTCGACCCGTCCGCCACCCTGGCCGACAACGCGATCAGCGTCGACGGCAGCCAACGCGGCGAAGCCTACGGCGCACCGACCGAAGCGATGCTCGAAGCCGTACGCCTGCTGGCCTCCCATGAGGGCTTGCTCACCGACCCGGTCTACGGCGGCAAGGCCTTTTCCGGTCTGCTGGCTGCCGTGCGCCGGGGCGATTATCCGGCGGGCAGCCATGTGTTGCTTGTGATGACCGGTGGGTTGCCAGGGCTTTTTGCGTATCGAAGTGCTTTTGACTGACTGATTTTTCCCAGGCATAAAAAAACCTCCCCAGTCACAAACCTGGGGAGGTTGGGTTGACGCAATCAATCAGCTCTTGGCTTTGGCCATGTTGGTGAACAGCTCGGTTGGCACTTTCTTGCCGTTCGAGGTGAACTGGTTGGTGCGGAACTTGTAGACCTCGCCTTCGGAGAGGAAACCGTCGTTGTTGGTGTCCATCGCCTTGAATTCTTCGCCGCCCTTCGGCGCCACGGTCAGCAGTTCTTTCAGGGAGACGCGGCCATCGTGGTCGGCGTCGGTACGGGCAAAGGACGCGTCGCCGCATTTGCCTTCACCGCACTTGCCTTCACCGGCCTTGGTCACTTTGGCACCGGCTTCATCGGCGCCGCACTTGCCTTCGCCACACTTGCCCTCACCGGCCTTGGTCGCTTTGGCGCCGGCCTCGGCACCGCATTTGCCTTCGCCACATTTGCCTTCGCTGGTCTTTTCCGCGGCGGCGAGTTGGTAGCCTTGCGGCAGTGCGTCTGCGGCGAACGCGGTCGAAGCGAGGTTCATGCTGCCGGCCAGTGCAACTGCGATCAGGCCAATGCGGGATTTATTCGACATACGGGACATGGTTATTACTCCGGATACAGTGTGCGGTCAGGCCGCTAAGGGTCATGCCACAAGGGCGATAAGCCGTGGTGCGAGAGACGTTTGCTTTCTCGCTGAGGCAGGGCTATTTGACTGCACACGTGTATCCCGGATGTATCCGGATTGCGGGGCATTTGTAAGCCAGTCTCCGAACACGGGGTTGGGATACACAGCGATACATAGGCCCTTCTTTTCGGTCCTGGCGACCTGATTGCGTGGCGTCACAACCATTGCAGCCCGCGAAGCTCATAACCCATTTTGTCTTGACCAGCCCGAACCGGGTGGAATGCAGTACCCTTCACGCCATCACGTCAAAAGGGAATTTCACTCGTGCCAGAACAACGCATTCGCCCTCTCGCGCTGTGCATCTTTCATCATCACGGAAAAATACTGGTCAACCATTTTCAGGATGCCGTTGAGAAGCGGACACTCTTTCGCCCCATCGGCGGTGGAATCGAATTCGGTGAAAGGAGTGTCGATGCCATCGCCCGGGAAGTGCAGGAAGAACTGGGCCTTTCGATCCGCGACGTTCGACTGATTGGCACGCTGGAAAGCATTTTCACCTACGCGGGCAAGCCGGGACACGAGATTGTCCAGGTCTACGATGCACGGTTTGACGACGCAGGCGTCTACGAAAAACCCTGGCTGCAAGGCCATGAAAGCGACGGGGCACCGTTCAGAGCCCTGTGGTGCAACAGCTCCAGCTTCACCGCTGAATCACCGCTAGTCCCTGAAGGGCTTTACGATCTGCTCAAGAAAGCTTCGCTGCTGGAGTGAATAAAGGCTGGCGAACGTATTTTGATTGACCGGCAAGGGCCCCCGCCACGCCCCTGACTGTTGCTATCAAATCCAGCCCCACTGTATCTGCTGCTGCGCGTGCGCTAATGGTTAGCCTTGTGACTCATCCCAGGAGGAGTTGCACCATGCCGGACGCCACCAACCTGTACCTGTTCGTTATCGCCGCCCTACTGTTGTTGATCGTGCCGGGCCCGAACATGGCGTTCGTCACCAGCCACGCCATTGCCCACGGCTGGCGCGCCGGTTTCGCCGCGGCACTGGGGATCACCCTGGCCGACGTGCTGATGACTGCCATGGTCAGTGCGGGTCTCGGTGCGCTGGTGATGAGTTGGACGCCGGCGTTTGATGTGCTGCGATGGGCCGGCGCTTGTTATCTGCTGTGGCTGGCGTGGCAAGCATTGAGGGCACCGTCAGCGAATACCGATGCCCGACCTGCACTGGCGTCGCTGCGCAAGATCTTTGTTCGAGCCACCCTCAACAGCCTGTTGAATCCCAAGGCGCTGTTGTTCTTCATGGTGTTCCTGCCGCAATTCGTCACCCTGGGCACCCGCAGTGTCACCCTGCAGGTGATGGTGTTGGGTGTGTTGCTTGCGCTGATCGCCTTGGCCTTTCATGCCCTGCTCAGCGTTTGTGCCGGACGGCTGCACGGGCGCCTGGGTAACGGAATGATCTCTAGCCGGTTGGGGGCTTACGGCTTCGCAGTGGTCATGACCGCTTTAGCAGCACGTTTGCTGGTGCTCAACCGAACGAACTAAAGAGGCGCTGGCCAAAACGGCTGGCGCTGAAGCCAGCCATTTGGGTTGCGATCGCCAGGCGTTAAACCACGAATCTCGACACCAGACCGTTGAGTGAAACGGCCAGGCGCGACAGTTCCTGGCTGGCGGCGCTGGTTTGTGTCGCACCGGCGGCGGTCTGCGATGCCAGCTCGCGGATGTTGGCGAGATTGCCATCCACTTCCCGGGCTACCTGCGCCTGCTGCTCGGCGGCACTGGCGATCACCAGGTTGCGTTCATTGATGTGGGTGAACGACGAGGTAATCTGATCGAGGGCCTGCCCCGCTGCCTGGGCCACCTCCAGCGTGTCGCGCGCGCGGGTATTGCTGCCTTGCATCGCATTGACTGCCTGTACCGTGCCCTGTTCGATGGCCGTGACCAGTTGCTCGATTTCCTGGGTCGAGCGCTGGGTACGATGGGCGAGGCTGCGCACTTCATCGGCGACCACGGCAAAACCGCGACCGGCCTCCCCTGCCCTGGCCGCTTCGATGGCAGCGTTCAGTGCCAGTAAATTGGTTTGCTCGGCAACCGTGCGAATGACATCGACCACCTGGCTGATGTCCCGCACCCGGTCTGCCAGGTTTTCTACCTCACCGGCCGTTGCCGTTACGCCGCTCGCCAGTTCGCCAATCGCGTCAACGGTGCGCAACACCTGCTCCCGGCCTTGCTGCGCGGTCAGGTCCGACGCGCGCGTGGCATCGGCCGTGGAGATCGCGTTGCGGGCAACATCCTCGGCTGCGCTGGTCATTTCATTGATCGCCGTGGCCGCCTGCTCGATCTCGCCATTTTGCTGGTGCAGCCCACGACTGGCATCTTCGGTGACGGCGCTCAATTCTTCGGCAGCCGACGCCAGTTGATTGGAGGACTCGGCAATGGCCGTGATGGTGTCGCGCAAATTGCCCTGCATGGTTGCCAATGCCGCCATCAACCGTGCGGGCTCATCGTTGCCGATCACCACGGTGTGCGTGGTGAGGTTGCCGGTGGCCACCGTCTCGGCCAACCGGACCGATTGACGCAATGGCAGGACGATACTGCGAATCAAGCCAACGGCCACGGCGCATGACGCCAGTGCGACGACCAACAGCACGCCCATAACGCCACCGCGAGCACTTTTGAAAACTTCGACGCTGTTGGAAGCAGCGCCATTGGCGCCACGGTTATTGAATTCGATCAGGTCGGCGAGTGTCTTGCTCAGCGCATCCGCACGCTGGTTCATCTCACCATTGATAATGTTTCGGGCTTCGTCGAGTTGGTCCTTGCGGGACAGATCGATCACTTTAGCCTGAAGTGACATGTAGGCCGCTGCGGCGGTCTTGAAGCGCTCGTACAACGCCCTGTCTTCATCGACGAGAATGGTTTTTTCGTACTGCTCCATTTCGTTGCGGGTTTCAGCCTTGAGCGCGTCCATCTTGCTGTAGTTCTGCTCGAGGCTCTGTGGATCGCGGCTGATCATGACGCGCAGGGTCAGCGCACGGATGCGTTGAACGTTTTGCGCGCCGTGACTCAAGGCCATCACGCCGGGCAGCCAATCGTCACTGATTTGCCGGGTACTTTCACGCATGTCATCCAGCTTGGACAGCGCAAATATCCCCAACCCCGCGGTCAACGCTGCAACTAGGCTGAATCCAATGGAGGCACGCCAAGCAATACTGATATTTCTGAGCATATTTTGTTTCTTCTTATAGGTGTTGAGCAGTTGGCTCCAGCCATCGGCGGTCCCTCATGTGATGCCCATCGCTGGAAAGGGGGAAACGTGAGACAAGCAGTGGTCGGCAGAACATCTCGATTCCGATGTCGCCAGCGACTTTTTCTACGCGATGATTTCAGGGTCGACTTTTCATTCGACGACAATTTTTTATCATTTCGTAACAAATTGGCTTGTGCTGAATTGAGGTGATCTGAAAATCCGGTTTTTCAACGGATTCGGCCAAAAGCAGGCCCTGGAGGGAACACCATTGATTGAATGGCTATGCTTGATCTGATGCCAGGCGCTGTTTGCACCATCGTGTAAGGAGGTGTTTGCGATGCAACTGATCACGTTAAAAATCGAAAAGCCGGACGAAACGAACTTCATTCTGGGCCAGACGCACTTCATCAAGTCCGTCGAGGACATCCACGAAGCGTTGGTCAATACCGTGCCAGGCATCCGGTTTGGCGTGGCCTTTTGTGAAGCGTCCGGCAAATGCCTGGTGCGATGGTCCGGCACCGATGCCTCAATGATCGAACTGGCACAGAAAAATGCCAAAGCCATCGCCGCCGGCCATAGCTTCATCCTTTTCCTGGGTGACGGTTTCTATCCGCTGAACGTGCTGAACACCCTGAAAATGGTGCCAGAGGTGTGCCGTATTTTTTGTGCAACGGCCAATCCAACGGAAGTGGTGGTGGCAGAGACGGAACAAGGGCGAGCCATCCTGGGCGTCGTGGATGGCTTTTGTGCCAAGGACATTGAAGGCGATGACGACATTGCGTGGCGCAAGAACCTGTTGCGGCAGATTGGCTACAAGCAGTGAGTGATCAATCCAGGCGCTTTTCGAAGTAGACGCGATTGAAGCCATCCTCCGAGCGCCGCTGGACTTCGACGTAACCGAGCCTTGGATAGATGGACAGATTGTCGGTCATCTTCTCATTCGTGTAGAGATGAACACTGCCAAGCCCCAGGCGCATCGCCTCGGCCTCGCAGAATTGCACGAGCGATTTGCCGATGCCTTTCCCGCGCCCTGTTTCAGACACGGCCACGTTTTCGAGAAACATGTGCCGGTCGACCGGAAAGAAGACGATGAATCCTCGCAATTCGTCTTGCTCCCCGGTGCAAAGGTACACATGACCGGCTGCAATCTGCGTCCGGAAATCCGCCAGCATCGGCGCAGGCTTGCGACCGATCAGGGGAACATACCGGGCATAGGCTTGCTCGGCACACGCGCGCACCGCGACTTCATCGTTTGCATTGGCCTGACGGATCATGTGTCGTTCGCACTTGCTGGTCATCTAACACTCTCGCTTGAAGTCGGCATCGTCAAAAAGACACTGCGCACTTTATATGCGCAGGACGACTCGTCCAGCGCCATTCAAAGAATGCAGGCGTATATTGGTAGTGTCGATCCGGGAAGTTGAGGCGGCAGGACGTTGCCAAGGGTGTGGCACGCGAGATGACCGGCGCCAACCAACGGATCATCCAGAACCCTGGAGGTGCGACATGAGCCAATATCAACGCCTCTTTCTGATTGTCGGTCCCACCATGCGTCACACGCCGGCGCTGGAGCGCGCAGTTGCCCTGGCCAAAGCCACTGACGCCCTGCTGCATATCGCAGTGTTCATCGAAGACGTCGACATCCTGGGGTTGATGAGCGGGAATGAGCATTTTCGCGAAATCTGCCAGCAGGAGAATCAGAAGTGGCTGCAAGATGAAGCCCAGCTGATACGCGGCAATGGCATTACGGTGACCACCGAAGTGGTATTGGCTCGGGACGTATTGCAGGAAATCCTTCAGCATGTGAAGGACTTGCAACCGGACCTGGTGATCAAGGACGTCCATCACGAATCGACACTCAAACGTGTCTTCGCCACGCCTCTGGATTGGCATCTGTTGCGCGATTGCCCGGTTGCCGTTCATCTGGTCAGCGAGGTCAGGTGTCCACTGCCACGGGTGATCGTGGCCGCCGTGGATCTGTCGCATCCAGACCATCCGATCACCGACCTTAACGATCGCATCATCCAGGCTGCGCAGCGCATGACAAACCAGTGCGAAGCAGAGCTGCACCTGCTGCACGCCTTCGATCCATCGCAAACACACATCTCCGATGCCGGCGCCGGCGCCGTGACGATGCCAGGCTTCAGCACCGACGTACGTCGGTCACTGCAGCATGCCTTCACGACCTTGGCTGACAACTACCAGGTTCCCTCCGAACGCCAACACTTCCTTGAAGGTTCGCCCACCAAAGTGATGTCCGACTTCGCCGCCCATAGCCGGGCCGACGTGATCATCATGGGTGATACGCACCGAAAAGGGCTGCACAGGCTGATGGGCAGTACCACGGAGCACGTGCTGTACAAGGTGCCCTGCAACGTCCTGGCGATAAAGGGGCACGTGGATCAGCAGGGATCGTCCGCAGCATGACCAGTGCAACGTTCCGCTTCTACGAGGAGCTCAACGATTTCCTGCCGGCCGAACGGCGGCGGCAGTCCTTCACCTGCGAGTGCGCGCAAGGGGCGACGGTCAAGCACATGATCGAGGCGCTCGGGGTGCCGCACACCGAGGTCGAGCTGGTGTTGCTCAACGGCGAGTCGGCGGGCTTCGGGCGGGTGATCTTCGACGGTGACCGGCTGGCGGTGTATCCCAAGTTCGAAACCCTGGACATCAGCCCGCTGCTCAAGGTTCGCGCGCAACCGCTGCGGGTGTTGCGCTTCATCGCTGATGCGCACCTGGGCGGGCTGGCCAGCCTGTTGCGCATGAGCGGTTTCGACACGCTCTACGACAATGGCTTCGAGGATGGCGAGATCGCCGAGATCGCAGCAACGCAAGGACGCATCGTGCTGACCCGCGACCGCGAGCTGCTCAAGCGGCGGATCATCAGCCACGGTTGTTACGTGCATGCCCTGAAACCGTCGCTGCAACTGCGCGAATTGTACGAGCGCCTCGATCTGGCGCGCAGCGCGAGGCCCTTCAGCCTGTGCCTTCATTGCAACGTGCCGCTGCACGAAATCAGCCCGGAACTGGCCCGGCCGCACGTACCGCCACGGGTGAGCACCCTCTACTCGCACTTCCTGCGTTGCGACGCCTGTGAGCGGGTGTACTGGGAGGGTTCGCATTGGCGCGGCATGTGTGCACTGCTGGCGCCGTTGCTGGACCGATAACGGCGCGCATCGCACCGCTTTTCAAGCCAGCATTTCAGCGATCCACCGGGCCTGCCGGGCGACATCCTGCACCTTTTCCTCGGGAACGACCTGCCGCGCCCGGGCGAAGTTATTCAGGGTCTTCTGCTTCTGCCGCAGCTTGCGCTGCCACTTGACCAGGAACGCCGGGCTGCGTGCCTGCATCTGCAGCGGGCCGAAGTACAGTTCCTCGGCGGTGTACTGCACAGGCCCGGCGCGCTCGGCGACGATGATTTCGTAGTCGAAGCGGTTTTCCCGCAGCACTTCTTCGCAGAGGATCTGGTAATCATTGTCCATCAGCCATTGACGCAGTGGCTGCTCGCCGCCATTGGGCTGCAGGATCAGCCGCTCCTGACCGCTCAGGCGCGCCTTATCGCGGTCTAGAATGTCGCGGATGGTCTCGCCGCCCATGCCGCAGAGACTGATCGCCGTAATCCCGTCTCCGGGCTCGATCGCCGCCAGGCCATTGGCCAGGCGCACGGTGATCCATGGCTCCAGGCCGTTCTCGCGCACGGTGCGTTCGGCCGAGCGAAACGGCGTCAGCGCCACCTCCCCCGCCACCGCCGCCGTAATGACGCCACGGCGCAGCAATGCCACCGGCAAGTAGCCGTGGTCCGAACCGATATCGGCCAGGCGCGCACCGGCCGGCACGTGTGCCGCCACGCGCTCAAGGCGCATGGACAATGTCTGTTCGTTCAACGGCTACCCCTTTCTCATCTCGAACGTCCGGCACCTTTGGCCGGATCGGGGCGTGATTCTGTCGGGCAATGCCGAACATTTCAAATCCATGCGACCAGGGCCATGGTTCGCAGGGCCTTCTCGGATGCAGCGTCTTCAATTTGCGGTCCGGCGCACCGGACAATCAATTGGTCTAAAGTGATCGGCTAACCGGAGTAAGGAATAGAGGATGCTCTACTTTCAGGAAATGCTGGGCATCGCCGTGTTTTCGATCACCGGGGTGCTGGCGATCAAAAAAGCCGATGTCGATCTGTTCGGCGCTGTCGTGCTGGGCATCATCACCGCCATTGGTGGCGGCACCCTTCGGGACCTGTTGCTGGATCTGCCGATCTTCTGGATCGTCGACTTCAATTACATCTGGGCCGCGCTGGTTGCTGCACTGCTGGCGTTTTTCCTGACGAAAGGACTGCAGCGACGTTATCGCCTGCTGCTCTATCTCGATGGTCTGGCCGCGGCCCTGTTCGGATTGGCGGCGACCGAAAAAGTGCTGGCCTTGCACCTTGCCGCGCCGTTGGCGGTGATGATGGGCGTGCTGACCAGCATTGGAGGCGGCATCGCCCGGGATGTCCTGGCAGGACGGGTTTCACTGTTGATGTCGCGGGAAATCTACGCCACACCGATCTTGCTGGGCTGCACCCTCTACGTTGCCTTGCGCGACGTGTTCCCGTCGTTCTGGATCGCCGGCTGGATTGCCCTGGTGTTCACTTTCGGCCTGAGATTCTTCGCCATTTACAAGCATCTGCAAATGCCGGCGATCTTCTCTACCCGGCAAGGATAATGCGTCCGCTGTTCAACGCCTGCGCGTTGCGATCGTACCTGTCGGCCCAAACCTTGTGATGCCGACAGGCTGCTCAATGGTATCGAAACCGCCCTGCTCCAGCGGTACTGAAACAATCAGACCAATGCGCTTCTGCGCTTGAGCTCGCTGTTGAGAATGAAATCATTCTCCGAATAATCCACCGGGCAATCGATCACGTGCACGCCCGGCTCGCTGATGCAGCGTTGCAACAGCGGCAGGAAGCCTTCGGCGCTTTCCACCCGATGCCCCTTGGCGCCATAGCTTTGCGCGTACATGACGAAATCCGGGTTGCCATAGTCCAGGCCGAAATCGGTGAAGCCCATGTTCGACTGTTTCCAGCGGATCATGCCGTAGGCGTCGTCGCGCAGGATGATCACCGTCAGGTTCATCTTCAGGCGCACAGCGGTTTCCAGTTCCTGGCTGTTCATCATGAAACCGCCGTCACCGCACACCGCGACCACCGGACGGTCCGGGTAGACCAGGTGCGAGGCCATCGCCGACGGCAGGCCCGCGCCCATGGTCGCCAGCGCGTTATCCAGCAGCACGGTGTTGGGCTTGTGGGCCTTGTAGTTGCGGGCGAACCAGATCTTGTAGATGCCGTTGTCCAGCGCGACGATGCCCTCGGACGGCAAGGCACGACGCACGTCGGCGACGAATCGCTGCGGGTAGATCGGGAAGCGGTTGTCATCCGCGCCCTCGATGATCTGCGCTTCGTTGGCTTCGCGGATCGCCATCAGGCGGCTGAAGTCCCAGTGCGGCTGGACCTGTAGCGCCTCACCGATCTGCCACACGGCGTTGGCGATGTCGCCCACCACTTCGATCTGTGGGAAATAAACGGGGTCGACTTCCGCAGATCGGAAGTTGATGTGGATCACTTCAGTGCCGCCACGGACCATGAAAAACGGCGGCTTCTCGATGACGTCGTGGCCGATGTTGACGATCAGGTCGGCGGCCTCGACGGCACGGTGCACAAAGTCACCGGCAGAGAGAGCCGCGTTGCCGAGAAAGCGTGGGTGACGCTCATCCACCACGCCCTTGCCCATTTGCGTGGTGACAAACGGGATGCCGGTGTTGTCGATCAGTTGCTTGAGAACCTTGCAGGTCATCTTGCGATTGGCGCCGGCGCCGATCACCAGGATCGGGCTGCGGGCGGCCCTCAGCTTTTCGACGGCGCCTTCGATGGACTTGTGCTCGGCCAAGGGACGACGGACCAGGCTTGGCGAGATGGGCAGGCTTTCGGTTTGTTCGGCGGCGATATCTTCCGGCAGTTCCAGGTGCACGGCACCGGGCTTTTCTTCCTCGGCCAGCCGGAAGGCTTCACGCACCCGCGAGGGAATGTTGTCGGCGGAAGCGAGCTGGTGGGTGTACTTGGTCAGCGGTTGCATCATGCCGACGACGTCGAGGATCTGGAAACGGCCTTGCTTGGATTTCTTGATCGGCTTCTGGCCGGTAATCATCAGCATTGGCATGCCGCCCAGGTAGGCGTAGGCACCAGCGGTGACCAGGTTGGTTGCCCCCGGCCCGAGGGTCGACAGACTGACGCCGGTCTTGCCTGTGAGCCTTCCGTAGGTCGCGGCCATGAAGCCGGCGGATTGTTCGTGGCGGGTCAGGACCAGTTTTATCTGGGACTTGCGCAGCGACTCCAGCAGGTCCAGGTTTTCTTCACCCGGAATACCGAAGACATACTCGACGCCTTCGTTTTCCAGGCATTGCACGACGACATCTGCGGCCTTGGCCATTTCTGCACCTCAATATCCGTGGGCAAACGCATCCACTATAGCCCGATACATCGGGTTACCAGTCGCGATCTGCTCCAGCGGTTGTCGTGCTCAATGCCAAACCCTTGTAGGAGCGAGCCTGCTCGCGATGGACGTCAACGATAACGCGTACTGTCTGAATGATCGCGTTGTCCGGACATTTTTCGCGAGCAGGCTCGCTCCTACAGGAAGCGTGGTTAACGGGATAAATTCGCCACGTTGGCCCGTGCTGCATGCAGTTTTTTGTAGCTGTCGATCAGCCGCAAGTGCCTGTCGAGGCCCTCCAGCTTCATGCTGGTCGGGGTCAAGCCGTAGAAACGCACGCTGCCGTTCACGGAACCGATCGCGGCGTCCATACGCTCGTTGCCAAACATCCGGCGGAAGTTGGCCTCGTAGTCTGGCAGTTCCAGATCCTCGTCCAGTTCCATCTCCAGCACCGCGTTCACCGCCTGGTAAAACAAGCCGCGCTCGACCGTGTTGTCGTTGTATTGCAGGAACATTTCCACCGCCTCTTTCGCCTCTTCATATTGCTGCAAGGCGAGCCAGATCAGCAGCTTCAGCTCAAGGATCGTCAACTGGCCCCAGGCCGTGTTGTCGTCGAATTCGATGCCGATCAAGGTGGTGATGTCGGTGTAGTCGTCCAGCTCGCTTTCCACCAGACGCTCCACCAGGCCCTTCAGCTCGGTTTCGTCCAGGCGATGCAGGTTCAGGATATCTTCGCGGAAGAACAGGGCCTTGTTGGTGTTGTCCCAGATCAGGTCGTCCACCGGGTAGATTTCCGAATAGTCCGGCACCAGGATGCGGCAGGCGGTTGCGCCGATGTGCTCATACACCGCCATGTAGACTTCCTTGCCCATCCCTTCGAGGATGCCGAACAAGGTCGCGGCTTCGTCGGCATTGGAGTTTTCACCCTGGCCGGAGAAATCCCACTCCACGAACTCGTAATCCGACTTGGAGCTGAAGAAGCGCCACGACACCACGCCGCTGGAGTCGATGAAGTGCTCGACGAAGTTGTTCGGCTCGGTGACTGCATGGCCTTCGAAGGTCGGCTGCGGCAGATCGTTCAAGCCTTCGAAGCTGCGGCCCTGCAGCAATTCAGTCAGGCTGCGCTCCAACGCCACTTCAAGGCTTGGGTGCGCGCCGAACGAGGCGAAGACACCCCCGGTGCGCGGGTTCATCAAGGTGACGCACATCACCGGGAACTCACCACCCAGCGAAGCATCCTTGACCAACACCGGGAAGCCCTGGGCTTCCAACGCCTCAATGCCGGCCAGAATCCCCGGGTATTTCGCCAGCACATGCTGCGGCACGTCCGGCAGTGCGAATTCACCTTCGATGATTTCGCGTTTCACCGCACGTTCGAAGATCTCCGACAGGCACTGCACCTGGGCTTCCGCCAGGGTGTTGCCGGCGCTCATGCCGTTGCTGAGGTACAGGTTTTCGATCAGGTTGGACGGGAAATACACCACCTCACCGTCCGACTGACGCACGTACGGCAGCGAACAGATGCCGCGCGCTTCATTGCCGGAGTTGCTGTCGAACAGATGCGAGCCACGCAGCTCGCCATCGCGGTTGTAGATCTTCAGGCAATATTCGTCGAGGATTTCAGGCGGCAGCTCATCCTTGCGGCCAGGCTGGAACCAGCGCTCATCCGGGTAATGCACAAACGGCGCGTTGGCGATCTCTTCGCCCCAGAACTGATCGTTGTAGAAGAAGTTGCAGTTGAGCCGCTCGATAAACTCGCCCAGCGCCGACGCCAATGCACTTTCCTTGGTCGCGCCCTTGCCGTTGGTAAAGCACATCGGCGAGTGCGCATCGCGAATATGCAGCGACCAGACATTGGGCACGATGTTGCGCCACGAAGCGATTTCGATCTTCATGCCCAGGTCGGCCAGGATGCCCGACATGTTGGCGATGGTTTGTTCCAGCGGCAGGTCCTTGCCGAGGATATAGGTGCTCGCCTCCGACGCACCCTCTAAATTAGAAGCAGGCATCAACAACGCCTGGGCATCGGCATCGAGGTTTTCCACTTCCTCGATCACAAACTCAGGCCCCGCCTGCACCACCTTCTTCACCGTGCAACGGTCGATGGAACGCAAAATGCCCTGGCGGTCCTTGTCCGAGATGTCCGCCGGCAACTCGACCTGGATCTTGAAGATCTGGTTGTAGCGGTTTTCCGGGTCAACAATGTTGTTCTGCGACAGGCGGATGTTATCCGTGGGGATGTTTCGGGTTTCGCAGTACAACTTCACAAAGTAAGCCGCACACAAGGCCGACGAAGCCAGAAAGTAGTCGAACGGACCCGGTGCCGAGCCATCGCCCTTGTAGCGGATTGGCTGGTCGGCGATGACCGTGAAGTCATCGAACTTGGCTTCAAGTCGAAGGTTGTCGAGAAAATTGACCTTGATTTCCATGCGGGATTACCAGAATAGCGAGCAGACGATTTGGCCGCCATTATCCGGTTTTTCAGCGGGATGTATTGTGCTTTCAGAGAGAAGGCGGCTGATCGATTGAATATCCGATGTCTGCCGGCTGTACTCGCTCCCACAGTTGGATCTTTTTACTCAATCACTTTGGCATACACCGCTCGATCAACGTTCCCGCCGGACAGGATCACCCCCACCCTTTTGCCCACCATGGTTTCTCGCTCCTGAATGAGCGCCGCCAGGGCCGCCGCACCTGCCCCTTCGGCGAGATTGTGGGTGTCGGTGTAATACACGCGCATGGCCTCGGCTACCTGTGCCTCACTGACCGAGACGATGCGCTGCGCACCTTCCGCGTAGACGGCAAAGGCTTCCGCAATGGGCCTGCGCACGGCAAGGCCGTCGGCAAAGGTATTGGCCGAGGCGGTTTCGCGTATTTCTCCCGCCTCGAACGACAATTTGGCGGCCTCGGCTTCGGTGGACACCACGCCCACGACGCGGGTCTTCAGGCCCAGTGCGTCGCGGGCGGCGATCACCCCGCAAATGCCCGATCCACAGCCGATTGGCACATAGACGGTATCCAGATCCGGTGCAGCCTTGAACAGCTCCAGCGCATAAGTGGCCACGCCTTTGACCAGCTCGGTATGAAACGGTGGAACCAGGTAAAGGTCATGCAGTTGCGCCAGCCGTGCGGCCTCCTCACGGGCCTCATCGAAATCACGGCCAAACTCGACCACTTCGCCGCCAAAGGCGCGCATGGCACTGTTCTTTTCTACCGAGTTGCCTTCGGGCACGACAATCAGCGCCTGCAAGCCCAGCGCGCCGGCGGCCATTGCCAGGCTCTGGCCATGGTTGCCGCGGGTCGCGCTGACAATCCCCTTGATGCCCGGGTGCGTACTTTTGAGCCAGTGCATGAAGGTAATGCCACCACGCACCTTGAAGGCCCCTGTGGGGGTGTGGTTTTCGTGTTTGACCCACACCGTGCAACCCAGACGCTCGGCCAACAACGGCCAGGGGTACTGGGCAGTGGCAGGCATGGCCTGGTACACCTGGCGAGCGGCTTGTTCGATATCGTCGAGGGTCAGTCTGTGCATGAGTCGTTCTCCCTTGGGTTGTGCCCAGTCTAGACAGGGGCGCATGACGCTGACTTTCAAAAAACTGACCTGACTTTTGGGCCCCTGCTTCACTACTATGGTGCCTATGAGCCATCGAAACCGCCGCCTGCCGCCACTCCCCTCCGAACCGGTCCGTCGTATCGAGGCTGGGCCCTGGGCCATCGAATTGTTACCCGGCGCCGCCTACGCGACCCGCTATGTCGCGTCCCAGTCGGCGATCGGCTTTGCCTTCGACAGCCAGCGCGGCCTGCACGCCATCGGCAGTGACCGGGTTCAGCCCTTCGATGCCATGCCCAACGGTCTGGCATTCGTCCCCGCCGGCTGCGACGTGTTTTCCGAGTCACCCGAGGGCGGTGAATACCTGCGGATCATGCGCCGCGACGGTCTTGCGCTGCCGGGGGACCGTGCCTTCAACAATCGCATCGATCCGCAAGCGATCGCCCTCGCACTGCGCATGCGCGGCGCGTTGTTGCGGCCCTCGGTGGAGGACGACTGGGAAGCCTGGGCACTGGCGCTGGCGCAACGGACACAGGCGGACGATGCGCCGCCGTCAGTGCCCTCAGGTTCAATCACCGGCAAACGGATGCGCTTGCTCGATGAGTTCATTGATGCGGGCCTCGACGGTGCGCTGGGGGTGAAGGTAATGGCGGATGAGTTGGGGTTGTCCGAAGGCTATTTCATGCGCGCCTTCAAGCAGGCGACCGGCCAGAGCCCGCACAGTTACCTGATCGACCGACGTCTCGCCAGGGCCCGTGCCCTGATGCGCGACTCCACCGCCACGCTGGCGCAGATCGCCCTCGCCTGCGGCTTCAACTCCCAGGCGCACATGGCGACCGCCTTCAGGCAACGGCTTGGCATCAGTCCGGTGCAGTTGCGCAGGTGCTTGACCTTCTGAGCCGTGCTGGCGCGAATCCTGCTTCGTTCAGCGGCATCACGTCGGTGCTGACTATGCGGATGACACTTTTGAAGTGAGTCGCATCAGTGGCTGCCCCGATAATCGAACGCTCACTGACGAAATGTCGAGGTCAAGCATGACGAGCACCGCTATGGAACAGGTCAGCCCGCAAACCCTGAGGAAAGTGATTGTCGCCGCCGGCATCGGCAATTTTGTCGAGTGGTTCGACTTCGCCGTCTATGGCTTCCTGGCCACCACCATCGCCCAGCAATTTTTCCCCAGCGGCGATGCCAGTGCCGCGTTGCTCAAGACCTTTGCGGTGTTCGCCGTGGCCTTTGCGTTTCGGCCCCTTGGCGGGATTTTCTTCGGCATGCTGGGCGACAAGATCGGTCGCAAGCGAACCTTGGCGGCAACAATTCTGTTGATGGCCGCCGCCACAACCTTGATCGGGCTTTTGCCCACCTATGCCGCCATCGGGGTCGCGGCGCCGATTCTGCTGTCGCTGATTCGTTGCGCCCAGGGCTTTTCCGCCGGGGGTGAATACGCCGGCGCCTGCGCGTACCTGATGGAGCACGCACCGAATGACAAGCGCGCCTGGTACGGCAGCTTCATTCCGGTGTCGACCTTTGCCGCCTTCGCCTCGGCAGCGGTGTTGGCTTATGCGCTGGAGGCCTCCCTGTCCGCCGAAGCAATGGCCAGCTGGGGCTGGCGCCTGCCGTTCCTGGTGGCTGCGCCTTTGGGTCTTGTCGGTCTGTACCTGCGCTGGAAGCTGGACGAGACACCCGCGTTCCAGGCGGTCACCCAGGAAAAGGACGTCGCCCACTCCCCGCTCAAGGAAACCCTGCGCAACCACGGTGCAGCGATGTGCTGCCTGGGCGCTTTTGTGTCGCTCACGGCGCTGTCGTTTTACATGTTCACCACCTACTTCACGACCTACCTGCAGGTCGCGGGCGGCCTGAGCCGCGCCACCGCGTTGCTGGTGTCGCTGATTGCCCTGATGTTCGCGGCGGCGGTCTGTCCGTTGGCCGGGCTGTACTCGGACCGGGTTGGACGCAGAAAGACAGTGATGAGCGCCTGCGCCTTGTTGATCGTGGTCGTGTATCCCGCGTTCCTGATGGCCAGTTCCGGCTCGTTCGCCGCCTCCATCATCGGCGTCATGCTGCTGGCGACGGGCGCGGTGCTGTGCAACGTGGTCACCGCGGCCCTGCTCTCGGAAACCTTCCCGACCCGAACCCGCTACACCGCATCGGCCGTCACCTACAACATGGCCTATACCCTGTTTGGCGGTACGGCGCCGCTGATGGCGACCTGGCTGATCAGCACCACCGGCAGCAACCTGTCGCCGGCCTTCTACCTGATGCTGGTGGCCTTGCTGGGGCTCGCGGGTGGCTTGGCCTTGCGGGAGACTTCGCGGATTTCCCTGCATGACGTGCCGACGGAAGAGAAAGTTTCCGCGAAAGCAATCGAGGCCTGAAGTGCTTTTCTGTGGGAGCGAGCCTGCTCGCGAATACGGTCCCTCATTCAATATTGATGTTGACTGACGCACCGCCTTCGCGAGCAGGCTCGCTCCCACAATGAACCGCGTAGGTGTTTGAAAAAAAACAAAATCGCCATGTGCTCCATACGTTCTTCCATACGTCGCAGTTCTTCACTGCCCGTTCTTGTCCGTATGGAGTTCTCTCAATGCCCTCGCCCAAATCCCTGCCCGCCGCGTTGCTGGGCCTGGCCCTTGTCTGCCCGGTGATCGCCGAGGCCGAGGGCCTGGAATTGGGGCAAGTCGTGATCGGGGCCGAGGACCCAAGCGGCGAAGACGCGACGATCGAGGACGCCAAGGCACGGCTGGATCGAGTGCCCGGTGGCACTAACGTGGTGGATATGCGCCGCCCCCTGCAGGGTCGCGTGGCCAGCAATCAGGATGTGCTGGCTTATCAACCCGGGATCTACGCCCAGTCGGCGGGCAACGAAGGGGTGAAGATCTCGATTCGCGGCTCGGGGATCAACCGCGCGCCGGGCGCCCATGCCTCGGGGCTGTACACGATGCTCGACGGCCTGCCGCTGACCGGTCCTGGCGGCACGCCCTATGAATTGCTCGAACCGCTGTGGCTCGATCATGTGGAAGTGCTGCGCGGCGCCAACGGTTTCGACAGGGGCGCCCTGGCCTTGGGCGGGGCCATCGATTACGTCAGCCACACCGGCTACAACGCCCCCAAATTGCAAGTGCGCTACGCGACGGGCAGCCATGGCTATCAGCAACGCCAGGTCAGTTCCGGGCAGGTACTGGGCGACTTGGATTACTACGTCGCGGTGACCGACGCGCAGTCCGACGGCTACCAGGACCACACGGCGAGCGAGAGCCAGGGCGTCATCGCCAATTTCGGTTATCGCTTCAACCCGAACCTGGAAACGCGCTTTTACCTGCGCTACCGCGAGACCGACAACGACCTCGCCGGACGCGTCACCCAGCATTCCATCGAGCACGACCCGCGAGCGGCCAACCCGGCTTACGTGTCGCGGGACGATAGCCGCAAGCAGCCGGGCAGCACCTTTATCGGCAACAAGACCACGTTCTATCTCGATGACGATTCAAGCATCCAGACCGGTCTTGCCTACCACGACTATCCGATGGATTTGCGCGAGGGTCCCAACCGCTTGAAGGTGGCGTACACCGATGTCAGCGGCACCTTCGACTACAAGCGGCGCGACACGCTCTGGGGTCTGGAAAGCCACAGCACTGTGGGTCTGCGAGTGACCAAGCACCTGCCCAACGATGGCGCCAGCGAACGGGTGCGCATCCCCACCGGCAACACCGCCGGCTATGCACCGGGCACGCACATGCGCAACTTCACCTATCAGGGCTCCGACACCGTCCTGCACCTGGGCAACGACCTGGAGATCGCCGAGGACCTGTGGCTGACCACGGGCCTGGCCGCCATTTACACCCGCCGTGAGAGCGCGGTGACTTACCCGGATGGGGGTGGCAAGACCAGCCTCAGCGACTGGGATTACGCGCCACGCCTGGGGCTGCGCTATCAAGTGACACCCGATCTGCAACTGTTCGGCAATCTCAGTCGCTCCGTCGAGGCGCCGCATCCGTGGTCGCTGATCTACAGCGCCAATCAGCGCTTCCCGGCGGGCAGCGGCCCGGCCACCGGCACTCAGCGCGATCCGATCGAACTGCAAAACCAGACCGCGACCACACTGGAACTGGGTGGGCGCGGCGACAGCGTGGCGGGCCAGTGGAGCCTTTCCTGGTACTACGCCCAGGTGCGCCACGAATTGCTCTCGGTGTTGCCCGACGCCAACGCCACCACGCCCTACGAACTCAACGCCAGCCCCACTGTGCACCAGGGTGTGGAAGCCAGCCTGCAGAGCAACCTGTGGTCGCGGGACGATGGCGGCCAGTTGAGCCTGCGCCAGAGCTACACCTTCAGTGACTTCCACTACCGCGACGACGAGCGTTTCGGCGACAACCGCCTGCCGGGCTTGCCGATGCACTACTACCAGGGCGAGCTGCGCTACGACTGGCCCCAGGGCTTTTTCGCCGCGCTCAACACGCAGTTGGTGTCTAAGGTGGCGGTGGACTACGCCAACAGCTACTACGCCGATCCCTACGCGCTGTTCGGCGCGACCCTGGGTTACAACGCGCCCAAGGGCGACTGGCAGACCTGGCTGGACATGCGCAACCTGACGGACAAGCACTACGCCGCCACCGTCACCCCGGGCTACGACGACAACGGGCTGGACGCGGCACGCTCCACACCGGGCGAGGGTCTGGGGGTGTATGTCGGGGTGTCGTGGAGTTTGCTCTGAGTGCCTGTTGCGGTTTGAAATCAATGAGCGAAGCCGAGTGCCAGGCGACAGCTGTCTCTACATTTCGACCTGTGTGCCCAACTCGATGACCCTGTTCAATGGCAACTTGAAGTACTTCAGGTTGCTGTTGGCGTTCTTGAGCAAGAACGCAAACAAGTACTCGCGCCACTTGGCCATGCCGATGCGCTTGGTCGGGATAACCGTCTCCCGACTCAGGAAATAAGTCGTGCGCATAGGGCTGAAATCAAGTTCTGGCAAATGGCAAGCGCGCAAAGCGAGGGGAACATCGGGCTCTTCGGTAAAACCAAAGTGCAGACTGACCCGAAAGAAACCTTCGCCAAAGGATTCAACTTCGAACCGACGGTCAACCGGTACGCGCGGGCTGTCTTCCGAGACCACGGTCAACAACACCACTTGCTCATGCAAGACCTGGTTATGCAGCAGGTTGTGCAACAGCGCATGAGGAACAGCGTCGGCCCGGGCCGTAAGGAACACCGCCGTACCTTGTACACGATGGGGAGGTTGCGTACGAAGGCTGCTGATGAAAAGCGGTAGCGGAAGCGCGGTTTCATCCAGCCGCTCAACAATAATCTTGCGCCCCCGCTTCCAGGTCGTCATCAAAACGAACAGGGCAATACCCGCAATCACCGGAAACGCACCGCCCTGTAGAATCTTCGGTGCGTTGGCCGCGAAATACAGGCTGTCCACCAGCAGAAAGCCAAGCAACATCGGGATGGCCAACCAGCGCGGCGTTTTCCATAGCAGCAGGACGACCGCCGAGGACAAAATGGTGGTGATCAGCATGGTTCCCGTCACCGCCACCCCATAAGCGGCCGCCAAGGCGCTGGAGGACTCGAAACCCATCACCAGAAGCACGACACCGACCATCAACGCCCAGTTGACTGTGCCGATGTATATCTGCCCCTGCTCCTCGCTGGAGGTGTGCTGGATAAACATGCGCGGCACGTAACCCAGCTGAATGGCCTGGCGAGTCAGGGAGAACGCGCCGGAGATCACGGCTTGAGAGGCGATGATCGTCGCCAGTGTGGACAGCGCAACCATCGGTAACAGCGCCCAGTCAGGTGCCAGCAAATAGAACGGATTGCGCACCGCTTCCGGGTTTCCGAGGATCAAGGCGCCCTGGCCAAAGTAATTGAGCACCAGACCGGGTAAAACGAGCATGAACCAGGCACGTGAAATCGGTTTGCGACCAAAGTGACCCATGTCGGCATACAACGCTTCAGCACCGGTCAACGACAAGACCACGGCCCCCAGTATCGCCACGCCGATACCCGGATGGACCACGAAGAATTGCACCGCCCAAACGGGATTGAGCGCTTGCAGCACTTCGGGACGTTGCAAAATGCCGTAGACCCCAAGCGCCCCCAACACCACGAACCACAGCACCATGACCGGGCCAAACAGAATGCCGATCCGGGCTGTACCGTGTTTCTGAATCAGGAACAACGCGACCAGCACCACCACTGACAGCGGCACTACCCAGTGCTCAATTCCATCAAACGCCAGCTCAAGCCCTTCAACCGCTGACAGCACTGAAATGGCCGGGGTGATCATGCTGTCCCCGTAAAACAGTGCCGCCCCGAACAGCCCCAGCAGAACCAGTGCTTTGCTCATGAAAGGGTAAGGTGCCGCCGCACGTCGGGCCAACGCCGTCAACGCCATGATGCCGCCTTCACCCTGGTTGTTGGCGCGCAGGACGAACAGCACATACTTGATGGAGACCACCCAGATCAGTGACCAGAAGATCAACGACAGAATGCCCAGCACGCCGTCGTGATTGAGTTGAACGCCGTAGTGGCCGGAAAACACTTCTTTGAGCGTATAGAGGGGACTGGTGCCAATGTCCCCGTAAACCACTCCGACAGCGGCAACCAGCAAGGCCACTCCGGATGTTCTGGTTTCGGAGCCTTCTTTCGCAATGGTCACTGACTTACTCAAGGGGCGCTTCTCTCAAACGACGGGAAGGAACGGCATGCCATCCTTGGGCAATACGATTGGCCAAGGCCGTTGAAGGGACGGGCGCATGGTCGATAAAAATCGCGGCCAGTATCGTTGCGAACGAAAACAGCCATCGTAAAAAAAGCGTAAAAAGTTGAAGGTACCCAGCGTCGCCTGCGGACCGTGGTTTCAACTTTCGATTATGCGCAGAGGCTACTAGGGTGTTTACAAGACCCTTTCCAACACAGGAGCGCAGCGCATGTCCAGAATCCTCTTTTTGATGTTCGCCAGCCTGGCGCTGTGCACCGGCCAGGCCATGGCGGACGGCCTCAAGATCGGCGTGATCGGCGCCGGCAAGGTCGGCGGCACGCTGGGTACGCTGTGGGTCAAGGCCGGGCACTCGGTGATGTTTTCCTCACGCCACCCCGAAGAGCTGACGGAACTGGTGAAAACCGCCGGCCCCAATGCCAAGGCAGGCACGGTCAGCGATGCCGCGACATGGGGTGATGTGATCGTGTTGAGCGTTCCCTACGGCGCCATGCCGGTGTTGTCCGAACAGCTCAAGGGCAAGCTCGACGGCAAGGTGGTGTTCAGTACCAGCAACCCCTTCAGCGGTCGAGACGGCGACGTCGGGCGCAAGGCGCTGGAGACGGGCGTCGCCTCGGCGGACCAGCAGTATTTTCCCGGCATCCACCTGGCACGCGCATTCAACGCCATCGGCTTCGCTTCAATGAAAGACCTGTCTGGCCAAGGCAAGGCGATTCCCGTGTTCGCCGACGACGCCCAGGCCCGCGACCTCGGCGCCCGCCTGGTGCGCGACGCCGGGTTTGTGCCGGTGTTTGCCCCGCTGGCGCGAGCCAACGAAGGCTTGCCGGGCGGACCGCTGAGCGGCGTCTGGAGCGAGGATGAGCTCAAGCGCAAGCTGGGTCTTTAACCGGCCTTGCCAAACGCCGCCTTGGCAAAGTCCATGAAACTGCGAAGCTTGGGTGTCAACCGACGGTCAGGGGCATACAACAGGTTCATCGGGGAAACCGGCACGGTGTAATGGGGCAGAAGATTCACCAGGGTTCCACTTCTCAGCGCGTCCTTGACCAGCTCCAACGGCAGCAGCACCACACCCAGCCCCGCCACCGCGGCGGCCAGCAACGGATCGCCCTGATTAATCGTCAATCTGCTTTTGATCGGCACATCGATACACCCCTCCGGCCCTTCGAGGCTGATGTGCGAGCGCCCGTCCGAATAGGCAAACGCCAGGCATTCATGCTCCTGAAGATCCCAGGGTGTGGTGATGGGTGGTCGGCGCGCCAGATAGGCAGGTGCGGCACACAGCACCATCTGGTAAGGCGCCAGCGGCAATGCTTTCAAACCGCTGTCCGCCAGCTCGCCGATTCGAAACACCACGTCATAGCCACCCTCGACCAGGTCAACGAGTTCGTTGGATAACGTCAAATCCACGGACACCTGCGGATACCTGACCATGTATTCCAGCAAGCGAGGCGACAAGGTGCTCACGCCGAACGTGACCGGCGCATTGATCCTGAGGCGGCCGCTGGGCACGCCCCGGGTCACGGCGGCCATTTCCTCGGCGGCGTCCACATCGGCCAGAATCATCTTCGCCCGCTGATAGAACGTGCGGCCAAAATCGGTGAGGCTCTGTTTGCGGGTCGTTCGATTGAGCAGGGAGACGCCCAAATGCTGCTCAAGCATTTTGACCTGCTTGCCCACCAATTGCGGGGACAGGTTGAGCTCGTCCGCCACCGCACTGAAGGAGCCCAGCTCCACCGCTTTGACGAAGGTGGCCATCAAGGTGAGGCGATCCATTGGAAACCCTGTGTTTCTAGTGTTGCGCCATCGTAGGCCTTTATCCGGGTCAGGCCAAAGCCTAAATTGACGGCCACGACACCGAGGCGCCCGGACACATCCGGCGCGAACGGGTCTAGGCTTTCACGGGGTTTCAGGCCGGCAGATACCGGCCTCATCAATGACAGAAGAGGTAAACATGGCACGCATTGTCAGAATTCATGAATACGGTGACGCAAGCGTTTTGAAACTGGAGGCGGTGGATGTGCCTGCGCCTGCGCCGGGCGAAGTGCAAATTGAAGTCAAAGCCTTTGGCTTGAATCGGGCAGAAGTCATGTTCCGCAATCACGCCTACCTGCAGGAAGCGCAATTTCCCAGCCGCCTGGGTTATGAAGCGGCGGGTGTCGTGTCGGCCGTCGGCGCCGGCGTCACCGATTTCAGCGTCGGCGATGCAGTCAGCGTAATTCCACCGCTGGACATTGCGCGCTGGGGCACTTATGGCGAACTGGCGAACGTGCCCGCCCACCTCACGGTCAAGCACCCGCAAAACCTTTCCTTCGAGCAAGCGGCGGCGTCCTGGATGCAATACGTCACCGCATGGGGCGCACTGGTCGAACAGGCCAGGCTTCAGAAAGATGATTTCGTGCTGGTCACCGCCGCGTCCAGCAGCGTCGGGTTGGCCGCCTTCCAGATCGCCAAAAAGGTCGGCGCCACCGCGATTGCCGTGACCCGCACCCGCGCAAAAAAACAGGCACTGCTGGAAGCCGGAGCGGCCCATGTCATCGTCAGCGATGAAGAAGATATCGTCGAAGCAGTCATGGCGTTGACCGATGGCAAAGGTGCTCGCGTCGTGTTCGATCCGGTGGGCGGTCCGTCCTTCGAAGCGCTCACCCAGAGCATGGCCAAGGGCGGCATCCTGCTTGAGTACGGCGCATTGAGCCCCGAGCCCACGCCGTTCCCGTTGTTCACCGTGCTGGGTAAAAGCCTGACCCTCAAGGGCTACCTCTACTCGGAGATCGTCTCCGACCCGGCCACGTTGGCCCGGGCCAAAACGTTCATCCTCGACGGACTGGCGTCGGGCTCGCTTTCGCCGATCATCGCCAGGACGTTTACGCTGGACGATATTCAAGAGGCGCACCGGTTTCTGGAAGCTAACCAGCAGGTTGGGAAGGTTGTGGTGACGGTCTGAGGGGTTGCGCCGGGGCTGGGTTGAGACCGGACAATGGGAAGCGCCCTGCTCCCCTGCGATCCAGCATCAACCTAACACCTGTGGCGAGGGGATTTATCCCCGTTGGACTGCGCAGCAGTCCCTCTTTTTGGGGGCTGCTTCGCAACCCAGCGGGGATAAATCCCCTCGCCACAAATTGAGTGTCAGAACGAGTTGTGTAACTCCCGCGGGCCAATCTGCTCCAACACCCCACTCGCCCTACCCCCACCTTTAATCAATCAACCTCCAACCAAAAGCACCCAGCGGATGGAGCGATGGAAAATGAGAGCTAAGCTTCCTTCAATGTCGGGCGTATCGAGCTTCACAACAACCTCGGAGGGGAGCCAATGAAACACTTCGTCCTGCTCATCGCGATCGCGTTACTGACCACGGCCTGTCAGAGCACCGATGAATACGGCATCACCCGACTGGATAACTGTACCTGCTACAAATCGCCCGAGGGCCAAGCACTGAAACCCTCGCAAATGGCATGGAAAGACTCCGACAAGCTGCAGGAACAATTCTCACATTGCGTTTGCAGAGCTTTGATTGATCTGAAGAAGGTTGATGATCCCAGCAAGTTTTTTGTGCCTGGGACGGAAATAAAAACGGAGCTGAAATAAAGCAGATGTTGCGGTTTAGCGGACTCTGCTTCTGATGTAGTCAGTGTGTTTTCACGTAGTCTTGGTCGACTGGGGCGTTTCGTGACAACTATTAGCGGACGCTCACCCTACGTCTTTTTTTGGCCAGAAGTCGCCGACTGAAAGACAATCATGAAACGAATTTACTACCGACACGCCTTACTGTTAGACCTCGCCACTTGAAAAATAACCACCATTCAACCTATAAATACACTTGGTTTTTACTTGCACCATCACAAGTTCTTCAAATACCAACTCTTGATTATTGTCGGTGTTTTCGGATCAAGATAGACCCTACTGTGAATAATTGGCCCTGACACAAACGGCAGCGCAGCCATGAATTTTCTAAAAAAACTTCCACTATGAAGGGGGGAGTTCCTCATGATCAACATTTACAATCTGTATCTGAGGCACTCTTTGGGTGTGCACGTCAAGCCAGAGATGATCCATTGCACTAATGGAGCCAACACCCATTCGCGATACCGCGATTGAAACAATAAGGGCCACAACCCAAATTAGAATCGGCACTACAGCGACGGCACACCCCACATAAAAGAAAACTTGCCCAACTGCAGCGGCTGAAGCTAATCCACCCAGGTGAGCAGTTGTGTCCATTCCACTTTTTATTCCAAACCAGAAAGCAGCAAGTGTAGCCGCACCCGTAGCAACAGGCATTACGAAAGCGGACAGGTATGAAACAACATGATGCATCCACTCACCCGCCATTCGTACGGCTCTAAGCCACCAATAGGCTTCATCCAGACCAAACCAGATACATAATGTTTTTACATTAACAGGGCTTAGACTTTGCGACCACTCACTGGCTTGCGCCCGCAACTTAAGCGATGACAGTTAACCGCACTAAAAGTCGACCTTCAAACGGAATTCAACAACCCGAGCAAGATCAGCACATATCCTCCCCCTACCCACGGACTCGCCGAAAACGCGAGTAATCCAATGCCGAAAAGGAGTGCGCCCAATGCTAGCCATACTAACCATGAAACATTTGATAAAAAGGCTAGCCATCCTTCGGGCCCGGATTGATTTCGGAACAGAGTGAAGCCGCTTGTATCACCCGATACGACAAATCTTGCGATTGCTTCGAGCTTTCCTTCATCTGATGCATCCACACCAGCACTATGGGCGCCGGAAGCGAATTGGAAGTTCTCGATTCTTTTCTTGGCATCTGAGGCATCCTGGAAGCCTCGGAAGCCTCCGGAGCCTATATCCAATGGGCCATCGCTTGGCTGCACCTCGATCCAGTCGGCAATCTGTTCAAAAAAGCGCGGAAAGATGGCTACGACCCAATCCCCAGCCGCAACCACGTTAGCTACGTATTTAACCCTCCCACTATCGGCCAGTTCCTGCCATTTGAAGTGTTTGGGAACAACGCTGCCGGCAAGGTACACGCGTTCGACTTTGAGCGTTTTATACTTATACAAGGCGCTGGCCAATATGTAAGTACCGTTTGAGTGGCCCACATAGTCAAATTTTACAGCTTGCGGATACTTGGCACGGTTCTCTGTGTATTCGTCCATGAATAGACGAACATTCTTTTGTCTGTCCCAAAAGAGCAGGAACGGCAACATCGGAAAGTGCCCATATTTTTGGTTCACCACGGCCAATCCTACTTGAGTTGCTGCAGCCTTTTGCTCAATGACGGTCCGAAGTTGGTCGGTCCACTCTCCGTAATCCCTGATCCCGTGCATGACGTAAACTATGCGCTCGATGCTGTGATCCTCATCCTGCCCAACCAATTTATCAGTATCGAGTAGTTCAATTTTTCCTTGTAGTGCATGCTTGACCGCCTCGCGCCGCTCTTGGTCGGCTGGCGTAGTTCCACCATTGAGCGCAGTACCGATGTCGCGGTGACCAGTGTTTTCCAGTGTCACGAATAGAGTGTCTTTGGCAGCTTTCAGGTCCATGCTGTCTTCTTTGCTGACAATGTCATCTTTATCGCCCAGGAGATGTATCGTCTGAGGCACATGCTTCGGTGTCGGGAATTCGCCCCGGCAGAGTTCGATCCACTGAACTCGCGCATCCGCAACAAAGGGGGCACCACGTTGGAGGGCCAGTAACAACTGAGCACTCTGACTTAACCTGGCAAGCCGCTCACCCAGCCAGATGGACAGATAGGTTGCAGTACTCATGTTCTTTGGGCGTGGATCGATCGACCAGCCCCTGTTGATTGTGGCTAAGGAAACGAAGCGGGATACTTTCTGTACCCATGCCCGTTCCCCGCGCAAGCCGAAATCGTGGCGATCATCCTCCAAGCCGTTACCCCAGACGATTGCTTTGCGCAACAACATACCGCCCATGCTATGGCCGACCAAAATGATTTCCTCATAGTCGTACCTGATGTGCGCCTTGTTGATTTCCTTTTCGATGCTGTTCGCAATCGCATAGGGACTGGTGTTGGAAAAAACTCCGCTGTCGAAGTCGAAAATCAAAAGATCGGATTTCGGTAGCGCCTCACGCGCCAGATGAACGGCGGGCTTGAAGTCCTCCAGCCCTGTCAGGCCATGAACGAGAACGACCAATCTCTTGTGCCCTTCACTATGCTCCAGGTCTACCTTTGTCTTCTGCGAACTGGCTAGTAAATGCAGTGTCACCAGAAGAGCAATAAAGAGCACACCCAAAATCAGAGCAACTTTGACCCAAGTAGCGAGGCTCGTTATCGATACCATTTCGGTTGCCTCTAGATCACAGAAGCGAGCGGTGACTGTCTCAGGGCGCTGGTAAAGGCCGGCAAATCAATTTGAGATCGACTGTCTAGCCCCGGCTTCGAGGGATACTTGGATCAGATGGATAGACTGCCTGATCAGCGCATTTCGCGGCTGCATGGCGGCCTCTCTCTGCAAGGGTACTGAGCTATTAGCATGGCTGAGGGTGAAGGGTTGTCAAGTTGCACTCGAGTCTATGTCTAAGCGTATGCCGCACGCCCCGTCTTGGGCAGCCACCGGTTTAATCCAGAGCCGGCAACCGCCGTCAGTTCAAGGTCTATTAACTTACTCAGCGAGAGTGCCCGTCGCTGGATTGACAACCGACGTTTGTGATTAGCCGGTTGTTACAGTTGCTATTGCCATGGAGTACATCGAGAAGTACGAAGGAAATATGCTTCATTGGTGATCTTTATAGAAAATACAAATTGCAAGGCCAGACCTTTTAATTTGTATCCGGCCCCTAACGCCCCACCAACAAACTCCCCAACAACGCCTCCAACCCCATCGGCTTGGCAAAGTAATACCCCTGAGCCTGCCCTGCCCCCATTTCCCTCAGCAAATCCAGCGTCGCTTCATCCTCAACCCCTTCGGCGACCACGCTCAGGTCCAGGGATTCGGCCATCCGCACAATGGCCCGGACGATTGCGCGGCTGCGGGGGCTGGTGGTGAGTTCGAGGATGAAGGATTTGTCGATTTTCAAGCCGCTGAAGCGGTATTGGTGCACGTAGCTCAGGGAGGAGAACCCTGCGCCGAAGTCGTCGAGTACGACTGACATGCCGTTGTCCGCCAATTGCTGCATGGTCTGTCGGGCAATGGCCGGTTCGGCGACCAGCGCGCCTTCGGTCAGTTCCAGGCAGATCCGTGACGGCGAGACCCGGTGTCGCGCCAACAGGGCAAGCACTTCGCTGGCGAAGTCCGGGCGCGTCATGCTGTAGCTGGAGCAATTGACGTGCACCGGCGGCCAATTGGCGTGCTCTGGTTGCGCGAGGATCGCTGCAATGCTGTTGAGCATGTACAGGTCCAGTCGACCGATCAGACGCAAACCCTCGACATCCGGCAAAAACTCGCCCGGGGCGATGACCCGGCCGCCCGGCTGGTGCCAGCGAATCAGCGCTTCCAGGGCCACCAGTTCGCCGCTGTCGACGCTGACAATCGGCTGGAAGTACGGCAGCAGTTCGTCGGTACGCTTGAGCGCGTTGCGCAAGGCGCCTTCACGTTCAACCTGGTCCGAGACTTCGCGGCGCACTTCCTGGTTGAACACCGCGTAGCTGTCGCGCCCGGCACTTTTGACCCGGTACATCGCGGCATCGGCGTCGCGCAGCAAGTCGGCCGGCTCGTGATGGAACTGGGTGTCGGCGCTGACGATACCGATGCTGCACGACGAAAACACTTCATGGCCGTTGATGAAAAACGGCAGGTCGAACGCCACCAGAATCCGCTCGGCGATTTCGATCAGCACTTCCAGCGGCGCCTCGGGCGCGAGCACCGAAAACTCATCGCCTCCCAGGCGCGCCAGCATGTCGGTTTCACGCAGGCAACCGCGCAAACGCTGGGCGGCTTGCATCAACAGCAGGTCGCCAAAGTGGTGGCCGAGGCTGTCGTTGACCATCTTGAACCGGTCGAGGTCGATGAACATCACCGCCAGGTGCCCGCCTTCTCTGCCGAACCGCAGCCAGGCCTGGCTGAGGCGTTGTTGCAGGTAGGTGCGATTCGGCAGACCGGTCAGCGCATCGTGGGCGTTTTCGTGTTGCAACTTGGCGTTGGCGTGATCGAGCTCGCGGGTGCGGCTCTGGACCCGGGCTTCGAGCTTGAGGTTGGCGGCATGAATCGCTTCGGCGGCGGTGCGGCGCGACAACGCGGTGTCGATGTGCCGCGACACGAACGTCAGCAGTTCCTGGTCGCGCAGGGTATAGCGAACCCGCGAGGTATAGCTTTGCACCGCCAGCACGCCACGCACGACATCGCCATCGAACAATGGAATGCCCAGCCAGGAGTAGGACCGGAAATACTCCTCGGCAATTTCGATCTCACCTTGCACGGACAGCCGTTCAGCCTCGCCGACGTCGATCAGGCAGGGTCGACGCTGACGGATGACGTACTCGGTCAAGCCCCGGCGTCCCCGCCGTGGCGCCGGGCATATGGTCTGCCGCTCATCGATGTAATACGGAAAGGTCACTTCACCGGTCGTGTCGTCGAACAGCGCGATGTAGAAGTTCTGCGCGAACAGCAAATCACCGACGATGCCATGCAAGGTCTGGAACAACTCGGCCATGTCGCCGGGTTGGCTCGACAGCTCGGCAATCTGGAACAGCGCGCTCTGCAAATGCTCGGCGCGCTCCCGGTCGGCCACTTCCTGCCGCAAGGCGTCGTTGAGCGCTGAAAGCTCCAGGGTGCGCCGTATCACCGTTTCTTCCAGGTCCGCCCGGTGCAGGAGCCGATCCAGGGCCATGGCCACGTGGCGAGCCACCACCAGAAACAGTGCGCGATCTTCGGCGCTGTAGGTGCGGGACACGTCGTAGACCTGCATCGCCAGCATGCCAAACACCTCATCCGAGGCATTTTTCAACGGTGCGCCCATCCAGAACTCGGGACGATCACCGATGCAGTAGAAACGGCCCTGGGCCTGAGCCGCGAGAATGCCGGCGGCGTCGATCAGCAATGGCTGGCCACTGGTCAACACCTGGCCGGTCAATGACAGGTGCGACGGGTCGAGGAATTCGTAGTGGGAGGACTCCACAGCATCAACGTCGATGATGTCGACGTAGTACGGGTAGTCAATCTTGCCGCTGCGCGGGTCATACAACGCGAGGTAGAAGTTTTCGGCGTCGATCAGGCTGGCCAGCAGCCGGTGAACCCCCACCAGAAACACTGACCGGTCGCGGGTCGAACTGGCCAGGTAGGTAATTTCATACAGCACACGCTGAGTAATCTGCGCACGGGCCAGGGTATTGGTCTGTACCTCGATGCCCAGGCGCTGGGCAAACTCGGCGAGCGCCGGTTCCTCGGCCTCGTGGATGGGCGCCAGTAGCCAACCCAGCACACTTTCGCCTCGACCGGTCGGCCAGCGGTGCAGGTTCCGGCTCAGGCAAAAGGCATCAAACTCTTCATTCGCAACGCTGGACGGCCATTGCGCCTGTGGGTCGCCCTGCCCGACCCAATGCATTTGCTCACCGGCGCGATAAACCGCCCACGACGTGGTGTGGGCCCAGTTGCGTGCCGAGTCCAGCAATTGCTCGATGGTGTCCTGGTTGCCAGCGTAGGTCATACCGACCGTATCCAAGTTCCCTTTTGGTTGAGATGCGACCACGTCGCAATCGTTCGATTGCCGCGGAAAGTCGGTCAATGGACGAACACTCATCAGCGCTCCCTGAGCCAATACCTGGCGGTATTCACTTACTTTTTTATTTGCCAGCAATTGCTAGCAATGTGCCAGTGATCCCTTCCGTTTAAAGGTTATAGCGGATTTTTTCAATGGTTTTGTTCGGGTTGTGCGGTTCAGATCGCATTCCGTGGATTGCACCCCAACCTTTGGGGTGCATTCCCTTTAAGCGAAAGCCATCAAGTGCGCCCGGCGGAACCTGTCACCGGTAGATTGCCCAGCAACTTGAGCCCTGTGGTTTTCACGAACGTGTCGTAGTCCATCGGCCGCTCGATACGGGTTTCGGCGTTGGGTAACACATAAGCCCAGGCACGCTTGGAGGAGGCGTCGTAAACCAGCTTGAACAGGCGGGTTGGCACCCAGACCTTGTTGTCGCCAATGGTGGCGTGGCCCGGGTCGAAGAGCGGCCCGGTAAAGACAAACACATTGCCGTTGGCTCGCTGGGCAAACTTTCTGACATCCGACTCGACCTTGCTCCAGATCTTCCGGTTGTTGGTGGGATCTTGCGGCACCATGTTCGACAGCGCAAAGGATTGAGCCATTGCATTGGGGTTCGGCGCATCGGCCGCCGGGGATTGATGTCCACGGTCCACAGCCGGATGTTGGCTCTTGTAGTCACTCAGCTCTGCCCGCCCACTTTTGGGAATGCGTGGGTCCGGATAGAACTGGTTGGTGCGCTCTTCCCCTTTGGCATCCTGGAGCTGCGCTGCATTAAGACGCTCGACCACCACCAGCGGCGTCTTGCTGGTTTGCGAGTACAGCACGGCGAAGTTGTCGGAACACAGGGCCATGGGGTTCATGGTTGAAGGCACAGTGGCCAGGTTGATCGGCTTGGCGGCCGGGAACAGATCCGCACAGCCGTCGAACGAGGCCTGCTTTTGTTTGTTTGAATAGAGGTCCAACGCCGCGCTCTGGCTGATCGAGCCCGAGCGGGAGACGTGTTCCTGATGCTGGGTGGGTGGCTTGATGAGATCCAGCAAGCTGCGGGCGTCAGCCGCGGTGGAGAGCAAAACAAGGGCCGACAGCCCGACTGCAATTTTGCGTAGGTACATGCTTTGGTTCTTCGAATGGGATTGAGGATAAACGTGGGGGGTAATGTGCTGATTATGTTGCGGCGTGCATGCTTTCTCTGTCCTTGATCAAAAATACGGATTCATTGACCACCGCAAATCTCTTTAGTGCTCAGACGCGGCCGCATTCTACTCGCCATCAGAGAACCGCCAAACGCAGACGCTGACAACGAACCCCGGCCCACCCACTGTGGTCACAACAATGGATGGCGTCGTGTTGAGCTCAAGCACGAAGCGTTCAATTCATACACTTCAGGGTGCGCCGGATAACCTTCAGTGGGGACCGTTCCTGTCCAGGGAACCACTGCACGCGTCCACTGCTCCCTTACCGGAGTACGCAAATGACTCAGTTGATGCGGTTCTTCCTTTCGATCGTCCTCGCGACGGCCTTCCTGGCCTCGGCGAGCCTTGTGAACAATGCCGGTGCGGCCACTGCCGAAGACCTCAATGCCGACTCCCGGCAAGCGTTGCAAACGCTCTACAAGACCAATCCCTTTTCCGAGACAATCTCGCACAAAGCCAAAGCCGTGCTCGTCTTCCCGAATATCGTCAAGGCTGGCCTGGTGTTCGGCGGCAGTTATGGCGAAGGCGTGCTGATGAAGGGTACGAAGGTCGAGGACTATTACAACTCCGTCAGCGGCTCGTGGGGGCTGCAGGCAGGCGCCCAATCCTATGGTTATGTGGTTTTTCTGATGACCGACAAAGCGCTCAAATACCTGGCCGAAACCAAAGGCTGGGAGGTCGGAGTCGGGCCTACGGTGGTGGTGGTCGATGAAGGGGTGGCGAAAAACCTGTCCAGCTCAACGCTCAAGGATGACGCCTACGCGTTCATCTTCGACCAGCAAGGGTTGATGGCAGGCATCAGCATCGAAGGCACCAAGATTTCCAAGATCAAGCGTTGAAGCCAGGTTTTCGGTGGGGACACTTCGCGGATTTAGTTGAGCAGGGATGGTCAAGAATGGGTCAGATTTATTGTGGGGCAGAGGTTCTCACCCCGAGGAAAAACTCCGACAAAGGCAAAAAAATTCCCCCCACGTTTTTCTTAGCGACATTGAGACGTTGTTACGCCACCAAGCTTGGTGACGTAACAACGGCTAATCAATAATCAAGGGCCGAGCAAACGCTGCGGGACATTTGAGCCATCTGGGTCTTTCAACAACTGGAATACCTCCACAAGTTGCTCAAATTCCCAAGTGATTTTACAGTTGTGTCCCTGTCCATTTTGAGCCCAATAATAGACGTGCTCGACGACCTGGGCCGGATTAGCTCGAACAAAGTCAAGTAGCGCGTTCCTCTCTCTTTTCTTTTCCTCGTCAATTTCACTTTGGCAACGTGTATCCCACATACCATTTGAACGCACAGAACCGTCACTACGAAGATTCAAATGGTTTAGAAGAGCGTAGACTTTATCGTCAAAGTAAGCCTGTTCGATACGGTCTTCACTGAGCCTATAGCTATTCCAAAATATGGAGTCTGCATGCCGAATTATCGAACCAAGTGTCCGATACACTGGGTCCTCCGACTCAACACCCAACGCACTCAACCTCGTTCTAACATTTTTGCAGGTTTGGCCAATTTGTAATAACCATTGGGCCGGCGCAGGACGCGACTCATGGAAATTTGAAGATGGGAACTCCTGCTGAAACACCGTTTCAAGCCCAACTAAAAAACGAGCCAAGTCCTCATATGCATAGGCATACAGCTTATTTTCCGTCAAGTAGTCAAGGGCAGACCCAGTTTTCGATTGACCAGCTGAATAATTCAATGCTTTCTCCTTTAGTCATCCATTACGCCATGGTGTGCGTGAGATCAAAACGCCACCACCCAGGCTAGATTAATACAAATCGATAAAAAAAAAGGAAATATGGAGACAGATTTTTTTTGGGGCAAAGGTGCAAGTAAATCCGTTCCCTTGTTTGGCACAGTCCGACTTTAATCAGCGTCAACTACTTTAAAGGATCGTGGCTACTCCGGCGGATCAATCTGGTCTAACACCCGATTCGCCGTGATCTCCGCCAGCATCACGCTGTTGGAAATGCCCAGCAACGCATTGCGATCGCCACCCTCCAGATGATCCACCAGTTGATGCACCATCACATCGACCGAGGCCAGGGTTTCGACCAGGTACACCATCAGGGTTTCGGTCGTGGTTTCCGGGTTGACGGTAAACAGGGTGCTGGGTGTACGCGGCGTGGCCTTGATGTCAGCCGTTGAGGGGAAGTGGAAGTCGAGGGCGCGTTCGGCGGCTTCGTTGAGTTTGTTTGAATCGGGTTCGTAGGGGGATGTTGGGTCGGTGTCCGGGGGATTGGGTGTGACCTTGAACATGATTTCTTTTCCTGTTGTGAGGCAGCCACACCTTCGCTACTAAACGAGGGGTGGCGGCTGTGCGCAGGTTAGTAGACCGGGGAAAAGAAGAAAGCCGGCGCGCCCGAGAGCGCCCTACGCACAGCCACCATCAAATGCAGGCATGGAAACGCCTGTCTGATAGCACTCGTGCGACCTTCTAATACCACGGGCTACTAAACCCGATCACTGATGAGCAGTGACGCGAATCAAGTTATCCAGCGGCCCCAAGGCGCACAAGCCGGCGGATTCTGGCGTAACGGTAGGCAGCGGCGCAAGGATTTGTAGCTTTCAGGAAGTGATCTCGAGGACGTTTAAACACGCGGCGCCAAAGACGTTTAAAGCCAACAGAAACCTGCTTCACCTGCCTGTAGGAGCGAGCTCGCTCGCGATGGTCGTGAACGATAACGCGTGAAACCAGATGCCCAGCGGCGCCTGT
>NZ_JABFMU010000003.1:0-93552 GCF_013359695.1 Pseudomonas sp. C2B4
TTGGTTCCTTTTTGGCGTTTGAAAAAGGGACTCGCCGTAAGGGCGAAACCATAAGCGGCCGTTACCGCAGAAATGGATATGTTCACCAGCAAAAGACAGGTCGGCTGTCAGGCCGCCTTCGCGAGCAGGCTCGCTCCCACAGTTTGATCGGGGTACGGCCAGGGAATATCAGTGGGCAATGACTCGCTGGCGCAACCCGGAACCACTGGGCGAAAGCGCCAACGCCAACTGCGTCCGATTATGCATATGCGTCAACCGCAACACCTGCGACACATACAGCTTCACCGTGTTCTCGGTAATCCCCAACTCACAGGCAATCTGATAATTGGTAAACCCCTTGCCCACCAACCGCGCCACATCCAGCTGCCGTGGCGACAGCTGATTGAAAACCGCCGGGATTTCCACCCGATCCACCTCGCTGATACCGCCCTCAGCCGAATCCGTCGCGGCGGAGGCAGGCGCACGCCGAACCTTGTCCAGGTCTTGATACAGGTCATTGATCGACTCGGACAGGTACTGCAGCTTCTGATTCAGGTGCCCCAGTTGCAAGGTCTTGTGCCGCTCATGCACGGCCACTTCCTGACGCTGCAGGCCTTCGAGCAACTCATTCAGATCGATCGGTTTCTGGTAGTAATCGGCAATCCCGGCGCGCAACGCCTTGATCACGTCCTGCTTGTCCGCGCGGCCGGTGAGCATGATCGCTTCGAATGCACGGTGTTTGCCGGACAGGCGTTGCAGCTCCTGGACCAGTTGAATGCCGTCCAGTCCGGGCATGTGCAGATCGCACAGCACCAGACCGATATCGGTGTCTTCGTTAAAACGCTCGATGGCCTGATGGCCTGAGTCGCAAGGCACACAACGGTAACCGTTGTGCTCAAGAAATTCGCAGAGTTCTTCAACGATCAAGGGCTGGTCGTCGACCACAAGGACTTTTACTGCCGAGGTACGCTTGTTCACGTGCAACTCCCTGCCTGGTCAAAAGCTGACCGTTCCTGTACTCACAGCCTGTAGCCGTAGAGCTACTGTAAGAAAGTAGCCGCACTTCCCGACTCTGTACACCTAGCCGAGCCAGGCAAACGTGAGCAGCAACCCCACCAGCAGGAAAGGAGCAAAGGGTTGTTTCTTTGACATTCCAGGCTCCAGATAACGCACATGACTTCTAACCCCTTGACCGATATGAAGCCAGACTCTTGGCGCCAGCAGCAGCCAGCACACGCTGGCCAACCCGGCACCGATAAACACGCCCAGCACATGCCGACCGTCGGTCGCCAGCCCCAGGGCCGTGAGGAGTTTCACATCCCCGGCTCCCAGCTTTCGCAGCGCATAACCGGGCAGGGTAAAGACCAGCGCCAGCAATGCGGCCCAGCCACCCTGTTCGGCGGTTGCGCCAAGCCAGGTAGTGCCGCTCCATAGCATCCAGCCCAAGGCCAGCGCGCCGACACCCAGGGTCAGGCTATTGGCGATATGGCGCTCACGAGCATCCTGCACTGCGCAAAGCGTCAGCCAGATCAGTAGGACAAAGTTCTGCATTCGGTAAAAAACGTCTCTTTTGGCTGAATGATTCTATGCTGACATTACGCAGTGATGGTCAGGGTAGACGCACTCATGAAAACCAACCTCCCCCGCAAGCAAAAAGGCGCCGCCGCGATCGAATTTGCCTTGGTGTTCGTCATCTTTTTCGCCGTGTTCTACGCGATCGTCGCGTACAGCCTGCCGCTGTTGCTGATGCAATCATTCAATCAGTCCACCGCCGAAGCCGTGCGCCGTAGTGTGGCGCTGGATCCGAGCACACCCGGATACGAAGCCGCGCTGAAAACCATCGTCAAGGATGAGTTGAAACGTCAGCTGAAATGGATTCCCGCCGCGCTGAAATTCAATGTCGACACCGACGCCACCACCACTTACACGGCCGGCGTGTTGAAGGTCAGCATCAACTACCCCACCCACAAATTGAGTGCGGTGATGCCATTTCTGAACCTGCCGGGAGTCGGCTCGGTGCCGAATCTACCGGCAACGCTCACCGCCAGTGCGAGCCTGCAATTTTGAGTGCCGGGGACAAACTCTTCGGGCGCTTGCTCAACCGTCACCCCTCGCCGCCGCAGTCATCCCTGGAGCCACCGAGCCTGCTCAGTGTCGGTCTGCAAATGCATCTGGATACCGAGGGTCGGGTGCTGCACCTGACCGGCCCGCTGCGGCATCAATTGGCGCAACAGCTGCCCGGCGCACAGGTGCCGCCTCTGCTCGATTTTTTATTGCCCCACTGCAGCCTCGTCGTCGAGGGCGTACCCGCCGACTGGCAGGGCCAACTGCTTGATCTGGATTTCTACAGCCTGAGTGGTCAGCCCTTGCACCTGCGTGGCTGGGTCCAGCCATTGGCCGATGGCTGGCTGCTGCAATTGCTGGACATTGGCGACCTGCTGCTCGAACGCCGACAATCGCGCCTGCGCGAGCAGTGCCAGTTGCTCGCGGTGCAGATCGGCGAGCAATTGCGCCTGTGCAGCCTGGCGCGCCTGCCGGAAGTGCTGAGTGAGCAACTGCAAAGCCTGGCCCAGCGTTTTCACATCCCGTGCATTGCATTGGCGTTGCTCGACGAGCAGGAACAGGGCTGGCAGATTCACCACCACTACGCGGGATTCGACGCCCCCCGGCTGTGGCAAAACGGTCAGCGCCTGGGCACGGGCCTCGACAGCCTGAACGGCTCCGCGCCGCAGCATCTGAATCTTATGGAGCACCCACGCCTGCAAAGCATCTTCGGCAACACCGAGGGCTTCGTCGTGCCTTATCACGATGCCCAGGGGGTGGCGGCCTGGCTGCTCTGCGGCTGCTATTCGGTGCAGCAACAGGCGCCGGACGTGGGTGAGCGCGACTGGTTGCAATTCGCCGCCGCGCTCGCCAGCCCCTTGCTGGAGCGTTTGCGCGAGCACCGGCATCACCTGCAACTGGAGCGCATGGAATCGCTGCAAGCGTTACTCGGTACGGGCTGGTGGGAGGTCTTCAGCGACAGTGCCGAGGTGCAATTGGCGCCCTCGCTGGCCGCGGCCCTGAACCTTGCCAGTACGCGCCTACCGTTGTCCGACTGGATCGATCAAGTCCACCCCGCCGACCGCGAAGAGCTGCGCAGTCGCCTGCAAGCGTTGCAGGACGACGCCACGCCGTTACTGACCTGCGTGCGCCGACATCGCCCCGACACCGGCTCGGCGCCAGACTGGTATCGCCTGCAAGGCCAGGCCCTGGGCATCGGCAAGCATCGGCGGCTGGTGGGTTTCATGCTCGACATCAGCGACATCAAAAACCAGGAGCAACATGCCGCGGCAGCCCATGCGCGACTCGACAATCTGATCGCCCATTCGCCTGCCGTGATTTACGTGCAGCGGTATGTCGAAGGCGCGTTGCAACCGACCTTTTTCAGCGACAGCCTGTTGCCGTTGCTGGGCTGGACTCTGGCCGATTGCGCCGGTGCCGCGTTGATCGAACGGATTCACCCCGAGGACCGCAACGGCTATTTCGAACGCACCCGCCAACTGTTGCGCGAAGGTTCGGTCAGTGCCCGCTATCGGCTGCGCGACAGCCGCGGCGCTTACCACTGGTTGCTCGATGAAGCCAAATTGCTGCGCGACGATCTGGGCCTGCCGGTGGAAGCCGTGGGCCTGTGGCTGGATGTCACCGAGGCGACCCTGGCCACCGAACAGGTCAAGCAGAGCGAAGAGCGTTACCGGATTCTGGTGGAAGACTCGCCGGCGATGATCTGCCGCTACCGCCCGGACCTGACCCTGACGTTCGGCAACAAACCGCTGGCGACGTATCTGGAGTGCCCGCCGGAGCAATTGCCGGGGGTCAACCTGGGCAGCTGGATGTCCACGGAACAGCGTGAGGCCTTCAACCAGCGCCTGAGTCGGTTGAGCCCCGAGTTCCCGGTCAGCACCGCCGAGATCAATCTGCAACTGCCGGGGCGGGAACACGCCTGGTGGGTGTGGTCGGATCGCGGGGTGTTCGATCAGCAAGGGCAGTTGTTGGAAATTCAGGCCGTGGGCCGCGACAACACTGAGGTCCGGCGTTCGCAGCAACAACTCATGCAAAGTGCAAAAATGGCCACCCTCGGCGAAATGGCCACCGGCTTGGCCCATGAAATCAATCAACCGCTGAACGTGATGCGCATGGCCATCGTCAACGTGCTCAAACGCCTGGAAAAAGGCGATGCGCCAATCGACTACCTGACCGACAAACTCACCCGCATCGATACACAGGTGCAGCGTGCCGCTCGGGTGGTGGATCACATGCGGGTCTTCGGTCGGCGTTCAGAGATCGAGCAGCATCCGTTCAACCCGGCCCAGGCCATCGAGGGCACGCTCTCGCTGCTGGCCGAGGGCATGCGCGGCAAAGGCGTTGATTTGCGCATCAGCGAACCGGGATTCGAGGTGCAGGTGCACGGCCATGTCGACCAGCTGGAACAGGTGCTGATCAACCTGATGGTCAACGCCCGGGATGCATTGCTGGGCAAACGCGAAACCGATCCGAGCCTCAAGCCGTGGATTTCGCTGTACGCCGAGCGGGATGAGCAGTCGGTGCGGCTGTGGGTCGAGGACAACGGCGGCGGCATCGATCCGCGCCTGCTGGAGCGGATTTTCGAGCCGTTCTTCACCACCAAACCGGTGGGTGTCGGCACCGGTCTGGGGCTGTCGGTGAGTTACGGCATCATCGAGAACATGGGCGGCACGCTCAGCGTCAGGAACTCGGTCCAGGGCGCGCGGTTTTGCATCGAGTTGCCCATCGTCCTGGACGATCAAATCACCAGCGATGCTCGTCCGGAGTGACAGCTGAGGTTGGCGCCGACTTCGACTTTGTTCAGGTCGATACCCAAGCTCGCCAGCAACGTATTGATCAACGTGTCCAGCAGCGGGCTAAGCACTGTGTTGATGGCATTGACCAGCGCCGTGGTGACGTCGTTCAAGATGCTCCCCAACCCCGCCACGATGCCGCCCGACGGCCCATACATGTTCACGCCCAGGTTGCTCACGGTGGTGCTCAGGCTGTTGACGATGTTGTGGGTGGTGAAGGCGTAGAAGAACGGTGGCTGATTGATCTCCGGAAGGCTGGAGGCGGCCGGTGCAGAATAAACGTGTGGCATGTTGGCGTTCTGCGCGATCGGCGTATTGACCAGAATATCGATGCCGCCACCGATGCCGGGTCGATGGTTGTAGCACACGGGTGGCAAGAACAGCAGCCGGTTGCAGGTCTGCACCCCGATATCGATGACCTTCAACGGCTTGACGTTATTGGTCGGCGGAACGGTGGGAGAGCCAAACACATCTGAAGGATCGATCTGGCCGATTTTCAGGCCGATCAGCGTGGTGGTGGTGTTGGTCGTCAGGCTTTTGCTGGTCGCGCTCACGCAACTGTAAGCGGTGACATAGCTCCAGGCACCGGCCGCTTCCAGCGCAACGTCGATCCGTATCGGCGGTGGCAGCAGCTTGATTTCCGGGATGTCACACGCCGCGCCCAGCGCACAGGTCAATGAATCGATGACACCCACCAGGTCCAGATGCAGCAAGGGTTCGAGGACGTTTGCCAGCGGTGCGACCAGATCCAGGACTGCATTGACCAGCGGCGTGATCGCCCCGAGCACTGGCAGGTTGATCGACAGCAATGTCTTGACCTGGGCGGTTTTCACATAGATTCGATTGGGCCCCAACGGCGCCAGTGCCGCGTTTTTCGGGTTGCCGATGGCGGACAGTTGCGGCGGTTCCATCACCTGAATGCGTGCGGTGATTTGCGCCACGCCCGCGAGGTTGATCGGCAGGGTCGCCACCAGACCGTTTTTCTTGTTGGCCAGCTGCACAACCCCTTCAATCAGGTCGAAGGCCTTGAGGTTCACGGCCAGGGCTGAAATGTCGGTGCCACTTTCAACATGCAACAGGTTACCCAGCACCACGCTGTTTGCTCCGGAAGCCACCTTCAACGCTTGCAGGCTGACAATCGTTGCGCTCGCACTCAGGGTGCCATTGGGGTCCAGCACATTAATGGCCGTCTGGATCAATTGGCTGACGTTGATCGTGTTGCCCAGCACTTGGTCGTAGCCTGCCGCGCTCAGGCCCAGGTCGATTTTCAATCGATTGAGGTAACCGAGCAGGCTGATATTGGTATTGACCAATCCGTTCCAGCCCACCGCGCTGATATTGACGCTGCCGCCCAACAAGCCGCCGAACAACGAATTGGTGATGGTGGCTTTGCTGGTATCGAAGCTCAGCGCGGCACTGCGGATGGTCAGCGACGCCAACGGGGGCGGCAATGCTGCGACAGCGGTAGCGCTGAGGGTGAGTTTTGAACCTGCCGGAGCGCCGCCGAACAGTGCGCCAATCCCGCCGGCAATGCTCTGTGTGACGACATGGCTGGCGACGACCCGGATGGCCTCGCTTTTGCCGGGGTCGGCGCCGAACACGCGAAGGTTGTTGGCATCCAGCGTCAGCACACCGCAGGCAACGGCCAGTCCGCGCCCGTCGCTGGGCAGGGGGAAACCATTGCGCTGCGCACTGGCGGTGGCATAGGTAACGGCTGTTGAGCCCGCGGAACAATCTCCGCCTCGGGTGGCAGCTTCAAGAGCAGCCATGTCGGCGACGCGCTGCAGGCTGCGTTTTTCCAGGTAGAGACGACCGCTGTCGAGGACGAGCAAGGCGAACACCAGCGCCAATGCCAGTGTGAGGGTCGCCATCAGACCGATCGCCCCCCGTTGTCGGGCCGGACCGCGAAACTGCATGCGGGGCGACATCGCGCACTCCTTTGCCGGCGCTCTGCCGGGCGCTACCTCCGTTGGTGTGATGCAGTGTAGACAAGGGTTCAGCTCACTGCTGGCAACTCGCCATACAGTCACCAAAAAACCCCTGTGGGAGCGGGCTTGCTCGCGAAAGCGGTGTATCAGTCAGTTTGATGTCGACTGACACACTGCTTTCGCGAGCAAGCCCGCTCCCACAAGGGATAGGTGGTGTTAGTGAAATACGTGATTACCGGGGTGGATAGTTGGCCAATATCCGGGTGACCGTTTCGCGTATCGCATTGCTGCGGTCCGAAGGATTCGGTGTGCGGCTGAGTATCTGTTCATCACTGCCGCGCCATACCAGTTTGCCGTCCTTGCCATCGAGCAGGTCGATCTGGATGGTCGCCACCTTGTAACTGATGTTGCGGGTTTCGTTGTACATCGGTGCGCCCCAGTAGCCGTACCACGGGTTACCCCAACCGCCACCATAGTTAGTGGTCACTTGTTGCTGGCGCTCTTCGACAATCAGGTAGGTCTGCACATTCAAATCACCCTTGGCACCGCCTGCCGCCGGACGCAACCCACGCTGATCCAGTTGATCGGCCACCGATTGGCGCACGCGTTGCTCGGTCAGGTCGCTCTTGATCCGGGGGTCGTCCGGGCGGTATTGCAGGGCGGGTTCTTTCCAGCTCCAGCTGTGATAGGAAGCGAAATCGCGGCTGGCGTCGAAGTCATGATTGACCTGGTTGGCGGCGCAGGCACTGAGCAGCGCGGCCACTGCCAGTAAAGCGAAACGGCGGAACATGATGATTCTCCGATTGAGAACATGAACCTGTGTGAAATGCTTCTTAACAACAGAAGCTAACTAGGAGGATACGCCGACATCGCCTTTTCTACAGCTTCCCGAATGGCATCTGCTTGCTGGCTCTGAGTGCTTCGCCTGCTGGTTTCGGCGCTGGAACTCCACACCGGTTGGCCGCTCTGTGCGTCGTACATATCCACCTGCACCACGACCACTTGTTCCTGATAAGTCCGCACGACGGGCACGCTGCCGTACATGCCATAACCCGGGCCATACCCATACCTGTTGTAGCCGCCGTAACCGCCGTAATAGCCGTAGTCGTCCTGAACCTGACGCAAGCGGGTCTCCAGGCGCAGGTCAGCGCTGACGAACAAGTCCGCCGGGCGATTGTCGTGCAGGGGGCGCAAACCGCGTTGGTCCAGCGCATTGCTGACCGCCTCGGCGACCTGCGCCGAGTCGGCCCACGAAGTGCCCGGTGGCAGGCGCCCGTCGAGCCAGGCCCAACTGCGGTAGCGCCCGTAGTCACGGGGCGGTGCCGGGTAGGCGCTGCGGTCGAAGGTGTTGGCCGCCTGTGGCGGCGCCGGGGGAATCGGGTTGGAGGACGCCACATACGGGTTGGTGCCCTGGCAGGCAGCCAAACCCAGGCAGATCACCAACAACCCTGAACGAGTTTTCATTTCACGCTCCGATCAGACAGGCCGGCAGATCCAGTGCAAGTAGCGCCCAAGCCCGGCAAAGCTTGGGTGACGGCGGTGCGCCAGCTCCATTTCGAGCAAATCCGACAAGTCGGCGCGGGCCTGGAATTCCACGGGCATGTAATCGTGAAAAACCCGCACGCCACTCTGGGTTTCGACCTGCCACAAGCCTTCAAGTTGCGCCGCCAACTCCCGTGGATCCAGGGGCTGTTGCGGGGTCAGACTCTGCTTCTCGCCGGCCATGTCGTTCTTGCGCATCTTGCGGAAATGCCCCTTGAGCAAGTTGCGATAAATCAGCGCGTCGCGGTTGTAGAAGGCCAGGGACAGCCAGCCATCGGCCTTGGTCAGTTGATGCAGTACCGGCAGGATGGCGTGGGGTTCGGCCAACCATTCCAGCACGGCATGGCACAGCACCAGATCGTAGGGTTCGGTGAGCTGACCGAGCAGCTCCTGCCACGGCGCCTGAATGAAGGTTGCGGTTTGTCTGGCCTCGGCGAAACGCTGACGGGCGCCCTCGAGCATGGGCTCGGCCGGTTCGGCCAAGGTCACCTGATGCCCGCGCTCGGCCAGCCACAACGACATGTGGCCGAGGCCGGCACCGATATCCAGGACCCGCAGCGGCCGGTCCGGCAGGATTTCGTCCAGGTCGGCCTGCAGCACCGCCAGGCGGATCGCGCCTTTGGCCCCACCGTAGATTTTTTCAGCGAAGCGCGTTGCCAGTTGATCGAAATGACGGTCGCTCATCAGCTGAACCTCCGTTCGCTGTCGGCCAACTTGCTGCGCACCACGTCATTCATGTCCAGGCCCAACTCGCTGCACAGCAACAGCAGGTAGAGGACGATATCGCCGATCTCCTGCCCGGCATGGGCCAGTTTGTCCGCCGGCAACTGCCGCGACTGGTCTTCGGTCAGCCACTGGAAAATCTCCACCAGTTCGGCCATCTCGACACTCGCGGCCATGGCCAGGTTTTTCGGGCTGTGAAAGGGCTGCCAGTCATTGCGGTCACGGATGGCGTGCAGGCGTTCGGTCAGTTCAACAAGGTTCATCGGGCTCTCCTGAAGGCGTATAGCTTCGGGGGGATGGCGAATGAAGGCAAGTGACAACCGTTGAACGACCCGTCTGTTTTTGTGGGAGCGAGCCTGCTCGCGAAGATGGTGGGTCAGACACATCAATATTGCCTGCACCACCGCCTTCGCGAGCAGGCTCGCTCCCACAGATTGTGCGCAACGCTCTATGCTGTGGGGAACTCGCCACCGTGCTCAATGGCCCAACACTCGAATTCATCAGGACGCTCATTCCATGCAGGTAGAAGGTTTTTTCGAATGGCTCGGCCAGGCACTCGGCACAGTCATCCGGTTCATCGTCGATGCCCTCAGTGGCCTGTTCCAGATGGTAAGCCGTGCCAGCAGCAACTTTGTCGACGGCCTGTCCCGTGCATTGGGCATGGACACCTCGATCATCAGCATCGTTGTCCTGATCCTCGGCCTGGTGCTGCTGTGGTCAGCCATCCGCGCCTTCATGAATGCGGCGTTCATCATGGGGCTCATCTGGTTGATGCTGGGGTTGTGGCTGCTCAGTTGGATCATGCACTGACACCACCAAAACCTGTGGGAGCGGGCTTGCTCGCGAAAGCGTCGGCACATCCAGCATTGCCTAAACTGGCACACCGCATTCGCGGGCAAGCCCGCTCCCACACCAGATCTCTGGTGTCTGGAAGATTGCGTCACCGCTACAATGCCCGCTCCTCCAAGGAGCCTGCATGTCCAACCTGATTGCCGATTGGCGCGACCGCCCCACCCATCGTCGGGTCTGGGCGCTGGCGGCGCCGATGATTCTCTCGAACATTTCCGTACCGCTGGTGGCGTTGGTCGACAGCACCGTCATCGGCCACCTGCCCCACGCCCATCAACTCGGAGCCGTCGCGGTCGGGGCCAGCCTGTATACCTTTCTGGCCTGGGCCATGGGTTTTCTGCGCATGGGTTCCACCGGGTTCGCCGCCCAGGCCGCCGGCCGTGGAGATGGCGCGGCGTTGCGTCAGATCTTGTTGCAGGGTCTGTTGTTGGCCATGGGACTGGCCATCGTGCTGGGTGCCGCCGGCATTCCGTTAAGCGGGGTTGCCCTGCACTTCATGCAGCCGTCGGCAGAACTGGACCAGATGACCCGCGAGTTCTTCCACACAAGGCTCTTCGGTCTGCCTGCGGCACTGGCCAGTTATGCGCTGGTCGGCTGGTTTCTCGGCACGCAAAACGCCCGTGCGCCGTTGGTGATCCTGCTGAGTACCAACCTGGTCAACATCGCCCTGAACCTGTGGTTTGTCCTCGGACTGGAATGGGGCGTGGTCGGCGCGGCCAGGGCGTCGGTCATCGCCGAGTGGACGGGCGCCCTGATCGGCTTGCTGATGACCCGCCAGGCCCTGCGCGCTTACCCGGGTCACATCGTTTGGGCAGCGTTGGCGCTGTGGCAGAGCTGGCGTCCGTTGCTGGCGGTCAATCGCGACATCTTCATCCGTAGCCTGGCCCTGCAATCGGTGTTTTTTCTGATCACCGTGCAAGGCGCGCGACTGGGCGATGCCACCGTTGCCGCCAACGCGCTGCTGCTCAATGGCTTACTGCTGACCGCCCACGCACTCGATGGTCTGGCCCACGCCGTGGAGGCCCTGTGCGGACATGCCATCGGCGCTCGCGACCGGGATGCCCTGCGCCGTTCCCTGGTGGTGGCCTGCGGCTGGTCGTTGCTGGCGAGCCTGGGGTTTGCCGTATTGTTTCTGTTGGCCGGGCACCTGTTCATCGAGATGCAGACCGACATTGCCAGTGTGCGTGACACGGCGTTCATCTACTTGCCCTACCTCGCTGCGTTACCACTGATCGCGGTCTGGAGCTACCTGCTGGACGGGCTGTTCATCGGTGCCACCCGCGCGCGGGAAATGCGCAATGGCATGCTGCTGACCGTGGCCTTGCTGGTGCCGTTCGGTTGGGCGCTGCAAGGTTTGGGCAACCACGGCTTGTGGATAACCTTCCTGGTGTTCATGTTGCTGCGTAGCCTGACCCTGGGCGTCATTGCCTGGCGCCTGCGTCGCAACGACGGCTGGTTCGTCCGCGCCCACTGACCGCTCGGCACTCAGGGTTGGTCGCCCTGCCAATGGTTGCGCAGGATGTCTAGCCGTTGCTGTTGGGTCCGTCCTGCTAAAGGTGAGACGGGCACAGCGTCGGGATGCTGCAAGCGCAACCATAGCCAGCCATCCAGAATCGGGCGCTCGCTGAAACCCAGCGCCAGACCTTCCTGTAGCCAGGCCCACAGGCGGGCGTAATCGGTCGAGGTGGATTGGCTCCAGTGCCAGGCGTGCTGTTCCAGCAGGCAGGTTTGCAGTTTTTCCCGTTGCCGGGGACTGAGGTTTTCTTCAACGGCCAAAGGGCCGACGGCAAGTCCCGGATTGAGCAGCTTTTGCCATCCCTGACTGCCGAACGCCCGATCGGCCCAAGTGCCACCAAACCAACGCAACTGCCTGATCGGCCCCAGCCAGCGACTCAGTTCCCCGGCATCGCAGGCATCGAAAAAGTAACTGGCGGTGTACGGGTTGTAGTAACTCAGCAAGGCCCGGTGATGCAGGCCAAAACTGACAGTGAGCATGCACCGCAAATGCGCCAGCAACGTCGACGCCGGCGCCTCGCTGATCAGCAGTAAGCCAGGCCAATGCTGCGTATCACGCTGGCACAGCTCGGCCAGCATCGGGCAGCTCCGCAAATGAATCAGTGCCGGGCCTTGCTCGTGCAGTGCATGCCATTCGGTGCCTTCGAACAGCGAAAACCATCGGGACTGGGCGAACTGCTTTTTCAACGTCAGCCCCGCCTGCGGCATACCCGGTACATCCAGCAACAACCATTGCGGCATCGTATCGGCCGTGTGCACGGCGATCATGCTGCACCGCTCTGGCCAAGTCGCGTCGCCGCTCGACAGGTACAGAGCGCCTGCGTGCAATGATTGAAACTGCCCCCACCGGGCAACAGGCACAACAGCAACAAAGGCTCCGCCGAATGCAGCCAATCCTGTACACCCTCGGGCGGAGCTTGATCGGTCATCGCCGGGCCGGTCGTATCGGCCTCTTCAGTTGGTTTTGGCACGTGAAGGACTCCGGTGATCAACGGCTGATCCGGGTCGCCCTCGATAAAGCTCACCACGACCTCCGCGCCTTCGTTCAACCCTGTGCCGGTTGCCGATTGCAACGGCGGCGCCAACGGCAGCCAGCAATGGCCAGGCGTCGCCCCCTCCCCCTGATAAGACCAGTCAAACTGCACGGCCACCGGTCGCGCCAGATCCGGTTGAGACTCATCAACGCTCACCACCCACGCCCGTTGCAGGCTGTGCATCCTGGGTTTGTCAGCCCCCCGGCGTGACTCGAACGTCGCGTCCCAAGGCATTGCACGCACACGGTTGCTGTAAGGGATGAATGGATCCTGGCTGCCCTGATGCTCGACATGGGTCAGCAGCCATAACTGATTCCACTCGATCACCGGGTGTTCAGCCAGTGGCATCAATTGACCACTGCGCAAGGTCGTCAGATCGGTGTGGCATTCAGCACGCTGCTGCGTATTGTCGGCGGATCGCTGAACCTCGAAACGCCGCACCGCCGCCCGTTCGCCCTCGCGCCTGAAAATCACCGTTTCGCCCACAGGGAAATGCCCCCGCCCATCGGCAAACACCACGCAGTGCCCCCGTGCCCGATGCTCAAAGTGGTAGTGAAGCCGTTCCTGGGAACACAAACGCTGGAGAAATTGCAGGTCCGATTCACGGTACTGCGTGCAGAAATCCCGCGGCGGATAGTCACCGCTCAGTTCGAAGCGCCGGTCCTGGCCGACAATCCCGTGCTCCTTGAGCACCTGGTCGAGGATTTGCGGGACCGAACGGGCACTGAAAATACGTTGGCTGAAACGCCGGGCCAGGCACGCCAGTTTCGGCTCCAGGCGAACATGACACAGCCTGACATCCGAGCCATGGTCGCGCTGGACCAGTTCGTGCAATTGCCCGTGGACGCTGTTTCCCACCAGCCCGAAATGCAAGGAAGCCGGTCGGTAAAGCAGGCTGGCGAGGTCAAGGGCGGGGTCATCGATCAGCAAATCCACGTCGAACACAAAGGGTTCGCTGATTGCTTCTCTACCGGTAAAGGCCAGAACTTCGAAGGCATCGGACAGACCTGCTACGTCCAGACGAAATTCAGGTTCGTTGAGGGGATCGAACATCGGCGATTCTCTACTGGAGGGGCGGCCGGGGATTCTCGCCGAGAGACATGGCCGAGTAGAGAGGTGAAGTACAACTTAGGAAATGACCTACGCGAAAAGAAGACCAATGGCTTGAAAAGCCAGAAAGGCTGGTCATTTCGCTAGGGAAAAGAGAGTCGTCGCACCAGGTCATCTGAAATTTCCGCAGCCTTGTGGAAAATTTTCAGACAACCTGATGAGAGCGGGGCTTACCTCAGGAAGACAGGTAAGACGAACGGGTCAAGCCCAGGCGCAAGGCGTCGAGGAACTGGGTGCGCTCACTGGCGCTGATGCGGGCACTGGCGCACTTGTCGCGGTAGTGGGTCATCAGCTCTTCCGGCGACAAGTGCACATAACGCAGCATGTCTTCGATGGTGTCGTGGGTTTCGATACCAGCGTGGTACACACTGCCGTCGGCGTTCTGATAGATGTTCACCGAATCGGTGTCACCGAACAGGTTGTGCATGTCGCCGAGAATTTCCTGATAAGCACCCACCAGGAACACGCCCAGCAGGTAGTCTTCGCCGTCTTTCAGCGCGTGCACCGGCAAGCTGGTTTCGATGCTCTGCTCGTCGACGTATTGGTTGATCTTGCCGTCGGAGTCGCAGGTCAGGTCTTGCAGCACCGCACGACGCAGCGGCTCTTCGTCGAGGCGATGCAGCGGGATGATCGGCAGCACCTGGTCGATGGCCCAGGTATCCGGCAGGCTCTGGAACACCGAGAAGTTGCAGATGTACTTGTCGGCCAGCTTGTCGTTGAGTTCGTCCAGCACCTGGCGGTGGGAACGCTGACGCGCCTTCAACGAGTTGTGCAGGCGACGGCACACGGCAAAGTAGCATTGCTCGGCCAGGGCTTTTTCGGCGAGGGTCAGCTTGCCATCGGCGTACTGGGCAGCGACATCGCTCATGTAGTGCGTGGCGCGCCAGTAGGTTTCGGTGACCATCTCGATGTCGGTCGGACCCAGCAGGTCCACCAGCCACTGCACGGTTTCCGGCAGCGCTTCCTTGTTCTCGATCTGCGGCACGTCGTCGTTGTGTTTCTCGACGTCGGTCACCTGGATCACCAGCATGGCGTGGTGCGCGGTCAGGGAACGGCCGCTTTCGGAGAAAATGTTCGGGTGCGGCAGGCTCTGCGCGTCGCAGAATTCCTTGAGCATCCCGACCACGACACCGGCGTAATCGTCCATGTCGTAGTTGATCGAACTGGCGTTACGCGAGTGCGTACCGTCGTAGTCCACGCCCAGGCCACCACCAACGTCGATGTGGTCCACCGGCAGGCCGAGGTTGCGCAACTCGCCGTAGTAACGGATCGCTTCCTTGAAGCCGTGCTGGTAGTCCGCCAGGTTGGCGATCTGCGAACCCATGTGGAAGTGCAGCAGGCGAATGCCCTGGTCCAGGCCAGCGGCGCGGAAACGCTCGACCACCGACAGCAGTTGCGCCGCCGACAGACCGAACTTGGATTTCTCGCCACCGGTGTCGGCCCACTTGCTCGACGCCAGGGACGACAAACGTACGCGCAGGCCAACCTGTGGCTTGACCTTGAGCGAGGCGGCCTCTTCGATCACCAGACCGACTTCGGACTCTTTCTCGATCACGATGAACACGTTGTGGCCGAGTTTCTGGCCCATCAGCGCCAGGCGGATGAACTCGCGGTCCTTGTAGCCGTTGCAGACGATGGTGCCGCCCTTCGGCGCCAGTGCCAGCACCGCCAGCAGCTCAGGCTTGGAGCCGGCTTCCAGGCCGATGGACACGTTCTGGGTCGCGATGATGTTTTCGATCACCGCTTCCTGCTGGTTCACCTTGATCGGGTACAGCGCGGTGTACTTGCTCTGGTATTCCAGACGCTCGATGTTGGCATCGAACGCGCCAGTCAGCTGACGCACGCGGTCTTGCAGAATATCCGGGAAACGCACCAGCAACGGCAGCGACAGGCCGCTCTCGCGCAGCTGGTCGACTTGCTCGAACAGATCGATAGGCGAACTGCTCGGGCCGTTCGGACGAACTTCGACGCGACCGGCGTCATTGATCGCGAAATACCCGGCCCCCCAATGGCGAATCCCGTAAACACTGCGGCTGTCCGCAACTGTCCATTGGCTGCCATCGTCTTTGCGTGTGCGTCGTACGGACATCGAAGTCCCCTATAAAGAAGTCATAGTGCGTCGCCTGGATTCAGGCCGGCGCAGTCTAAAGAATGAAAATGACGGTTCGTCAACGAGGGGGTAGACCTCGCCGACCGCAGTGAGTTTAGAAACCGGTCATGAACAGGCTCTGTGAAAACCATGGTGACGACGCCAGTCTTGAAGACATTCAGGACTGGATCAAGCCGCAGGTGGTTTTCACAGAGGCTGCTAGCCGCCGGACTTCTTCGCCTTGAATCCGTGTTTGATCAACTCGGCCAAGAGTAGCTCGACATGATCGCCCTGGATTTCAATGACCCCGTCTTTCAACGCCCCGCCGGTACCACAACGCTTCTTCAGCGTAGTCGCCAGCTCCTTGAGCGCGTCTTCGGCCAACGGCACGCCGGTGATGGTCGTCACCGTCTTGCCGCCACGGCCCTTGCTTTCGCGACGCACGCGGGCAATGCCGTCGCCGGCCGGGATAACGGTCTGTTTGCAGATGCAGGCATCCACCGGTTTACTGCATTCCGGGCAATGACGACCTGCGTCGGTGGAAAATACCAGGCCACCAAGGGCGGCGAAGGATGCGGCTTTTTTGGCCACCGGCAATCCTCTTGGGAGGACAAAGACTGGTCGCGGCAACCTGGGCAGGCGCCATCGACCGCGAAGCCCCACTCAGGCAGGGGCAGCGCTACTGAAACGGTTGGATCTCTGTAGGAGCGAGCTTGCTCGCGATGAACACAAAGGTGACGCGTTCATTCTGGATGCCCGCGTTATCGTTAACGTCCATCGCGAGCAAGCTCGCTCCTACAACAGCAATACCGGTTCAGTTTGAAAAGGTCGCGCAGTGTAACGGCAAAAACGCCGATTGCTAAGAGCCAATCGGCGCCAATTTATAGCTCTTTTGCGACGTCTTGCCCGCGAGACCTCAGATAGCGTTTCAATGCCGCCAAAGAGTCCGGGCAGTAAGGCTTTTGCTCGATTTCCCGCAACACCTCTTCAATCGGCAAAAAGCGGGCTTCAAGCACCTCTTCCGGTTGCAGGACCAACGGGCCGTCCCACACCGCCGAAAACGCCGAACACCAGAGGCGATTACCGGTGTCCTCGAAGAAAAAGTGGTCATGGGCCGTCAATTCCACGCCACTCACGCCCAGCTCCTCTTCCAGCTCCCGGGCCGCCGATTCGGCATAGGTTTCGGTGGCGAGCACCATGCCGCCCGCCGCCACGTCCCAGTATCCGGGATAGATCGCCTTGCTCAGGGTGCGGCGGTGCACGCAAAGCTCGCCAGCGGAGTTGAACAACATAATGTAGGTACCGCGCCCGATCAGCCCACGCTCGCGCAGATCGGAGCGGACCAGAGCACCGAGCAGGTTGTCATGCTCGTCGACCCAGGCGATTTGCTCGGCATCGGAAGCCGCCCGGTGGGCGGCCTCACGCGAGCTGTCGATGGAACTGTCGACCATGACTCAGCCCTGATTCAGCAATTGACGCAAATCGATCACCGCCGCGTTGGCCCGGGAAATGTAATTGGCCATGACCAGCGAGTGGTTGGCCAGCACGCCGAAGCCGCTGCCGTTGAGGATCATCGGGCTCCACAGTGTTTCCTGCGACGCTTCCAGCTCACGAATGATCTGGCGCACGCTGACGGTGGCGTTCTTCTTGGCCAGCACGTCGGCGAAGTCGACTTCGATGGCGCGCAGCAGGTGCGACAAGGCCCAGGCCTGTCCGCGGGCTTCATAGAAGACGTTGTCGATCTGCAGCCAAGGGGTCTCGACGATTTCTTCGTCGACCTGCGGCGCCACACCCGGCGCCACGACCTCGGTCTTCAACGCCGTGTTGAGCTTGACCCGGCCAACGCTGGCCGACAGGCGTTGCGAGAGCGAGCCCAGACGAGTCCCGACGTCACCCAGCCAGTTATTCAGGTTGTCGGCACGGGCATAGAACAGTGCGCTCTTCTGATTCGGATCGGACAGGCGCGCCTGATAGCGGCTCAGGGAATTGATGCCTTCCTGATATTCAGACTCACTGGATGGCAGCACCCAGCTCTTATTGTCGAAGTTGAAACGCGGTTCGGCCTTGGCCAGATCGGCGTCTTCGGCGGACTGCGACTGCGAGCGGGCGAAGTCTTTTCGCAGCGCCCGGCTCAAATCACGCACCTGCACCAGCACGCCGTACTCCCAGCTTGGCATGTTGTCCATCCACAGGCCCGGCGGGAAGCGGTCGTTGGAAATGTAGCCACCCTGCTTGGTCAGCAAGGTGCCGGCAACGGTCTTGAGGGTTTCCACGGTGGTGTAGCCAACCACCATCTGCTTGCCTTCTTTCTCCGCGGCCATTTGCGCCGTCTGCTGCACCGGAAACAGCGCAGGCTCCTGGCTCCAGTACCAGCCCAGGGCGATCGCCACCAACAGGTAGAGACCGATCAGCGTGGCCAGCGCCCGGCTGAACAACAGGCCGCCCAGGTAACTGCGGGTAGCCGATTTCGGTTCAGCGGCACGTTCAGGCGCGCTACCGGCGCGGTTCTTCCAGTCCAGCATGGCGATATCCTTTCAAGCTCTTGGGTTCATCGGTTCGACCACAACCATACAACAACGTGCCTTGGCCCGGCACCCGCCGTTGGGTTTATCTCGAAAATTGCCGCCCAGGCGGTTGTATCCCAAGAGTCCAGTGCCCACGCCAGCGTTAAGCGCCGATGACCTTCATTGAAATCTGCCGTGCCTCGACCGATGCAAAAAGATGCGCGATGCCCTCGCCGTCGGTCCGGCGCTCGTTGGTCTGCCCATCCACGGTAGCCAAATAGTGCCGCTGCGCCAGGGGCTCGCCCGTTATGCTGTCCACCAGACGGAAAAGCCTGGGCGTTCGAGAGGCCTGCACTGGCGGATTATTCATCAATGCGATGACCCGTTGATCAAACGCCGGTGCCGGCACCACCCAGTTGCCGTAGTCGGCTTCAGCCCTGATCAGGCACCACTCGCCACGTTCAAGCTGCTCCAGCACTTCAATGTCGCTATCGAACAGCAGGTCGGCGCGCAACTCATCCAGGCCTTCGAGGGGTTGGCGATCCTGCAATGCCTGACGGACGTGTTCCAGCGCTTGCTCACCGGGATAAGCATGTTGGCGCTCCCACGCTGACAGATACAGCGCCCTGGCCAACTTCATGCCGAATGCTCCCCACTCCACTCGTCGGAACCCATGGTTCGGCTGATTTCGTGCCGCCAGTAAATGCGTCGATAACTGAAGTGAATCTTTTCCAGCTGGGTCAGGTGCGCACTGACGGCATCCTGGCAGTGCGGCATGAGCACTTCGGCGCCGATGATCAACGCGTCTTCCAGTTCCATGGTGTAGAAATGTTCCTGCGTTCCCTGGGCCGAGGTGCGATACCACTCGACGCGGCACTTGCTGAGCAACTCCCCGGAGCACAAGGCGATATTGATCAGCGGCGATGCCTTGTCGAGGGTCTTGGTGATGATCAAGGGCTTGTGCATCCGCCGCCCCGTGCCCGTGCCCCGGGGAACGAAAATCCCATGGCTCAGGGCTTGAACCATGATCTGGTCCTCACGGCCGAGCTGGTAGACGTTGCCCACCGATGCCTCGGTGAAGGCGCCCTTGCTGATCAGACCTTGTCGTTCACCATGGAGGGTCATGAATGCGGGGGTTGGCATGGTGGGGCTCCTTTTTATTTGGGTTGCGGGGCGGGGAAGTGACTGGGTTCGTCGTACCGGTCTTCGATTTCGTCGAAGGGAATCCAGGGTTTGGCGAGTGCGAGGCTGATGAGGTACCGCTCTTCGGTGGGATTTCGGTAATCCTTGAAGCGACCCAGTGACACCCTGACCTGATATTTTTCGCCAGCCTGCCAATAGGATTGCCCGTGCAGGATTCCTTTCCTGAGGTAGGCTCGCCATTCAGGGGTATCGGCGATAGTGGGGTTGTTTCGCAGCCCCTTCGCCACCCAGCCTTTGGCGCGCCATTGCTCCTGTAGGTCGAGAACAACTTTAAGCGCGTCATCGATTAGCAACGGCTCGATTTGAGGGGACATGCGGAGGCTGTAAACAGCATTGTTGTTGAAGCCGACGGCAAAATAGCGCGCCGCAGGTGTGATAAACCCGAACTGCGGGTCGACGAATCGCAATCTTGCATCAACCTTGGGAATGCCGAACCAGATCTGCCCTCGTATTGGTGGACTAAAAGCAGCAGAAGAGTTCCTGCGTAGATCTTCATACTTTCCACCTATTTCCAGAACGATCTCCGGCTCATCCCAGAGAGGTTGCGTCAACTGATGGATGGCGGCCCACGTCAGGACAGCCAGAAGCACAAGGGAGGCGCCGCAACGCCAACCGAACCCCCGTGGCCACAGATTCATAGCCTGCCGCCGCTCGATGCGATTTCACTGATCGACCGTTCTAATGCGCTCCGGTTGTCATCGCTGAGCATCTGATCAAAGCGTTCCGCCGCCTGGAACACGAATGCCATTCGCTGTTTGATATCCGACAAGTCCGCCAACGGGTTACTGCCAAAATCGATAGTGCGTCCGTCCTCGACGCGCTGGCATTGGCTGGTAAGCGTCAATTCGATAGCTTGAGCAACACCTGAAGGAAAACCAGTGACATAGGAAGCATGATTACCACGCAGCAAAGCCACCAATTGGCGGTCTTGGTAAATTGTGGGCTGGAGGATATTGTTCTGCTCATGCCACGCCAGATACACCACGCTCTTGGCTATGTCCCCTGTCTCTATAGCCTCAAAAGCCAGCAAAATTTCGGTGTAACCCTCCCCAAACTTGAGCGTTTCCTGCCCCACCGGCCAAAGCACCGGAAACTTCGGATGCCCATTAATACCCTTGCGCACCTCCAGACACTGTTTCAACTCCTTCAACCCACGCTTCGCATAGAACTCATGCAACGGATAAACATCCAGAAACAACGTGGTATTCCCCAACGCCATCATGTCGTGCACATGCTGGAATTGCTGTTGCACCAACGACAGGTCCTCCCCCGCCGGATGAAAATCCACAGAGGGAACCGGGTTACGCGCATCCGCCTCCTTATAGTCACGCAATGCTTTTGCCTGTTCGGGCATCCTGTCTGGCGTCAATAGCCCGTACTCACGGCGACTTTCCCGTAATTGCTGCCGGGTCTCACGCTCCTCGCGAATGCGTTCGACACTGTCTGCCGCATGCAGTAATCCGCAACCCACCTGTTTGGAGGCGAACGCCGCCAGCCCGGCCCACTGAAAACGCGGATCGTGTAACCACAAACGGGCATAAGCGGCATTTATTGCGCGGTTATGCGCGACCGGGTCGGCGATCAAGACCCCATCGGGCGCGACAATCTTTTCGGCTTCACGTTGGTAGGTACGCCAAAGGCAGGCGCAAGTGAGGATCGGCACCTCGGTAACGAGCGTCTTGCTGCCATACAGCCGAACTTCTTCGCACTCGCAGTCAGCTACCGGGGTGCTGTTGTGGTTCAGGCGCTGCTCATCGCTGGGGTGTTCCTTGAAACACTGGGTCATGACAGACGGACATCATCTAAGGGAATCCCCTAACCCTATCAGCCGAAAAAACCGCTTGAATCATCTCGACAAAAAACCAGAACGCCCTGACAGACGCCACTCAGAACCCCATCTGAAAAAGCTGAATACCATGTAGGAAAAACCCTGAAAGCCCCGAATTATGGGCACCAACCAAGAATCATCATCCAACTCAAGACCCGTCAGTCACAAACTGAATGCGTCAGCTTTGCAGATTATTAACGTACAACTCTCATGCAACCGAAAAGAGGTGCTAGCATAGAGCCACCACTCCGACCTCAGCGTGCGCCCTAACTAGTAGTCAGGATATGACCGAGCCAGAAGATCCCAGCCGCGAGCGCCTCAAACATCATTTTGCCCAGCGGGTCATTCATCAGGCACGTCAGATACTTGAGATATGGCAGCGCCTGCAGCGCAGCGAATGGTCTACCAACGACCTGTCGGAGCTGAGCGAAGCCAACCTGCGCCTGTTGCGGTTCGCCGAGCGCTTCGAACAACCTGAACATACGCAACTGGCACGTCATATCGGCCAGTCGCTGGAGGCTGTCGACGCCAATCGCGGGCGCCTGAGCAGCGGTCTGATCACCGACCTCAACCGCTTGATGCAGCGCCTGTCGCGCACCGGTTTGCGCCATGGCGATCAACTCGACCAAACGTTCCTGCCGCCCCTGCGCAAGCCGATCTACGTGATGTTGCAGGATCATGACCGCGCCGAGCGCCTGGCCAAGCAACTGGAATTCTTCGGGCTCAGTGCCCAGGCCCTGGACAGCGTGGCGGCGTTTCGCTCGTCCATGGTCGAGCGCTTGCCGGCCGCCATTGTCATGGACGTGGACTTCAGTGGCCCGGGCATCGGCCTGAAACTGGCCGCCGAAGCCCAGGAAGGCCTCGACCATCGTTTACCGCTGCTGTTCTTCAGCCTGCACGAAACCGACACCCCGACCCGCCTGGCCGCTGTGCGCGCCGGTGGCCAGGAGTTCCTCACCGGCACCCTCGAAGCGTCGAGCCTGCTGGAGAAAATTGAAGTCCTGACCTGCGTCGCCCAGTACGAACCTTATAAAGTGCTGATCATCGACGATTCCCGCGCCCAGGCCTTGCACACCGAGCGCCTGCTCAACAGCGCGGGGATCGTGACCCGGACCTTGATCGAACCGATCCAGGCCATGGCCGAGTTGGCGGACTTTCAACCGGACCTGATCATTCTCGACATGTACATGCCAGCCTGCACCGGTACGGAACTGGCGAAGGTGATCCGCCACAACGACCGTTATGTCAGCGTGCCGATCATTTACCTGTCGGCCGAAGATGACCTGGACAAGCAACTCGACGCCATGAGCGAGGGCGGCGACGACTTCCTGACCAAGCCGATCAAGCCCCGGCACCTGATCACCACCGTGCGCAACCGTGCGGCGCGGGCGCGCAATCTGAAGGCGCGAATGGTCCGCGACAGCCTCACCGGGCTGTATAACCACACCCACATTCTGCAATTGCTCGAAGATTGCTCGTTCCGCGCCCGCCGCGAGAGCAAGCCGCTGAGTTTTGCCATGCTCGACATCGACCACTTCAAACGGGTCAACGACAGCCACGGCCACCCCATGGGCGACCGGGTGATCAAGAGCCTGGCGCTGTTCCTCAAGCAGCGGTTGCGCAAGACCGACTTCATCGGCCGATACGGCGGCGAAGAGTTCGCCATCGTCATGCCCGACACCGATCTCGAATCGGCCTGGAAGGTGCTGGACGAAATCCGCCAGCGCTTTGCGGAAATCCACTACCCGGCCCAACCGCAGGATCTGTGGTGCACCTTCAGCGCCGGCGTGGTCGAACTGTGCGAGGAGTCCGACGGCCTGCTGATGGCCAATCAGGCAGACGAGGCGCTGTATCGAGCCAAAGGCGCAGGGCGCAATCGCGTTCAAGCCGCGCGGACGTCAAAGCAAAGTGCCACTTTTTCATCTCAATCGACCCCATCCGTCATAACCCTGTAACAGAAACGCAATAACTTCAGGCACTTACCATTCTGCCGTTGGTAGTCCCGCGATGCGCCTGAAGCTGCTGACCAATCTCAACACCCTCCTTTTAGTCGCCGTATGCGTGGCCCTTGGCGCCACGCTGTGGTGGTCGCAAAAAGCCCTTGAGCGCCCTTATCTATTAATGGAGCGTTACCTGGGTTTGTCCCAGCAATTTCAAAATGAAGTCGCACGTAACATCGAGGATTACCTCGCCAGTGGCGATGCCTTGCGCTTGAGCAGCGCCAGCCAGGCCATCGATAACCTGCAAAGCGAGCTCGCAGATTTGCCACCGACATTGGCTGATACCCTGCGCCCCAGCCTGTCGAACCTGAACGAATTCAGCAAAACCGACTTGCTGGCCGCGGGCAAGCTGGCGGGCGATCCACAGGCCCTGTTGCTGCAGGCAGAACGAGAACTGGGCGCCAGTCTTGATCAACTCAGCCAGTACGCCAGCGGTAACGCGGCGTACCTGACACCGCTGCTGGCGGCCTCTCAGCACCTGGGCAAACTGTCGTTGGCCCGGGACAAGCTGGTCAGCAGCGGCCGCAGCGAACTGGCCGCCGACGTCGAGCGCGAGGTCAGCAATATCCGTAGCCAGGCCGGGCAACTGGATGCCCTGCCATTGCTTGGCGTGACCGCCAGCAGCGAATCGAACACCGATGATTTCGCCGCGATGATGGGCCTGGAGAACACCGAAAAAACCGCTGCCGAAGATGCCGGCGTCGGTTTCAAGCGTGAGCTGAACAGCCTGCTCAACCGCTACCCGGCAGAACTGGCGCGCACCCGCGACCAGATCCAGAAGCGCGCTGAACTCAGCACCGCGACCCACCTGAAAATAGCCGATGTACAACAGGCTATTGCCGGCCTGGAACCCGTGGTGCGCGCCCAGCACGGGCAGATCCAGGGAGAGGTTCGGCTGATGCAGGGGATGATGATCGGCCTGATTCTGCTGATCGCCTTGCTCATCGACACCCTGCAACGGCGTCTGGCCCGGACCCTGACCAACCTCGCTCCCGCGCTCTCGACCTGGGCCGAAGGCGACTTCAGCCAGGACATCCAACTGGGCAAGACCAACCGCGAATTGCATGACATTGAAGCGTCGCTCAATCGCTTGCGCGCTTATCTGGTGGACCTGGTGGGGACCATTCGCCTCAACGCGGAACAAGTCGCGGGCAGCAGCCGCACCCTGGCCGAACTGAGCAACGACCTCCACAGCGGTGCCGAACACCAGGCGGGCGATACCGCGCTGATCCGCGATTCCCTCGGCGAACTGGAAGCCACCATTCAGCAAGTCGCCGGCGATGCCAGCCAGGCCGCCGACGCCAGTCGTCATGCCGGGTTGGCCGTGGAGCACGGGCAAAAAGTCATCGGCCTGAGCCTCACCGGCCTGCATGCGCTGGTGGGTGAAGTGCAAGGCAATGCGCAGATGATCGAACACCTGGCCGAAGAGTCCGCAACGATTGGCGGTGTATTGACGGTCATCCGTTCGATCGCCGACCAGACCAACCTACTCGCGCTGAACGCCGCCATTGAAGCGGCACGTGCCGGGGAAATGGGCCGCGGTTTTGCCGTGGTGGCCGAAGAAGTCCGTTCGCTGGCGCAACGCACCGCCGGGGCCACGGCCGAGATCCAGACCTTGATCGCCGGCCTGCAAACCGCGGCGCGGCAATCGGTCGAGGGCATGCGCGCCCAGGTCGAGCATGCCGAAGCCACGGCGAATCAGGCCCAGGCCGCCGATGGCGCACTGGATAAAATCGTCGGGGCGATCCAGACCATTTCCGACACCGCCGTTCGCATCGCCGATGTCACGGCCCAGCAGAGCGGCGCCGTCAGCGAAATCCGCGATCACAGTGAGCGCATCCATCAATTGGGTGGGGATAACTTGCTGCGCATCGGTGAGGGGCGTGAGCAGGGGGAGAATCTGTTGGTGTTGGGCGGGCGACTGCATACGGCCGTTCAGGCTTTCCGCGTCTGATAGATTGCCTTCGCGAGCAGGCTCGCTCCCACATTTGATTTGTGCACGACGCAGATCCCCTGTGGGAGCGAGCCTGTTCGCGAAGGCGTCAGAACAATCACCACAAATCTCACCGTCCTGCACACCCGGCAACTGTCCGCTATCATGCCCCCAATTCCGATACGCGAGATTGTCATGCGCCGTTTGCTCTGCCTGCTGCTCCTAGTGCTCGCCCTGCCGGCCACCGCCGCCGGGTTGCTGGACAGTCGGCCCAGCTCCACCCTGGGCTCGATCAACAACAGCGCCGACTTCCTGCCGGTGCGCGAAGCCTTTCAGTTGAGCCTGGTGGAAAGTACGCCGCAATCGATCAAACTGCGCTTCGTCGCCACCGAGGGCTATTACCTCTACCGACATCGCTTCCAGTTCCGCGCCGATCCGGCCGATGTCACCCTCGGCCCGGCGCAATTGCCCAAGGGCGAACAGAAACACGACGAGTACTTTGGCGATGTAGAGGTCTACCACGGTGTTCTCGATGTCGAACTGCCGCGCACCGACCCACGCGCCTTCACCCTGGCCGTGACCTATCAGGGCTGCGCCGACAAAGGCTTGTGTTATCCACCCGAAACGGAACGCTTGAGCATCAACGGCGATGGCGCATCGACAGGCCATGACCGGGGCTGGCGCGAATTGGCGCTGTTCTTCCTTGCAGGCCTGGGCCTGACCTTCACTCCCTGCGTGCTGCCCATGCTGCCGATCCTTTCCGGCGTTGTCTTGCGCGGCCAGGTCGGCGGCTTGCGCGGGTTCAACCTGTCGCTGGCCTACGTACTGCCAATGGCCGCCTGCTTCGCCCTGCTCGGTGCATTGATGGGCATGTTCGGCGCGCAGCTTAATCTACAGGCGCGGTTGCAATCAGCCTGGGTGCTAGTGCCGTTTGCGATGTTTTTTGCGGTCTTTGCCCTGGCGATGTTTGGCGTCTTCGAACTCAAGTTGCCCCATGCCATCAGCAGTCGGCTGGATCGCATTGCCGGTCGCACCGAAGGGGGTTCGCTCTGGGGAGCAGCGGTGCTGGGGGTGGTCTCCAGCCTTCTGGTTTCACCGTGCGTTTCGGCACCATTGGCTGGAGCGTTGCTGTACATCAGCGCCAGCGGCGATGCCTTGGGCGGCGGCCTGAAACTATTCATGCTCGGCCTCGGCATGGGCGCGCCGCTCCTGCTGGTGGCCACCGGCGGTGCCGCCTGGCTGCCGAAAAGCGGGCCGTGGCTGATCTACGTGAAAAACGCCATTGGTGTGTTGTTGCTGGGGCTGGCCATAGGCTTGCTCAGTCGGGTGCTACCGGGCCAGATCACCCTATTGCTGATCGGCCTGCTGGCCGGTGGCGTCGGTTTGTTCATGGGCGCACTGGAGTTCGTCTACAAACCGCCGAGAAAACGCCTGGGTCAATTGCTCGGCATGTTCCTGCTGTTTTATGCGCTGGCCTGCTGGTATGGCGGGTTCAGCGGCCAGAGCGATCCGTTCAATCCCATCGGCCAGTCCCGCACAGTGGCCACGGCCGAACAAGCGCCCAACACCAGCGCCTGGCAAACCGTCAGCACCCCGGCGGACCTCGACCGCGCACTCGCCGAAGCCCGTTCGTCCGGCACCCCGCTGCTGCTCGACTGGTACGCCGACTGGTGCATCAGCTGCAAAGTTATCGAACATGAAGTGCTCAACGACGCCACCGTCGTCGAACGCCTCAAGGGCTATCGTCTAATTCGCTTCGACATCACCGCCAGCAACGCCGAACAACGGACGCTGCTCGACCGCTACAAACTGTTTGGCCCTCCAGCGCTGATGTTTTTCGGCAAGGACGGGATCGAACGCGCCGATGTTCGGGTGATCGGCGAGATCAATGCCACGGACTTCGCCGAACGTGTCGCCAAAGCGAATGACCGGATTTAATCAAGCAGTCATATATTTCGCGCAAACATCGGACATCGTGCTGGCTATTGCAGAGAACTGGACAGTCACAAAGGCTTTGCGGCATAGTCGCCGGGTTCTGACAATTGCTCACCGATAACAAGGGAACAGCCGATGGCGACGCTACTGGTTCTGCACGGACCCAACCTGAACATGCTTGGCACCCGTGAACCGGGCACCTACGGCGCCACGACACTGGCGCAGATCAACCAGGACCTGGAACGCCGCGCCCGTGAAGCCGGCCACCATTTGCTGCACCTGCAAAGCAACGCCGAGTACGAATTGATCGACCGCATCCACGCGGCTCGCAGCGAAGGCGTGGACTTCATTTTGATCAACCCGGCAGCTTTTACACATACAAGTGTCGCATTACGTGACGCGCTGCTGGCGGTGAGCATCCCATTCATCGAAGTGCATTTGTCTAACGTGCACAAACGCGAACCTTTCCGCCATCACTCTTACTTCTCCGACGTAGCGGTGGGAGTGATCTGCGGCCTTGGCGCCAGCGGTTATCGACTGGCCCTGGAGGCCGCCCTAGAGCAGCTTGAACAACAGGCTAAACGCCCCTGACCGACCCTTGGGAGTTGATGATTCATGGATATCCGTAAAGTTAAGAAACTGATCGAATTGCTGGAAGAGTCCGGCATCGACGAGCTCGAGATCAAGGAAGGCGAAGAGTCCGTACGCATCAGCCGCCATAGCAAGACCCCGGCTCAGCAGTACTACGCGCCAGCTCCGATGCCTGCTCCGGCTGCCGCGCCTGCCGCTGCCGCCGCTCCGGCTGCCGCTGCCGCCCCTGCTGCCGCCGCACCAGCGCTGAACGGCACCGTTGCCCGTTCGCCGATGGTCGGTACTTTCTATCGCAAATCTTCGCCAACCTCGCCAGCCTTCGTTGAAGTCGGCCAGACCGTGAAGAAAGGCGACACCCTGTGCATCGTTGAAGCCATGAAGATGATGAACCACATCGAAGCTGAAACCAGCGGTGTGATCGAATCCATCCTCGTCGAAGACGGCCAGCCGGTTGAGTACGACCAACCGCTGTTCACCATCGTTTGAACCGCGGAGAGCCTTTGATGACTGCGAAGTTGGAAAAAGTTCTGATCGCTAACCGCGGTGAGATCGCCCTGCGGATTCTGCGTGCCTGCAAAGAGATGGGCATCAAGACCGTCGCCGTTTACTCCAAGGCCGACAAAGAGCTGATGCACCTGGGTCTGGCAGACGAGTCCGTCTGCATCGGCCCGGCTTCTGCCGCGCAATCCTACCTGCACATCCCGGCCATCATCGCCGCGGCTGAAGTGACTGGCGCCACCGCCATTCACCCAGGCTACGGTTTCCTCGCGGAAAACGCCGACTTCGCCGAACAGGTCGAGAACTCCGGCTTCGCCTTCATCGGCCCGAAAGCTGAAACCATCCGCCTGATGGGCGACAAGGTTTCGGCCAAGCACGCGATGATCGCCGCTGGCGTACCGACTGTTCCAGGTTCCGACGGCCCGCTGCCGGAAGACGAAGAAACCGCTCTGCGCATTGGTCGCGAAGTCGGCTACCCGGTGATCATCAAGGCCGCAGGCGGCGGCGGTGGTCGCGGCATGCGCGTGGTGCACAAGGAAGAAGACCTGATTTCCTCGGCGAAACTGACCCGCTCCGAAGCGGGCGCAGCGTTCGGCAACCCGATGGTCTATCTGGAAAAATTCCTGACCAACCCGCGTCACGTGGAAGTCCAGGTACTTTCCGACGGCCAGGGCAACGCCATCCATCTGGGCGACCGCGATTGCTCGCTGCAGCGTCGTCACCAGAAAGTTCTCGAAGAAGCGCCGGCACCGGGCATCGACGAGAAGGCTCGCCAGGAAGTTTTCGCCCGCTGCGTCAAGGCGTGCATCGACATCGGTTACCGTGGCGCAGGCACTTTCGAGTTCCTGTACGAGAACGGCCGTTTCTACTTCATCGAGATGAACACTCGTGTCCAGGTAGAGCACCCGGTTTCGGAAATGGTCACCGGCATCGACATCGTCAAGGAGATGCTCAGCATCGCCGCCGGCAACAAGCTGTCGTTCACCCAGGATGACGTGGTCATCCGCGGTCACGCGCTGGAATGCCGGATCAACGCCGAAGACCCGAAAACCTTCATGCCGAGCCCAGGCACGGTCAAGCACTTCCACGCACCAGGCGGCAACGGCGTTCGCGTCGATTCGCACCTGTACAGTGGTTATGCCGTTCCGCCGAACTACGATTCGTTGATCGGCAAGCTGATCACCTACGGCGCAACCCGTGACGAAGCCATGGCGCGCATGCGCAATGCGCTGGACGAGATCGTGGTCGACGGGATCAAGACCAACATCCCGCTGCACCGCGACCTGACCCGTGATGCTGGTTTCTGCGAAGGGGGCGTGAACATTCACTACCTCGAGCACAAGCTGGCTGGCGAGAAGCACTAAGCTTCAACCGGCACATGACAAAGCCGCCTTCGGGCGGCTTTGTTGTTTCCGGGTATTTCATCAAACATTATCTTCCTGTGGGAGCGAGCCTGCTCGCGAAGGCGGCGACACACCCAGCATTGATGTGACTGACACACCGCTTTCGCGAGCAGGCTCGCTCCCACAGGGATAATTGCAATTCCGAGACCGTGCAGAAGCTGCAAGCCAAGCCACTCCCACAAACCCTCCGCGCTCGCGTAAACTTGCGCGCTTCTCGCAGCCCGCTAGGCTGCAATCAATATTTTTCAAAGGTGCCCGCCATGCCTTGGCTGCAAGTCCGTCTCGCCATCAGCCCAGAACAAGCCGAAACCTACGAAGACGCTTTTCTTGAAGTGGGCGCTGTCTCGGTGACCTTCATGGACGCCGAAGACCAGCCGATCTTCGAGCCGGAACTCAATACCACCCCCCTGTGGTCACACACCCATCTGCTGGCCCTGTTCGAAGGAGGCACCGAGCCCGGCCCGGTACTGGCCCACCTGGAATTGCTGACCGGCAGCCCGCTGCCCGAGCATCACAGCGAAGTGATCGAAGACCAGGATTGGGAACGCAGCTGGATGGACGGTTTCCAGCCAATGCGCTTCGGTCAGCGCCTGTGGATCGTGCCGAGCTGGCACGCCGCGCCCGAGCCTGACGCCGTGAATCTGTTGCTGGATCCGGGCCTGGCGTTCGGCACCGGCACTCACCCGACCACCGCGCTGTGCCTGGAATGGCTCGACGGCCAGGACCTCAAGGACTGCAACGTCCTCGACTTCGGCTGCGGTTCGGGCATCCTCGCGATTGCCGCCCTGCTGCTCGGCGCCAAACACGCCGTGGGCACCGACATCGACGTGCAGGCGCTGGAAGCCTCTCGCGACAACGCCGGGCGCAACAATATTGCCGAACACCTGTTCCCGCTATACCTGCCGGAAGATCTGCCACAGGTTCAGGCCGACGTGCTGGTGGCCAACATCCTCGCTGGCCCGCTGGTGTCCCTGGCACCGCAGCTGTCCGGACTGGTCAAATCCGGCGGTCGCCTGGCACTCTCGGGCATCCTCGCCGAGCAAGGAGACGAGGTTGCAGCGGCCTACGCCAAGGACTTCGATCTGGACCCGATCGCCAATCGCGATGGCTGGGTGCGAATTACAGGCCGTCGGCGCTAGAATGAACGCCTGCATAGACCGGATCGCCGCATGACCGACAGCTTCGTCACCCAGTGCCCGCATTGCCAAACCAGCTTCCGCGTCAGCCATGCTCAGTTGAGCGTGGCTCGCGGTGTCGTTCGCTGTGGCTCATGCCTGCAGGTGTTCAACGCTGCCAAGCAATTGCTTGAACAAGCCGGCAAAGAGCCCGTCGCGCCTGTCGCGCCGGCCAATGTCGAGACGCCGGCTCCCGCAGAGCCCCGGGCCATCAGCCAAAAACAATGGTCCGCTCAGGAGCTGGATCTGGACAGTCTCGATCTCGACGAAGAACTCGCCCGACTCGAGCAGCGTGAAATCCAGCCGACCACCGAGTTCGGCCGGCACCGGGAAGACACCCTCAGTGCACGCCGCGACAGCGCCGACATCGACGAAGAGCCCTGGACTTCCGACAGCCTGTTCAGCGAATCGGCGGCGGACCGAGCGCAAGCCGTCAACGACCTTGACGACCTCGATACGCTCGACGCTCTCGAAACTTTAAACACTGCCGAACCGGTCGATGAACCGGGCAGTTTGCTCGCGCGCACAGAACCATCGCTCTCACTGGAGCCGGTGGAGCTGGACGACGAACCGCAGCCACCGCAACTGCGCCTGCATGATCCGCTCGACGCCCCGCTACATCACGAGCGCCTGTCGGCGACGCCAACCGACGAAATGGATGAGGTCCTGCCTTCGGCCGAGCCGCTTCGCAAACGACGCGAACGCAGCGAACCAGGGGTTCGCGCCGACGTACTGCAGGACCTGACCGATGATCCGCTGCAACTGGACTGGCAAAAACGCCGTTCGCCATGGGGTCGCCGACTCTTCTGGCTGCTGCTGATCCTGCTCGGCGCCGGCGCGCTTGTCGGCCAGTATGTCGCCTACCACTTTGACGAAATGGCGCGCCAGGACCAGTTTCGCCCCTGGTTCCAGCAACTGTGCCCGCAAATCGGTTGCACCGTGCCATCCAAGGTCGACATTGCGAAAATCAAAAGCAGCAACCTGGTGGTCCGCAGCCACCCGGAGTTCAGCGGCGCGCTGGTGGTCGATGCAATCATCTATAACCGAGCGCCCTTCTCCCAGCCCTTCCCGCTGCTGGAGCTGCGTTTTGCCGACCTCAACGGCCACCTGATCGCCAGCCGTCGCTTCAAGCCCGGCGAATACCTCAACGGCGACCTCGAAGGCATGGTGGAAATGCCTCCGCAAACGCCGATCCACATCGCGCTGGACATTCTCGATCCGGGCGCCAAAGCGGTGAACTACAGCCTGAGCTTCCACTCGCCCGAGTGAAACGATTCACTGATCGCCAATTGACGACGGCCTTCTGACGTCGCTCGCCTGGACCAAACCGCTGGCGATAACAGAATAACTGTTCAGATTTTGTTCAATTCAGCCTTTATCCAGTCATCGAGAGCGGGTATCATGCCAACCCTTTTTCGAACTCTCATGATCCGGCCCCACAACAGGGAAGTCCTATGTCGGCGGTACGCATCGGTCCATACACATTAAATAACAGCTTGATTCTCGCTCCCATGGCGGGCGTCACCGACCAGCCCTTTCGTCAGCTGTGCAAACGATTGGGCGCGGGGCTAGTAGTCTCGGAAATGGTCACCAGCGACATGAGTTTGTGGAACACCCGCAAGTCGCGGATGCGCATGATCCACGAAGGTGATCCCGAGCCACGCTCGGTACAGATCGCCGGAGGCGACGCGCAGATGTTGGCGGATGCGGCCCGGGCCAACGTTGAACTGGGCGCGCAGATTATTGATATCAACATGGGCTGTCCGGCAAAGAAGGTCTGTAACAAGGCTGCCGGGTCCGCACTGTTGAAGGATGAAGCACTGGTAACCGAGATCCTGCAGGCTGTCGTGGCTGCGGTCGATGTGCCGGTTACCCTGAAGATCCGTACCGGCTGGGACCGGGACAACAAGAATGGCCTGACGGTGGCGAAGATCGCCGAACAGGCAGGCATTACGGCGCTTGCGGTCCACGGCCGCACCCGTGCCGACCTGTACACCGGTGAAGCCGAGTACGACACCATTGCCGCCATCAAGCAGGCAGTGTCGATGCCGGTCTTCGCCAACGGCGATATCGACTCGCCGGAAAAGGCCCGATACGTGCTCGACGCGACCGGTGCCGACGGCCTGCTGATTGGCCGGGCCGCCCAGGGGCGGCCATGGATTTTTCGTGAGATCGACCATTTCCTGCGTACCGGCGAGAAGCTCCCGGCGCTGGAACTGATCGAGGTGGAACGCATTCTGCTAGAGCATCTGGCTGCGCTGCACGCCTTCTATGGAGACGTGATGGGCGTACGCATTGCTCGAAAGCATGTGGGCTGGTATCTCGCAACCTTGCCGGGCGCCAGGGAGTTTCGCGCCCACTTCAATCGTTTGGAAGATACGGAAGCACAATGCGCCAACGTTCAGGGCTTCTTCGCCGAACGTTACAAGAGCCTGACAGGGGACGGAGAGTGGGTGGCCGCATGACGATGATGACCGAGACTTTAGTGAGTGGAACGACACCCGTGAGCGACAACGTAAATTTGAAACAGCACCTCAATACCCCAAGCGAAGAGGGTCAGACCCTTCGCGGGAGTGTCGAGAAAGCGCTGCACAATTATTTCGCCCACCTTGAGGGCGCTGCCGTCACGGATGTGTACAACCTGGTGCTCTCCGAAGTCGAGGCCCCCCTGCTCGAGTGCGTGATGAACTACGTCAAGGGCAACCAGACCAAGGCCAGCGAGATGCTCGGGCTGAACCGAGGCACGCTGCGCAAGAAACTCAAGCAGTACGATTTGCTGTAAGCATTCAATCAAACCAGAAAGGCGCCCGCGTAAAACCGGTCGCCTTTTTTGCTGACTCCTTTGCTTTTGATGGAAATTGAGATGACCGACCAGACTACCCGCCTGCCGATCCGCCGCGCCTTGATCAGCGTTTCCGACAAGACCGGGATCCTCGAATTCGCCAAAGAGCTCGAAGCCCTGGGCGTCGAGATCCTCTCCACCGGCGGAACGTTCAAGCTGCTGCGGGACAATGGCGTTGCCGCCGTGGAAGTCGCTGATTACACCGGCTTCGCGGAAATGATGGACGGTCGGGTGAAAACCCTGCACCCGAAAATCCACGGTGGGATCCTCGGTCGTCGCGGTATCGACGACGCCATCATGAATGAGCACGGCATCAAGCCGATCGACCTGGTAGCGGTCAACCTCTACCCGTTCGAAGCCACCATCAACAAGCCAGGCTGCGACCTGCCGACCGCGATCGAGAACATCGACATCGGCGGCCCGACCATGGTCCGTTCGGCTGCCAAGAACCACAAAGACGTGGCCATCGTGGTCAATGCCAGCGACTACGCCAACGTGCTGGAAAACCTCAAGGCCGGCGGCCTGACCTACGCCCAGCGTTTCGACCTGATGCTCAAGGCGTTCGAACACACCGCCGCCTACGACGGCATGATCGCGAACTACATGGGCACCGTGAACCAGGCCGCTGACACCCTCAGCACAGAAGGTCGCAGCGAATTCCCGCGCACCTTCAACAGCCAGTTCATCAAGGCCCAGGAAATGCGCTACGGCGAGAACCCGCACCAGAGTGCGGCGTTCTACGTGGAAGCCAAGCCTGCCGAAGTCGGTATCGCCACCGCGACCCAACTGCAAGGCAAGGAACTGTCGTACAACAACGTGGCCGACACCGATGCCGCGCTGGAATGCGTGAAGAGCTTCGTCAAGCCGGCCTGCGTAATCGTCAAGCACGCCAATCCGTGCGGCGTGGCCGTCAGCCCGGATGCCGAAGGCGGTATCCGCAAGGCCTACGACCTGGCCTACGCCACCGACACCGAATCGGCATTCGGCGGCATCATCGCCTTCAACCGCGAACTGGATGCTGAAACCGCCAAGGCCATCGTCGAGCGTCAGTTCGTCGAAGTGATCATTGCTCCAAGCGTCAGTGAAGAAGCCCGTGCCATCGTGGCTGCAAAAGCCAACGTACGCCTGCTGGCCTGCGGCGAGTGGTCGGCGGATCGCGCCGCTGCCTGGGACTACAAGCGCGTCAACGGTGGCCTGCTGGTGCAGAGCCGCGATATCGGCATGATCGGCGCCGATGACCTGAAAATCGTGACCAAGCGTGCACCGACCGAACAAGAAGTCCACGACCTGATCTTCGCCTGGAAAGTGGCCAAGTACGTCAAGTCCAACGCCATCGTCTACGCCAAGAATCGTCAGACCATCGGCGTCGGCGCAGGCCAGATGAGCCGCGTGAACTCGGCGCGCATTGCCGCGATCAAGGCCGAACACGCTGGCTTGCAGGTACAGGGTGCAGTCATGGCATCCGACGCGTTCTTCCCGTTCCGCGACGGTATCGACAACGCGGCCAAGGTCGGTATCACTGCAGTGATCCAGCCGGGCGGCTCGATGCGTGATAACGAAGTGATTGCTGCGGCAGACGAGGCCGGCATCGCAATGGTTTTCACCGGCATGCGCCACTTCCGTCACTGATACACCGATCAACTGTGGGAGCGAGCCTGCTCGCGAAGACGGCGGCACATTCAAAAATGATGTGACTGATACACCGCTTTCGCGAGCAGGCTCGCTCCCACGGAAAAGCAGCTTCAGTGCTGCCTCCAGAATTAGCGTCACGAGGTTTTTGAAATGAATGTTTTGATCATTGGCAGCGGTGGCCGTGAACACGCCCTGGCCTGGAAAGTGGCTCAGGATCCGCGCGTGCAGAAAGTGTTCGTGGCACCGGGCAATGCCGGCACCGCCATCGAAGCCAAATGCGAGAACGTTGCCATCGACGTCCTGGCCTTGGAACAGTTGGCCGACTTCGCCGAGAAGAACGTTTCCCTGACCATCGTCGGCCCGGAAGTACCGCTCGTCGCTGGCGTCGTTGACCTGTTCCGTTCCCGTGGCCTGGACTGCTTCGGTCCGACCGCTGGCGCTGCACAGCTGGAAGGTTCGAAAGCGTTCACCAAGGACTTCCTCGCGCGCCACAAGATCCCGACTGCCGACTACCAGAACTTCACCGAGATCGAGCCAGCCCTGGCTTACCTGCGTGAAAAAGGTGCGCCGATCGTGATCAAGGCCGATGGCCTGGCCGCCGGCAAAGGCGTGATCGTCGCCATGACCCTGGCCGAAGCCGAAGACGCCGTGCGCGACATGCTGGCGGGCAATGCCTTCGGCGACGCCGGTTCGCGTGTTGTGATCGAAGAGTTCCTGGACGGCGAAGAAGCCAGCTTCATTGTCATGGTCGACGGCAAGAATGTCCTGCCGATGGCCACCAGTCAGGACCACAAGCGCGTCGGCGACGGTGACACCGGCCCGAACACCGGTGGCATGGGTGCCTACTCCCCTGCTCCGGTAGTCACCAGTGAAGTTCACAAGCGCGTCATGGACCTGGTGATCTGGCCGACGGTTCGCGGCATGGCCGAAGAAGGAAACGTCTACACTGGTTTCCTGTACGCGGGCCTGATGATCGACAAGGCTGGTAACCCAAAAGTTATCGAATTCAACTGCCGTTTCGGCGACCCTGAGACCCAACCTGTCATGCTGCGCTTGCAGTCGAGTCTGGTACTGCTGGTCGAAGCGGCCCTGGCACAGGCATTGGACAAGGTTGAGGCACAATGGGATCCACGTCCGAGCGTCGGTATCGTACTGGCCGCGGGCGGCTATCCTGGTGACTACGCCAAGGGCGCGGCCATCAAGGGCCTGGATGCAGCGGCGGCACTGGAAGGCAAAGTGTTCCACGCCGGTACCGCACTCAAGGACGGTCAAGTTGTGACGGCCGGTGGTCGGGTGCTTTGCGCCACCGCCATGGGCGCCAGCGTCGATGCCGCTCAACAGCAGGCATACAAACTGGCGGCCAATATTGATTGGGAAGGCTGTTTCTACCGCAAGGACATTGGCTACCGTGCCATTGCCCGCGAGCGTGGCGAAAATCAGGAATAAGCTACCCATTCGGCCGGGCAGGGGCTTTGAGCCCTTGCCTGACTATTCCGGCGCCGCGCATAGTTATATTCTGGCATTAACCTACGAAGGGATTTCGCCGTGCGCTGGCTCAGGATTGCCATAGGTTTCACCGTCACCCTGCTGACCTTGCTCTGCATGGTCCCGGCTCAGGCTGGGCAAGGCAGTGGCTTGGCGGTATTGCTCGACGAACAGGGCGACCTGCAACTGAGCGATATCCGCTCCGCCCGTTACACCAACCAATTCAGCCCTATCGATCTCGAGCGCATCACCGCAGCCGAGCCCGACGGCGCACTCTGGCTGCGTTTCCGCCTCGCACCCGGCAAGCATGAACAGTTGCTGAGGGTGTTCGCACCCGACCTGCTGCAACTCAACATGTATGTGCTGAACGGCGACAAGCTGATCGATCAGTCGAGTACCGGCAACAAACAGCCTCAGACCGAGCGGCCACTGCCCAGCAGCGACTTCATGCTGCCGTTACCGCAAAGCGACAAACCACTCGACGTTTACCTGCGCCTGGTCTCCGAACACCAGTTGCGCCCCTACATCACCCTGCAGTCTGCCGTCATGACCGCGGCCAGCCAGAACCAGTCGCTGATCTACGGCCTCCTGCTGGGCTGCGTCGGCATGCTGATCCTGCACAACCTCATCCGCTATGCCTACACCCGCTCGCGCAGCAGTCTCTGGCTGGCAGCCTGCGAAGCGCTGCTGATGCTAAGCCTGGTGCTGCTGTTGAATCTGGCGGGGGCCTGGCTACCGCATTGGCAAGCCTTGCAAACGCCGGGTGCCTACCTCGCCTTGTTACTGACAGCCCCTTGCGGCCTGATGTTCGCCTATCGTTTCTTCGCGCCGCTTGGCCCGCACCCGCTGAATAAACTGCTACTGGGCGAAATCCTGCTCATCACGATCTGCGGCCTGTTGCTGCTGTTCGTCAATACACTGCCGCTGAACATCATCACTTACGGCCTGGTCGCCCTTGCAGGCCTGAGCATGTTGTTCATCAGCGCCTATCACTGGCAGAAAGGCTATCGCCCGGCGCGGCTCTTTGTGGCCGCCATGGTGGCATTCAACCTCGGAACGCTGATTATCCTGCCCGCACTGCTGGGGCTGACCCTGATCGAACCCCATGGCCTGATCACCACCCTGTTGGCATTCATCTGCATCAGCGGCCTGTTGATGAGCATCGCCCTGAGCGAGCGCCAGCGCCGCATCACCGAAGATCGCTTCAGCATCAGCCGTGACCTGGCAGCCAGCAACGCCGAGATCAACGCCAAGGCCGAATTCCTGGCGAAGATCAGCCACGAGATCCGCACTCCGATGAATGGCGTGCTGGGCATGACCGAACTGTTGCTGGGTACACCGCTCTCGGTGAAACAGCGCGACTATGTACAGACTATCCATAGCGCCGGCAACGAACTACTGACGCTGATCAACGAAATCCTCGATATCTCCAAACTCGAGTCCGGACAGATCGAACTCGACGATGTGCAGTTCGATCTCAACGCGCTGATCGAAGATTGCCTCAGCATCTTCCGCGCCAAGGCCGAGCAACAGAACGTCGAGCTGATCAGCTTCATCCAGCCGCAAGTACCGCGAGTCATCAGCGGTGACCCGACACGCCTGCGCCAAACCCTGTTGAGCCTGCTTGAAAACGCCCTGAAAAAAACCGACGAAGGCGAAATCCTGATCGTCGTCGCGCTCGACGAGCGCAGTGCAAAGCCGCGCCTGCGCATCGCTGTACAGGACAGCGGCGAACCGATGGATGCCGAGGAACGCGATGCGCTGATGCACGCCGAACTCCACAGCAAGCACTTCCTCTCAGCCAACCGCCTGGGGGGCAATCTGGGGCTGGTGATCGCCCGCCAGCTGATTCGCCTGATGCAAGGCGAGTTCGGTATCAAGAGTGGCAGCAACCAAGGCAGCACCTTATGGCTGACCTTGCCATTGGACCCTGATCGACTCGAGCACCCGACCTCAGACCTCGATGGCCCGCTGCAAGGCGCACGGGTACTGGTGGTGGACGACAACGACACCTGTCGCAAGGTCCTGGTGCAGCAGTGCAGCGCCTGGGGCCTGAACGTCAGCGCCGTTCCATCCGGCAAGGAGGCGCTGGCGCTGCTGCGCACCAAGGCACACTTGCGTGACTATTTCGACGTGGTGCTGCTGGACCAGAACATGCCTGGCATGACCGGCATGCAGCTGGCGGCCAAGATCAAGGAAGACCCGAGCCTGAACCACGACATCCTGCTGATCATGCTCACTGGCATCAGCAATGCCCCGAGCAAAATCATCGCGCGCAACTCGGGAATCAAACGCATCCTCGCCAAGCCGGTGGCCGGCTACACCCTCAAAACGACCCTGGCCGATGAGCTGAACCAACGAAACAAGGGCCATGCGGTCGTGCAGCAACTGCCTTCCGGCCCGACACTGCCGATCAAGGTGCCCAGCGACTTCCGCATTCTGGTAGCCGAAGACAACAGCATCTCGACCAAGGTGATCCGCGGCATGTTGGGCAAGCTCAACCTGCAACCTGACACCGCCAGCAATGGCGAAGAAGCCTTGCAGGCAATGAAGGCCCAGCGTTACGACCTGGTGCTGATGGACTGCGAAATGCCGATCCTCGACGGCTTCTCCGCGACCCAGCAACTGCGCGCCTGGGAAGTGGGCAACCAGCGAACCCGTACTCCCGTGGTGGCATTGACCGCGCACATCCTGGCCGAACATAAGGAGCGCGCACGCCAGGCCGGCATGGACGGGCATATGGCCAAACCAGTCGAACTCTCACAGTTGCGTGAACTGATCGAGCACTGGGTGGCCCAGCGCGATCTACAGAACCGCACGGCGACATCAACGTCCTGAGCCGACAGACGCAACGCCTGATAGACTCCCCCACGACTTCCCTCGCCAGTGAGCCTGCACCATGCTCCACGTGTTGTTCAGTGTGTACCTGAAGATGCTGGTGCTCTATAGCCCGTTCTTCGTGTTGTCCTGCTTCATCAGCCTGACCCGCGGCTACTCGCGCAAGGAACAACGTCGACTGGCCTGGAAGGTGGCGATTGCCACGCTGGTCTCCAGTGTCTTGTTGTATCTGTTTGGCCGGATGATTTTCAGCGTCTTCGGCATCACCGTGGACGCGTTCCGAATTGGTGCCGGTAGCGTGCTGTTCATTTCGGCGCTGGGCATGGCCCAAGGCAAGTCGGCGGTACAGACCGACAACGTCCAGCAAGACGTGACCATCGTCCCGCTCACCATTCCGTTGACGGTCGGCCCCGGCACCATTGGTGCCTTGCTGGTAATGGGTGTGAGCCAGCCGCACTGGGACGACAAGCTCATGGCTATCGTGAGTATTGCCCTGGCCAGCTTTACAGTTGGCGTGGTGCTGTACCTGTCCAACCGTATCGAACGCATTGTTGGCGATCAGGGATTGCAGATTCTCAGCCGGTTGATGGGGTTGTTCGTGTGTGCGCTGGCGGCTCAGATTATCTTTACCGGTGTTAAGGGATATCTGGTTCCGTGAGTGAATATTATCAATGGATTGAAAGCGGCTTTCTTTGATCCAAATGAGGCCAATGACACTAAGTCATTGGCCCAGCTCTTTACATCTGTGCAATTCTTCGCCGCTGAAACCTCTTGCTCAATACCGCCTTATAATATTTCCCCAAATACTCTTCCAACTCATCCTTCAGCGCCATATAACGAAGCGGATTAAATGTAATATAAGAGCTCCCACGAAAAATATCTCGACCAGATGTTTTCCAGTCGAAGAAAACAACCCCTGTTTCGCTGCTACCACCAACACTGTCAATAGACGCGAGCGAAGTGAGAATCATACCATTCGCCAGTTGGTCACATGGCATGATCGCCAGCCTTACCCCATTACTATTAGTCACTACGTGACTAAACAAATTTATCGCTTCAGGTTCCTTCTTCAGAGCGTCCAATGTCGAGTCTGCTATCGCACTAAGTACCGATGCACCCGGAATCGCCGCCTTTGCCGCATCGACTCCGGCTTTAACAATATCGGTAACGATGTTCTCCATCGTCAGCTGACGAGAACTCTTCTGATACGCAGTGTACCCGGCATCGGCAACGAAACAGCCCGCCTCATCCAGGCACAGCAGGAAGGCCAGGTACCAGGCTTGAGGATCATTACCTGGCACTTCATAACTTGCCTCCAGCTTCGCAAACTTGATCAGGTTTTCTATGATCGCCATATTTTCAAGGGAAATATTGTCGCCATAGCCCACAAGCGTATCGGCCAACACTACCGCATCCAATTCTTTGGTGGGACTTGTAGAATCCTTGGCTGCGAATCCTCTTGCGCGAAAAGCAGCAGATTGCATCGACTGGCGCTTATCGATCCTTGCCCTAACCAAAGCAATACTTTCATCAACACTGACAAGACTTTCCATTACTTCAATACTCCATAATTCCTTTTAATTTCATCTACACCCTCCCGGGCTCAAAAAAACTTATCGCACAGCCCCACCAATAACAACCAATTTTGAATTCAATATATGTGAAAGCCACCCTGCAGAATTCAAGGCAGCTCTAAAAAAACAAACTTCAATTTCAAGACACTAAATACTCAACACAAATGCTTGCCACCGACGAGAACCCAAGCCAAATATTAACTTACCCACACTTTTGAAACACCTAAGAACCATTTTTAACAGGGATAGTTATGACTAATGAAACCGCCTCCGGCATTGTGACAGGCCATAACCTTTTATCGTGTATCGGTGAACTGGCTGTGGCTGACTTCGATAACTTGTCGGACTGCACACGTATCGCAACCAGGTCAGCCGACCTCTCTCATGATCGATTTTCCAATTCAAACCACTGGCTGGAAGAATATGTGCGCACGTTAATGTTCTTGGGTTGGTCGCTTCATGAAGACGTCATCACAACACGCAGTCGCTCAGACATTACAGGGAGCATCGCCGATTACCTTGTTCAGCGTGCGCAGACCATGAAGGACCCGAGACAAGGGAACGCCATGATCGACACGCTGGATGCCTTGAAACCTGATAAGCCTGCTGTGTTTTCACTGGACGAAGAAAGCCTCAAAGGGCGTCGTTTCCAGGTGGTGCCTTCCCGCTGCGACGCAAGCGGAAATCTTCACATGGCCGTTTTTAATCTTGAGCTGGTTGCCGAGACAGACAGGAACAGCTTTTTGTTTTGGCCGTGGGAGAAACGATCAGCAACACTTATTCAGCAGAGTGCCTTCCTCAAATTAAACAGAGGCATTCTCGACACAAAAAGGGAGCTTATGGCGAACAAGCTCCTTGCTCAGGTCATGAAGCGATTTGTCTTGAGGAAAATCGCTTCTGGAAGACCCTGTTAACCAAGCGGCTTCAGGTCGGGATGCTCGCCGTACCAGCGAGGCGTGTAGACCCAGTTGCCTCCTTCTAAACGCGGAAATACACAAGTAGTGGAGGAGCCAACGATCACCATGGTGCGCATGTCGACTTGATCCGGAGTCAATTGACCGAGCGTGGTTACACGCAAGGTCTGCCCCGGACGACCAATGTCCCGTCCCAGCACGACCGGTGTCTGAGGCTCACGATGACGGGCAACGATTTCAAGCGCCTGCCCAAGTTGCCAGGGACGTGAACGCGAGATCGGGTTGTAGAACGCCAGGGCCAGGTCAGCTTGAGCCGCCAGATCCAATCGTTTCTCGATGATCGACCAGGGCTTGAGGTTGTCCGACAGCGATAACACGCAGAAGTCATGACCCAAGGGTGCGCCGGCCTGAGCTGCCGTAGCCAGTGACGCAGAGACGCCGGGCAAGATCTCCAGATCGACGCTGTGCCACGCTGCATCGGTGGACTCATGTAGCGCTTCGAGCACAGCGGCGGCCATCGCAAACACGCCCGGGTCGCCAGACGACACAACCACCACCGACCGTCCTTGTGCCGCCAGTTCGAAGGCGTGACGGGCACGCTGCATTTCTTCGCGGTTGTCGGTGCAATGCAGTACCTGATCGTCACGGAACGGTCCCGCCATCCGCACGTAAGTTTCATAACCCAGCACATCATTGGCCCGAGCCAGTTCGGCCTTGACCGCCGGCACCATTAGCTCGGCGGCACCCGGCCCCAGGCCAATGACTGCCAAACGCCCACGTGGACGGCCGATCTGCAATAGATCCAGCGGCTGCTCCGCGACCGCAATTGCAATGCTGTTGTCCCCCAGCATGCAAACGGGTTGCCCGATTGCCTGCCGGGCCAGCTCATCGACACCCGCACCGGCCTGCGCAAATCGCAATGGCACGCCCAACTCAAGCGCCGCTTCACGCAGCACCGGATTGGCCATTTCGGTATCGACCGCCAACAGACAAGCCACCGATTGCACAGCGATTTTTGCCTGATGCAAGGCCTCGCGAACCACGTTCGGCAAATCTGCGACGCCGGCGCTGACGGCCACCAGAACATTGCGCGGATAGATCAGCAATTCGTTGGCCGCCGGGATACGTTCAGCATGGCTGACATGTACCGCCAGGCGCGCCTGAGCATCTTGAGGCAACTGCGCCTGCGCCAGCCATGGCGCCGAGCCCTCGATGCGTACCGTTTCCCCGGCCAGCAGGTCGGAGACAAATCGCTTGCCCAGTTCCAAATCACCGAGGGCATAACCGCTGGGCGGATTGAGCAGGCAAGTGCCAAAACGCAGCTCACCACTGGTGGTGATGGCCGGCGCAACAGCGAGATGTGCACCGATTTCCCGCGCCATCACGTTCACACCGCCAAGACCACCGAGCAACGGCACCACCGCGCTACCGTCTTCAGCCACGACCAGCACCGGTGGCTCGGCGCCCTTTTCCAGCAGTAGCGGTGCCAGAGTGCGGATGACGATCCCCGCCGCACACAGGGCGATGATCGGCGTGTCCTGCTGATAAAGCTCACGCAGGGTCGTACCGAACTCGTGATAGGCACGGTCCGCGCCATCGACCCGCCCAGCCAGCCCATGGATCAAGGCTCCAGGGTAGAGCTTTTGAATGTCGCGTGCGGTGGCGAGGCTGCCATTGCCAAGAATGACAATCGCCGGGAATGGATGAGTCATCAGCCTTGCCACCTTTCACCGGGAACGATGATCAGCGAGAAGTATGGCGAGGACATCGGTTCGACCTGGTCCAGCGGCACGATTTTCTGGTTGGCCATGGTCGCGCGTTCGACGTAAAGCGCCCGCTCAGCCAACCCGAGTTCCTCCAGTACCTGGCGAACCTTGGGAAAGTTGCGTCCCAGTTTCATGATCACCGCGGCATCGGCATCGGCCAGGCGACGCTTGAGCTCGTCATGGGGCAGCACGCCGGACAACACCGACAGGCTCTGATTGCGATACACCAGCGGCGCACCGAGCACCGAAGCGCCACCCAGCATGGAGCAGACACCCGGCACGACTTCGGCCTGATAACGCTCGGCGAGCCGGTCGTGCAGGTACATGTAGGAGCCGTAGAAGAACGGATCGCCCTCGCAGATCACCGCCACATCACGACCCGCATCCAGATGCACGGCCAGTTGTTCGCCGGCGGCATCGTAGAAATCGCTGATCACTTGTTCATAGGACAGCGGCGCCGGCAGAGCCTCGGTGGTCACCGGGTAAACCAGCGGCAGCAACGTCTGCGCGTCTTGCAGATGCGCCTCGATGATGCCGAACGCATTGCCCTTTTTCCCCTTGGCGACGAAATACGCCACCACCGGCGATTCACGCAGCAGGCGCAAGGCTTTGACGGTAATCAGTTCCGGGTCACCGGGGCCGACGCCCAGGCCGATCAAGCGTCCAGGTTGCTGCATCATTCGATCTCCGTGGCGAGGGCATTGACAGCGGCGGCGGCCATGGCGCTACCGCCCAGGCGACCTTGCATGATGACGAAAGGCACGCCACGGCTGTCCGCCGCGAGCATCGCCTTGGATTCTGCTGCGCCGACGAAACCCACCGGGAAGCCGAGGATCAGCGCCGGTTTCGGGGCTCCGGCATCAAGCATTTCCAACAGATAGAACAGTGCGGTCGGGGCATTGCCGATCACCACCACGCTGCCTTCCAGGTGCGGACGCCACAGTTCCAGGGCGGCGGCGGAGCGGGTGTTGCCCAACTCGCGCGCCAGCTCGGGAACGCTTTCATCGCGCAGGGTGCAGATCACCGGGTTGTTCGCTGGCAAACGTGCGCGGGTGATGCCTTCGGACACCATCCGCGCATCGCACAGAATCGGCGCACCGGCGGCCAGCGCATCGCGCCCGGCCTTGCCCGCGCCTTGGGAAAACTGCAAACCGTCGATAGCCTCGACCATGCCGCAGGCGTGAATCACCCGAACCGCGAGTTTTTCCAGATCGGCCGGAATTCGCGCGAGGTTGGCCTCGGCACGAATGATCGCGAAGGAGTTGCGATAGATCTCCTGACCGTCGCGGATGTAATCAAGCATCAAGGGGGCTCCGTGAGCGGGCATCGAGCAAGGCTGCGACCGCTTCAATAGTAAGGTGGCGTGCGTGCAGCGCGCCGAAACCGGGCTGCGCTGCATCGCGAAAATAGAGATCGTAGTGTCCGGGGGCAACCGCCAGCAATGTGACGGGGGCGATGTGCGCGGCGGCACAGGAACGCGAGCAACCACTCAGGTGCACGTTCAGCACCTGACCATGACGTTTTAATAGCGCGGCCATTTGCAGGGCATCGCCCTTGGTCTCGGCCAGGCTTTTGGAACAGCCGCTTGAACCGGTGCAGGCGATCATACGGGTCAGAGACTGATCGGGATCGCAGAACAACCCCATTCGCTCCAGGCTTCGAATGACCTCGGCGGCGTCTTCGTTGCGAACGGTGGGCAACAACAGGCTTTGCCAAGGTGTGAAGCGCAAAGTCCCGTCGCCGAACCTGGCCGCCAGTTGCGCAGCACCCCTCAGCATCACAGGGTCAAGTCGTCCCAGAGGCGGCACCGCCCCAACATACACAACACCGGCCTCGGCCTGGGGGTGAGCGCCAATGTGCAGGGGCCTTGAATCCAAAGTGCGTCGCCAATCGGTCATGGCCTGGATGGATAGGCGCTCGGCCAATCGATTGAGCAGGATTTCCCTCGAATGCTCGGCCAACAAATGACGCATCCGCGTTTGCTCGGGACGCGCCACTTCAAGGAACATATCAAGCACCGCGACCACCAGTGCATGACCATCGTTGAGTGCTACCGAGCCTGCGGATGTATCCGTGGGGCACCCGGCCAGACCGAACGCCCATCGTTTTTCACCATCCTGCTCAAAAGCCGAGAGCCACAGATCATGGGGATGCTCAAGCATTGCCAGGCTTTCACCGCCATCGAGTTGCACGGCGAACTTGGCACTGAGGTCGTGAAAGCGCGCGTTCCCCTGGAGCGTGTCCAGGATCCGTTCGGCCAACGGGCGGGTGTCGAACAGCATTGTTCGATCGATGCCGGCTCCAGGGCTGAGCATCAGATTGCGCACATCGTCTCCGGCGGCGGTCGTCGGTCCCAATCCACTGGCCATGAGACTGTCGATCAAGGGCCCGTGTGTACTGCCAATGCCACGAATTTGCAGATTGGCGCGGTTGGTCGCCTCGATCACTCCACTGGCGAAACGCTCTGCGGCACTGGCCACAATGTCGGCCTGAACCGCAGTGATCGAACCGCCATTCAACTTGATCCGGCAAATACCGCCGTCCAGGGCCTGGACGATACGCAGCAACCCCGGGCAGGCCGAGGGACGTAAAGCGGAGGACATCGGGCGTTCGTTCAAGGGCGAGACCGGGAATGAGGGAAAGGCACTTCGCAAGCAAAGGCGCGGTATTATGCCTGCTTTGTTCGACGGCATGAAAAGCCTGCCCGTCGGAACAGCGCGTTTGAGGAATATAGATGTCGCCCTGGCTGACAGTAGTGGGAATCGGTGAAGACGGCTTCAAGGGCCTGGGCAAAAACGCCCGGCACGCTCTGCTGAACGCTACCCGGATCATCGGCGCGCAACGGCAACTGGATTTATTGCCGGCCTGCATTCGTGGCGAGCGGCAGTTGTGGCCCAGCCCCTTTACCCTTGAGCCGGTTCTGGCCAGGCGTGGCGACTCCGTCTGCGTCCTCGCCAGCGGTGATCCGATGTTCTTCGGGGTGGGCGCCAGCCTTGCCCGGCAACTGTCCAGCGATGAAATGCTGATTCTGCCTGCGCCCTCCTCCTGCTCGCTCGCCGCTGCCCGAATGGGTTGGCCGTTGCAGGATGTGGTCACACTTTCAGTGGTGGCTCGCCCCGTCGCCGCGCTCAGCGCCCAGTTGTTCAGCGGTGTGCGCTTGCTGGTCTTGAGCAACGACGGTCGCAGCCCCGCCGCCGTCGCCGCGCTGTTGCGTGAGCGTGGGTTCGGCCCGAGCCGCCTCACCGTACTGGAGCACCTGGGCGGCGTGGCCGAACGGCGTATCGACGGTATTGCCAGCGACTGGGCCGACCCCACCGTTGCCGACTTGAACTTGATCGCCATCGACTGCATCGCGGAACCGAACACACCACGCCTGTCGCGCCTCGCAGGTCTGCCGGACTCGGCGTTCAAGCATGACGGCCAACTAACCAAGCGTGACGTGCGCGCGATCACCCTCGCTCGCCTGGCCCCGGTGCCCGGCGAACTCTTGTGGGATGTCGGTGCTGGCAGCGGTTCGATCGGTATTGAATGGATGCGCGCCCACCCGAGTTGCCGGGCGCTGGCCATCGAGGCCGATGAGGGTCGACAACAGTTGATCGAGCACAACCGCGATACCCTGGGCGTACCCGGCCTGCAGCTGATTCGTGGCCGTGCGCCGCAAGCCCTCGGAGGGCTCGAACGTCCGGATGCCATTTTCATCGGTGGCGGCGTCACTCGCGAAGGCATACTGGACACCTGCTGGACCGCCCTCAAACCTGGCGGCCGACTGATCGCCAACGCCGTCACGCTGCAAAGTGAAATGACCCTGATGGCCTGGCGCGAACGCCAGGGCGGCGAGCTGACGCGCATTCATATCGCCCAGGCCCAACCGCTGGGCGACTTCGACACCTGGCGCCAGGCCTTGCCGATTACCCTGCTGGATTTGACGAAACCTCTCGATGCGTGACGAAACGGCCGAACAACCCGCGCCGCTGCGTAGCGGCCTCACCACGGGCAGTTGCGCCACGGCAACCAGCCTCGCGGCGGCTCGCCTTCTGCTCGCCGGCGCGACCGCGGATGCAGTGGAAATCGTCTTGCCCAAGGGCAAACAGGTACAGATGCGCCTGGAGTTCTGTCGGCTGACCGACGACGGTGCCGAGGCCGGCACGATCAAGGATGCCGGCGATGATCCCGACGTGACCCACGGTGCCTTGCTCTACTCCCAGGTGCGACTGCGCGCAGAGCCGGGCGTCGGGTTCAATGCCGGACGCGGTGTCGGCACTGTCACCCGGCCAGGGCTGGTGCTGGGCGTCGGCGAACCGGCGATCAACCCGGTGCCGCGCAAAATGATCACCGAACACCTGACCCGACTGGCCGAAAAACTCGGCTATCAGGGCGGCTTTGAGGTCACGGTCAACGTCGAAAACGGCGAGGCCCTGGCGCTGAAAACCATGAACCCACGCCTGGGGATTCTCGGCGGCCTGTCGATCCTCGGTACCAGCGGCATCGTCAGGCCGTTTTCCTGCGCCGCGTACATTGCCTCGATCCATCAAGGCATCGACGTGGCGAAAACCAACGGCTACCTGCACATCGCCGCGTGCACCGGCAACGCCAGCGAAGACACCATGCGCCGGGTCTACAACCTGCCGGAAATCGCCCTGATCGAGATGGGCGACTTCGTCGGTGCGGTGCTCAAACATCTGCGCAAGGTACCAGTGGACAAACTGAGTATTTGTGGCGGCTTCGGCAAGATCAGCAAACTGGCAGCCGGGCACATGGACCTGCACAGTCGCCATTCCAGCATCGACCTGCCGCAACTGGCCGATTGGGCCGCTGCGATTGGCGCCGATGCGACGCTGCAGCAAGGCATCCGCGAGGCCAATACCAGCCAGCAAGCCTTGGCCATGGCCAGCGCCGCCAATATCGCCCTGGGTGATGCGGTGTGCCGGCACGCCCTGGACTTTGCCCGCAGCGTGGTACCGGCACAGGTGCAAGTCGAGGTGTTTGCCATCGATCGCCAGGGTGGGATTGTTGGCCATGCTGGAGTTTTTCAATGAAACGCATCCTGTTACTGGGCGGTGTGACCGAAGCCCTGGCCATCGCCCGCACGCTCGGGCCGGAACATATCTACAGCCTGGCCGGCATCGGCCGGGTGCCAACGGACCTGACCTGCCAGGTCCGCGTCGGCGGCTATGGCGGTGCCGAAGGCCTGGCGCAATTCATCCGCGAAGAAAGGATTGATCTGCTGCTGGATGCCACCCATCCCTACGCAGCAACCATCAGCCAGAACGCCGCACAGGCGTCGCGCTTGAGCGGTACTCCATGCTGGGCACTGCGACGTCCGGCGTGGCAGCCCCAGGCCGGGGACGACTGGCGTGAAGTCAGCGACTGGGCCGAACTGATCGAAGCCCTGAAACCCTTTCAGCGACCGCTGTTCACCCTGGGCCGCGAGCCCTTGCAGCACCTGGACGAAATCCCTGCGCATCAGTTCTGGACCTTGCGCGCGCTGGACGTGTACCCGGGCAACGAACGCTGCGAAGTGATCGGCGCACGCGGGCCGTTCCTGATCGACGATGAGCGCGAGCTGTTCGAACGTCGGCAGATCGACGTGCTGATCAGCAAGAACAGTGGCAGTACCGCGACCGAACCGAAACTGGAAGTAGCGCGCGAGCGTGGGGTGCCGGTGTTGGTGTTGAAGCGGCCGGTGTTGCCGGGGGTTGAGCGGGAGTTTGGGTCGGTCGGGCAGTTACTGGAAGCTTTGTTTATGTCAGACCATTCCTAAGACCTGCAGAAGCAAATGAATTCGCTGACAACTTTCCAGGAAGACGCTGGCTGTTTCTCTCAATAGCTTCAACTCTATATTCGTTTTCCTTTAATCCGATCAAGTACATAGACCCGCCATTGAAAGGGACGGTTAGATCCCCTGAAAGGCTTCTTGCCAACTTGTATCCCAAGGAATACGATTCCTGACATGATCGACTTCGAACGATCCCATGTGTTTGCCGACTGGCTCAACTCATTGAAAGACACGATCGGCAAGGCTCGCATCATCGCCAGACTCCGGGCCGCCGAACATGGAAACTTTGGTGATTGCTTGTCCGTAGGGGCGACGGTTTATGAAATGCGCGTTCATCATGGTCCCGGCTACAGGGTGTACTTCACACGCCGAAGTGAAGTGGTGTATCTGCTGCTGGTAGGCGGTGACAAGTCGACTCAAAAACGCGATATCAAACGCGCCATTCAAATGGCGCAGAACATCGGAAATGAGGAGTGAATCATGACCGAACAATTCGCCCGCTTTGATGCCGCTGAATTCCTTAATTCTCCGGAAGAAATGGCCGCATATCTGGATGCCTGCTTTGAAGAAGATGCAGGTGACGGGGTTCTGATACGCGCAGCACTCAACGACATAGCTCGCGCACAGGGTATGACACAAGTAGCCCGTGATGCTGGTGTAGGTCGAGAGAGTTTGTACAAAGCGCTGAGCAGCACTGGCAATCCGGAATTCGCGACTATCATGAAGGTTATGAAAGCCTTGGGTATGCGTTTGCATGCTGTTGCTATCTGATTGCGCTGCGACACCACACCGCACGCCGCTTTTTTACTTATCGGCATTGATCAGGCTAAATAGCCGCGCCTGATCGCCCACTCAACCGGATCTGTCCCATGACCCGACAACGGCTCGCAATTGCCTGGATAGCCTGCTTCGCAGTGCTGTTCAACATGCTCGCCATGCCGATGTCCGGAGCGATGGCGCAGTCGGCTAAGTCGCCTGCCGAACAGTTGTTGTGGGGCAGTTTCTGCTCGTCCAGCGGCACCAAAATGGTCGCGATATCGCTGGGTGAAATCGAGAAAAAAGTCTCTCAAAGCGACGATCATTCCAACATGCAGCATTGCTGGTGTTGTTCAGGCTCCGCGCCATTGGTGGCACTGCCCGGACATGAGCCGCAGTTGTATTTCACGCAGTTCGAGGCCAATCGAAACCTGCCCCCCACTTCATTCAACACCCCGACACCGCGCCAGCAATGGCCAAGTCTCAACCCCCGCGCCTCCCCTCTGGTGTGATTCCTTCTCGCAATTGACCTGCGTTTTGAATCGTTCTGGAGAACCATCATGTTGAATAAACTCTTCGTTGTGGCCGCGTTGCTGCTGCCTGCCTGCTTTGCCAATGCTCACGAGTACAAGCTCGGGGAGCTGGACATCGCTCACCCCTGGTCGCAGGAGTTGCCGCCCAGCGCGCCGAACGTGGCGGCCTATTTTGTGATTCACAACGAAGGCAAAACACCCGACCGGTTGCTCAGCGTCGACTCGCCGATTTCGGGCGAGGCCCAATTGCACGAGCACGTGATGCAAAACGACATGATGAAAATGCAACACGTACCGAGCGTGGAAATCCCCGCCGGTGGCGAAGTCACGTTTGCCCCCATGGCCTACCACGTGATGCTGCTGAACCTTAAGGACCGCAGCCTGCTGAGCGATGGCAAGCGCTTCCCCATGACCCTGCACTTCGAGAAAGCCGGCGACGTGACGGTTGAAGTGGTGGTGCAGAAGCAGGCGCCTGAAGACGGGCATAAGCACGCGCACGTCCAGTAATCGGCCGAGCTCAAAACGCCCATGCGCCCGCTTAGCGCCAGGTCATCCAGCCCCCGTCGTCAGCCATCAAGCCTGACACGCGGCAGCTGGATCAGCCTGTTCGCCATGTTGATGATCTTTGTCGGCCCGCTGGTTTCCCAGTCGATGCCGATGGATTCGCGCGCGACCATGAGCATGTCCATGGATATGCCGGCACTGGACCACGCCGAGCACGGCGCGCAAACCAACGCCGAACACTGTCCGCCGCAGGCCGGGCATCACGCCATCTGGGAAAAATGCGGCTATTGCAGCCTGTTGTTCAATTGCCCGGCACTCACCGGCGGTGCGTCACTCAACGCGCCCGCCACTCTGCCTGCCAGTCATTTCACCACCCTGTCGCCACGCCTGGGTCATGCCCGGCAGACCATTTTTCCCGGCGCTCGTACCCGCGCCCCGCCCATTAACGTGTAGTCCCGCACCCCATAACTAAAAGATCCGAAGCACGCGGAGCACACGTGATGAAGCAGCCAAAAGTGAATTTCTACAACCTGGCCTGGCGCTGGCATTTCTATGCCGGATTGTTCGTAGCGCCTTTCATGGTGATGCTGGCCCTGACCGGCACCCTCTACCTGTTCAAACCGCAGCTCGACTCGCTGATGTACAGCCACTGGCTCAATGTTCCGGTCGGCCACCACAGCATGGCGGCCGACGACCTGCTCGACCGTGTGAAAGGCGCTTATCCACAGGGCACGATCAAGCAGTACCTGCCACCGATCAACGCCGAACGCAGCGCCCAGTTTGTTGTACTCGATAGCGGCAAAGAGCTGAACGTATTCGTCGACCCTTACCGCGGCGACATCCTCGGCGAGCAAGACGCCAAGAAAAACCTGCAAGCCATCGCCCGGGCGATCCACGGCGAACTGATGATCGGCACCGTCGGTGACCGCCTGGTGGAATTGGCCGCCGGTTGGGGCGTGGTGCTGGTGGTGTCGGGGGTGTTCCTGTGGTGGCCACGCGGTCAGGCCGCCGGCATCCTATGGCCACGCCTGAGCAGTCGCGGCCGGGTGCTATGGCGTGACCTGCATGCCGTGACCGGATTCTGGGGGGCTTCGCTTCTGCTGGTGATGTTGCTCAGCGGCATGACCTGGACCGGTTTCTGGGGCCAGCAATACGCAGCCGTGTGGAACGTGTTCCCGGCGGCGATGTGGGATGACGTACCGAAGTCCGATGTCGAAGCGCGCAGTCTCAACGAGGCTCATCGCCAGACTGTGCCATGGGCCCTGGAAAACACGCCGATGCCAATGTCCGGAGACCATGCCGAACACATGGCCCACGATGGTGCGCAAGCCGGCCCTGCTGCGCCAACCATCAGCCTGCAAGACGTACAAAACATCGCCGTACAGAACAAGGTCGAACCCGGTTACAGCATCACCATGCCTAAAACCGCGACAGGCGTGTTCACCATCGCGGTATTCGCCGATGACCCGCGCAACGACGCCACCCTGCATATCGATCAGTACAGCGGCAAGGTCCTGGCTGATGTGCGCTACGAGCAATACGGCACCGTCGCCCGCGCCACGGAAATCGGCGTGATGCTGCATGAAGGCAAAATGTTCGGTGTGTTCAATCAGATCATCGTGCTGCTGATCTGCCTGATGATCCTGCTCAGCGCCGTCAGCGGCGTAGTGATTTGGTGGAAGCGTCGCCCGCAAGGCAAGCTCGGCGTGCCGCCACTGCGTCATGACCTGCCGAAATGGAAAACCGCGATGGTGATCATGTTCGCCCTGGCGGTGGCATTTCCATTGGTGGGGGCTTCGCTGGTGGTGGTCTGGCTGCTCGACAGGCTGCTGCTGTCGCGCTTCACCCGACAAACTGAAAGCGCCTCACCTTCATCATGAAACAGGCGAGATGCGCGGGATTGAAGGCGCTGTAAACTTCCCGCGCATTTCTGTCGTCCGGCTTTTCTCCTGACCTTCAGACCGCCTTCGCGAGCAGGCTCGCTCCCACATTTGATCGCATTTCAATGTGGGAGCAAGCCTGCTCGCGAAAGCGGCATCCGCTACACCGAATACTTCAGAGTAAAAGCATGACCTCGCTCAACCTCACAAACCTCACCTGGTCCCCATTGGGCCACGGCCACTGTCATCACCAGTTCCAGCTGCGTGATGCCTCGCTGCAGGTGGCCGTCGGTGAGTTCGTCGGGTTGATCGGCCCCAACGGCAGCGGCAAGACCAGCCTGTTGCGCTGCGCGTGGCGCTTCAACAAACCGGAAAGCGGCGAGGTCCGGCTCGATCACCTCAACGTATGGCAACAATCTTCACGCTGGTGTGCGCAACGCATTGCCGTGGTGTTGCAGGAATTCCCCGAGGCTTTCGGCCTGACCGTCGACGAGGTGGTCGCCATGGGCCGCACGCCACACAAAGGCCTGTTCGATGGCGATACCCTGGAGGATCGAAACCTCGCCACCCAGGCCTTGGAATCCGTCGGCCTCAAGGGCTTCGAAGACCATGCTTTCTCCACCCTGTCCGGCGGTGAGAAACAACGCGTGATTCTTGCCCGCGCCCTGGCCCAGCAGCCGCAATTGCTGATCCTCGACGAGCCGACCAACCACCTCGACCCGCGCTATCAACTTGAGTTACTGCGGTTGGTCAAGCACCTGAAGATCGGCACCCTGGCCAGCATCCACGACCTCAACCTCGCAGCGGCTTTCTGCGATCGGCTGTATGTGATCAACCACGGCCGCATCGTCGCCAGCGGCACACCGAAAGAGGTCCTGACCGCCGCACTGTTGCGCAACGTGTTTGGCGTCGAAGCGCTGATCGATGAACACCCCTTGCACGGCTACCCACGAATTACCTGGATCACCCAACCATGAGTTTGCGTTCCCTGCTGTACGTTTCCCTGTTGCTGGGTAACGCCCAAGCCTTTGCCGAGGCCACGCACTACCCGTTGACCATTCGAAGCTGCAACCGCGAAGTCACCTTCCTGCAAGCGCCGAAACACGCGGTCAGCCACGACATCAACATGACCCAGATGATGCTCGCCCTCGGCCTCAAGCCGCAGATGGCCGGGTACAGCGGCGTGTCTGGCTGGAAGGCGGTGACGCACCAGATGCAGGGCATCCTCGATGGCTTGCCGGAACTGGCGGCCAAGTATCCGTCGGTGGAAACCCTGCTCAACGCCAACGTCGACTTTTTCTTCGCCGGTTGGGATTACGGCATGCGCGTGGGCGGAGACCTTACACCGCAGACCTTGCAGCCACTGGGCATCAACGTCTATGAGCTGACCGAGTCCTGCGCCTTCGTCATGAAGCGTCCACCGGCCACGCTGGAGGACACGTACAACGACCTGCGCAACCTCGGGAAAATTTTCGACGTGCAGGATCGCGCCAATGCCTTGATCAGCCAGATGCAGGCGCAAGTCGCCGGGATTCGCAAAGACCTGCCCGCCGACAAACCAAGGGTGTTCCTGTATGACAGCGGCGAAGACCGGGCCATGACCTCGGGTCGCCTGGGCATGCCGCAAGCCCTGATCGATGCCGCGGGCGGGCGCAACGTGCTCGACGATGTCGAGGCGAGCTGGACCCGGGTCAACTGGGAGAACGTGGTCGAACGCAACCCGCAGGTGATCGTGATCGTCGATTACGGCGAGGTCACCGCCGAACAAAAAGTGCAGTTCTTGCTGAACAACAAGGCACTGCAATCCGTGGATGCGATCAAGCATCAGCGCTTCATCGTCATCCCCTACGTGCAGGCCACGCCGGGCATCGACAATGTGCTGGCAGTGGCCACCCTGGCCAAGGGTTTCCACGGCGAATGATCAATCGTCGCTACCTGTTGTTGCTGATAGCGCTGGGCGCGCTGTTGCTGGTGTCGTGCGTGGTGTCGCTGGGTTTCGGCCCGGCGCGGGTGGCGGTGGATGTGGTGTGGCGGATTCTGCTGCACAAGCTGTTCGGTTCAGGCATGCCCGACTGGAGCGCCGGTCAGGAACACATCGTCTGGCTGATCCGCGTGCCGCGCATGTTGCTAGGTGCGCTGGTGGGGGCCGGGCTCGCGCTGATCGGCGCGGTATTGCAAGCGGTGACGCGCAACCCGCTGGCCGATCCGCATTTGCTCGGGGTGACGTCCGGCGCAACCTTGGGTGCGGTGATCGTGGTACTGCATGTCGGTGAAATCGTCGGCCTGCTGACCTTGCCCATCGCCGCCTTCATCGGCGCATTGTTGAGCATGCTGGCAGTGCTGATGATCGCTGCCCGCCACGGTCGCCTGGACAGTGATCGCCTGTTGCTGTGCGGTGTGGCGGTGTCGTTCGTGATGATGGCCATCGCTAACCTGCTGCTGTTTCTCGGCGACCACCGCGCCAGCTCCGCGGTGATGTTCTGGATGCTCGGCGGGCTCGGGTTGGCGCGTTGGGAGCTGTTGGCGCTGCCTGCTTGCAGCGTACTGCTCGGCCTGGTTTTGCTGCTGGGCATGGCGCGGTCGTTGAATGCGTTGATGACCGGTGAGCAGACGGCCGTGACCCTCGGCCTGAATGCCCGGGTGGTGCGTTTGCGGGTGTTCGTGATCGCGTCGCTGATGACCGGCATACTGGTGTCGATCAGCGGCTCCATCGGCTTTGTCGGGCTGATGGTGCCGCATATTGCCAGGCGCCTGATCGGGGCCGAGCACCGGCGTTTGTTGCCCGTGTGCGCGTTGCTGGGCAGCCTGTTCCTGGTGTGGGTCGACGTCGTTGCGCGAACCCTGATCGCCCCCGAAGACTTGCCGATCGGCGTGGCCACGGCGGCGCTCGGCGGATTGTTCTTCATCGGGCTGATGCGCAAAAAATGATCCCGTCAGCTTGCACCTGCGGTCGCTGCGCCCATGCCAGGCGGTTTGTTACAACTCCTCTCGATTCCTGACAATGCCGGTCGCGGGGGGCTGTTGTCGGCGCTCGCGCCACTTGGTGCCCATGCGTCCGACCTGCCTCCAGTAGGTCCCGGCTATCAGCACCCTGAAATCCCCGAGATCGATCAGTTGGGAGATGAACTCACCGGGGGAAAGGCCCGCCTCCCACTTCCCCCCCGAGAACACGGCCTGCTTCTTCAACAACAAGCCTTTTTCGGCCAGTGTGTTGGCAGGCGTATACCTGATCAACACACCGTGAGGGGTTGAGTAGTAATAATCCTTGATCATGAATCCTTTGCTGAGGAGGGCGTGGGTATGCGCATGAACCTGGAACGGCGAGGTGAAATTGGCGTAGACCTGCTCGATGTCTGGAGCGAGGGTCGTGTTGCCGGAAAGATACAACTGGTGGGATGCCACGACTTTGAAACCGGCGGGATAAATGGTTAATGGATCAAGGCGCGTCACGACACGATCGTTCGCGGTGCGAAAGATTCGATCCATAGGATTACCCCCCGAAGCAGAGCGTGCCAACGGTTCAATCGGAACGAAACAAGGCGCGGCATCGATAAGCAATAACGTTCGAGAAAGGATCGCGCTTTCGAATCCACTGTCGAAGACGTCACCGGTACTCGCTCGCTGCTGGACATAGCGCGCGGCATCATCGGCATGATGGAAGACGGGCCCCAGTGTCGGCTCCGGATTGGCAGCCCAGAGTTCAACAGCCGAGACATCCGCCCTGCGCGGCTGCCAGTTTTCGTCGACCACCCCGTGACGTGACCAGTACTGGCTGGTCACGATGACCTCGAGTTTGCCCGCCCGTGCCATGCGCTGGATATAGCTCGAGAGATCGAACCTGCCTCGCGAAACGTCACTTGCATCGCGCGTTGCCTGCTCCAGGGAAGCGAAGGTGTTTTTCCTGAGTTGAATCTCGCCGAACTTGTCATAAAACTCGCCAGGCTCGAAGGCATTCATTTCGTATCGCAACAGCGCACCATCGGCGCAGGAAAAGTAGACAGGCCTATATCCCTGAGGGCTGTCCGCTGCCGCGCAAATGTAATGAACATCCAGTGGGGGCAGAAAAAACTGCCCGACGTCCGGGTCGTTTTCCCGGGGGTATTGCGCACTGATGTACACCGCCTGCATTGCATGCCCATCAGGCAGTGTCCCTTGCGGAAACACTCGATCGAGCGCCATCCTCGAATGCCGGGTCTCTACCGGCAGGCTGGCGGAAAAAAACCTGTTGCGGGTTCTGCGCAAAATGAAACCGAATGCCTGCGCGGCCCGATCCCCCACAGCCTCGTGCACATGGCGCGCGACTGCGCTTTCTTGAGAAAAGACCGGACTGCAGGCCGGCTCGTTCACAGCCTTGGTGTCATCCATGAGTTGAGGCAACGCCGCAGGAGACGGCGGCCACCCTGTCACCGTCCCGCGCCCTCCCCAAAAGCGACCGCCGGTGACGACCTGCAAATCGCCCGATTTGGCCAGTGAATCGACCCACGCACTGGGGTTCAATGTGCCGTCATGAATTCTTTCCTTGATGACTTTTCCGTCGTAGTTGCCAGGCAATTTCTGGTAGTCATTGAAGGTCGCGTTAAGCAGGGCCCATAAGCGGCTCAGCAGCCCCGTGCGATAGCGAATCAGTGAGCCATCGGAGGCGAACAGGTACTCATCGAGCCCCGCTTGTTCGGGGCGTTTGAAAGCCGTGTAGAGGGTGTCGACCGACAGCATGTTGCGATACGTCTGCTTCTCGATCTCTGAAAGCAAAACCGGAAGCTCTCTTGGCACTCTGGTTCGATATCGCCCCGTCACCCGGCAGTCGTTGGACAGGAGAAACTGAATATTTTCCTGCGGAAAAACTTCGCTGAGATCGAAGTCTTCTCGGGAGATTTCCATGGGGTCGGTGGTCAGGTACAGGCCATCGGACCGGACCAGGATCACCCCACCGAAGATTCGGCCCTCCTCGGCGGGGAAACGGCTTCGCGCATAAATGACCGCATCGTCCGGGTTATGGAACAGCGGGCTGAGCCCCTGGCGTTGCAAATTCATGAAAGGAAGCCAATGCCTGTCGACCGGCCAGGGCCTGTCCCAAAGCGCGCTGGTTCGCATCACTGTCAGTCCGCCATGATTGGCGACCAATAGCACAAAGTCTTGAGGCTGCAACTTTCCGCTGGACAGGTTTGCCTTGATCTCCCCCAGCCCCATCTCGGGCGTATCGTCGTCGAACAGCTTGTTTCCCTTGCGATTGTCGAATTTCAACAGCGCGCCATCCTGGGTGGAAATGTACAACGGGATGGGGTTGGGCGACTCCACGACCGGGCGTCGTCGCGAGTAATACACTGCACTGTAGAGATCGTCCGGCACGATGAAATAATGCGTCAGCCAGGATCCCACCTCGACCGATGAATGTTTCAAGCGCTGGCGCGAGTAGAAAAAGGCATGCCGCTGAAACCCTTCCGGATACTGAAAATAGGGCGGCACCTTGGTCACACCGAACAGGTTTTGCGGCTTGAACACATCGTTCCTTGTGTCGCTGTTCGGAACCAGTTCGGTGGCGACATATTCTTCGCGATCCTTGTGCTTGAGAATAAACCCGAACCAGGCTTTCTCCAGGTCGTGCAGGCGCACGTCACGGTTGTATTGATCCTCGGCGGCCTCATCCGCCGAAGAGAAAATCGCACCGAACGCCACCTGCTCGGGCCGTTTCCATTCCCAGGCTCCAGAGGCAGCCGACCAGGTCGCGGTGACCCGCCCGCGCGGGCCCCAAAGTTCACTGTTCATCACCACCGTCAAACGACCAGCTGCCGCCTGTTCCCGGATGAAGCCGCTGGGCAGCAGGTCACCGGCGTCCAGTTCCGCCACCAATGGGCCCGGATTTTTTCCGGTGCCCAGGCGTTTCACGAGCGCTTGCCCAGCCACAGTCGTGGAGGGTTCGAACCTGATCAGACTGTTTTGCGCGCCGGACAGGTACAAGGGCATCTCATCCAGAAAAACCTGCCTGACTTCTTCGACGCTGAACATCTGCAGGCTCAGTGCCGCTTCCTGGCGAGTCCATTTCAACCGCTGCGCCTTCATGGGATCAAGCATCGACAGTGCCTGGTGAGAAACGTAACGCCCCTGCACCACATGCTCATCCGGCAAAACGGGATGACCCGCATTATCCCTGGGATAAAGCGTGCCCAGGCTGAGCGAGTCGATCCCGCCCTCAAGTGGCTCGGTCGCGGTAAAGCGTTTGTCACTGCGCTGGAAAATGTAGCCGGCATACTGTCGGTCACGTCGGCTGCCGACCCGGGCATGGACATAGCGGGCGGCGTCATCGGCCGACAAAAATGCCGGGCTCATCGTCGGCCATTGGAAGTCGGCATAGGGAACCCAATCGAGCCCGACCGGGCCGAGTCGATCCCATAAAGGGCTTCCCCGCAAGACTTCCAGTCGACCGGCCAGTGCCAGCACCGATACAAATTCGCGTGGGCGAAGCGTTCCCGCCTGCATCCTGGTTTGCAGGCCGCCGTCGCTGATGGAGCCATCAGGGTTTTCCACGCTCAGGGCCGTTTCAACCTCAGAACCGCTGAAGCTGTACTTCAGCATCGAGCAATCCTTGGCCTGCATGTATAGCGATAACGGCCTGTCGGCAGCCAATAGCGGCTTGCTCAAGGCCTGACAGGCAATGGCGAGCGCCATCTCACCCGGTGTGAAGAAATTCTCGTAAAGCCATGGCTGGCTTGAGGGGTACAGGGCAGGATCGGAACGGGAAGCGTAATAGAGACCTTCCAGCACATAGCCGCTCGGAAGCTTCAACTGGTTGTCGTCACCGCGTGGAAAAAAGTGGCTCGGGTCCCATGAGGATCTACCTGCAGGCCGGGCCCGGGTCGCGACGTACTCATCACCCGCTCTCTTTTTTAGAACCAATCCCGAAGTCAGCGCCCCCTTGGGTTTCAACGCCGCGAGCACCGCCAATTCGGCATTGGCGCAAATGCTCGTCATCAATGGCAACTCGCTTATCACCCCTTTGGCAAAAGCTTTGCCTGGCTGCCAGTCCGACGGTACTTTGCCGATGGAGCCGCCCCAGTCCGCATTAGACACGATGACTTTAAGCTCACCGACCGAAGCGACTTTGCGGATGGTGTTCTCCACGCCAAAGACCCCTACAGGGTTACCGGGCGGCGAACCCGCCTTGAGCCAGAGGTAATAGCTGAACTCCTCTTTTGAACCGCTGGGTGAATATTTCAACAGCACTTCATCGGGGCCTGAGAGATAGGCGCTGCGAAAAAAAGTGCGCTCCGAGACATCGGCGATGAAATCCATGTCGGAAAAAAAATTGATGAACAGCCTGATAACGGCTTCATCCTTGCCCGGATTGGCTTCGCGGACTTTGTCGTGTGCCGGCGGATGTGAATGAACATTCGCGACACAGGTATAGCCTTGCGGATGGAGATAGTTTCCGTGGGCATCGATAGCCAGAATGGTTCTGAAATCATATCGATTGATCTCGCCAGGCTTTGGCTCGGTGGCGACGAAATCTCCGTTGGGCGTACGCAGAATTACGCTGCCATATTCCCGGTCCGCGGCGGCCGGGATCCTGTCATGCACCCAGCACGCAGCGTCTTCTTCGGTTGCAAACGCCGGACTCAATCCTGGCAAAACGGCGCTGGGGAGAGGTACCGCGGCGCGGGGCTCGCGGCCTGACACATCATTCATGATCGACATCCTTTCAGTAAGAACAGAGTTAGCTGTCGAATGAGTCTGTCCGTACGGTCTGGATGGCCCGCACTACATAGTTATCGTTTGTGTATCCACAGGTGTTGATGCACCGGCGGCAGCGCTCCATCCACGGCCGTGGAAACCATCAAGCAAAAAACAACGGGCACCACATCGGCGCACAACGCGCACCACCCTCCAGATTCGGCGCCACCATGGTGCGCGCTCACCCGACCCACGCTGCGATTTCTCTTTAAAACACAGGCGGCGCGGCCTTGGGCACAGCCCTTGCTAAAGACCCTTCAGTAGTCCGCATCTGCCACCAAGAAAATTCATACGTTCATGGAGATCGCACAATGAAGCGTCGCAGTTTGATCAAGGCTTTCACACTCTCGGCAAGCATTGCCGCGATGGGCATGACCTGGACTGTCCAGGCCGCCGAGACCATCAAGGTCGGGATTCTGCATTCGTTGTCCGGCACCATGGCGATCTCCGAAACGTCGCTCAAGGACATGGCGTTGATGACCATCGACGAGATCAACGCCAAGGGTGGCGTGAACGGCAAGATGCTGGAGCCGGTGGTGGTGGACCCGGCATCGAACTGGCCGTTGTTCGCGGAAAAAGGCCGGCAGTTGCTGACCCAGGACAAGGTCGCGGTGGTGTTCGGTTGCTGGACTTCCGTGTCGCGTAAATCGGTGTTGCCGGTGTTCGAAGAACTCAATGGCCTGCTGTTCTATCCGGTGCAGTACGAAGGCGAAGAGATGTCGCCGAACGTCTTCTACACCGGCGCCGCGCCGAACCAGCAAGCGATCCCCGCCGTCGAGTACTTGATGAGTGAAGAAGGCGGCAGCGCCAAGCGCTATTTCCTGCTCGGCACCGACTACGTCTACCCGCGCACCACCAACAAAATCCTGCGTTCGTTCCTGCACTCCAAAGGCGTGGCCGACAAGGACATCGAAGAGGTCTACACCCCGTTCGGCCACAGCGATTACCAGACCATTGTGGCCAACATCAAAAAATTCTCGGCCGGCGGCAAGACGGCGGTCATCTCCACGGTCAACGGCGACTCCAACGTGCCGTTCTACAAAGAGCTGGCCAACCAGGGCCTGAAGGCCACCGATGTTCCGGTGGTGGCGTTCTCCGTGGGCGAAGAAGAACTGCGCGGTATCGATACCAAACCGCTGGTGGGCAACCTCGCGGCGTGGAACTACTTCGAGTCGGTCGAGAACCCGGCCAACAAGAAGTTCGTCGCCGACTGGAAAGCCTACGCCAAGAAACACAACTTGCCGGGTGCCGACAAAGCCGTGACCAACGACCCGATGGAGGCCACTTACGTCGGCATCCACATGTGGGCTCAAGCGGCTGAAAAAGCCAAGTCCACCGACGTCGACAAAGTCCGCGAAGCCCTTGGCGGCCAGACCTTTGCCGCACCGTCCGGCTACACCCTGACCATGGACAAGACCAATCACCACCTGCACAAGCCAGTGATGATCGGCGAGATCCAGGCTGATGGTCAGTTCAACGTCGTGTGGCAGACCGAAGGCCCGATCCGCGCCCAACCGTGGAGCCCGTTCATCCCGGGCAACGACAAGAAGCCTGAGTATGCGGTGAAGAGCAACTGAGCCACTGGATGTCGGGTGTGAACAGGTTGCTCATGCCCGGCACAATTCCCTGTGGGAGCGAGCTTTTGTGGTGAGGGGATTTATCCCCGTTGGACTGCGAAGCGGTCCCAAATCGGCGAATGCGGTTTTTCAGGAACACCGCATGCGCAGGTTTTACGACTGCTTCGCAGCCGAACGGGGATAAATCCCCTCACCACAAATTCTTGTTCCCACATTTAGTCCGTGCAAGGCGACTCTCTATGCCCACTGCCCTTTACCGCTTGATTCTTGCCCTCGCACTTTTGCTGCCGATGGCCTCGTTCGCCAGCGACGCCGAAGACTTCGTCGCCGCCAACCCCATGCAGCAAGCCAAGCTGCTCGAAACCTGGGCCGCGCAGCCCGATCCGGCGCGCATCGAACTGATCAACGCCCTGCAACAAGGCGAGTTGACGGTCGATGGCCAGCCGAAAACCCTGCGCCTGAACAACCGCCTGCGGGGTCTGATCGACACCGCGCTGGCCAGTCACCAATTGCTCGCCGCCGACGCCAAAATCCGTCTGGTCGCCGCGCAGCAATTGCAGAAAAGCGCTAAACCCGCGCAGCTGAAATTCCTCGATCAACAACTGGCGGGTGAACAGGATGAAAGCGTCCACGCGGCCCTGAGCCTGGCCCTGGCGAACCTGCAACTGGTGGACACCGATCCCGCCGTGCGCCTCGCTGCCGTGCGCCTGCTCGGCGAAACCGGCGACCCGCTGGCCCGCACACGCCTCGAAAGCCTCCTGGATCCGGGCGTGGAAACTGACGCCAATGTGCGCACCGCCGCCGAGACCAGCCTCACCCAGGTCAAACGCAAACTGCTGATGGGCGAACTGCTCGGCCAGGCCTTCAGTGGCATGTCCCTCGGTTCGATCCTGCTGCTGGCGGCGCTGGGCCTGGCGATCACCTTCGGGCTGCTCGGCGTGATCAACATGGCCCACGGCGAGATGCTGATGCTCGGCGCCTACTCGACCTACGTGGTGCAACTGATGTTCCAGCGCTTCGCCCCGCAGGCCATCGAGTTCTATCCACTGATCGCACTGCCGGTGGCGTTCTTCGTCACCGCCGCCATCGGCATGGCCCTTGAGCGCACAGTGATTCGTCACCTCTACGGGCGTCCGCTGGAAACCCTGCTCGCCACCTGGGGCATCAGTCTGATGTTGATCCAGTTGGTGCGCCTGGTGTTCGGCGCACAGAACGTCGAAGTGGCCAACCCGGCGTGGTTGTCGGGCGGGATTCAGGTGCTGCCGAATCTGGTGCTGCCGTATAACCGCATCGTCATCATCGCCTTCGCGCTCTTTGTGGTCGTCCTCACCTGGCTGCTGCTGAACAAGACACGCCTGGGCCTGAACGTTCGCGCGGTCACCCAGAACCGCAACATGGCCGCCTGCTGCGGCGTGCCCACCGGCCGGGTCGACATGCTCGCCTTCGGCCTCGGCTCGGGCATTGCCGGGCTCGGCGGCGTGGCGCTAAGCCAGATCGGCAACGTCGGTCCGGACCTCGGCCAGAGCTACATCATCGACTCGTTCCTGGTAGTGGTGCTCGGCGGCGTCGGGCAACTGGCCGGTAGCGTGTTCGCCGCCTTCGGCCTGGGCATCGCCAACAAGATTCTCGAACCGCAGATCGGTGCCGTGCTCGGCAAGATCCTCATCCTCGCGCTGATCATTCTGTTCATCCAGAAACGTCCGCAAGGCCTCTTCGCACTCAAGGGACGGGTGATCGACTGATGAACCAGCCACTAATGGTCACGGCTACCCAAAAGGCCGGCCCCAAAGTCACGATCGCCGTCGGTGCGGTCATCCTCGTACTGCTGCTGGCGTTGCCACTGCTGTCGTTGTTGCCAGCGGACAGCACGTTGCATGTGTCGGCTTACACGCTGACGCTGGTGGGCAAAATCCTCTGCTACGCCATCGTCGCCCTGGCACTGGATCTGGTCTGGGGCTACGCCGGTCTCTTGTCCCTGGGCCACGGCCTGTTCTTCGCCCTCGGCGGGTATGCGATGGGCATGTACCTGATGCGCCAGGCTTCGGGCGATGGCTTGCCGGCATTCATGACCTTCCTGTCGTGGACCGAATTGCCCTGGTACTGGACCGGCACCAGCAGCTTCCTCTGGGCCCTGTGCCTGGTGGTGCTGGCGCCGGGTTTGCTGGCGTTGGTGTTCGGCTTCTTCGCCTTCCGTTCGCGGATCAAGGGCGTGTATTTCTCGATCATGACCCAGGCCCTGACCTTCGCCGGGATGCTGCTGTTCTTCCGCAACGAAACCGGTTTTGGCGGCAACAACGGCTTCACCAACTTCCGCACCATCCTTGGTTTTGGCATCACTGAACCGGGCACGCGTGCGGTGCTGTTTTTCGCCACGGTGGTGTTGCTGGTGGCGAGCCTGTTCATCGGCTGGCGACTGGCGCAAAGCAAGTTTGGTCGCGTGTTGACCGCCCTGCGCGATGCCGAGAATCGCTTGATGTTCTGCGGCTACGACCCACGGGGTTTCAAGCTGTTCGTCTGGGTGTTGAGCGCGGTGTTGTGTGGTCTGGCCGGAGCGTTGTATGTGCCGCAAGTCGGGATCATTAACCCAAGTGAGATGTCGCCAACCAACTCCATCGAAGCCGCCGTGTGGGTCGCCCTCGGCGGTCGTGGAACACTGATCGGCCCGTTGCTCGGCGCCGGCGTGGTCAACGGAATGAAGAGCTGGTTCACCGTAGCCTTTCCCGAATATTGGCTGTTCTTCCTCGGCGCGCTGTTCATCGTCGTGACCCTGTATTTGCCCAAAGGCGTGATCGGTCTGCTGAAAAAGAGAGGTGAACAATGAGAGTCACTGCGAGCGCTGAATTCATGCTCGAACCAGCCTTCTTCCCGCCACTGGAGCCGAACAAGGACGCCGGCAGCAGCCGTGATGCCATCGGCCTCGGTCAGCGCGTCAGTCCGGGCCTGAACACCCGCCACGGCACCATCCTGACCCTGGAGGACATCAGCGTCAGTTTCGATGGCTTCAAGGCGTTGAACGATCTGAACCTGTACATCGGCGTCGGCGAACTGCGCTGCATCATCGGCCCCAACGGCGCGGGCAAGACCACGCTGATGGACGTGATCACCGGCAAGACCCGCCCGAGTCACGGCAAGGCCTGGTTCGGCGAAACCCTCGATCTGACGCAAATGAGTGAAGTGCAGATCGCCCAGGCCGGCATCGGCCGCAAGTTCCAGAAGCCAACGGTGTTCGAAGCCCTGAGCGTGTTCGAGAACCTGGAACTGGCGCAGAAAACCGACAAGTCGGTGTGGGCCAGTCTGCGGGCGCGCCTCAATGGTGAACAGCAGGATCGCATTGCCGAGGTGCTGCACACCATTCGCCTGACTGCCTCGGTCAATCGCCCGGCCGGCTTGTTGTCCCATGGCCAGAAGCAGTTCCTGGAAATCGGCATGTTGCTGATGCAGGACCCTCAATTGCTGCTGCTCGACGAACCCGTGGCGGGCATGACCGACGCCGAAACCGAATTCACCGCCGAGCTGTTCAAGAGCCTGGCCGGTAAGCACTCGCTGATGGTGGTGGAGCACGACATGGGCTTCGTCGGCTCGATTGCCGACCACGTCACCGTGCTGCATCAGGGCAGCGTGCTGGCGGAAGGGTCGCTGGAGCAGGTGCAGGACAATGAGCGGGTGATCGAGGTGTACCTCGGTCGCTAGACCTGCAAACACTTTTCAAACTGTGGGAGCGAGCCTGCTCGCGAATGCGCTGGGTCAGACAACCTATTTGGTGACTGATACACCCTCTTCGCGAGCAGGCTCGCTCCCACAGGGGACTGGGGGAGAATCTGGAATGCTGCAAGTCGACAAGCTGCACCAGTACTACGGCGGAAGCCACATCCTGCGTGGCCTGACGTTTGACGTGAAGGTCGGTGAAGTCACCTGCCTGCTCGGCCGCAACGGGGTGGGCAAGACCACCCTGCTCAAGTGCCTGATGGGCCTGCTTCCTGCCAAGGAAGGCGCGGTGAACTGGGAAGGCAAACCCATCACCACGTACAAGCCGCATCAGCGAGTGCATGCCGGCATCGCTTACGTGCCCCAGGGCCGGGAGATTTTTGGGCGACTGACCGTGGAAGAAAACCTGCTGATGGGTCTTTCGCGATTTCCAGGCGCCGAGGCGAAGGAGGTTCCGGCCTTCATCTACGAATTGTTCCCGGTGCTGCTGCAAATGAAGCAACGGCGTGGTGGTGATTTGTCCGGCGGCCAGCAGCAACAGTTGGCCATCGGACGAGCCCTGGCCAGCCGTCCGCGTTTGCTGATCCTCGACGAACCCACTGAAGGCATCCAGCCGTCGGTGATCAAGGAGATCGGCGCGGTGATCAAGAAGCTCGCGGCCCGTGGCGATATGGCGATTCTGCTGGTGGAGCAGTTCTACGACTTCGCCGCCGAACTGGCCGATCACTACCTGGTGATGTCCCGGGGCGAGATCGTGCAGCAGGGACGCGGCGAAAATATGGAAGCCGAGGGTGTGCGCGGTCTGGTTACGATTTAATCTGTAGCAACCTAACGATAATTAGAAACCATGAATTCACCTGCCCCCATCACATTGTTCACCCCGAGCTGGCACGCCGAACTGGAACTGGGCTACGCCCGTTTCGGTGACAGCACGCGTCCGGTACAGCGCCGACACCTGGGTCCGCTGCGGGTGCAGAAGCATTTGTATGCCGAAGGTCCGGAAGTCTGCCAGCACATCATCGTCCACCCCCCGGGCGGGATTGCCGGGGGTGATCGCCTGGACATCTCGGCCACTGTCGGTCGCGATGCCTGGGCGCAGATCACCAGCCCCGGCGCGGCCAAGTGGTACCGCGCTGCCGGCCCCGCCTATCAGCAACTGAACTTGAAAGTGGCGGACGGCGCGACACTGGAATGGTTGCCCCAGGAGACGATCATTTTCAGTGCGGCACAGGCTGAACTCAGCACCTGCATCGACCTCGAAGGCGATGCCCGGCTGTTCTACTGGGACGTGGTGGCCCTGGGTCGTCCGGCCAGCGGCGAGCGCTTCGATCTCGGGCATTTTCAATCGCACCTGGATATCCGCCGTGACGGCCAGTTGCTCTGGCACGAACGGCAGCGCATTGCCGGGAATGACGGTTTGCTCGATTCGCCCATTGGCCTGGACGGGCAACCGGTGTTTGCCACGCTGTTGGTGACTGGCGAGATTGATAGCGAGCTGCTGGAGAAGTGCCGCTCGTTGCCCAATGACGTGCGCGGGGATTTGACGCAGTTGCCGGGGCTGTTGGTGGCCCGGTGCCTGGCCAGCGAAGCGCTGTTGGCGCGCGGTTGGTTGATTGAATTATGGCGATTGCTCAGGCCGGCGTTGCTTGGCCGCGAAGCGGTCCCACCCAGAATATGGAGCACCTGAAATGCAATCCAAATGTGGGAGCGAGCCTGCTCGCGAAAGCGGTATGTCAGACGACACAGATGTTCAATCTGAAACCGCCTTCGCGAGCAGGCTCGCGCCCACAGGGATTTGTGTTTACAGGTCCGAAAACCTTTTTAATCTGCCCTGATGGATTCCAACGATGGACCTGACCCCACGCGAAAAAGACAAGCTGCTGATCTTCACCGCCGGCCTCGTGGCCGAGCGGCGTCTGGCCCGCGGCTTGAAACTCAATTACCCGGAAGCCATGGCCTATATCTCGGCGGCGCTGCTCGAAGGCGCCCGTGATGGCCAGACCGTCGCACAACTGATGCACTTCGGCACCACCCTGCTCAGCCGTGAACAAGTGATGGAAGGCATCCCGGAAATGATCCCGGAGATCCAGGTCGAAGCGACGTTCCCCGACGGCACCAAACTGGTCACCGTCCACCAACCCATCGCCTGAGGCCGCCCCATGACTTACACCATTCGCGATGCGGTACACGCCGACCTGCCGGCGATACGCGACATCTACAACGACGCCGTGCTCAACACCACGGCAATCTGGAACGAACAGGCCGTCGACCTCGGCAACCGCCAGGCCTGGTTCAGCGCCCGGCAATCCCAGGGCTATCCGATCCTGGTGATCACCGGCGCCGACAACAACGTGCTGGGCTACGCTTCCTTCGGCGACTGGCGGCCGTTCGATGGTTTCCGCCACACCGTCGAGCACTCGGTCTACGTGCGCAGCGATCAGCGCGGCAATGGCCTGGGCCCGAAACTGATGGATGCCTTGATCGAGCGTGCCAGGGACTGTGGCAAGCACGTGATGGTCGCCGCCATCGAAAGCGGCAATGCCGCCTCGATTCGCTTGCATGAACGCATCGGCTTCGTGATCACCGGGCAAATGCCCCAGGTGGGCACCAAGTTCGGTCGCTGGCTGGACCTGACCTTTATGCAATTGACCCTGAATCCTGGCGCACAACCCCCGAGCGCCAGCAAGGAGTGATGCCGATGAACCCCGCCCAACTGCGACGCGTCAATGTTGAAAGTTTTGCGCACTACCGTCAGGGCCTGATTGATCTGCTGCTCGATGCCGTGGGTTATGGCGCCAGTGTCGGCTTCATGGCCAATCTTGATGCAACCCAGGCCCGTGCGTATTTCGATGAGGTTCAGGAGAACCTGAACAAGGGCCATGTGTTGCTGTGGGTGGTGGTCAAGGACGAACAGGTGCAGGCCAGCGTACAACTCGGCCTGTGCCAGAAAGCCAATGGCCTGAACCGTGCCGAAGTGCAGAAACTGCTGGTGCGCGAGCATGCGCGGCGACGGGGTCTGGGCCAGCAGTTGATGTCCGCGCTGGAACAGGCCGCCCTGCAACACAGGCGCGGCATGCTCTACCTCGACACCGAGGCCGGCTCCCCGGCCGAAGATTTCTACAAGGCGTTGGGTTACACCCGCGCCGGTGAAATCCCCGATTACGCCTGCGACCCGAGCGGCCGCTACAAGCCGACCGCCCTCTATTACAAGATTCTCCAAGGAGCCCATTGATGATTCCCGGTGAATACCAGATCCAGCCCGGCGACATCGAACTCAACGCCGGCCGCCGCACGATCAGTCTGACGGTGGCCAACAGCGGCGACCGGCCGATCCAGGTCGGCTCGCACTACCACTTTTTCGAAACCAACGACGCCCTGACCTTCGACCGTGGAGCCAGCCGCGGTATGCGCCTGAACATCCCCGCCGGCACCGCCGTGCGCTTCGAACCGGGGCAGAGTCGCGAGGTGGAACTGGTGGATCTGGCCGGGCATCGTCGGGTGTTCGGGTTTGCCGGCAGGATCATGGGTGACCTGTAGGTTTCAGGGTGCATTCACCGGCGCCTTCGCGAGCAGGCTCGCTCCCACAGGGGAATGCGATCAACGGTGGGAGCGAGCCTGCTCGCGAAAGTGAGCGCAGCGAACGATTTCAAATTCAATTGAATACCAAGGCGAACGAATGAAGATTTCCCGTCAGGCCTACGCCGACATGTACGGCCCCACCGTTGGCGACAAGGTTCGCCTGGCCGATACCGAGTTGTGGATCGAAGTCGAGAAGGACTTCACCACCTACGGCGAAGAAGTGAAATTCGGCGGCGGCAAAGTGATCCGCGATGGCCAGGGCCAGAGCCAGCTACTCGCCGCCGACGTCGTCGACACCCTGATCACCAACGCGTTGATCATCGATCACTGGGGCATCGTCAAGGCCGACGTCGGCCTCAAGGACGGGCGAATCGCTGCCATCGGCAAGGCCGGTAACCCGGACGTTCAGCCCCACGTCAACATCGCCGTCGGCGCCAGCACCGAAGTCATCGCCGGTGAAGGCATGATCCTCACCGCTGGCGGCATCGACACCCATATCCACTTCATCTGCCCGCAGCAGATCGAAGAAGCGCTGATGAGCGGCGTCACCACCATGATCGGCGGTGGCACAGGCCCCGCGACCGGCACCAATGCGACCACCTGCACCTCTGGTCCGTGGCACCTGGCGCGCATGCTCCAGGCCGCCGATGCGTTCCCGATGAACATCGGCCTGACCGGCAAGGGCAACGCCAGCCTGCCGGAGCCATTGATCGAGCAGGTCAAGGCCGGTGCCATCGGCCTCAAGTTGCACGAAGACTGGGGCACCACCCCGGCGAGCATCGACAACTGCCTGAGCGTGGCCGATCAGTACGACGTACAGGTGGCGATCCACACTGACACCCTCAACGAGTCGGGCTTCGTGGAAACCACCCTCGCCGCGTTCAAGGGTCGCACCATCCACACCTACCACACCGAAGGTGCCGGTGGCGGCCATGCTCCGGACATCATCAAGGCCTGCGGCTTCGCCAACGTGCTGCCGAGTTCCACCAACCCGACCCGGCCCTTCACCCGCAACACCATCGACGAACACCTCGACATGCTGATGGTCTGCCACCACCTGGACCCGAGCATTGCCGAAGACGTGGCCTTCGCCGAAAGCCGCATTCGCCGCGAAACCATCGCCGCCGAAGACATCCTGCACGACCTCGGCGCGTTCTCGATGATCAGTTCCGACAGCCAGGCCATGGGGCGGGTCGGCGAAGTCATCACCCGCACCTGGCAGACCGCCGACAAGATGAAAAAGCAGCGCGGACCACTGCCCGGTGATGGCACAGGCAACGATAACTTCCGCGCCAAACGCTACATTGCCAAATACACCATCAACCCGGCGATCACCCATGGCATCAGCCATGAAGTGGGTTCGGTGGAGGTGGGTAAGTGGGCGGATCTGGTGCTGTGGCGACCGGCGTTTTTCGGGGTCAAGCCGACGCTGATTCTCAAGGGCGGCGCCATTGCCGCCAGCCTGATGGGCGACGCCAATGCCTCGATTCCAACGCCGCAACCCGTGCACTACCGCCCGATGTTCGCCAGTTACGGCGGCTCGCTGCACGCCACCAGCCTGACCTTTATCAGCCAGGCGGCGCAGGAGGCAGGCTTGCCGGAAGCATTGGGTTTGAAGAAGAAAATTGCCGTGGTCAAGGGTTGTCGCGAGGTGCAGAAAACCGACTTGATCCACAACGACTATTTGCCGAGCATCGATGTCGATCCACAGACCTATCAGGTCAAGGCCGATGGCGTACTGCTTTGGTGTGAACCGGCAGAAACGCTGCCGATGGCGCAGCGGTACTTTTTGTTCTAAAAAAAACCCGAATGTTGCGCTCAACAGCATTCGGGTTCGTTTCATTCACTCCTGTCACGCACGGGTATCGCTACTTTCCCGATCAGGCACTCAGTCAGACGCTTCAACGGTGAAGGGTATTTCCGCCCTTTGCAGCTTCGCCCGATCCATCGCTTGTTGCGTCAACTGCTTTAGATAGGCGTCCTGCTCATCTTTTATCGCACCGTATTGCACTTCAAATTCGTCCGCCGTCAGGACTTTGCCCGGAGCAAACTCGCTTTCCGGTTTTCCCAGTTCAAAGGCCAGCGTTCGGATCCGGGCTGTCAGTCGATCCATGTCTTCCGGTGACAGGTTCGAACCGGCGGCCCGCTCGTCCAGTGCCATCTGGAACTCATAGAGCGCGTTCATTCGCCGTTCAAAGCGCGCGAAGCCCGATCGGTTGTTCTCTTCCACATAGGATTTCCAGAAGGGCTGTTCGGCGATCGAATCACGCAGCAGATCGCCTTCTTCCAGCTCCAGGACCCGGAGACGGGCGTTTTCAATCATCGGCAAGGTGACACCGGCAATGCCGCTGAATTGCATGGTGCGCGCCTGCCAGGGCAAGTTCAGGCCACCTTCCGACTCGGGCTGCGCCAGTGCGGTGGTGAACGCCAGATGGACCTCGACCACATCAATGGTCCCGGTCACGTCACCGTCGGCCCCCACCCGGCGAAACGCCTCCCCTTTCTTGATGCGTTGTGCGATGTGCTGCTCGGCAATCCTCTCGATTTCGTTCAGCCGCGATGCCCCCTTGGCCAACTCGACCAGCTCGGCTTCGACCAAGGCGGGGTTGGCCAACGCATAGGCTTCGTGGACAAGCACTTTCATGCCCATGAGGTTGAACAATTGCGTTGCCCCGTCCACACATTGTGTTCGCGCCACCGCTTCGGCAAAAATCGTCGCGCGCAATTCGCTGTCCTTTTCCATGGCCTCGAGCATGCGCCAGAGCTTGGCCGTCAGCTCTTGTCGATACAGACCGCCGGCCTTGAAGTCGGCTGACTGGGTCAGCCCCCTGATCTCGTCGAAAAAGTGCTCGGAGTTGAACTCATCCTCGACCGCATCCCAAATGGCCTGCTTGGTCTGCCATTGACCAGACATACCCTGCGCCCATTGAACGCTGTCAAGGGTTCCCCTGGGCGGATAAGGGCGCTCGGGGTCGAGTCCGACCGATTCGGTATAGCGCCTGAGGGTGTTCAGGTTTTCCGGGGAGATCCATTCGGTCTCTCGACTCAACAGGGTACGGGCCAGCAACTCGGCACGGAATGAACCGGGAGCAACTTCAGGTATTTGACTGATCGGATTGCGTCGCAGGTCCAGGTAGAAATTGCGCGGACGAGGCTTGGCGAACAACCCGGTGGGCCAGCTGTCGACGCCGGTATTTTCCAGTAACAGCAGGCGCAGGTCCGGCATCCGGCCGATGTCGGGCACCCACCTCAATGGGTTGTCTCTCAAACCCAGGGATCTGAGACGGGTAAGCCCCCTCAATTGGGCCACCGCTTGCGGAGTCAGCTCGATGCTGTTGCCGCTCAGAAGCAGGTCCTCGAGAAAGGGCATTTCGCCAATGGCAGGCGGCAAACGATTCAGTCGATTGCCGGTAGCATCCAGATAGCGCAGGTGTCGGAACGACTCCAGAAAGTGCCCCTGACCGGCCAGCATGCCGGTCTGGCGCATGCTCAGATAGGTGACGTGATCGAAATTGGCCGTCAGTTTCGGCATGCTCGCCAAGTGCAAGCTCATTGAATGCCCATCCAGATCGAGCGCCTGGGGACGAACAATACCGGGCACCTCGATTCCCGCCGGTCCGGTCCGTTGCCAACACTGTTTGATCTGCGCAGCGATGTCCTGCCTGGATCTGATTTCCCGCATCGCCGCACGGTTGCCCGGTATGGCTGCAGGCGACCTTATCCAGCGATTGAGCGACTGTTCCAGCTGGTCGAATTCATCCTCCAATGCCTTCAGGCGCTCAGATGCCGAGTTCCCGAACCCATTGATCAACTCACCCATTTCCGCTTCGGTGAAGCCCGGGTACAACCAACCAAGGCGTTGACGGATCGTCTCTTCACCCACTTTGCGCGAATATTCTGGCCCGCCGCCTCGAAGGCGCATGACTTGCGGATCGTAGGCCGGTTTACGGATCGGATGCTGTCCCAGCACGGAGGCAAAACGCTCATGGCTTAGCGGCGTGCGCTGAAGCGCTTGCTTGAGCCTGGCCCCCTCATATATCTGGAACCCAAGCGCCTTGCGTTCGCTATCGGGCAATGCATGCAACACAGAGGCATAGAAGTCATCGGCACCGTGCAGCTGCTGCCCCTGCTCGTCCCTGGTGTGATACAGGCCTTGTTCATCGACAAACAGCACTTTGCGAATCGAGGCATCTTCAGGCCCGACACTGGCCTGTAATTCGCCGATGTACGAGAAGGCACGCACCTCGATGCGTACCCCACCCGACCAACCGGGCATGGCCGCGAGCGAAGCCAGTTCAAGCCGACGGGTGTCCGTGTCTTCCAGTGCTTCCAGATACAGGCCCTCGTAGGCGCGGCTCAAGCGTAGCTGGCTCTCTGCGGCTCGCACCTTTTCGCGAAGGCCCAGGGGGATTTTGTGTTTTTGTGTCAGGTGCAGCCGTTCCTCCGGGGTGGCATCGCGCAGTATCGCTTCAGCGATGGTCGCGGGTAACGTCGGGTGGTTGTCCCGCAGCAACCGCACATCGGCACTGTCAGGGATCTTCCTTTGTTTGTAGAGGACGTCGAAGATACGTTTACGTTGTTTGCCCGCCTGCTCGGCCAGACGTTTTTGCAACTCGTTGATGCGCACTTGTTTGTCGCTGGAAATGCCCTGGCCGAGCAATTCATGGATTTCCTTTTCGCTGAAGTTCTCGATCACGCGAATCGGCAAACGACCTGCCCGTAACTCGAAGCGGGACAGTCTGATCTGGCGATCAGCCACGCCCCCGACGTTGCCGAAATCGACAAATGTTCCGTCCAGCCCTGGCCCGTCGAACAACGCGATTGACCGGGTGTCAGGCCAACGCGGGAGTTCGGTCATGAACGCGGGAACCAAGTCCTCCAACGCTTCGGGAATCCTGTCCGCGAGGATTTGCTTGTCGAGCTCACCGGCCTGCGCATACAGCTTGAAGCGTTCGAGGGTCTCGGTCAGCATCGCAGAGAGTGCTTCGTGCTCGACGTGCATCCTGCGCAAAGCGTTTTCCCTGACGCCACTGACGATGAGGATCTGTTCAAGGGACTCATCGGACAGCGTGTCGGTGGCGGTGCCCAATCGCCTCAGCATATGGGTTTTGTCCCACGCTAGGGGACGATCGATTTCAGTCTTCCAGCTGCCGGCCTCGTTATGACTTACCAGAGGTTGATACGCGCCTGACCGCCGAGGGTGCTTGAGGGTGTGCAGCCCGCTTTCGGGATCCTGTGCCACCACGTAATGCTTGCCCCCGAGTCGCAGCACATCCTCGCCCCCATGCGGGTAAAGGCCCAGCGCGTTGGGCTGCGAGGCTTGCGGCAAGACCACCGGATGCTCGTAGGGCGCCAGGTCCGGGTTCCACAGAAGTTCCTTGCCATTGATCTCGATGGGTTTGAGATTTTCGACGAAGGGCGAAAGTGCGACAGGCGCCCTGGGCAGGGCATGCCCCGCGCCCATCAACGCAAACTGTGCAAAGTTGATCAGGAAACCGTTGATGTAGGCCGATGCCTCTTCTTTATCGCCCTTGCTCCAGTCTTCAATACCTTCGGCCAGTTCCGCCAACATCTGCGCAACCATGACGCCCAGCACCACCTCATTCAATCCGGGCACCAGCATCGCCGCGAAGGTGAACAAGTTCCAACCGATGTCCAGATAGCTGGTCAATCGCTTCCAGCGACTGGTTGCATCTTCATCGCCGGTCGGCACGGCAATGCAGCGCGCATCGGCAATGACCTTGTCCCGCCGCTGTTGAAACAGGGCGACCCACAAGTCACCGAGGATCAGATTGGTAATGGGCTCCGCGTTGGGGTTCTCGACGGCGGTCTCGCGCCACCACGGTCCCATGTCGAGCGGTTGTCGCTGCTGCCACTTGATGGTCTTGATGCGTTCGTTGAGCCTGGCGAAAAAATGGCCTTTGTCTTTCTGCGCCACGAACCGGCTGAAAAAGGCCTGGTAATCCGGCTCGCGCAGCTGGCCGATCAAGGTCTTCATGAACTCGGTCAGGGAGTCATATTCTTTCAGCGGATGGTCGGGGTCATCCGGGACATAGGCGATCAATCGGCCAGTAAGGCGACTCTGTTTATAGAGGTCATCATTGCGCAACATTTCGTCCTTGATACCCGTGGGACCATTGGCGAAGAAGGCCTGGATCAGCTTGAAGTTCTCATAGGCGTTGCCGGTTAAAAACGGAATTCGCCGAGACCAGTCTGCCCAGAATCTCAAGCTTTCCGGCGTCAAGGCATCCACTGCCTTTTTCACTTCCGAAGCTTCGCTGACGGCACTGAACAGCACGACGGACGTCAGGCGAAAGCCCATCAGTGACAAACGATGGCACCCCAGGGGCAAGCCATTGAACCTGATACCTGTTTGCTCATCAGCGACTGCGTTAAGACAGTTCAAGGCCTCAACGCTGATATCGCCTTTCAGGCGAGCTATAAAAGCCGATGATTTGAAGGCTGCTTTTTCGCTGGCAATCGAGCGCTCTTGCAACAAGTGCTGTGCGGTGGGGTCGGTGGGTGCCAGCTTCGCTTTGATATGGGTTTGATACTGCCCACCGATGTCCAGCCTGCGACACAGGCTGGCGAAACCTTCCGGCGTCATGGCTCTAATCGGTTGTGGATTTCCCTGCACACCGTCGCGAAAGACACCCGACCCGCTTCGGAACGCACCAGGTCGGGTTTCCGCCTCTTCAAAATTATGCAACGCCGCGGCGAGCAATGAACTTCGACGTATGCGACTGACACCGGTATCAATGCCAAAGATGAGGTTGTCCGGAACATACAGGTGCAGTGACAGTGTTTCGGGATCTTCAAAACTGTTGTAGTTCGCCTGCAAGGATGTTTGCAGCAACGGTTTGGCAAAGGCATTGATATCGCTTTGCAGGTCTACCAGCAATTCATCGAGTTCGCCCTGCAAGCGCCAGCGCTCGTCAATCAGCGCTTTCAATCGCTGTCGATGGCTCGCCGGTAATGCGATGTGCCAGTCCGGCATCCTTGCCTTGAGCGACAACATCGATTCCAGCACGGCGGGCGATGCATTTTTTATCGCGGCGGGAATGACTTCAGTCACTCGTTGCTCATGAATACCCTGGTTAACGCTGACCGGAGCGGGGATGGTCGCCGGATTGCTTCCTTGCGAATCAGACATGGTTCAAACCTTCGAATGAATAGTGAAGCCAATAGACTATTCATGCCCCGGCAAATAAAAAGTTCGAATTGTTGGCCGTTCAAACGCCATGAACAGGCACAACATTCGAAAAGCAAAGGGATTGATATACATCCGTACCACCCCTGGAGCGGCTCATTGTGCGTCCGCCCTGCGGCAGGTTTACTCCCGGCCCAAAGGGGCTACTATTTCGACACACCTCGCCTCCACCTGCTCCAGGACTGCGCCCATGCGATTACCCGACTTCATCAGGCAACACGCGGACCGTATCGTCGATGAGTGGGAGCAATTCGCCAAAACCATCACCCCCGCCGCCGAATTCCTGGATCGAGTGGCCCTTCGCGACCACGCCAAGGCCATTTTGCTGGCGGCCGCACGGGACATGGCCAAGCCCCAGAGCGAAGGCGAGCAGATGGCCAAAGCCAGGGGTGAAGGTCCGGAGAAAACGCCAAGCCTCGATGAAGCCGGTGCCAACCACGGCGAGTTGCGGCATACCGTGGGATTCGACCTGGTGCAGATGACCAGCGAATTCCGTCACCTTCGCGCCTGTGTGATTCGCCTGTGGGTCGACAGCCTGGAGTCACCGGATAGGGCGTACTTCCAGGACATGATCCGTTTCAACGAAGCCATCGACGAAGCCCTCGCCGAATCCACCGCCGCCTATGCCGAACAGGTCAACCGTTCGCGGGATATCTTCCTGGCGATTCTCGGCCATGACCTGCGCGCGCCCTTGCAAGCGGTGAGCATGTCCACCGAATTACTGATGCGCAAAACACGGCTGGAAGGCGATGCACTGACCTGCGCCAACAACATCAAGCGCGGCACGCGGCACATGGCGACGATGGTCAATGATTTGCTGGAACTGGTGCGCAGCCGCCTGGGCAAAAGCCTGCCGATAGACCCGGCCCCCATGGACCTGGCTGTCGTGGCGCACGAGGCGATTGCTCAGGCCTGCGCCGGAAACCCCGAGTGCGATCCAACGCTGAAGGTAGTGGGGGATATGCAAGGCGTCTGGGATGCCGCGCGGCTGAGTCAGTTGCTGCAAAACCTTATCGGCAACGCCTTGCAGCATGGTTCGACCGAAGGCGATGTCACGGTGACGCTCACCGGCGAACCCGACACTGTTTACCTCGCGGTGCACAACTACGGCGCACCGATTGCCGAGGAGTCCATCGGCACCATCTTCGATCCGCTGGTGCGCAGCGCCGATGAAGAACTGGGCCAACCGTCCACCAGCCTGGGTTTGGGGTTGTTCATCGTCAAGGAAGTGGTGGATGCGCACGGCGGGACGGTTGAGGTCAGTTCGAACGAAACAGACGGAACGTTGTTTACCGTAGTGTTGCCGAGAAAGGCATGACACCTCGCGAGCAGGCTCGCTCCCACATTTGATGGGTGTCGTTCACAAATCCCCTGTGGGAGCGAGCCTGCTCGCGAAGGGGCCATGCGGGCCGATGTAAAAATTCATGACCGGTAACAGGGCAACTTTTCACTATCAGTTCTGCTAGTTCCCAGCCATTCCTGGTCGAGTCAGACTGAGAGCATCGCTCCAAGTCCCCTATCAAGGAAGGCTTCGCCATGCCCAACCTGCCCTCTGCTAATCAGACACGCACGATCCTGCTGGCACCCGACGACAAAAACTCGATACACGCCGAACTCGCGGGGGGGCAGCGTAATTCCATCGCTTATGCCCCTTATGGCCAGCAGGCCGCGCAGCAGGAAAGAGCCTCGCATTTTGGGTTCAACGGTGAATTGTGCGAGAGGATTTTCGGCTGGTATTTACTGGGCAACGGCTACCGTGCCTACAACCCGATATTGATGCGTTTTCATTGCCCGGACAGTTGGAGTCCGTTCGGGAAGGGTGGGTTTAATGCGTATGGGTATTGCGGGGGGGATCCGAGGACCTTTACGGATCCAACGGGGCACTTTAGAAATCCATTGAACTTACTACGACGTGCTTCTCCTCCACCTTCCCCACCACCTCCAAGGATACCCGCTAGAGCTAATGTTTACGTAGCGCCCCCGACTAGACCGCCCTCTGTTGCCCGAGAGCTATCCGCTGGCGATGCACTGCGTCCTCCCCCCTCTTATTCACAATCACAAATGCCACCTCCTTATACGCTAGAGGAACTGCCTTCATATTCCGAGGTTACGGCTCTAACTGCGCAAACACGAATTGAGCCAGCTCTGCCTAATCGACCTGCACCTTCCGTGTCACAGTTACCGCATACGCGTTCTACTTCACAGACAGCCACTGGCTTTATGGTGGAGCCACGGAATCCTGGTTCCTCCAGAGTAAACAGAACTCGACCTGCAGAAATCACAATCCTTCGAGTCGACTCAATAGATCCAAACGTACCGCCTCTGCCTCCACCACGAAGGGTATCTGAGCACGTGGTACGCCACTACAGTTTGAGCCGGAACCCCGATGGCACCTGGTCGCATAGCAGTAGAGAAATGGTCAATTTATTAGACCTCATCAGGCGGGGGCAGTGAGTACAGGCAATCGAATCACCAGCCGTGCTCGTAACAGGTATGGTGGAGCAATCCAAAGAGTTCTTACTCCACCACCAACCGCCCCAACCGCTGCTTCAACATCCGGTTCTCCGCCCGCAGCTGCTGGACCTCTTCAAGCAGGTCCAGCGCCAGGGCGACGCCTTCCCAGTCCAGCTCCAGGTCATGGCGCAGCTTGGCGGCGCGTTTGGCCAGGGCCAATTCGTAATCGGTAAAACGCCAGTCCTTGGGCACGGCACCCTGAGGTTCGAGGATGCCGTGCTCGACGATTTCGATCACGTAGACGTCCGACAAATCGGTCGCCTCACAGAATTCTGCCAGGTCCAGTTGAACGATCAGGGGGTTGCTCATGACGGGCTACTCCATGTCTGGGATCAGAAGTTTTCTCTGGGGTCGAACGCGGCTTTCTTCGCCAGTTCCTGCCACAAGGCCTTGATGTCATCGTCGGATTTTTTCGGCATGACGGCCTTCAGTTGCACGAACAGGTAACCGCGCTCACCCGACTTGTTCAACAAGCCGTGGCCCTTGGCGCGCATGCGCTGGCCGTTCTGGCTGCCGGCCGGGACCTTGAGGTTGATCTTGCCGGTCAGGGTCGGTACCGCGACTTCGGTGCCCAGCGCCAGCTCCCAAGGTGCCAGCGGCAGCGTGATGATCAGGTTTTCGCCTTCGACGTCGAATTTCGGGTGCGGCGCAAAACGGATCGTCAGGTACAGATCGCCGTTGGCACCGCCGCCCACGCCCGGAGCACCCTGGCCCTTGAGGCGGATGCGTTCGCCGTCGCTGACGCCAGCGGGAATTTTCACGTTCAGGCTTTTAGGGGTGTTGCTGACGTGCTGGCCCGCCGCGTTGTACTGCGGCACCTGGAAGGTGACCTTCTTCGATTCGTTGGACAGGGTTTCCTCAAGGAAAACACCCAGTTCCATTTCCACGTCCTGCCCTCGACGTCCGGTGCTGCGACGCGACTGGCCACCGCCACCAAAGCCGGGGCCACGGTTACCGAAGATCGAACTGAAGAAGTCCGAGAAATCGCCGGTGTCCTGACCACCGCCACCGAAACCACCACGGCTCTGCCAGCCCGGTGGTCCCTGGAACGGTTGGCCATGCTGGCCATAGCGGCGCAGGTCATCGTATTCGGCGCGTTTGTCGGCGCTTTTCAACGCTTCATAGGCTTCAGAGGCATCCTTGAACTTGGCCTCGGCGTCCTTTTCCTTGCTGACGTCAGGGTGGTATTTGCGCGCCAGCTTGCGATAGGCGGCCTTGATCGCCTTGTCGTCTGCTGTCGGCTCCACACCGAGAATCTTGTAATAGTCTTTGAAGTCCATCGCGGGAATCACCATCCGTTATCGAGTTCGCGCCACCTGCCACAGCATGCGCCTGTTTGCAGCGCAGAGGTTGACCGATCTCAAGGTTGTGACCGGGCAGCGCATCAGAAGTTTATCGGCAGCGTGCGGGGCGACTTGTGCTCGCCCCGGGGCTCTCCGGTTGATGCAGGGTAGTTTGGGGGTGATGGCGCGTCTTTCAAGCGGTGAACGGCAAGATTTAGCGGATAACCGGCCTTCGATTCTGTGCCGCACTGGCATACACTGCGCGGCCGTTTTTTAACCGGAACTCGAAAGACATGAAAAACGCATCTCCAGCCCGTGCCGTGGGTATCGACTTTGGCACGTCCAACTCCACCGTCGGTTGGCTGCGCCCCGGCATGGAAACGCTGATTGCGCTGGAGGATGACAAGATCACCCTGCCCTCGGTGGTCTTCTTCAACCTCGAAGAACGCCGCCCGGTGTACGGTCGACTGGCGCTGCACGAGTACCTGGAAGGGTACGAAGGCCGCCTGATGCGCTCGCTCAAGAGCCTGCTGGGTTCCAAGCTGATCAAGCACGACACCAGCGTCCTTGGCACGGCGATGCCGTTCAAGGACCTGCTCGGGCTGTTCATCGGCCAGCTCAAGAGCCGCGCCGAAGCCGCCGCCGGTCGGGAATTCGAGGAAGTGGTGCTGGGTCGTCCGGTGTTTTTCGTGGACGACGACCCGGTCGCCGACAAAGAAGCCGAGGACACCCTGGTGGATGTCGCGCGCAAGATCGGCTTCAAGGAAGTCTCGTTCCAGTTCGAACCGATTGCCGCCGCGTTCGACTACGAGTCGACCATCGAGAAAGAAGAGCTTGTCCTGATTGTGGACATCGGCGGGGGTACATCGGACTTCTCGCTGGTACGCCTGTCCCCTGAGCGTCGGGGTGTGGATAACCGTCACGAAGACATCCTGGCCACCGGCGGCGTGCACATCGGCGGGACCGACTTCGACAAGCAGTTGAGCCTGCAAGGCCTGATGCCGCTGTTCGGCTACGGCAGCCGGATGAAGAGCGGCGCCTACATGCCCACCAGCCATCACATGAACCTGGCGACCTGGCACACCATCAACTCGGTGTACTCACAGAAGTCTCAACTGGCGCTGGGCAGCATGCGCTACGACATCGAGGACACCGGCGGCATCGATCGCCTGTTCAAACTGATCGAACAGCGCGCCGGGCATTGGCTGGCGATGCTGACGGAAGAAACCAAGATCGAACTGACCCACGTCGATAGCCGTATCGTACCGCTGGATCGCATCGAAGCCGGTTTGAGCGTGGAACTGAGCCGGGCGCTGTTCGAATCGGCCATCGACAATTTGCTGGAGCGTGTGCGCAACAGCGTCAGCCAGTTGTTAAGCGATGCCGGCGTGCAGGTGGGTGAGGTGGACACCGTCTTCTTCACCGGTGGTTCCAGCGGGATCCCGGCCCTGCGCAACAGTGTTTCGGCGATGCTGCCGAATGCGCGGCATGTGGAAGGTAATATCTTTGGCAGCATCGGTAGTGGCCTGGCCATTGAAGCGGCCAAGCGCTACGGCACGATGGACTGATCCGAAACCGAGTGTCCTTTTCGCGAGCAGGCTCGCTCCCACATTTTACCTGCGAATACAGGACAATTGTGGGAGCGAGCCTGCTCGCGAAGAGGCCCTGTCAGGCGCTACAGCTGCTGGATCAAACCATCCCCACCTGCTTCAACTCACTCTTCAGATACGCGTAATAAATCGGCCCCGCCACCACCCCCGGCAGGCCGAACGCGGCCTCGAACACCAGCATCGCCAACAGCAACTCCCAAGACTTGGCACTGATCTGCCCGCCGACGATGCGCGCGTTGAGGAAGTATTCGAGCTTGTGGATAACGATCAGGTAGCCCAGCGCGGCCACGGCCACCCAAATCGATAGTGACAGGCCGACGATGGTGATCAGGGTGTTCGACATCAGGTTGCCGATCACCGGCAACAGGCCGAGCAGGAAGGTCAGCACAATCAGGGTCTTGGTCAGCGGCAGCTTGATGCCGAACATCGGCAGCACGACAGCCAGGAAGATCCCGGTGAAGAAGGTATTGAGCAGAGAAATCTTGATCTGCGCGAAGACGATGTTTCGAAAGGCCTGGACCAGCAGGTGCAGACGATCGAACAGTGCAGCCGCCAAAGGCTTGCGCTTGGTCAGGTCCGGTATGCGCTGCAAGGCGATGATCGCGCCGAGCACCATGCCGATCAGCAACGTCACGAACATGTGCGCCGCGTCCTTGCCCACCAGTTGCAAGTCGCTGAGGTGTTTGCTTATCCACTCGCCAATCGCCACGCGAAACTCCGCAGCGCTGGCCGGCAGATAGGCATCGATAAACGGCGGCAGTTGACCTCGAGCGCGGTCGACCACCCCCATGAACTTGTCGAGGGACGCCCCGGGATTTTCCGCTTCGTGCAGCAGAAAACTGATGGCGCCGGCAAAGATCAGCGTCAGCACGCTGACAATCAACGTCCCTAACAATGCCACCGCGAGCCAGCGCGCACGCCGACCTTCGATCAGCCGTTGCAACTGCGGGGTGAGCATGTTGACCAGTTCGAACACCAGCAACCCGGCCAGCAGACTGGGCAACAACCGCAGCGGGATGACCAGGAGCAGCCCACCGAAAATGATGACCCAGCTGATGACCAGCAAAACTTGACGTTGAGAAAACGTTGGCATACAGCCTCAAAACGAACGGCGTAAAAAGGATTGGCAGTCTGCCAGCGTTCCGGTGCCAGCACTAGGGATTGTGTGGGGCGACCTTGGTCGGGGTTCAGGCCATTTTTTACACTGCCCTTGCCGGCCCCTTCGCGAGCAGGCTCGCTCCCACATTTGTCCTACGAACACAGGTCCACTGTGGGAGCGGGCTTGCCCGCGATGAGGCCAGCACGTTCACCACAGATTCCGGTCTTTATTTTTTCTTCAGACACTCACTCATGAACGCCTTGCGCGCATCCCCCTTGAGGGCTTTGGTCGCGGCGTCGGCATTGCAGGTTTTCATTTTTTCCTGCTGCGGGGTCAAGGCTTTGCCGGCATCGTTGGCGGCCGGTGCCGCCTTGAGGCAAGTGCTCATGAAGGCTTTGCGCTCTTCGCCCTTGAGGCTTTTGGCGGTAGCGTCGGCGTTGCAGGTGGTCATCTTGTTCTGTTGTTCAGTGGCGGCGAACCCTTGGGAGCAGAGCAGCAAACCGATCATCAACAAAGGGACACGCAACATCTTCATGGAGTTTTCTCCTTGTTGCCGAACCGAGGGGAACGGCCTTGTTTTGCAGTGTAGACAACGCCTGTTACACCTTCCTGCTCTCCAGATGGCTACGCCGATACTGCTCCGGCGTGCACCCGGCCTGGCGCTGGAACATCGCGATAAACGCAGAGCCGGTGCTGTACCCCAGGTCGAAGGCGACGTCCTGAACACTGCGATGGCTGTCCAGCGCTTCGATGGCCGTGAGAAACCGCAGGCGCTGGCGCCACTCGCCGAAGCTCATGCCCAGTTCGCGGACAAACTGCCGTGCCAGGGTGCGCTCACTCACATGGATGCGCGACGCCCAATCCGCCAACGGCCGGTTATCCCCGGGGTCGTTTTGCAGGGCCTCAAGAATGCCTAGCAGTCCGGCGCTGCTGGCGTAAGGCAGATAGCGCTGATGCACGGGTGCCTGTTGCAACTGATCCACCAATACCTGGGCCAGACGCTGATCCGCGTCCCGCTCGGGAATTTTCACGTCACGGGCGGCGAAATCCTTGAGGATGGCCTTGAGGATGTCGCTGATGGCCAGGGTGCAGGCTTGAGATGGCAAGTCGCGGCATATGATCGGCGCGAGGCAGACTGCGCGATAGTTGATCGGTTGGTTGCTGTAGAAACTGTGCTCGGTTTCCGGCGGTACCCACACGGCGTATTGCGGTGGTGACATGAAGCGGCTGCCGCCAATCTCCATGTGCAGCACGCCGTGGGCTGAGTACTCCAGCGTGCCCCACGGGTGCCGGTGCGCCGAGGCAAAGCGATGCGCGTCAAAATCGGCGTAGCGGAAGTACACCGGGGCCGGCAGTTCGCTGAAATCCAGCAGGTCGATGTGTTGACTGGTCATGCTGTCCGGAATCAAGGGTGGGTTGTCTGGATCGAAGTATAGGCTTTGATCCGGACAGAGGATAATTGCCCCTCATTAACGTTCTGGTTTTCCCCGATGCAATACGCTTATCCCTTGCTGGCCATTTTTATTTGGGCCGGCAACACCGTAATCACAAAAATGTCGGCCGGGGCGATCTTCCCCGCCGAGATCGGTTTCTATCGCTGGCTGCTCGCCGGACTGCTGTTTACCCCCTTTATGCTCAAACCGGTGATCGCCCATTGGCCGGCAATTCGTCCGAACCTGGGCAGGATTTTCATCCTCGGCGTGCTCGGTATGGCGGTCTATCAAAGCCTGGCGTACTTCGCCGCAGCCCTGACCTCGGCCACCAACATGGGCATCATCCTGTCGCTGATGCCATTGAAGTCCCTGGCCATGGCGATCATCAGCCTCGGCCAACGCCTGACCGCCGGTGCGCTGGCTGGCGCGGTGCTGTCGTTTGCCGGGGTCTTGGTCGTAGTGTCGTCCGGCAGCCTCGCCGTGCTGCTGGAGCACGGGGTGAACCTGGGCGACGCGATGATGCTGGTCGCCACGCTGGCCTACGCGGTCTACAGCACGCTACTGAAGAAATGGCAGCTGAAATTGCCGCCGCTGGTGTTGCTGTATTTGCAGGTGCTGGTGGCGGTGGTGGTGCTGTTTCCCTTGTTCCTTGCTTCCCCGAAAATCGGCCCGACCCTGCACAACATTCCGCTGGTGCTGTACGCCTGCCTGTTGGCCTCGATGGTGGCGCCATTGGCATGGATGCAGGCCGTGGTGCGTTTGGGACCGAGCCGGACCACGCTGTTTTTCAATTTACTGCCGGTGATGACGGCGCTGATTGCGGCGGTGGTGCTGCATGAGCAATTGGCGATGTATCACCTGGTGGGCGGGATGTTGACCTTGGGTGGGGTGCTTGTTTCAGAGCGGTGGACGACGGTGTTGGGGCGTAAGGTCAGCGTCGCCTGACCTTACGCCTTCGCGAGCGGGCTCGCTCCCACAGGGGAATGCACTTCAAATGTGGGAGCGAGCCTGCTCGCGAAGAACGATGACTCGGTTTAGAGCCCTGCCGCCGTCAATCGCGCCGCATGCTCGACAAACAATCGAATCGGCTCCGCCCCCTTCCCCACCAATCCCAGCGACTGATTGACGATGTCAAAGTGGTCCAGCGGATACTCATCGCCAATCACCGTCCCCAAATGCGAGCTGTAGCGTCCGACCATCCCGTCGCAATGCCCGGCCTCGCGTACAAAGGTTTTGGCGAACAGCCGGCAAGTACGGTTGGTGCCATCAAGCAGGTTGCGCCCGCGGTCAGTCTTGCCCCGCTGCAAAGTGCCGGACCAGGAGTAATACCGCACGCTATTCACCTCTTCCGGCCCCTGCCCGCCCCAGGTCTCAGGCAGCCCCTGTGGATAACGTTGATTGAACAGCGCCACGCCTTCCGTGGTGAGTGAATGGTGGGACGCGTGGATGTCCACCGGCAGTTTCGGTCCGCGATACCCGGTTTCCAGCAAGCTCATCAACGCGCCTGTCAGACGCACCAGGAAGCTCAGCAGTCGGCCCCGAACGCTGTCATGGGGATAATGTGTATGCAGGTAATCCGCCAACTCCGAGCCATGATTCGGCCCCGCCACCGACGTCACCGACGCCACCCGATCCGGTCGTTTGGCCGCAGCGTAGCGGGCCGTCAGCGAACCCTGGCTGTGACCGATCAGGTTGACTTTCTCGGCCCCGGTTTCGCGCAGAATCTCCTCGATTTGCGCCAGCAGCTGCTCACCGCGCACTTCGTTGGAATTGAGCGGTGACACTTGCACCGCAAACACCACCGCACCGCCCTTGCGCAGTGCCGAAATGATCCCGTACCAGTAGGGATAGAGCAGCAGCCGGACAAACCCGAGCATTCCCGGGACCAGCACCAGCGGATAACGCGTGGCCGAACCTTGCGACATGAGCGGACATCCTTGTGATCGAGGGGTGAAGCAAGGCGAAATGCAAGACATCCGCCAAGCATCTTCAGCGAACATGACAACTCGACGACCAGTCTATGACATCCATTCACGTGCGCGCCTATTTCAGCCCGGCCACCCCCGCCACGATCAGCCCCACCGACACTAACTTGACCGCGCTCAGGCTTTCGCCCAGCAGCGCGAACCCGAGAAATACCGTGCCCAGCGACCCGATGGCGGTCCAGATCGGGTAGGCGATGCTCACCGGCAACTCGCGCATGGCGAGCGTCAGGAAGTACACCCCGCCCATCGCGGCCACCACAGTGATCAGCGAGGGCCAGGGCCGGGTGAAGCCCTCGGCGTACTTCATGCCCATGGCGAAGGTGACTTCGAACCCGGCGGCGATCAGCAAAAACAGCCAGGCCATCTAGAACTCCCTGGCCAGCGCGAGCAAGCGCTGTTCGGCCTCGGCGGCTGAGACGGCGAAGGTGCGCGCCTCGGATTCTTCACCCTCGGCGGCGACCACCGTGACATCGGTAATACCGATAAAGCCCAACGCCGTTCGCAGCAAGGGATCGGCATGGTTCATGGCTTCCAATTCGCCTCCCGGCCCAAAACCAAATCCGCCGCGACTGGTGACAATCAGCGCTTTTTTGCCCTGCACCAGCGGCTCGTATTGGGCCACACCGTTATCCAGCGTGTGATTGAACGTCAGCCCGAGTCGCACGATCTGATCGATCCAGGCCTTCAAACCGCTGGGTACGCTGAAGTTGTGCATCGGCGTGGAGATCACCAGCAAATCGTGGCCCAGCAACTCGCCGACCAGTTCATCGCTGAACGCGAGATCGGCTTGCATCGACAATGGCCGGGCATCGGGTTCAGGGTAGAAAGCGGCCGCCACGAAGGCTTCGTTGACTGGTGGGATCAGCGCCCGTCCGACCTCACGGCGGGTCAGGCGCGTGTTTGGATGACGTGCCTGAAAGGCCGAAAGAAACACTTCGGCCAAACGCCGGGAGTGCGAACGTTCACCGCGTGGACTGGCATGAACTGCAAGAATTGTACTCATCTGAATCTCCTTGGGACTAAACTCAAACTGCTTGTGGCTTTGAGCTTGAAGCTCGCAGCTGCCCCTATTCAACTGAGCAAAAATCAGTCCGGATGAATTCATTTCATTCATGGAGTCTTCAATGTTTGCCTCGTTGCCCCTGACCGCACTGCGCGCCTTCGAATCCGCCTCGCGCCTGCTGAGCTTCAAGGCGGCCGCCGAAGAGCTGTCGGTCACCCCAACTGCGGTCTCCCATCAGATCCGCTCGCTGGAAACCTGGCTTGGCGTGCCGTTGTTTGAGCGTCTGCCACGCCAGGTGCGCCTGACCGACTGTGGCGAACGCCTGTTCCACAGCCTGCACGGCGCGTTTCTGGAAGTGGCGCAAAGCGTCGACACCCTGCGCCCGCAACGCAGCGGCACCAGCCTGACAATCTCCACCACCGCTGCCTTCGCCGCCCTGTGGCTGGTGCCGCGCCTGGGTCGCTTCTATGCCCGACATCCGAACATCAATCTGCGTCTGGATACCCATTGCGAGGTCATCGATCTGCATCAGGACGCCAGTGTCGATTTGGTGGTGCGCTACAGTCTCGACGAGTATCCGAACCTGTACGGCCTGTGCCTGTTCGACGAAACCTTCGGTGTCTATGGCTCACCGGAACAAGTGGCGTTGGCCGCCAATCGCACCCCGACGCTGATCAGCGTGCGTTGGCACAACTCCAAACTCTATGCCCACGGCTGGGAAGCCTGGTGTGCACAGTCCGGCGAGAACTGGCTGACCGGCCAGCCAGCCGTGCGCGAATACGATGAAGAACATTACGCCCTGCAGGCGGCGATTGCCGGGCAAGGCCTGGTGCTGGCAAGCAATATTCTGGTGTCCGAGAGCGTCGCCAGTGGTTTGCTGCAGCCTTATCGGGGCGATGTGCAGGTGGATGGCGCGGGTTACAGCGCATTGTGCGCGCCTGGACGGGAGCGACATCCACCGGTTCGGGCGTTTTTCACCTGGCTGACTGAAGAAGTTTCCTCAAAGATTAACAAGAATCCAGTTCACACAACTAAGAAACGGGATTGATTGCCAAACCAAAAACTTGAACAAAACCTAAACCAGCATACAGTTACAAACACGACCTAGATAAAAAGAACCACTCCTTTATATTAAAAAAACAGACATGACGTCTGCAAAATCAAATAAAGGACTTAGACATGCACATTGAAGAACGATTGGAATTTCTGGATAGCCTGCCTCCCCTAAAGACTCCAACCACAAGAGCCTTTTCCGCCGAGTTGCCGACCGCCAAAAATACGCAAGTGCCAATTGACCCTGACAAGGAAAGTGGCACAGTCGGTCCAGATATGATGAACATTTACTTACCCGGCGTATCCGTACAAAACCGCGAAGACGTAGATAATTGCAAACTGCTGATGCAAAACTATGCATCACAGAAATACGATAAAGTTAAGGAACTGCATCAGTGGTACAAAGAATACACTGATGGCTTATTCAAACTTGGATGGACAATTAACCAGATCCACTCCCAAAACAAAATAATCCAAAAAACCGGACTGACCATGGACGCAGTCGCCTTTGACATACTTCAAAGTCTGGTAGGTACAAACGCCCCCCGATTGGCGGCGCTAACCGGAAAAGCAGTCGAAGGCGTGAAGAGTGAAGACGGCCTGATCAAGATCTACGATCGTAATGCCTCAAAAGGCTATGAGGCGACATTTGATATCTCGCCGGCCTGGCAAACTCGGGAAGGCAGTCCGATGATGATTCTTAGCTGCACAAGTGTAGATATCAGGGAAAGTTCTCGCGGTATTCTTTGGTGGAAGTCGACAACAAGATCAACCACGGTAAAATCGGAGGCGACCCCGGTTTATCTTAATACAAAGGTTTATGGCTTGGTTCGCAACAAAGTCCTCCAATTACTAGGCAATGCCGCTGACGACTTCCTCGACAGCATCCCTGGTTACCAGTAATTACTTACCGTCAACAACCCACCGAGATCTATAGAAACCTATGATCTCGGTTCAAGTCAGAATTCACAATTGATTGAGCCCCCATGAAACCATTAATATCAGACCTCTACATTCTCAACGGTAACATCACGCTTTTCCTGGGAACACATTCAGCGCAGTTCAAGGAGGACATCTTGCATTCCAGCCTGCTAGGGCAATTGCTAGCAGACGAAATGCCTGACGCTTGGCTCTCGACATACACAAACGCAATGGGTAGGACTTATTGGGCCCTGAACAACATCAAGATAAGTCTCCATAAAAAAAAGCCGGCAAGCCTGTTAGATATTTCCTCCACCGCACTAACTGACATCTTACAAAGAGAGCAACTGCAGCAACTTAGCACATCGCTATCAGCTATCGCCCAGCTTCCCGATGACTCTCACGCACGCAAGGCATTGACAAACAGGCTCCAGAGCCAAAATACCCCCATCGATGATGACGATGGCACGTTCACCATGAACACTCTGCTGACTATAGTCTGTGAAAATAAAAAGATTTTATCACTGCAGGTATTACTCAAGACAACTCGCGCCCTAGACATCACCTTTCTTGAGCATGTTATTTCAGAACAGCTTATTGTAGGCGAGGTTAAAACCAATTTGTGGACAGCTAGCTTACTTGAAGACAAATACGTCAAAATCAGAGAAAGGGTTCTCAGCAAACTCGGCAGTACATGTCAAACCCACCTGTTTCACATCAATACTTAGAATTTGACGCACTCTGCTTTGCGAATGTCCCTGCGGCGCGATTCATTGCCTTAATTTCAATGTGAGGCAGCCGCAGGCCTTCAGTTCTTCACCGTCTTCGGCGCTTTGCCCGCCTTCATCTGCTCCAGCAACGGCGCACACTGATTCGGCTCACCGCCGCTGGGAGCCACCAACGCCAGCAATCCCGCCGCTGGCGCGGCAATCACACCCAATGCAACCATCCCGGCCCCACGCAACATCAACGGCACAGCTTTCACCCCGGCATCGGGCTTGATGAACTTGCCCCGCACGTACAGCGGCGAACGCAGCGAAATCAAACGCCAGCCTTTGGATTCCGGAGTAATGGTCAGGTCCAGTTGCTCGGTTGCCATGTTTGCCGTGCCATCGACATAGATGATCGCGTTTTCGGTATCGAAGACGAACAATCGCGTGGTCGCCAGACCACTCTTGATGCCGAAATCGGCAGCCGCGCAGTTGATCTTCACTTCCTTGTCGCCAAAGATCTTGCCCACCACGTAATTGCCGACGTTCAACCCGGCCAGCTCCATCAATTCGCGACTGATCGCCCCGTCGTTGATCAGCATTTTCAGGTTGCCGTTGGCGCTGCCCAGCAATCTGGCCACCGAGTTGCCGCGCCCCGTGATGTCGGCATCGCCATTGAGTTCACCGAAACTGGTTTTCATCGGCTCGAAGGTCGGGAACAACTGTTTAAGCTTGAAGCCCCGCGCGGTCAGTTTTGCGTTGCCTTCCAAAGGTTCTGTGCGACCGTTCAGGCGAATCTGCGCATCCAGCTTGCCGCCCGCCACGCCAAAGCGCAGCGGTTCGAGGCTGAGCACGCCATCGGTGAGCACCAGGTGCGTGTAAAGATCGTTGAACGGCAATCTTTCGCTGTGAACGATGCGTTTGCCGGTGAACTCGACATCGGCGTCCATCGCGCGCCAGCGTTCGGTCTTGAACTCTTCGACCGGCAGCACCTTGTCCGCCGGCTGCTTGCTCTCGCCGCCACGGGCCTTTTGCTTGGCATTGGAGTCAGCGCCGATCAACGGGGCCAGGTCGACAAACAGCAATTGATTGGAAAGCAATGACCCGCTGAGTTTCGGCCGCGGCTGGCTGGCGACGTAGCTCAAGTTGCCATGGATGTCGCTGGCGCCGATCTTGCCGTTGAATGATTCATAGTGAAACACCGCGCCTCCCGGCTCATGCAGCTTGGCGATCAGGTGACCGTCGGTGGCATAGGGCGGCGTGTCCGGCAGGGTTACGCCGGTCAGCGGGTAGAGATTGCCCAGGCTGTTGCCGGCCAGTTTCAGGCGCAGGTCCAGGGCGCCGAGGTTCATCGGATCCGTCAGGGTGCCGGCCAGTTCGACGCTGGTGTCGGCGATCTGCGCTTGAGCCTGCAGCGGAAATGGCCGGGCTGCATCCTGCAAGGCCAGTAGTCCACCGATCTTGCCTTGGCCTGCCAGTTTCTGGCCGTGGTACTGGCCTTTGACTTTCAAGCCAAACGCGTAGTCCTGCGGTGCCCCACCCTTCTCTTGCGCAGTTTTCGCGGCTTTATCGCCGACGATCTCGCTGAACGGAATAGGTTTACCCAACGGATCAATCAATACGTCGAGTTGCGTTTTAAGGTGCTGGTCATCCAGGGTGACGTGGCTTTTATCGAAGCCAATCGCGCCGATATCCACCACCCACGGTGAAGGTTCGGCATTCGGATCCTTCGGGTCGAACGTGAAGGTCCAGTTGGCACGACCGTCGGCCAGGCGCTGCAACCCGGCATTGGGCTCGGTGAGGTCGATGCGCGGGATGACCACGCGTTGCGCCAACAAGGCCAAGGGAGAAATGCGCAGCTCGACACGCTTGAGGCTGGCCATCTGTGGCGTCTTTGACCAATCCGGGTTGCCCAGGCTCAAGTCTTCGGCCACCACATGCGGCCACGGCACCCAAGCCCGCCAACCACCCTCATCCAGCTCGCGCCGCCAGACCACCGACAGGTTGCCATTGATAGCAAACGGACGGTGCAGCTCTTCGGAGACCTTGGCATTAAGCGATGGTTTGATCCGGTTCCAATCGAAGAACACGATGATCAGTACCAACACAACCAGCAGGACAACAAGGCTGCTGACAGTCCAGGCGAGAATTTTACGAGTGCGCGTCATTGCACAGGGCTCCTGATACGACTGAGCGCCCGACCGCGACACCCATGAGAAACGCAGGGCCGGAACCGGCCCGCTATTGAATCTACGACTGGAAAACGGCTCGCAGGTTTAATCGAAAAGCCGATTTTGGCGCACTCGAACGGTCGAGCGCTGACCTTTTCGCTCATCTACCGTTACCGCCCCGCACTTTTGTGCGACACAAGTGAGTCGAAAATACCCACCTCAGTGCAGCGCAAAGGCCCGGTTTACAAGGCCTGCAGAGAACAATCAATTCCGTTGATTATTAACATTGCGTTTATGAACTTTTATATCGACTTATCGAGAGTAGCATTGCACTCGTACCCAATTTATTGCCCTCCTACGGAGCACCCGAACATGAAACGCCAATTACTGCTCAGCCTTACTCTCTCTATGTTGGCCAGCACTGCTTTCGCACTGCCGGCCGCTGACCAGGCTACTCCGCAAGTAAAAGACAGCCATTCGGTGTTCAGCCAAACCGTGGCCGAAGGTGGTAATGACCGCCTGAAAGAAAAAGGCCTGATCACTGAAGATGGCTACGATCAGACCAAACAAGGTCAAACTGTTGCTGCTGACGGTTCGGATCGCACCCCAGGTCAAACCGTTGCCGCTGACGGCTCCGATCGCACCCCGGGTCAAACCGTTGCCGCTGACGGTTCGGATCGCACCCCAGGTCAAACCGTTGCCGCTGACGGCTCCGATCGCACTCCAGGTCAAACCGTTGCCGCTGACGGCTCCGATCGCACTCCAGGTCAAACCGTTGC
>NZ_JABFMU010000003.1:93650-268136 GCF_013359695.1 Pseudomonas sp. C2B4
AGGTCAAACCGTTGCCGCTGACGGCTCCGATCGCACTCCAGGTCAAACCGTTGCCGAAGGCGGTGGTGACCGTGTGATCGAACGCAACAGCACCATGAGCTAAGCCCATGGCGGCCCTGAAAAAAAGCCCAATCACCGGATTGGGCTTTTGACATTCTGGTTCCTCGCTTTATAGACACTGCAACTTCTCGCCTGATCTCCTCATCCTCGTTCGACGCCGGCAAAGCCGATTTGCTAGAGTGCGCCGCTCTCCTTCTCCAGAAAACGCCCTTGCAATGCTGCCCCGCGCCGAACAGAAACAACAAACCCGCAACGCCCTGATGGACGCTGCCCGCCACTTGATGGAAGGCGGCCGTGGATTCGGCAGTCTGAGCCTGCGCGAAGTGGCGAAAACCGCCGGGATCGTCCCTACCGGTTTCTACCGGCATTTCGCGGATATGGATGAACTGGGCCTGGTGCTGGTCAGCGAAGTCGGCCAGACCTTCCGCGAAACCATTCGCCTGGTGCGGCACAACGAGTTCGTCATGGGCGGCATCATTGATGCCTCCGTGCGGATCTTTCTCGATGTGGTGAGCGCCAACCGCTCGCAATTTCTGTTTCTTGCCCGCGAGCAATATGGCGGTTCGCTCCCGGTACGATTGGCCATTGGCCGTTTGCGCGAAGATATCAGCTCGGACCTGGCGGCCGACCTGTCACTGATGCCCAAATTGCAGCATCTGGACATCGCCGGCCTGAGTGTCATGGCGGACCTGATCGTAAAAAGCGTGTTCGCCACCTTGCCGGAGATCATCGACCCGCCGGCCGAGGCACTGCCTGAACACCTGACACCCCAGGCGAAGATCACCCAGCAATTGCGGTTTATCTTCATTGGCCTCAAGCACTGGCAAGGCCTCGGCAGTACCGAATAACCCTTGTGGGAGCGAGCCTGCTCGCGAAGCGGTCGTCCACTCCATATCAATGTGAATGATCTGCCCCAATCGCGAGCAGGCTCGCCCCCACAGAAAAGCCAAATCGCTTCACATTGGTGCAATACAAAAACTTCCCGCACCAACATCATTCAAAACCCACCGACTACCACGCCTCGCCCCACGCCTCCTTCAGGCATTTCCTACGCATCACCCCGCTTGGCAAGCCCCTTGCTCTAGCCACGGTATTGTCCACTGCTGGAAGCTTTCCGATGCTGGTGATTCATCGCAGAATCGACCCTCAACCCGTCTGGGCCGCCGAATTGCACCTGGCGTTCGAAGCCCGGAGCAAAAGCCGTTTGCGCTGTTTCAGTGCCGAGGGCGAAGACGTCGGGTTGTTTTTGGAGCGCGGTCAATCGCCACTGTATGACGGCGAATGCCTGCAAGCCGAAGACGGGCGCATCGTCCGCGTTTGCGCCCGCCCCGAGCAACTGCTGCACGTCACCTGCGCCAACGCCTTCGAATTGACCCGCGCCGCCTATCACCTGGGCAATCGCCACGTTGCCCTGCAAGTGGGTGATGGCTGGCTGCGCCTGCTCGATGATTACGTGCTCAAGGCCATGCTCGAACAACTCGGCGCGACCACTGAGTCCATCGAAGCGCCGTTCCAGCCGGAACACGGTGCCTACGGCGGTGGTCATCATCATTCGCGCCACGGCGATGAAGACTTCAACTACCCGCCCAAACTGCATCAGTTTGGCGTGCGCCTGTGAACCCGGCCTGGGCGCTGCTGCGCCTGGCCAGTCCGCAACTGCCGATTGGCGGCTACAGCTATTCCCAGGGCCTGGAAATGGCAGTGGAGAACGGTCGCGTCAACGACCCCGACAGTGCACGGCGCTGGATCAGCGATCAATTGCTGCTCAATCTCTCCCGCTTCGAAGCCCCGTTGCTGCTCGCCCATTGCGTCGCGGCGCAGGAAGAAAACTGGTGCGAATTGCTGCAACGCTGCGAAGAACACCGCGCCAGCCGGGAAACCCGTGAGCTGCATCAAGAGAGCCGGCAAATGGGCTACTCCCTGCAACAACTGCTCAACGGATTGCCGGAGCTGGATGCAGCGGCCCGCGCGTTCCTCGAACAACGCTCCGAACCCCACCTGGCCCTGGGCTGGGCATTGGCCGCTCGCGCCTGGCAGATCAGCCCGCAGGATGCGTTGGCCGCCTGGCTCTGGAGCTGGCTGGAAAACCAATTGGCGGTGCTGATGAAAACCCTGCCCCTGGGTCAGCAAGCCGCCCAGCGCCTGACCAGCGAATTGTTGCCGCTGTTGCAGCAAGCCCAGCACAACGCCACCCACATCCACCCCGAACACTATGGCAGTGCCGCTTTCGGCCTGTCCCTGGCGTGTATGGCCCACGAGCGCCAGTACAGCCGTCTGTTCCGTTCCTAGGGCCCGTAATCTTGGAGAATCACATGAACACACAACCTCTGCGCGTCGGCATCGGCGGCCCGGTCGGCTCCGGCAAAACCGCCCTGACGTTGGCCCTGTGCCTGGCCTTGCGCGACCGTTACAACCTGGCCGTCGTGACCAACGACATCTACACCCGTGAAGACGCCGACTTCCTCGTGCGCAACCAGGCCCTGGCCCCGGAACGCATCATCGGCGTGGAAACCGGTGGCTGCCCGCACACGGCGATCCGTGAAGACGCCTCGATCAACCTCGAAGCCGTGGATCAGCTCAATCGTCGTTTTCCGGGCCTGGACCTGATTCTGGTGGAGTCCGGCGGCGACAACCTCTCGGCGACCTTCAGCCCGGAACTGTCGGACCTGACCATTTACGTGATCGACGTCTCGGCTGGCGACAAGCTGCCACGCAAGGGCGGTCCGGGAATCTGCAAATCCGATCTGCTGGTGATCAACAAAATCGACCTGGCACCGCTGGTGGGAGCTTCGCTGACCCTGATGGACAGCGACACCACGCGCATGCGCAACGGCAAGCCGTTCGTCTTCAGCAACCAGAAAACCGGCCAGGGCCTGGAAGAGATCATCGCCTTCATCGAACGCCAGGGCCTGCTGACCGCAGCCTGATCCACTTTTATACAAGGAAGCTTATCCATGACACTGAATCGCATCCTGGGCGCCGCGGCGCTGCTGCTGACCCCGGCCATCGCCTTTGCCCACCCGGGGCATGGCGACAACGGCCTGATCGCCGGCATCGGCCACCCGATCGGCGGCCTCGACCATTTGCTGGCGATGCTTGCCGTCGGCCTGTGGGCGGCGCAACAGAACGGTGCGGCCCGTTGGGTGCTGCCGTGCACCTTTGTCGGCACCATGCTGCTCGGCGGACTGCTGGGTTTCGAAGGGCTGGACCTGCCGGCGCTGGAAAGCGGGATTGCCGCGTCCGTGTTGGCGCTGGGCCTGGCGGTGGCCTTGGCGGTGCGCCCGCCGTTGAGTGTGGCGGTGGGGGCGACAGCGTTGTTTGCGCTGTTCCATGGTGTGGCCCATGGACTGGAATTGCCGGACATGTCGAGTCCTTGGGCGTATGCCGCAGGATTCGTAGCGGCGACGGTGGCCTTGCATGGAGCGGGTTTCGCGGTGGTGCGGGTATTGCCGCAGGCGGCTGCACCGTTGGTTCGACTGGCGGGAGCGGCTTCGGCGGCGACCGGGGCCTGGTTGCTGGCGGGTTGATTCTCTAGCGCCTGAACCGGCCTCTTCGCGAGCAAGCCCGCTCCCACAGGGGTGACGCATTCCAAATGTGGGAGCGAGCCTGCTCGCGAAGACGGCCTGACAGACAACGCACCTCTCAGGCCTGCTAACATGTCGCGCAATCAACCCTGCCGTGACGACGCCAGCCAATGCCGCATGTTCCTCGCTCCGCTTCCCAGCCTGAACTGACTGCTCTGTTCATTTCGGTGCAACAGCACTTCCTGAACGTGATCGTGCCGCTCTGGCAAGGCCCCGGCTGGAATGCCGACATGGCGCTACCCTATGAGGCGCTGGACGCCGGGCACCAACCGCTGCCTCCCCAGCGTTACCGGGCCATGGCCTGCGCGCGACAGTTGTACCTGTTCGCCAGTCTGATCGGCCAGGTGCCAGGAGCCGAAGAACGTGCCGCGGCGCTGTTCCGCTCTTTGCAGCGGCATTTCCACGACGCCGAGCATGGCGGCTGGTTTTACAGCATCGACCCGCAGGGCGCGCCGCTGGACCAGCGCAAGGACCTCTACACCCACGCCTTCATCCTGTTCGCCTGCGCGCATTACTGGGATAAGTCCCGCGAGCCGCTGGTGGAGTCGGTGCTCAATGCCGCCCTGGAAGTGATCGCGCGACGCTTCGCCACCGGCGACGGCCTTTACGAAGCCAGCCTCGATCGCGACTGGCACACCCTGGAATCCGGCCCGCTGCAGAACCCTTTGATGCATTTGGCCGAAGCCTTCCTCGCCACGCTATCGGTGCGTGAAGATCTCGCCGTGCAACGGGCGCTGATCGAGTTATGCACAGCCATGCAGAAGCGCTTTATCGATCCGCAACACGGCGTGCTGATGGAAAAACCGCTGGGCGCTGTGGATAACTGGTTTGAACCGGGGCATCAGTTCGAGTGGTATTTCCTGCTGGAATCGTCTGATCTGCTGCGCGGTTCGAAACTGCATGCTTCGTTGGAGCGCGCGTTTGCTTTCACACAGCAAACGGGAGTCGATCCACAGACGGGGGCTGTGGCAGCGATGCTCGATCCGACTGGCCAGACCAAGGATGCGACTCAACGCATCTGGGCTCAGGCCGAATACCTGCGCGCATTGACGCTACGCCCGGACAGCGAGGCCTCGGTTCTTCGCCAATTGCAGGGTTTGCAGCAGCGCTCTCTGCACGCGGGTGGCTGGTATGAGTGTCGTGATGAGCATGGGGAGGTGAGTCGTCGGGACATGCCGTCGACCACGCCTTATCACCTGGCGACCTGTTATCGCGGGCTGGCCGACTATCTTCGCTGACTGATAAATCGCTTTCGCGGGCAAGCCCGCTCCCACAGGTTCAACTCGATCCCTGTGGGAGCGAGCCTGCTCGCGAATGGCCGTTATGCGGTCTTATGCCTTGCCAGCACTGCGATCAATCGCAAACCCCGCCCAGCTCTGGCTCACCGGCATCAACTCCAGCGTGTTGATGTTGATGTGTGCCGGCGCATTGAGAATCCAGAAAATGGTGTCGGCAATGTCCTGCGGCTGGATCGGTTCGGCACCGGCGTAGGTGGCGTTGTAACGCTCCTGGTCACCGCCAAAACGCACCAGCGAAAACTCGCTCTCGCACAGACCCGGCTCGAGGTTGCTGACTCTCACGCCAGTGCCTTGCAGATCACAGCGCAGGCTCAGGGAGAACTGTTGGACGAAGGCCTTGGTTCCACCATACACATGGCTGCCCGGATACGGATAATTGCCGGCGACGGAACCCAGGTTGACGATACCGGCGCCACGACCGTGGGCAATCAGGCGCGGCAGCAGCAGGCGCGTGCTGTACATCAGGCCCTTGATGTTGGTATCGACCATGGTGTCCCAGTCGTCCAGGCTGCACTTGGGCGCCGGATCTGCTCCTAGGGCCAGGCCTGCATTGTTGATCAACCCGCGCAGCTTGGCGAAGGTTGGCGGCAGGTTGGCAATGGCCTCTTCCATGGCCTTGCGATCACGCACGTCGAGCACCAGGCCATGCACTTCGGTCTGCTTCGACAGCTCGGCGCACAGCGCGTTGAGGCGTTCTTCACGACGGCCGGTCAGCACCAGCTTCCAGCCCGCCTCGGCAAAACGACGGGCGCAGGCTTCACCAAAACCGGAGGTCGCGCCGGTAATAAACAGGGTGTTGGACATCGTGTTCTCCTTGCTTCGGCTGACGGTCAGCCATTGGAATAGAAAATCAGCAGGCAGCATGCCCGGCCTTGTCCACAGCGGCAACCACCGCACAAGCTGTACAAAAAACAACCAAATCTCACAACCCCTTATCAGCCGTGCCTTGCAGCCATGTGCACGCAACTTATCCACAGCCCCATCCACACATTCCGGGGGCAAGTGGAAAAGCTGCAAGCCGCTATCCACAAGGCTTTGCGAGGGATTTGAAAACTTTTTCGCTTGACCCTGGTCGGCCTGCCGTGTAGCCCATGGTCATTTTCCCGACCGGCCGGTCAAATCCGCGATGGCCGCAAGCCAGTAACCACGGCCTTCAGCCAGGTCTTTCCAGAGTTTAATCACAGACTTATCCACAGGCTTCTTCACAGCCAACTGCAGCTGTTTCACCCTCAAGAAAATGGTTGACAAACCCTGCCTGAAGCCAGGTAAAAAAGCCTGATCAAAAAACAACCACATCGCTGCAAGCCACGTATTCAAAGGCGCTCAGCCAGCTACTCCCACGTTATTCACAGCCGGTTCCACAGCAAACGGGGACAAGTCAAAACCGTGACAAAACAACTGTTTGCAGCGGCTTTATGTCGCGCTTTCGGAGCTTGCGAAGATTGTTGTCCACAATTTCCGGAAACTGCACAACCCATCCTCTGTGGGAGCGAGCCTGCTCGCGAAAGTGGTAGCAGATCCAATACTGATGTGACAGGCAGATCGCATTCGCGAGCAGGCTCGCTCTCACAGGGTTTTGCGGAGTGAAGATGTAAAAAAGCCCCGACGATTGCTCGTCGGGGCTGTGGATACATCAGTAGAGAATCAGTGCCCGCCGAGATAGGCGTTACGCACATCCTCATCGACCAGCAGTTCCTTGCCCGTACCGCTCATGCGAATCTCGCCGTTGACCATCACATAGGCCCGGTCCGACAGCCTGAGGGCGTGGTTGGCGTTCTGCTCGACCAGGAAAATGGTCATGCCGGTCTTCGCCAGTTCCCGCAGGGTGGCAAAGATCTGCTTTACCACGATCGGGGCCAGGCCCAGGCTTGGCTCGTCAAGCAGCAGCAACTTCGGCCGGCTCATCAGTGCGCGGGCGATGGCGAGCATTTGCTGCTCGCCGCCGGACATCGTCATGGCACGCTGGGTACGCCGCTCTTCGAGCCGGGGGAACAGCTCGAACATGCGCTGCATGTCTTCCTTGGCGTACTTGTCACCGATCGGAATGGTGCCCATCAGCAGGTTTTCCTCGACGGTCATGTCGGGGAACACCCGCCGTCCTTCCGGCGATTGCGCGATGCCGTTGGACGCGATGTAGTGCGACGACTTGTGGGTGATGTCCACGCCCTGATAGAGAATCTGCCCGTCCGCCGCCCGCGGCTGGCCGAAGATCGACATCAGCAGGGTCGACTTGCCGGCGCCGTTGGAGCCAATGAGGCTGACGGTTTCCCCTTCGTTGATGTGCAGCGAGACTTTCTTCAGGGCCTGGATAGGCCCGTAGAACACGTCCAGTCCCTTGAGTTCGAGGATAGGTTTACTCATACCACCTCCTCTTCGTCTGCACCCAGGTAGGCGGCAATCACTTTCGGGTCGTTGCGGATGTCATTGGGGCCGCCCTCGGCGATGACGACGCCGTGGTCCAGCACCACAATGTGGTCGGAAATACTCATTACCATGCCCATGTCGTGTTCGATCAGCACCACGGTCAGATCGTGCTCGTCGCGCAGCAGCCGGATCATCGCGCTCAGCGCTTCGGTTTCCTGAGGGTTGAGGCCCGCAGCCGGTTCGTCGAGGCAGATGATCTGCGGACGGGTGCACATGGCCCGGGCAATTTCCAGGCGGCGTTGCTGGCCGTAGGACAACTCACCGGCCAGGCGGTTGGCGCAGTCCACCAGATCCACCACTTCCAGCCAGTAGAACGCGTGGTCCAGCGCATCGCTTTCGGCCTTGCGGTAACCCTTGGTGTTGAGGATCCCGGCGAGAATGCTGCGGTTGACCCACATGTGCTGGGCCACCAACAGGTTTTCCAGCACCGACATTTCCTTGAACAGGCGAATGTTCTGGAAGGTCCGCGCCAGCCCGGCGCGGTTCACCAGGTGAGTGCCACCGAACGCCTTGTAGAACAGCCGGCTGGCGAACGATTTCGGCGAGACGAAATCGGTCGGTTTGAAGGACTCGCCCAGCAACTTGATGACGTTGGTCTGCTGGCCACGCAAGTTGAGTTCGATCTTGCCGCCGGAGGCCTTGTAGAACCCGGTCAGGCAGTTGAACACGGTGGTCTTGCCGGCGCCGTTAGGGCCGATCAGGGCAAAGATCGAGTTGCGCTTGACCTTGAGGCTGACATCGTTCAACGCCTTGATGCCGCCGAAGTGCATCATCAGTTTTTCGACACTGAGTACGACTTCGCTCATGGCGCTACTCCTTTACGCGGGGTCACACCGGTACGGCTGATCCGAATCAGGCCGCGCGGTCGCCAAATCATCATCAACACCATCAGGATGCCGAACAGCAGAACGCGGTATTCAGCGAAGCCACGCAGCAGTTCCGGAGCCACCGTCAATACAAACGCAGCGATAACCACACCAATGGTCGAACCCATGCCGCCGAGTACCACGATGGCGAGGATCAGTGCCGATTCGAAGAAGGTAAACGACGTCGGGTTGACGAAACCCTGGTAGGTAGCGAAGAACACACCGGCCAGACCTGCCGTCGAAGCACCAATGGTGAACGCCGAAAGCTTGACCAGCACATGGTTCAGGCCCATGGAGCGGCAGGCGATTTCGTCTTCACGCAGGGCTTCCCAGGCACGGCCCACAGGCATGCGAGTCAGACGGTGCTTGATATAGAGCACAGCCAGGACCACCAGGAACAACACCGCGTAGATGAAGTAGTACTTCACGTCCGGGTTGTAGGCGATGCCGAAGAACTCATGGAACGGCACGCCGCCGTCCTTGGCCCGTTTGCCGAACTCCAGGCCGAAGAACGTCGGCAGCGGTGCAGGCATGCCGTTCGGGCCACCGGTCAGGGTCAGCCAGTTGTTAAGGATCAGCCGAATGATTTCACCGAAACCCAGGGTCACGATCGCCAGATAGTCACCGTGCAAACGCAACACCGGGAAACCGAGGATGCAACCGGCCAGCCCGGCAGTGATCGCCGCCAGTGGCAGCACTGTCCAGAAGCCCAGCCCCAGGTACTGATAACCGAGCGCCAGACCGTAGGCACCAATGGCATAGAACGCCACGTAGCCCAGGTCAAGCAGGCCGGCCAGGCCGACCACGATGTTCAGCCCCAGCCCCAGCAGCACGTAGATCAACCCGAGGATGACCACGCCCAGCACGTAGGAGTTGGAGAAGAACGGGAACACGACGGCGAGGACGATCATCAACGGGATGATCCAGCGCAGGCGTGATTTGTAATCGGGCGCCAGTACGTGCACCCCGGAGCCGGTGGTTTCAAAACCCTCGAGGATTTTCAAGCCCTTGGGCGTCTGCAGGAACGTACTCAAGGCAAAGCGACCGGCCATGACGATGGCAACAATCCAGGCCACCCGGGTGGATTCCAGGTTGAAGCCGTAGCCATCGAGCACAACACCGACAATCGGTCCGAATACGATCAGGGCGACGAGCCCGGCAAGGATCGCGTCAACCAGACTTTTTTTGAGATCAATGGTTTTTTTAGTGGTTGAAGACATCGCTTACACCTTCGACACAAGAGGACGGCCCAGCAGGCCCTGAGGCCGGAAGACCAGAACAAGTACGAGCAGCGAGAAGCTGAACACGTCTTTGTAGTCGGAGTTGACCAGGCCTGAGAACAGCGATTCGGAAATCCCGAGGATGATCCCGCCCAGCATGGCACCCGGCAACGAGCCGATCCCACCGAGTACCGCCGCGGTGAACGCCTTGATCCCGATGATAAAGCCTGCATAGAAGTCGAACGTGCCGTAGTTCATGGTGATGAGCACACCGGCCAGGGCCGCCATGGCCGCACCGATGATGAACACGTAGGAAATCACCCGGTCGGTATTGATCCCCAGAATCGAGGCCATCTTGCGGTCTTGCTGGGTCGCGCGGCACATGCGGCCGAGCTTGGTGTACTTGATGACGTAGGTCAGCAGGGCCATCCCGACAAATGCAGCGACCAGGATGAAGACCTTGGTGTAGGTCAGCTGCACAAAACCGGTGCCGACTTCGACGCGCCAGGCACCCGTCAGCAAGGTTGGAACACCTTGTTGCTTCGCGCCCTGAGCGATCTGTGCATAGTTTTGCAGGATCAGTGAGATACCGATGGCGCTGATCAGCGGAGCCAGTCGGGTGGAGTTACGCAGGGGCTTGTAGGCGACGCGTTCGATGACCCAGCCATACACCGCCGTGATGACGATGGTGAAGACCAGCGTGCCGAGCATCAGCAAAGGGAAGGATTCAATACCGAAGTAAGCCAGCAGAGCCAGACTGATTGCCGCGAGGTAAGCGGAAATCATGTAAACCTCGCCGTGGGCGAAGTTGATCATGCCGATGATGCCATAGACCATTGTGTAGCCGATGGCGATCAGGCCATAGACCGACCCTAAGGTCAGGCCATTGACCAGTTGCTGCAGGAAAATACCATCCATAACGCAATCTCACGCATTTGAGAGACTGCACAGAAGCCGCATGCAACGGACCGGGGTTCAGCCGCCGGCGCAATGCGGTTGTGTGCAGCTCTACAAGAAAAGACAGGTACTGCACGGACATGTTTCAGGACTGCCCGGCGCGCAAGGCACCGGGCAGGTCAACCGCTCATATCACTTCTGTTTTTCCAGTTGATGGTACTTGCCGTTCGCGTCCCACTCGTAAACCACGTAGTCGGACACTTTCAGGTCGCCCTTGCTGTCCCAGGTCTTCTCGCCCATGACGGTCTTGACCGGGTTTTTCTTCAGCCACTCGGCGGCTTTTTCGCCACTGTTGGACTTGGCGCCGTTGAAGGCTGCTGCCAGGGTCTGGACCGAAGCGTAGGCGTACAGGGTGTAGCCTTCAGGCTCGGTGCCGGCTTTACGGAATGCTTCTACCACGGTCTTGCTGTCTGGCAGCAGGCGTGGGTCGGCGCCGAAGGTCATCAGCACGCCTTTGGTGAACTGCGCACCACCAGCGGTGGTCACCAGTTCGTCGGTCACGATGCCGTCGTCGGACATGAACACGACATCTTTCAGACCTTGCTCACGCAGTTGACGAACCAGCGGACCGGCTTCCGGGTGCAGGCCACCGAAGTAGACAACATCGGCACCCGCGCCGCGGATTTTGGTCACGATGGTGCTGAAGTCTTTTTCACCACGGGTCAGGCCTTCGTACAGCACTGGCGTTACGCCGCGCTTGACCAGTTGAGCCTTGGTGGCATCTGCCAGGCCTTGGCCGTAGGTGTCCTTGTCGTGCAGCACGACAACCTTCTTGCCCTTGAGCACGTCGACGATGTAGTCGCCGGCGACGATGCCCTGCTGGTCGTCACGACCGCACATACGGAACATGGCGCTCAGGCCGCGCTCGGTAACCTGTGGGTTGGTGGAGCCTGGAGTGATGGCGATGATGCCCGCTTCGTCGTAGATCTCGGAGGCCGGGATGGTCGACGAGGAGCAGAAGTGACCGACCACGCCGGCGACTTTCTGGTTGGTCAGGTCCTTGGCGACCGTCACAGCCTGTTTCGGTTCGCAGGCGTCGTCGCCCTTGACCAGTACGATTTTTTCCCCGTTCACGCCGCCAGCTGCGTTGACCGCATCGGCCGCTGCCTGTGCACCCTTCATGTACTGCTCGCCAAATGCCGCGTTGGCGCCCGTCATTGGACCCGCTACGCCGATCTTGATGTCAGCCTGAGCAAACGCAGAAACACCCAACGCAGTTGCCACTGCGAGGGCCAGAAAGCCTTTCTTGTAAAACGTCTGGGACATGAGGTGGTGCTCCATGGTTTTTTTAATTGGCACTGCGACTTCACTGAATGCTCAGAGCAAGTGCCGTGCCATCGGTTTTTTATTCTTAAAAAAGTCGCTGCTTTATTGTTATTTCGACTGTTTCGGGCCCATTTTCATTGAGCGTGCAACCGTCTAAACCGCGGAAGGTAAAACCTTATTTTTTTTGAGGCGCAACCCGTCTGCGCCATCATTGCAACCGCGGCACCAAACGGCGTGCAACCAGCCTGTAACAACGTGCGTCACCGAACTGCACACTGCTGGTGCGGGACTGCTACAACACGCACCACTACAGGCTAGTCGCAACGCCGGAAAGCGCTGCGTTCCAGTAACAAATTTCAACAATCAGATCACGATCCGCAGGCACTGGCCTGCGTGATACAGCGAGAATCCCGCTTCGTACAGGCAACTGCGAAGGCCCACCCCGGCCAATGGCTGCATGGGGGCGAAGGGAATCGGTAGCGCCTGAGGATTACCGTTACACAGGTAATCGGCAAAAGCCTTGCCCACCACCGTCCCCGTGGTCACGCCCCGACCGTTGTACCCGGTGACTGCCACTATTCCGGGCGCCGGTTCGAACAAGCGCATCAAGTGATCCGGCGTGAAGGCAATGCGCCCTGTCCAGGTGCACTCCCACTCCACCGGTTTGAGGTTGGGGAAGTAGTGCTGCTGCACCCGATCAGCCCAAGCCTTGAGGAACCAGGTGGGTTTCTGATTGCCGTTGCCAAGGCTGCCCAACAGCAAGCGACCGTCCTTGTCCCGCCGAATGCTGCTCAGTACCTGCCGGGTATCCCACGAGCCCTGCCCGCCCGGCAGGATTTCCTGGGCGGCGTCCTCGGTCAGCGGCACCGATGCCACCTGGTAGTAATAGCCGGGGAAGAAATTGCGTCGCAGCTCGGTCCAGTCGCCTTCGGTGTAAGCGTTGGAGGCGATCACCACTTGCCCGGCCAGTACCGAACCCTGGTCGGTCTGCACCGACCAACGCTGCCCCTGGCGTTCGAGCCGGGTCACGGGTGAATGATCGAACAGCTGACCGCCGAGGCCGATGGCCGCTTTCGCAAGTCCCGTGGTGTAAGCCATTGGATTGAGGGTGCCGGCACGTCGATCGAGCAGCGCAGCGGCAATTTTTTTGGTGCCCGTCGCTTGCTCGCAAGCTTGTCCAGTCAGCAGTTCCACCGGCGCGCCACGACGCTTCCATTGTTCCTCGCGACTGCGCAGATCGGCTTCACCCCGGGCGTTGTGGGCCATGTGCAGCGTGCCTTCGCGGCGCAACTGGCAATCGATGTTGTACTTGTCGATCAGACTGAAGACCAGGGATGGCGCCGCACCCAGCATGCGGTTGAGCTGACTGCCGACCGCCTCACCAAACCCCGCCTCGATCTCGTCCGGGGGAATCCACATTCCGGCATTGACCAGCCCGACGTTACGCCCCGAACCGCCATGGCCGGCGCGATGGGCTTCCAGCACACAGACCGTCTTGCCCTGTTCCAGCAAATGCACCGCCGCCGACAGCCCGGTAAAACCGGCGCCAATGACGCAGACATCGACTGTCACCTCACCTCTGAGCGACGCATTATCAGGCCTTTGCGGCGTCAGTTTTTCCCACAGACACTCTTCGCGTAACGGCATTGCCAGACTCCAACGGAAACCTAACAAAAACATTTATTGAATGGGGATGATCTATGTGGCGAGGGGATTTATCCCCGTTGGGCTGCGAAGCGGCCCCAAATAATGGGACTGCTGCGCAGTCCAACGGGGATAAATCCCCTCGCCACAAAAGCTCGCTCCCACAGAGGATCACTGCCTGGCTGAAATATCAGTCAAAGGTGATGCCCTGCGCCAAAGGCAGTTCAAGTGAATAGTTCACGGTGTTGGTCTGACGGCGCATGTACCCGCGCCATGCATCGGAACCGGACTCACGACCGCCGCCGGTTTCTTTCTCGCCACCGAACGCACCACCAATTTCGGCACCGCTCGGGCCGATGTTGACGTTGGCGATACCGCAGTCACTGCCCACCGCCGACATGAACTGCTCGGCCTCACGCACATCGGTGGTGAAGATGCAGGACGACAGGCCTTGCGGCACGGCGTTGTTCAAGCGCAGGGCTTCGTTGAAATCGCTGTAACCGACCACGTAAAGAATCGGCGCGAAGGTTTCGTGGCAGACCACATCGCTCTGCTCCGGCATTTCGACGATGGCTGGGGAGACGTAGTACGCATTCGGGAATTTGTCTTCCAGTTGGCGCTGACCGCCGAACACCCGGCCGCCTTCGCTCAGCGCCTGTTCCAACGCATCCTGCATGTTGTCGAAGCTTTGCTTGTCGATCAGCGGACCGACCAGGTTGCCTTCCAGCGGATGGCCAATGCGCACTTTGGAATACGCGGCCTTCAGGCGAGTGACGATTTCTTCTTTGACAGATTCGTGGGCAATCAGACGACGCAATGTGGTGCAACGCTGGCCGGCGGTGCCGACGGCGCTGAACAGAATTGCGCGAACAGCCATGTCCAGGTCGGCGCTTGGGCCGAGGATCATCGCGTTGTTGCCGCCCAGCTCCAGAATGCTGCGGGCGAATCGTGCGGCGATTTTTGGCGCCACTTCGCGGCCCATGCGGGTGCTGCCAGTGGCGCTGACCAGCGCAACACGCGGATCATCGACCAGTGCTTCGCCGGCATCGCGACCACCGATGATGACTTGGCTCAGGTGTGCAGGCGCGTCGCTGAAGTTCTTAAGCACGCGATCGAACAGTGCCTGGCAGGCCAGTGCGGTCAGTGGGGTTTTTTCCGAAGGTTTCCAGATCACCGGGTTACCGCAGACCAGCGCCAGCGTGGCGTTCCAGGCCCAGACCGCCACCGGGAAGTTGAAGGCGCTGATCACGCCAACGACGCCCAGCGGATGCCAGGTTTCACGCATGTGGTGGCCAGGGCGCTCGGAAGCGATGGTCAAACCGTACAGCTGGCGGGACAAGCCGACGGCGAAGTCGCAGATGTCGATCATTTCCTGAACTTCACCCAGGCCTTCCTGAGTGATCTTGCCAGCTTCCCAGGACACCAGCTCGCCGAGATCGGCCTTGTATTCACGCAGGATGTCGCCCAGTTGACGCACCAACTCGCCACGGCGCGGCGCCGGAACCTTGCGCCACAGTTCGAACGCATGATCGGCGCGACTGATGTGCTGCTCGACTTCAGCGGCACCTTCCCAGTTCACGGCGGCGATGCGGCTGCCGTCGATGGGCGAATGCACGGGCACTTTGCCGTTCTGGTACAGGGCCGGGTTCACACCAAGACGATCAAGCAATGCGGCAACCATGGGTCACTCCTCAAGCAAAAAACGGAACAGGCGCAGCCGCGCAATCACGGCTGATCAGGCCTGTAGTTTTAGCGCCACGGAGGTTACTCAACAAACGACCTTTAAGAGAGATATCATTCCGTTTATTCATGCTGTGCATTGCTGGCAATAAAGAGACAAGAACAAAGGACCGCCCATGCTGAACAAACGCTACTTGCCCTCGATCGCTGCCTTGCAGTGTTTCGAAGCCGTGACCCGGCATCTGAGCTTCACCCGGGCCGCCGAAGAGCTGAACCTGACCCAAAGCGCCGTCAGCAAACAGGTCGCACAACTCGAAGAGCTGTTGCAGCATTTGTTGTTTCGCCGGGTGCGCCGCCGCCTGCAAATGACGCCGGCGGGGGATTTGTACCTGGTCGAAGTACGAAAAATCCTCACGCAAGTCGAGATGTCGACCCATTACCTGCGTTCCTACGGCGGCGAAACCGAAGTCCTGCGCGTCTCCACGCCACCCACCTTTGGTGCGCGTTGGCTGGTGCCACGGCTCAAAGGCTGGCGTCTGCGCCATCCATCGATTCACCTGGACCTGTGCAGCGAGCAGGAAGCGGATGACTTGCTGCAAGGCCGCAGCGACCTGGCGTTCTACTTCGGCCAGGGTTCCCGTCCGGGTACGGAATGCCTGAAGCTGTTCGGCGAGGAACTGGTACCTGTTTGCGCCCCCGGCAGCCTGCCCGCCGAGCCGTTCACCGATCCCACGCAACTCACCGACCTGGTCCTGCTGCAGAACGCCTCCCGCCCCCAGGCCTGGCATGACTGGTTCGACAGCCAGGGTTACCACACCGAACACAGCTACCACGGCCCGCGCTTCGAAACTTTTTACATGTGTATCCGCGCCGCCCAAGTCGGCTGCGGCGTGGCGTTGCTGCCACGGTTTCTGGTGGAAGAGGAACTGGCCGAAGGCAAGCTGGTCATTCCCTGGCAGCATGCAATGCCGAGCACCGATGCCTATTACCTGGCGTACCCGGAGCATTCGGCGGAAGTGCCCAAGGTGCGAGATTTTGTGAGGTGGATGCTGGAGCAGATCGACGGCCAGGAGACTCCACAACACTGAGCCTTGGCGCATTCCTTGTGGGAGCGAGCCTGCTCGCGAAGGCGTCGGCACACTTAGCATCAATGTGACTGACAGACCGCATTCACGAGCAGGCTCGCTCCCACAGAAGATCCGCTGCGGTCTAAAAATCGCTGGCAATTCACATCCCTGATATGCGCCACTAGCGCCAATGATTGAAACCGCACAAGGCCGCGACCTGCCTGGAGATTCCCGTTATGAGCGAGAGTGTGTTTGCCGATCGCATCGTGCAGAACCTGCTCGACACCGACTTCTACAAACTGACGATGATGCAGGCGGTGCTGCACAACTACCCGAACGTGGAAGTCGAATGGGAGTTCCGCTGCCGTAACAATGAGGATTTGCGCCCCTATCTCGCGGAAATCCGTTTCCAGATCGAACGCCTGGCGGAATTGAGCCTGAGCGCCGATCAGTTGAGCTTTCTGGAGCGCATCAGCTTCCTGAAGCCGGATTTCCTGCGTTTTCTCGGACTGTTCCGCTTCAACCTGCGCTACATCCACACCGGCATCGAAAACGGCGAACTGTTCATCCGCCTGCGCGGCCCGTGGCTGCATGTGATCCTGTTTGAAGTGCCGATTCTGGCCATCGTCAGCGAAGTCCGTAATCGCTACCGCTATCGGGAAATTGTTCTGGAACAGGCCCGGGAGCAGCTCTATCGCAAGTTCGACTGGCTGACCGCCAACGCCAGCAGCGATGAGTTGTCCGAATTGCAGGTAGCCGATTTCGGCACCCGTCGTCGCTTTTCGTACCGCGTACAGGAAGAAGTGGTGAACGTGCTCAAGCACGATTTCCCGGGGCGTTTCGTCGGCACCAGCAACGTGCACCTGTCCCGGGAACTGGACATGAAGCCGCTGGGCACCATGGCCCACGAATGGATCATGGCCCACCAGCAACTCGGCCCTCGGCTGATCGACAGCCAGATTGCCGCCCTCGATTGCTGGGTCCGCGAGTACCGCGGCCTGCTGGGGATTGCCTTGACCGATTGCATCACCATGGATGCCTTCCTTGGCGATTTCGATCTGTTTTTCGCCAAGCTTTTCGACGGATTACGCCACGACTCGGGCGATCCGGTGGTTTGGGCGGAAAAAGCCATTGCCCACTATCACAAGCTCGGCATCGACCCGATGAGCAAGACGCTGACCTTCTCCGACAGCCTGACCCTGCCCAAATCCCTGGAGATTTTCCGGGCGCTGCGTGGTCGGATCAATGTCAGCTTCGGTATTGGCACCAACCTGACGTGTGATATTCCGGGTGTCGAACCCATGAGCATCGTGCTTAAAATGGCTGCCTGCAACGGCGCGCCGGTGGCAAAGATCTCCGACGAGCCAGGCAAGACTCATTGCAAAGACCCGAATTTCGTCGCCTATTTGCGACACGTTTTCCAAGTACCTGCCGCCCTTTCAGGCACATCAAGCAAGGAGTGAATTCATGCAAGCCGTACAGCGTGAGATTGCTGAACAGCTCAAGGTTCAACCGCCGTTCGCCGACGAGGCCGCCCTCGACGCTGAAGTCGCCCGGCGGATCACCTTCATTCAGGACTGCCTGGTCAATTCCGGGCTCAAGACCCTGGTCCTGGGCATCAGCGGCGGGGTCGACTCCCTGACCGCCGGCCTGCTGGCGCAACGTGCCATGCGCGAACTGCGTCAGCGCACAGGCGATGGCAACTACAAGTTCATCGCGGTGCGCTTGCCCTACGAAACGCAGTTCGATGAGCACGACGCCCAGGCTTCGGTGGACTTCATCGCTCCGGACGAGCGTCACACCGTGAACATCGGCCCGGCGGTCAAAGCGCTGGCCAACGAGGTCGCGGCGTTCGAAGGCAAGCACGCGGTGTCGGTGGATTTCGTGCTCGGCAACACCAAGGCGCGGATGCGCATGGTCGCCCAGTACACCATCGCCGGCGCGGCTCATGGCCTGGTGATCGGCACCGACCACGCAGCGGAAGCGGTAATGGGTTTCTTCACCAAGTTCGGTGATGGCGCCTGCGACCTGGCCCCGCTCAGCGGCCTGGTAAAAAACCAGGTCCGGGCGATTGCCCGCAGCTTCGGCGCACCGGAATCACTGGTGGAAAAAGTCCCGACCGCCGACCTTGAGGACCTTTCGCCCGGCAAACCGGACGAAGCGTCCCACGGCGTGACCTACGCCGAGATCGACGCATTCCTGCACGGCAACCCGGTGCGCGAGGAAGCGTTCAAGATCATCGTCGACACGTTCAACAAGACCCATCACAAGCGGGTGATGCCGTTCGCGCCTTGATTGGTAAATGAATGAAAAAGCCCGCTGAAGCGTTGATCTTCAGCGGGCTTTTCTTTGGCCAAGGCATTTGCTGATTCTACTGGCCTCTTCGCGGGCAAGCCCGCTCCCACAGGTTTTGTGATCGACACAAATCACTGTGGGAGCGGGCTTGCCCGCGAAGAACGATAACGCGGTGTATCGACTTACTTCAGAGTGACGGTGCCTTTCATCATCGAGATGTGGCCCGGGAACGAGCAGAAGAAACCGTATTTTTCGGCCGGGTCGAGCTTCGACACATCAAAGGTCACCGAGTCGGTTTCCTTGGCGCCGATGATCTTGGTGTGAGCGATGACGCGGGCATCGCCTTCTTTCAGGTAGTTCTTGTCGATGCCGGCACTCAGGCCGTCAGTGGCGATCGGCTGCATGTCGGCTTCTTTACTGATCACCAGGTTATGGCCCATGACGTTCTTCGGCAGGCTGCCGGAGTGGGTCAGTTCGACGGTGAACGTCTTGCAGCTCTTGTCGATTTCAATGGCCTTCGTGCCGAAAGACATTTGGTCTGTGGAGTCAACGGTGACTTTGCACTCCGCAGCCATCAATTGGCTGCTGGCCAGTGTCAACAGGGATACCGCAACAAGTTTGGCAAACATGGTGAATCTCCAAGGCAGGGTTATTGAAAAATGCGAATGAACAGAAGACTGCCTGAAAACTTCGCAAGTTCATATGACCTGAATCAAAAATTGTATACAACTTTTGGGCTATGGCACCGATCGAGACAATCTACCAGCCAGGCGTCTGGCCCGGGCCTATGATCGGTCCATCATCCCTGACTGGAGCGTCCGACATGTCCCTCAATAGCCTGTTATGCAGCTTGCTTGCTGCCTATGCCTGTGGCGCCAGCGGTACTTACGAAACGCCCAAGCGGGAAGTTTAGCCCTTGGTGCGCTGCGCGCCTGCCTTTACTCTGTGGTTCTTGTTCGAACATGGAGTAAGGCATGTCTTTAGCATCCGTATGCGTATTTTGTGGTGCCAGCACCGGCACCAACCCGGCTTATCGTGAAGCCGCTGTGGCCCTTGGCCAGGCATTGGCCGAGCGCAAGCTGACCCTGGTCTATGGCGGCGGTGCCGTGGGCCTGATGGGCATCGTGGCCGACGCTGCGCTGGCGGCCGGTGGCGAGGTGATCGGCATCATCCCGCAAAGCCTCAAGGACAAGGAAATCGGCCACAGCGGCCTGACCCGCCTGGAAGTCGTCGACGGCATGCATGCGCGCAAGGCGCGGATGGCCGAACTCAGCGATGCGTTCATCGCCTTGCCTGGCGGCCTGGGTACGCTGGAAGAACTGTTCGAAGTCTGGACCTGGGGTCAATTGGGCTACCACGGCAAACCGCTGGGCTTGCTGGAAGTCAACGGCTTCTACAGCAAGCTGACCGGTTTTCTCGATCACATCGTCGGCGAAGGCTTCGTTCGCGGGGCGCACCGTGACATGCTGCAGGTGAGCGAATCGCCACAAACGCTGCTCGACGCCCTCGATAGCTGGCAACCGACCGTGGCGCCGAAGTGGGTCGAGCAAAAACCCGACTAACGACTCGGCACCGATACAGGGCAGAATACGCGCCGCTCAACCTCACCTTCGACCCCAGAGGATCGCCCATGGCTAAACCCAATTATTCCTTCGCCAAACGTCAGCGTGACTTGGCCAAGGAGCAGAAGAAAGAGGAAAAGCTTCAGCGCAAGAAAGCAATGGCTGAAGACGCGGCACTGAACCCTGACGGTGAAGTCGCGGCAGAAGATGATGTTGATGCACCGAAAGACCAGGCGCCCGACGCCTGAGACCCTCCGGGCCGGATCCACCGATCAGGCCCACCGGATCTGTGTCCAGGGTTGGCAGCGTTGCTGCCGGCCCTCACGGATCAATCCCAGAATTCACCACATCCCCCCCTGTAGGAGCGAGCCTGCTCGCGATGGTCGTCAACGATTACGCTGGCTGCCTGGCACCCCGTGGCGCTCTCAGGTTCTTCGCGAGCAGGCTCGCTCCTACAGGGGATCGTTGTTAATCCAATGGCATCACGGTGACGCGGACTTCCGGGTCGTGATTACCGCCCCCCAGAATCACCCCCCGCAACGGCGACACATCGGAAAAATCCCGGCCCCACGCCAGGGTGATGTGTTCCAGTGCCGGTTGCACGTTGTTGGTCGGATCGAAATCAACCCAGCCCGACACCGGGCAATACACCGACACCCAGGCATGGGACGCATCGGCGCCGATCAGTCGGGGCTGACCGGGTGGCGGCTGAGTCAGCAAGTAACCGCTGACATACCGCGCGGCCAGGCCTCGGGAGCGTACGCAAGCAAGCATCAGGTGGGCGAAGTCCTGACAGACGCCGCGTCGACGCTCCAATACTTCCACGAGCGGCGTCGCCACTTGGGTCGCTTCGGCATCGAAGGTGAACTCACTGAAGATTTTCTCCATCAATGCCTGCACCCCCAGCAGCAGCGATCGGTTCGCCGGAAAGCAGCTTTCGGAAAACTCGACGAAGTTGCGTTTCAAATGCAGATAGGGGGACTGAAACCGGTAACGGCAAGCTTCAAGCAATTCAGGCGAAAGTGGGTGGCTGCTGTAGGTCAATGCGTTGCGGGTTTCTTCCCAGGCAGGCGATAGATTGAAATCCGGTGCAGGCCGGGGCAGCACTTCGATCGTGAGGCTGGCGTTGACCAGCAGTTCATCATGAGGGCGCTCGAACGCCAGCCGGGTCAGCGGATTGCCGAAAACATCCAGCTCATCACGGCGGGTCGTGGGGTCAGGGCTGATCTGCAATTGCCGCTCGGTACAGCGTTGCCAGTCGCAAGCGCGTGGCCACAGATGCGCCAGTTGCTGGGCCAGGGACACCGGGCTGTCGTAGTGATAATGGGTGTCGTGGAAAATCTGGTATCGGGCACTCATCAGACGGACACCGTGCGCTGGCTGACATCATCGACATGGGCAAAATGGCGCAAGGCCAGGCGATCGGACACTTGCCCGCTGGCATCGGCAATCTCTTGCAGCAAATCAGCCAAACCTTCGAGCGCCGCGTGCACGCTGGTTTCGCCGAACAGCGGATTTTCCAGACAGCCCAGATCGAAACGCGCCAGTCGCTCCACCAATTGCGGCAGCGCGGCTTCTCGCGGAGCATCAAAATCATCGTTCAGGCGTTTGAGGGTACGGGTCACCAGTTTCAACTGGAACAGCACAGCGTGCGGGTTCTGTTCGTCGAGCAGCAACAGGTCGAGCACCGGGATCAACTGCGCCACCGCGAGATACCGTGAGCGGTAGGTAATGCTGCTGTTGCCCAGCTCCAGCAACCACTCAAGACCGGCCTGATCGAACGCCCCGGCTCCACGCAGGAAGGCTGCCAGGCTGCCACTGAGGAATTGCAGGCGCTCGATCCGCCGACCGATCATCAGGAAACGCCAACCTTCGTCCCGGGTCATGTCGTCGAGGGCAAAACCGGACAACGCCGCCAGGGACATCACCAGACGGTTGAGGAAATCCAGCAATTCGCCGAAGTCCGGTTCATCGGTTTCCAGTTCCATGGCTTCGCGTTGTAGCTCCACCAGCGCCTGCCAGTTTTCCCGCGAGAGTTTGCCGCGCACCTGCGAAGCCGCCCATTGCAACCGCTGAAGGTTGGAGCGCAGGCTGAATGGCCAGTCATCACCGAGTATCGCCGCAAGCAGGCGCTCCGGCAGCTCGCCTTCATCGGGTAACAGCATCAATCGTTCACCGAGTTCGACCGCCGCCTGCAGCGCCTGAGGGTCATCGCCGTCGACATAGCGCGCCAGCATGATCCGCAGCAACCGCGCGCTGTCGTCGCAACGCTCGCAGTAGCGACCGAACCAGAACAGGTTTTCCACCACCCGCGACGGCAGGTAGGGATCGCGCCGCACCAGATCGTGCACGCCAATGTTGCGCTGGGCTTTCCATTGTTCGCCGCTAGGGGGGCGATCACTCAACACCCAGGTGTCCTTGCTCGCCCCGCCACGCTGCATCGACACCACTTCGGCATCCGCCTCGGCGGCGACTCGGGTCAAGCCGCCGGGCAATACGCGGTAGCCATCGCGGCTGGCCACCGCATATACGCGCATACCGATGGCCCGGGGTTGTAGCTGACCACCCTCTGCCTGCCAGATCGGTGCCTGGGACAACTGCGCCAATTCTTGCGCAACATACGCGTAAGGCCGCGCCTGCATGCGCTCGGTCAACTCACGGCGCTGTTTTTCACTCAAGTCGCGACCAAAAACCGGTGCAAAACTCTGGGACGGGAACGCCGGTTTGATCAGCAATTCCGGCAGTTTCTCCAAGGCCTGGGCCAATACCGGCGCTTCGCCGCACCACCAGGTAGCAATCGACGGCACTATCAGTTCTTCACCAAACAGGAACTGACTGATTTTCGGCAGGAAGCCCAGCAGTCCCGGTGATTCGAGCACGCCACTGCCAAGGGCGTTTGCCACCAGTACCCGACCTTGCCGAACGGCTTCCAGCAGGCCCGGCACGCCAAGCGCCGAATCGGTCCGCAATTCCAGCGGGTCGCAGAAGTCGTCGTCGAGCCGGCGCATGATCGCGTGAACCCGGCGCAGACCACTCAGGGTTTTCAGGTACACCGTGGCATCGCGCACCGTCAGGTCACCACCTTCCACCAGCGGATAACCGAGTTGGCGAGCAAGGTACAGGTGCTCGAAATAGCTTTCGTTGAAGCGCCCCGGCGTCAGCAGCACCACCAGTGGCACCTCTTCATCGCTGGGTGCCTGACGGGCCAGGGTTTCCTGGAGCGTGCGGAAGAAACCGGCCAGGTGCTGCACTTTCAGATCACGGTACAGCTCGGGAAAAGCCCGCGAAACGATGGTGCGGTTTTCCAGTGCATAACCGGCACCCGAAGGTGCCTGGGTACGATCCGCCGTGACCCACCAACGGCCATCGGGGGTGCGTGCCAGATCCACGGCATACAGATGCAGGAAGGCCTCGTCAGGCAGGCTGATGCCCTGACAGGGCCATAGGAAGTTGTTGTGGCCGAACACCAGTTCGGCGGGCAACAGACCTTCGGCAATCAGACGTTGTGGCCCGTACAGGTCGGCCAGCACGGCATTGAGCAATCGGGCGCGCTGGGCGATGCCGGCCGATAATTGCTCCCACTCGTCAGCGGCAATCACATGGGGCAGCAGGTCCAGCTCCCACGGCCGATCGGCACCCTTGGGGTCGGCATAGACGTTATAGGTGACGCCATTTTCCTGAATTTGCCGGGTCAGCAGCGCCTGACGCTGCACCAGTTGCGCCGGGGTGCTGCGCTGCAATTGGTCGAACAGTCGGCGCCAGTGCGGACGTACCGCGCCGCTGTCGTCGAGCAGTTCGTGATAAGTGCCCGCCGTCAGCGGGTAGCGGTCTAGCAGGTCAGGCATGGAAAGCTCGGCAGACAGCAAGGAACGGTCAGACTAACGCAGGCTCATGACACCCGGATATACGAAAAATCCGAGCGTCGCGTACGGTTTAGAAACGTCGTAAATCGAGCGTCATCGGTAGCTCGTCGTTAATTTCCAGCAGCGGTATGGGAAGTTTCCCCGGCGTGTGTCCGACACGGAAAAAACGCGCCATGCGTCGGCTCTCGGCTTCATTGGCATTCACCGGCAAGGTCTCGTAGTTGCGTCCGCCAGGATGGGCCACGTGATATTGGCAACCGCCCAGCGAACGCCCCATCCAGGTGTCGAGCAGGTCGAACACCAGCGGCGCGTGAACCGGGATGGTCGGCTGCAGACAATTCGCCGGTTGCCAGGCGCGGAATCGCACGCCAGCGACGAATTCACCTACACGCCCAGTGGGCTGCAAGGGCACCGGAATGCCGTTGCAAGTCAGCAGATAGCGCTGAGGCGGCAGGCCGCTGAGCTTGACCTGCAAGCGTTCCAGGGACGAATCCACATACCGCACCGTGCCACCGACCGCGCCCTCCTCGCCCAGCACATGCCACGGCTCGAGCGCTTGACGCAGTTCCAGTGCGATGCCATTGACGGCGTAATCGCCCACCTTGGGAAAGCGAAACTCCAGATGCGCCGCAAACCACTCGGCCCGCACCGGATAACCGGCGGCATTGAGGTCGACGATCACGTCGGCGAAGTCCTGTTCGATAAAATGCGGCAACAAGAACCGGTCATGCAGTTCGGTGCCCCAACGCGCCAGTTTCGGTGGTGCGTAAGGCTCACGCCAGAATCGTGCGACCAGCGCTCGCAGTAACAATTGCTGAGCAAGGCTCATGCGCGCATGGGGTGGCATTTCAAAGGCGCGCAGCTCCAACAAGCCGAGGCGTCCCGTCGCGCCATCCGGCGAATACAGCTTGTCGATGCAGAACTCGGCACGATGGGTGTTGCCAGTGACGTCGATCAGCAGATTGCGCAGCAATCGGTCGACCCGCCACGGCGGGCACTCCTCACCGGGTTCCGGCATCTGCGCAAAGGCGATTTCCAGCTCGTACAAGCTGTCGTTGCGCGCCTCATCAACACGTGGCGCTTGCGAAGTCGGGCCGATGAACAGACCGGAAAACAGGTAGGACAACGACGGGTGGTTGTGCCAGTAGCTGATCAGGCTGCGCAGCAAATCCGGCCGACGCAGAAACGGTGAGTCAGCCGGTGTCGCGCCGCCCAGTACGAAATGGTTACCGCCACCGGTGCCAGTGTGGCGGCCATCGATCATGAATTTTTCCGTGGACAGACGGGTCTGGCGGGCTTCTTCGTAGAGAAATTCAGTGCGCTCGACCAGTTCATCCCAGGTCGCGGATGGCTGCACGTTGACCTCGATCACCCCCGGATCAGGGGTGATGCGAAAATTGCTCAGACGCGGATCGCTCGGCGGCTCATAGCCTTCCAGCAACACCGGGCAATGCAGTTCCTCAGCAGTGGCTTCGATGGCAGCGACCAGCTCCAGATAATCCTCAACCCGTTCCAGCGGCGGCATGAACAGATACAACCGACCTTCCCGCGCCTCGGCACAGAACGCAGTGCGGGTCAGCCAGTCGGCGGACTCGTCGATTTTCGGCGTGCGTTCCTGCGCCTCGACAGGCTCGCCATGCTCGTTCAATTGCGCAGTGTCGGGCAACGACGGGAATTCCTGATTCGGATCCTGCGAATGAATGAACGGATATTCCGCCGCCTTCACCCAGGGTTGTGAACCGAGAGGCAGCCGATAGCCCAGCGGCGAATCCCCCGGTACCAGGCGGCAGTGTTCGTCGCGCAGATACCAGCGTCCGCTTTGCCACTGATCGCCCTTGGCAGTACGCGCCAGCGGCAGCACCTGACCGATGACCTTGTCCAACCCCTGGTTGAAGACTTTGCGCAGTCGCGCACGCTCCATCGGCTCTTCCAGACGCGAGTCTTCGGCGCTGACATTCAGCGGCAACGTACCTTCGCGCCAGAGGTAATAGAAATTGTCTTCGTAGGCTGGAAAGACAAAACGTGTCGGAATCTTCAGGCGTTCGGCGACACTGGCCAGGAAACGTCCGGCTAACTCGCCATTGGCGCCATAATCTTCCTGTTCGTCGGCGATCAGCGCACCGTTGCGCCAGATCGGCACACCGTCGCGACGCCAGTAGCAATTGAGCGACCAACGCGGTAATTGCTCGCCGGGGTACCACTTGCCCTGGCCGAAGTGCACCAACCCCTGAGGGGCATAGCGTTGACGCATGCGCTGGAACAGTTCGGCGGATAGCCGGCGCTTGTTCGGCCCCAGTGCCGCCGTGTTCCACTCGGCACCATCCGGGTCATCAATGGACACGAAGGTCGGCTCACCGCCCATGGTGAGGCGCACGTCGCCTTCCAGCAGGTCGGCATCGATCTGCCGCCCCAACCCCTGAATCGCCAGCCATTGCGCCTCGGTGTAGGGCTTGGTTACCCGCGGTGCTTCCCAAATCCGCTCCACCGACATTTCGTGGCTGAACTCGCACTCGCAAGGCTCCACCAGACCACTGATGGGTGCCGCAGAGGACGGATCGGGACTACAGGCCAACGGAATATGCCCTTCACCGGCAAACAGCCCCGATGTCGCATCCAGGCCGATCCAGCCCGCGCCAGGCAAGTACACCTCGCACCAGGCATGCAGGTCGGTGAAATCCACTTCAGTGCCCGAAGGGCCGTCGAGACTCTTCACATCGGCGGTCAACTGGATCAGATAGCCCGAGACGAAACGCGCGGCCAGCCCGAGGTTGCGCAGCAGTTGCACCAGCAACCACGCCGAATCGCGGCACGAACCGGAGGCCTGTTCGAGGGTGTACTCGGGTGTTTGCACACCCGGTTCCATGCGAATCAGATAGTCGATGTCTTCGCTAAGGCGTTGGTTGAGTGCAACGAGAAAATCCACCGCAGGCAGGGGCGTGCGATCGATACCGTCCAGATAGGCCTGGAACTTGGGCGTCAGGGGCAAGGTTTCGAGGTACGGCGCCAGTTCCTTGCGTTCGTCCGCGGCATAGGTGAACGGGATTTTTTCTGCGTAGGGTTCGAGGAAGAAGTCGAAGGGATTGAAGATCGCCATTTCCGCCAGCAAATCGACTTCGATCCGCAGCTCATCGGTATTCTCCGGGAACACCAACCGCGCCAGGTAATTACCCTGCGGGTCTTGTTGCCAGTTGATGAAGTGCTGCTCGGGCGAGACTTTCAGCGCATAGGAGAGTATCCGCGTGCGACTGTGGGCGGCCGGGCGCAGGCGAACGATCTGCGGACCGAGCTCGACGGCGCGGTCGTAGCGGTAATGGGTGACGTGGTGCAATGCGACATGAATCGACACGGCGTGCCTCCTGCGAGCCTTGAGCGTATTCGAAAGCGCGCAAGACTTATGCCATCCAGCGGTCATGGCGCTTTCTCCGGTAACAGGAGGCAGTACAGCACCAAATTCGGGCAATGCGGGAAAATGGTTGGCGGGAGTTGCACGTATTTGTGGCGGCGAGTTCATCCAGGAGGTTGTTTGGTGACCGCAGCGGCTCTTTCGCGAGCAGGCTCGCTCCCACAGGGAAATGCATTCCAATGTGGGAGCGAACCTGCTCGCGAAGAGGCCGGGTGCCCTAACACAGTGTCCGATCCCATACCCGGTTTCCGAGGCCCAGAAACGCAAAACGCCAACCCGAAGGTTGGCGTTCTGTTCAGCTCAAGCGAGGTTTAGCGCGGTACGACAGGCTTGCGTGCAGGCTTGGGTCCCTTGCCTTTGGCAGCGTCCTTGCGCTCCTTGGCCGCCTGCTGGTTGCGGGCAAATGCCGCTGCCTTGGCCTGTTCACGCTTGTCCCACGGGTTGCCGCCATCGCTGGCGCGCGGTGGCAGGCCAGTGTGCTGAGTCAGGATCTTGGTGGTCTTTTCCCCTGCCACTTTATGGCTACCAGCTGGCGTCGAGTTCTTGCGACGGGCACTCTGGTAGCTGTCGGTGGACGGCTGGTGCAGCGGGATCAACTGGTTCTTGCCCGGCCCGATCAGGTCGCTGCGGCCCATGCGGATCAATGCTTCACGCAGCATCGGCCAACCTTTCGGGTCGTGATAGCGCAGGAATGCCTTGTGCAGGCGACGTTGCTCTTCGCTTTTGACGATGGTGACCGCGTCGCTCTTGTAGGTCACTTTGCGCAGCGGGTTCTTACCCGAATGGTACATCGCGGTGGCGGTGGCCATCGGCGACGGGTAGAACGCCTGCACCTGATCGGCGCGGAAACCGTTGCCCTTGAGCCACAGGGCCAGGTTCATCATGTCTTCGTCGGTGGTGCCCGGGTGGGCGGCGATGAAGTACGGAATCAGGTACTGCTCTTTCCCCGCTTCCTTGGAGTACTTCTCGAACATGCGCTTGAACTTGTCATAGCTGCCGATGCCCGGTTTCATCATCTGGTTGAGCGGACCTTCCTCGGTGTGTTCCGGGGCGATCTTCAGGTAGCCACCCACGTGGTGGGTCACCAGCTCCTTGACGTACTCCGGCGACTCCACCGCGAGGTCGTAGCGCAGGCCGGAGGCGATCAGGATCTTCTTCACACCCGGCAAGGCACGGGCACTGCGATACAACTGGATCAGCGACGAGTGGTCGGTGTTCAGGTTCGGGCAGATGCCAGGGAACACGCAGGACGGCTTGCGGCACGCGGATTCAATTTCCGGGCTCTTGCAGGCGATACGGTACATGTTCGCGGTCGGGCCACCGAGGTCGGAAATCACGCCGGTAAAACCCGGAACCTTGTCGCGAATTTCTTCGATCTCGCGAATGATCGACTCTTCGGAACGGTTCTGGATGATGCGGCCTTCGTGCTCGGTGATCGAGCAGAACGTGCAACCGCCGAAACAGCCACGCATGATGTTCACCGAAAAACGGATCATCTCGTAGGCCGGGATTTTTTCCTTGCCGTAAGCCGGGTGCGGAATGCGCTGATAAGGCATGCCGAACACGTAGTCCATTTCTTCAGTGGTCATCGGAATCGGTGGCGGGTTGAACCAGACATCGACTTCGCCATGCTTCTGCACCAGCGCCCGGGCGTTGCCCGGGTTGGTTTCCAGGTGCAGCACACGGTTGGCGTGGGCGTAGAGCACCGCGTCGTTGCGCACCTTCTCAACCGACGGCAGACGAATCACAGTCTTGTCGCGGGTCATCTTCGGGCTGGCCAGGATCTGCACGACCTTGGCTTCGTTCGGGTCTTCAACCGGACCTTTTTCCTGCTCAATGGCACAGGCTTGGGTGTCCTGGGTGTTCACGTACGGGTTGATGATCTTGTCGATCTTGCCCGGACGGTCGATGCGCGTGGAGTCGACTTCGTACCAGTCTTTCGGCGTGTCGCGACGGATGAACGCAGTGCCGCGCACATCAGTGATGTCTTCGATCTTGTGGCCGTAGGACAGGCGCTGGGCGACTTCGACAATGGCGCGCTCGGCGTTGCCGTACAGCAGGATGTCGGCGCTGGCGTCGATCAGGATCGAGTTGCGGACCCGGTCCTGCCAGTAATCGTAGTGAGCGATGCGGCGCAGGGACGCTTCGATACCGCCGAGCACGATCGGCACGTGCTTGTAGGCTTCCTTGCAGCGCTGGCTGTAGACCAGGCTTGCGCGATCCGGACGCTTGCCCGCCAGGCCACCCGGCGTGTAGGCGTCATCGGAACGGATTTTCTTGTCGGCGGTGTAGCGGTTGATCATCGAGTCCATGTTGCCGGCAGCGACGCCGAAGAACAGGTTCGGCTCGCCAAGCTTCATGAAATCGTCTTTGGACTGCCAGTTCGGCTGGGCGATGATCCCGACGCGGAAGCCCTGGGACTCCAGCAGCCGGCCGATAATCGCCATGCCGAACGACGGGTGATCGACGTAGGCATCACCGGTGACGATGATGATGTCGCAGGAATCCCAGCCGAGCTGATCCATCTCCTCCCTGCTCATGGGCAGGAATGGCGCTGGCCCGAAACATTCGGCCCAGTACTTTGGATAGTCAAATAACGGCTTGGCTGCTTGCATGTCGATAACCGGTGTTGGCTTTCATTGAATTTCGCGGGCGCGGAATATAGCACAAATTTTGATCAATTCCGACGGCTATGGTCGGAAATTGGAGTCGTCCCAATCGCGAGCAGGCTCGCTCCCACATAGGAATGCACTCCAGGGTGGGAGCGAGCCTGCTCGCGAAGGGGCCAGCTCAGACGACAAATATTTTATTCATCATCGTCGAAGTTATAACTACCCGGCGCCAGGTTCTCGAATCGGGTGTATTTACCGATGAACGCCAACCGGATAAACCCGATCGGACCGTTCCGCTGCTTGCCGATGATGATCTCGGCAATGCCTTTGTGCTCGGTTTCCGGGTGATACACCTCGTCGCGGTACACGAACATGATCACGTCGGCGTCCTGCTCGATCGCTCCGGATTCCCGCAAGTCGGAGTTCACCGGGCGCTTGTTCGGCCGCTGCTCCAGGGAACGGTTGAGCTGGGACAAGGCCACCACCGGGCAGTTGAATTCCTTGGCCAGGGCCTTCAGGGACCGGGAGATTTCGGAAATCTCGTTGGTCCGGTTGTCACCGCTGGAACCCGGAATCTGCATCAGTTGCAGGTAGTCGATCATGATCAGGCCGACGTCGCCGTGTTCACGCACCAGGCGTCGGGTCCGCGCACGCATTTCCGACGGGCTGATGCCGGCGGTATCGTCGATGAACAGCTTGCGGTCGTTGAGCAGGTTGACCGCCGACGTCAGGCGCGGCCAATCGTCATCTTCCAGCTGGCCGGAACGGACCTTGGTCTGGTCGATACGGCCGAGGGACGAGAGCATACGCATGATCAGCGATTCGCCTGGCATCTCCAGCGAGTAAACCAGTACAGCCTTCTCGCTGCGCAGTACGGCGTTTTCCACCAGGTTCATCGCAAAGGTGGTCTTACCCATGGACGGACGGCCGGCGACGATGATCAGGTCAGCCGGTTGCAGGCCGCTGGTCTTCTCGTCGAGGTCGGTGTAGCCCGTGGACAGGCCAGTGATGGCGTTATCGGTGTTGAACAGGGTGTCGATGCGATCGATGGCTTTGGTCAGCAGCTCATTCACACCCACCGGGCCGCCGGTTTTTGGCCGGGCCTCGGCGATCTGGAAGATCTGGCGTTCAGCTTCATCGAGGATCTCTTCAGCGGTACGGCCTTCCGGGTTGAAGGCGCTGTCGGCAATCTCGGTGCTGATACCAATCAGCTGGCGCAGGGTCGCGCGCTGGCGAACGATCTGCGCATAGGCCTTGATGTTGGCGACGGACGGCGTGTTTTTCGCCAGTTCGCCCAGATAACCGAGGCCGCCGACCTGCGACGTCTGACCTTCCTTGTCCAGTTGCTCGGACAGGGTCACGACGTCGATCGGCATGTTCTGATCAGCCAGTTTGGCGATCGCGCGGAAAATCAGGCGGTGGTCATGTCGATAGAAATCACCGTCGGAGACTTGATCGAGCACGCGCTCCCAGGCGTTGTTGTCCAGCATCAGACCACCGAGCACAGCCTGTTCGGCTTCGATGGAATGCGGCGGCACCTTCAGCGCGGCAGTTTGCAGATCGTATTGCTCGGGAGCGGAAATTTCGTTCATGGCCACTTGGTTGTTTGGGGAAGCAGGGGTTTAAAAACGGAAGTTACCAGAAAGACAAAGGGCACGACCTGTAAACAGGATCGTGCCCGATGTTACCGGCAAGCACCCGAGGGTGCCAGCCGACAAGTGCTGCTTAAGCTGCTACCACGACAACGCGTACGGTGGCTTCAACTTCGGCGTGCAGGTGCACGGCTACGTCGAATTCACCTACGTTGCGGATGGTGCCGTTCGGCAGACGAACTTCGCTTTTTGCAACTTCAACGCCAGAGGCGGTCAGTGCATCAGCGATGTCGTGGGTGCCGATCGAACCAAACAGCTTGCCTTCGTCACCAGCGGTGGCAGTGATGGTCACTTCCAGCTCAGCCAGTTGGGCAGCGCGGCTTTCAGCCGATGCTTTACGGTCTGCTGCAGCTTTTTCCAGCTCAGCGCGACGCTCTTCGAACGCAGCCAGGTTGGCTGGGGTCGCAGCGGTAGCTTTGCCGTAAGGCAGCAGGTAGTTACGACCGTAACCAGCCTTAACGTTCACTTTGTCACCCAGGTTGCCCAGGTTGGTGACTTTTTCCAGAAGGATCAGTTGCATGTGAAAATCCTCTTAACTTTTAACCTTCACCGTTCGCGTTATCGGCGTCTTTCGGCGCCAGACGACCGCGAAAATCAATCAGGCTGTCGACGATGGCCAAGACCACCAGCAACGGATAGATCAGCTGCATGAACAGCAACAGCGTGACGTACAACCCCACCAGCCAGAACCTGGCCAGCCGCTTTTGCGCCACCAGCCCGTGAATCAGGGCCAGCCCGGCGAAAACCAGCGGTACGCTGCATAACGGCACAAGCATGGACATCTGGACACCGAGATTCGGTGTCACAACCATGCCCGCCAGCAGCAACATCGCGGGCCCCAGCGGGATTCGGACGGCGCGAAACTCGCGACCGAAACCACCGGGGTTGTACAACAACGCCTGCCAGTAGCGCCCGACAATCAGGCTCAGCACACTGACGATTTGCAACAAGGCCGCTATCAGGCCGGTCAGGATAGGTGCAATCAGGGACGCGAATCGCGCTTGCTCGTCTACCGACATCTTCTGGTAGACCTCACCGAGTAGCGACGGCATGACCTTGATCAAAGCCTGCGCCAGCATCTCGATCTGGGGACCAAAAGCCGTCCCCAGCACCACTGAAAACACCACTCCCATCGCTATGCTGACCAGCAGCACGCGGTTCCAGGACTCGCTTGCGCGCAAAACCAACGCAAGGCTCGCAGACCCCAGCAGCACCAGAAGTGCCCGTGGGTCGTCGGAGTAAAGCCACCAGATCAAAGCTGGCAGCATTCCCAGAGCAAGAACGCCCAAGGCGTCCTTCAATCCGCGCCGCAGGAGCACAAGGCATCCGGCGGCAGCACCCAACCAATACAACAACGGCAATGCCGCGCATCCAGCCACTACCAGAGTGGCCTGCATACGGCCCCGCATGATGAACTCAGCCAAGGCACGCATACATTCAATCCTTTGCTACGAGTCGACTACCCGGTCTCAGCGGCCGTGGCTGTCGGTGTAGGCCAGCAGGGCCAGGAAGCGGGCGCGCTTGATAGCGGTGGCCAGCTGACGCTGATAACGAGCTTTGGTACCGGTGATGCGGCTTGGAACGATTTTGCCGGTCTCGGATACGTAGGCTTTCAGAGTGTTGAGATCTTTGTAATCGATCTCTTTCACGTCTTCAGCGGTGAAGCGGCAGAATTTACGACGACGGAAGAAACGTGCCATTTGATAGGCTCCTTAAAAGGTCCGTGGATTACTCGTCAGCGTTATCGCTGTTGTCGCTGTCATCACCCTCAACGCCTTCAGCGTCGGAGTGCTCAGGACGGTCGCGACGCTCACGGCGCTCACTGCGGTTTTCTTCAGCCTTGAGCATCTCGGATTGGCCGGTAACGGCTTCTTCGCGACGGATGACCAGGTTACGGATCACTGCATCGTTGTAGCGGAAGTTGTCTTCCAGCTCGGCCAGGGCCTTGCCGGTGCACTCAACGTTCAGCATCACGTAGTGAGCCTTGTGAACATTGTTGATTGCGTAGGCCAGTTGACGACGGCCCCAATCTTCCAGACGGTGGATTTTGCCGCCGTCTTCTTCGATCAGCTTGGTGTAACGCTCAACCATGCCGCCGACTTGCTCGCTTTGATCCGGGTGGACCAAAAAGATGATTTCGTAATGACGCATGAATGCTCCTTACGGGTTGTAGCCTGCCGCTCAAAAGCGGTCAGACAAGGAGTGAATGACACTTATGGACTTGCGTGGGTAAGGCACATGCGCGCCTGCCGTCACAGCAAGGGGCGCAATTGTAGAGAAGGGGCGTGGGAGGCGCAAGGTAATTGGTGATTATTTGAACAACCACCGATCATCACCCAGATACAAAACCACTATGGGAGCGAGCCCGCTCGCGAAGGGGGCATAACATTCAACATTGATGCTGAATGTTACTCCGCTTTCGCGAGCAGGCTCGCTCCCACAGGGACTACAACCGACTCAGGACTTCTTGGCTGCCGCTGCGGCCTTCGCGCCACGTTGACGCTGCGCTTCGAACAGGCAGACGCCGGTCGCCACCGACACGTTGAGACTGCTGACGCTACCGGCCATCGGCAGATGCACCAGGTAATCGCAATGTTCGCGGGTCAGGCGGCGCATGCCCTTGCCTTCGGCACCCATGATGAGAATGGTCGGGCCGGTGAGGTCCTGCTCATAAAGGCTGACCTCTGCCTCCCCTGCCGCGCCAACGATCCACAAGCCGCGCTGCTGGAGCTTTTCCAGGGTGCGCGCCAGGTTGGTCACGGCGACCAGCGGAATCACTTCCGCCGCACCGCAGGCAACCTTTCGCACTACCGGCGTCAGGGTTGCGGACTTGTCCTTAGGCACGATCACCGCCAGCGCACCCGCCGCATCGGCAGAACGCAGGCAGGCGCCGAGGTTGTGCGGATCGGTCACGCCGTCGAGCACCAGCAACAACGGCGCGCCTTCGGTGCGATCAAGCAGCTCGTCGAGCATCGCCTCGCCCCAGACCTGGCTCGGACTGACATCCGCGACCACGCCCTGATGCACACCCTCGACCCAGGCGTCCATTTCACGACGTTCGGCCTGGCCGACCTGGACACGATTTTCGTTGGCCAGTTCGATCAAGGTCTGCACCCGAGGATCACCGCGGCCTTCGGCCAGCCAGATCTGCTTGACGCGTTTCGGGTGGTGACGCAGCAACGCTTCGACAGCGTGTACGCCGTAGATTTTTTCCAACTGACTCATGACTTGGCCTTAGGTTTACGCGCCCCGCCGCTTTTGGCTGGGGCCGAGCCCGCTTTTGGCGGGCCTTTACGATGTTTGCTCGGTTTGGCTGGCTTGCCGCCGACGGCCTTGTCAGGCGCCGACCGTCCGGTCTTTCCCCCAGACGCCGCTTTACCGCCGCTTTTCGCGTCGGCCAGCAAGGCCTTCTTCATTTCACGACTTTTGCGCACTTCGGCGTTTTTTGCCGCCGCATCGCTCGGGCGATAGGCCTCGACAGCCTTCTCCTTGGCGGGACGACGACCGGTTTTCGCCGGCGCGGGCTCTGCAGCGGTCTTTGCCGCAGGAGCGGCGGTTTCGCTGCCACGCTTCTTGCGACCTATCGGCGCGGTGAGGGTTTTTTCGGCCATCTCGAAGTCGATCTTGCGCTCGTCGAGATCGACGCGCATGACCCGCACTTCAACGGTGTCGCCAAGGCGGAAGCTGCGACCGGTACGCTCACCGGCCAGGCGGTGGTGCACAGGATCGAAGTGGTAGTAATCGCCCGGCAGCGCGGTGACGTGCACCAGACCCTCGACGTAAATATCCGTCAGCTCGACAAACAGACCGAAACCGGTGACCGCCGTGATGACGCCCAGGAACGATTCGCCCACGCGATCCTTCATGTACTCGCACTTGAGCCAGTTCACGACGTCACGGGTCGCTTCGTCGGCACGACGCTCGCTCATCGAGCATTGCTCGCCCAGTTGCTCCAGCGCCGCTTCGTCGTACGGATAGATGCGTGCCTTCGGAATGGTCATCGCACCGGCACGGCGAACGTGCGGGGTGTCCTGCTTCGAATGGATGACGCTGCGGATCGCCCGATGCGTGAGCAAGTCCGGGTAGCGGCGGATCGGCGAGGTGAAGTGGGTGTAAGCCTCATAATTCAGGCCGAAGTGGCCCTGGTTATCGGCGCTGTACACCGCCTGACTCAACGAACGCAGCATGACGGTCTGGATCAGATGGAAATCCGGACGATCCTTGATACCGGCCAGCAGTGCCTGATAGTCCTTCGGCGACGGGCCATCCTTGCCTTTGTGCAGGGACAGACCGAGCTCGCCAAGGAAGGCACGGAGTTTTTCCAGACGCTCAGGTGGCGGGCCATCGTGAACGCGGTACAGCGCAGGAATTTCGTGCTTTTTCAGGAATTCGGCGGTGGCCACGTTGGCCGCCAGCATGCATTCCTCGATCAGCTTGTGCGCATCGTTGCGCACGGTCGGCCGGATTTCGGCGATCTTGCGCTCGGAGCCGAAGATGATCCGGGTTTCCTGGGTTTCGAAATCGATCGCGCCACGCACATGACGGGCTGCCAGCAGCACTTTGTACAACGCGTACAGTTGCTTGAGATGCGGCACTACGTCGGTGTACTCGCCACGCAGCTTGCGCGCTTCGGTGGCTTTCGGCGTTTCGAGCATGGCGCTGACCTTGTTGTAGGTCAGACGCGCATGGGAGTGGATCACCGCTTCGTAGAAGCAGTAGTCGGTCATTTCGCCGGATTTGGAGATGGTCATCTCGCAAACCATGGCCAGACGATCGACTTGCGGGTTCAGCGAGCACAGGCCGTTGGACAGCTGCTCTGGCAGCATCGGGATCACGCGCTCAGGGAAGTACACCGAGTTACCGCGAACCTGGGCTTCGGCATCGAGTGCCGAACCGAGTTTCACGTAGCTGGATACGTCGGCAATCGCCACGTACAACTTCCAGCCACCGGAGAACAGGCGCAGCTTGCCGGGCCGGGCTTCGCAGTAAACCGCGTCATCGAAGTCGCGCGCATCCTCGCCGTCGATGGTGACGAACGGCAGATGACGCAGATCGATGCGTTTCTCTTTGTCCTTCTCTTCGACTTCCGGCTTGAGCTTGCCGGCTTCCTTGAGCACGGCATCAGGCCAGACGTGAGGAATGTCATAGGTGCGCAGGGCGACATCGATTTCCATGCCCGGCGCCATGTAGTTACCCACGACTTCAACCACGTCGCCTTGCGGCTGGAAGCGTGGCGTCGGCCAGTGAGTGATCTTCACTTCGACGAACTGACCAATCTGGGCGTTGGCGTTACGACCTGGCGTCACCAGCACTTCCTGCTGGATCTTCGGGTTGTCGGCAACAACGAAACCAATACCGCCTTCTTCGAAGTAGCGGCCGACGATGCTTTCGTGAGCACGGGACACCACTTCGACAATCATGCCTTCGCGGCGACCGCGACGATCCAGGCCGGAGACACGGGCCAGGGCACGGTCACCATCGAACACCAGACGCATTTGCGCCGGGCTCATGAACAGGTCGTCACTGCCGTCGTCCGGCACCAGGAAGCCGAAACCGTCGCGGTGACCGCTGATGCGGCCCAGGATCAGGTCAAGCTTGTCCACCGGCGCATACGTGCCACGACGGGTATAGATGAGTTGAGCATCGCGCTCCATGGCGCGCAGGCGGCGACGCAGGGCTTCGATCTGGTCTTCGGTGGTCAGACCAAACTCTTCGACCAATTGCTCGCGGTTAGCAGGCGAACCCCGGTCAGCAAGATGCTGAAGGATCAGTTCGCGGCTAGGAATGGGGTTTTCATATTTTTCCGCTTCACGAGCGGCCTCGGGATCGAGGGATTGCCAATCGGCCATTAGAGAGTTTTCACCTTGTCTATATGCGGGTTAGTTTGGCATAGGCATCATGAAACGGGAAATTTCAGGCTAAGACGACCCATCTAAAGCCCTGTATCGACACCTCAAAGCTGTTTTGCAGACCGCTGGTGAAATTTTCCAGGTTTTTTTGGTGCCGGGGGTTTACAGTTAAAAAGACGCTCCGTATAGTGCGCGCCATCGACGACGGACAACGTTGCCGATACTGCCCAGATGGTGAAATTGGTAGACACGCCAGCTTCAGGTGCTGGTGACCTTACGGTCGTGGAAGTTCGAGTCTTCTTCTGGGCACCAATTTCGAGCTTGAGATTAGTTCAATTTCAAGGCTCACACAAAACCCGCGAAAGCGGGTTTTTTGCATTCTAAGCCTCTGATTTAATAAATTTAAATCAGGGGTTTACAGATAAAAATACTCTCCGTATAGTGCGCCACATCAACAGCGGCAACGCTGAAGATGAATGCCCAGATGGTGAAATTGGTAGACACGCCAGCTTCAGGTGCTGGTGGCCTTACGGCCGTGGAAGTTCGAGTCTTCTTCTGGGCACCAATTCAAATTCAAGGTTACGACCTTGAATTTCACAGAAACCCGCGAAAGCGGGTTTTTGCGTTTCCGGGGTTCGAAAAAACGCCCCTCCCTGTAGGAGTGAGCCCTGCTCGCGATAAAGGAACAGGCAACGCACTTCTCCAGACACCCCTCGTTTTCGTTCACGCCCATCGCGAGCAAGCTCGCTCCTGCACCATTTGCCAGGCTTGCAGCGCGCATTTGAGAAACAATATCGTTTATCATTGTTGCAAGTTTTTGCAATGCGACAGTGAGGAACCCTGCGAATGATGCTTCGAAATACCCTGCGCCGCGGCCTGACCATGACCCTGCTCGGCCTGGCACTCGCCACTCCCCTCACCCAAGCCGCCGACCCGGTTTCCCTGACGCTCTACAACGGCCAACACAAAGAAGTCGGTGACGCTGTCGCCAAGGCCTTCGAAGCCAAGACCGGCATTCACGTCAATGTCCGCAAAGGCAGCAGCAACCAGCTGGCCAGCCAGATCGTCGAGGAAGGAGATCGCTCGCCTGCCGATGTGATCTACACCGAAGAATCGCCACCCCTGAACAAACTTGGCGAACAAGGTTTGCTCGCCCAGGCTGATGACACCACCCTGGCGGTATTACCCAAGGAATACGTTGCCGGTAATGGCACCTGGATCGGCGTGACCGCCCGGGTGCGGGTGGTCGCCTTTAACCCGAAACTGATCGACGAAAAAGATCTGCCGAAGTCGGTCATGGAGTTCTCCGATCCGAAATGGCAAGGCAAGGTCGGCTTCGTGCCCACCAGTGGCGCCTTCCAGGAACAGGCGGTCGCAATCATCAAGGTGCACGGCATGGACGCCGCCGAAGAATGGCTCACCGGGCTGCGCGCATTCGGCAAGACCTACAGCAACAATATGGTTGCGCTCAAAGCCGTGGAAAATGGCGAAGTGGCCACCGTACTGGTCAACAACTACTACTGGTTCGCCCTGCAACGCGAAAAAGGCCAGCTCGATTCGAAACTGCACTACTTCACTGGTGGCGACGTCGGCGGACTGATCACCGTGTCCAGTGCCGCCGTGCTGAAATCCAGCAAACATCCAACAGAAGCCCAGCAACTGCTTGCTTACATGGCGAGCGAAGAGGGCCAACGCGTGATCACCCAGACCACCGCCGAATACCCGCTGCACAAAGGCATGGAATCGGATCGCGGTCTCAAGCCCTTCAGTGAACTGGAAGCACCGAAGGTCACGCCAGCCGACCTCGGCAACGCCGAAGAGGCCCTGGACCTGGAACGCGACGTTGGCCTGAACTGATGAGCACTTCATTGCCCGCCCCAGCCGCCGCGCACGGCGGTTACGTGCCGCGACGCAAGCGACCGTCAATCTGGCTGGTGCTGCCGGTACTGCTGTTGGTGGTGCTCAGCCTGCTGCCGCTGGCCTATGTCGGGCTCAAGGCCTGGCAAGCGGGCTGGGCCGAAGCGTTGCACCTACTGTGGCGGCCATATGTGTTCGGCCTGCTGCGCAACACCCTGGCACTGATGGTCGGCGTTACGCTGGCCTGCGGCGTGATCGGCCTGTCTTTGGCATGGCTACTGGAACGCAGCAACCTGCCAGGACGGCGGTTGTGGGGTGTGATTCTATGTTTGCCATTCGCCGTACCAGCGTTTGTCAGCAGCTTCACATGGGTTTCGCTCAGCGCACAGTTCGAAGGCCTGGGCGGGGCGATTTTGGTGATGACTCTTTCCAAATACCCGCTGATTTTCTTGCCGGTGGCGGCGACGCTGCGCAACCTCGACCCCTCCCTGGAAGAGTCCGCGCGCACACTGGGACAGAATCGCTGGGGCGTATTTTTCAAAGTCACCCTCCCCCTGCTCTGGCCCTCATTACTCGCAGGCTCCCTGCTGATCGCCCTGCACATGCTGGTGGAGTTCGGCGCGCTGTCGATCATTGGCCTGCAAACCTTCACCACCGCGATCTATCAACAGTTCGAACTGGAGTTCAGCAACGCCAACGCAGCCATGCTTTCGGCGGTGCTGTTGTTGCTGTGCCTGATGCTGCTGTGGCTGGAACTGCGGGTTCGCGGCAAGGGCCGACACGTGCGCACCGGACAGGGTGCGGCGCGCCAGGCGGAGCAGGTTCGACTGGGGCCCTGGGCAGTGGCAGGGCAACTGTATTGCCTGTTGCTGGCAATCGTCGGCAGCGGCATTCCGCTGGGCATGCTGGCTTACTGGCTGGCCGTGGGCTCATCGGCCGCTTTCCCGGTGGCCGCCATTGGCGAGGCACTGCTGTCGTCCCTGGCTTTATCGCTGGGTGGCGCAGCGCTATGCCTGGTACTCGCGGTGCCAGTGGGACTGTTGGTGGTGCGCTATAAAGGCCGATTGGCAATCTGGGCTGAACGCCTGCCGTATCTGCTGCATGCCTTGCCAGGCCTGGTGATCGCCCTGACCCTGGTGTACTTCGCCCTGCACTATTTGCCGGCGCTGTACCAGACATCGGCACTGCTGCTGATCGCTTATGCGCTACTGTTTTTGCCATTGGCCCAGGCGCCGATCCGCACAGCGCTGAACAAGGCCGCACCGCAATTGGAAGAGGCTGCACGCACCTTGGGCGCGTCCTCGTTCAGCGCATTTTGCCGGATCACATTACCGATCATTTTCCCGGCACTGGGCGCAGCCTTTGCCCTGGTGTTTCTGGATGCAATGAAAGAGCTGACGGCGACGCTGCTGTTGAGCCCGACCGGGCTCAACACCTTGGCGACGGAAGTCTGGGCACATACCGCGAATGTGGAATTTGCGGCAGCGGCGCCTTATGCGGCGTTGTTGATATTGGTGTCGGGGTTGCCGGTCTATCTGCTGACGACGCGGATGTATCTGAGCCGCTGAAAGCGCTTTCGCGAGCAAGCCCGCTCCCACATTTGATCGCATTTCCCTCTGAAGGAACGCGGTCGAATGTGGGAGCGGGCTTGCTCGCGAAGGCGTCAGCAGAGACAACGCAAGACTTAAGCCCTGAACTGCCCCAGGCTCGCCTTCAACTGCGCCGCCAACCCATCCAGCACCTTGCCGCTGGCCGTGGTTTCCACCACCGCCCGGGCCGCTTTCTCGGCCTGCGCATGAATAGTCTCGACCCGGCCACGCACCGCCTGAGCCCCCTGCGCCTGATGCGCCGCGGCTTGGGTCGCCAGACCAATTGCCGCATGCACCTGCTCCACCGACGCCTGCACCGATTGCTGCAACCGCGCACTGTCACGCAACACCAGCAAACCTTCGTTGGCCTGGCGCCCCGCCTGCCCGATCGCCGCCACCGCCTCACGCGCACCTTGCTGCAGTGCCACGATGTGCGCCTGAATATCACCCGTAGAACTCTGGGTCTTGCTGGCCAGCGCCCGCACTTCATCGGCCACCACAGCAAACCCGCGACCGGTCTCACCCGCTCGCGCCGCCTCAATGGCCGCGTTCAATGCCAGCAGGTTGGTTTGTTCGGCGATTCCGTGGATGACCGTCAATACCACTTCAATCTGCTCACTCTGTTGCGCCAGTCGCTCAATCACCTGCGCACCGGTATCGACCTGCCCGGCCAAGGCCTCGATCAGGCTGCCGACTTTCGCCGAGGTTCGAGTGTTTTCATCGGTGGCCTGACGAATATCCACCACCTGTTTCAACGCTGCCTGCATAGCCTGACTTTCGGACTGAGCCTCATCCGCCATTTGCGACAACGCACGCAGACTCTCGGCCACTTCATCGCGCTGCATGCCCGCAGCCGCGTCGGCCCCGGCATTGCGCAAGGTCATGGCACCGATTTCCACACCCGTGCGCTGGGCCACGTCACCCGCCTCACGCACAATCGGCTGCAACTTATCCACAAAGCGATTGACCGCCGAGGCCATATCGCCGATTTCGTCCTGGCTATTGATCTGCACACGCTTGGTCAGATCGCCTTCGCCAGCCGCCAGGTCATCCATGGCGCCAATCAGCATTTTCAAGCGATTGACCACCCGACGTCCCAGCACCACGGCGAGCAACAGCAACACGCCGGCGCCCACCACCGCCAAGCCCATACCGATGCGCCAGCGCAATGTAGCCGCTGCTTCCTGCACCGTGCTGGTGGTGTTGGCTTTCATTTCAGCCGCCGTGGATTGCGCCGATTGCAGCCGCGCACGCATGGCTGTCGCGCTATCCGCCGCCGCACCCTTGAGGCTGTCACCTACCAACTGATCACTGCTGGCGATCAAGGCCGAGAAGCGCTTGTCGAGGGCCGCCAGGTCAGTTTCCACCGAGGCGGTGGAGACCCCCATCAACACCTTGCCGATTTCCACGCCGTTTGGATTGATTGAGGCTTCCAGGTAGTAGACCGAAGGATCGTTCTTCGCCGCGTCCAGCACCTTGTCCAGCGCCCGCTCGCCCTGCCCCTTCTCCAGCAAGGCTTTGTTGATCGGGTTTTCCCGATTCAAATAGCGCGTCAGGTGTTGGCCCGTCGCATCGTCGTAGACCACGAAGAGAACATTGGGATTGCGCTGCGCCCGGCGGGCAAATTCAGAGAGGGTCGGGACGTCGCTGTCCCACATGGCGCGGGGCGCGACCGAAGCCAGAAGCTGCGCCATATCGTTGGCGGAGTCCTTCAAGTCCTTTTCCAGAGTCGCGCGCAATTGCGCCTGCTCCTCCTCCAGTCGCGAGGACAAACCGGCCGTGAGGCGTTGGCGCGTGCTGGTGGAGAGACTGTCGAGGCTCGACGTGACTTCACGCCCCGCCTGCTCGAGTTCGCCGGAAAGTTTTTGACTGTCAGCACCCAGGCGCACACCCAGATCGGCTTCCAGCGCGGTCACCGTGCTCCGGGTCAGAGCAACAGCCACCAGCACTTGCACCAAAAGGGCGATACCGAGAGTAACGAACACAGGCCGCAAAAGACGGCTTTGTAACAGTGAGAGAACGGCCGACACTGGAAATCCCTCTGCATGAGCGCCATTAAATTGATGGCTCGCCAGAAGCAATTCTTACAGCAAAGGTCATGCCGTCCTACAGACATAAACGACAAAGGCCCCGATTAAGGGGCCTTTGTGTTTTACATCAACGACTTATCAAGCGAACGGGTGACGCAGAACGATGGTTTCGTTGCGGTCCGGGCCCGTCGAAATAATGTCGATCGGCGCACCGACCAACTCTTCGACGCGCTTGATGTAGTTGCGCGCAGCCTGTGGCAGCTCTTCCAGAGTCTTGGCACCGAGGGTGGACTCTTTCCAGCCTGGCATCTCTTCGTACACAGGCTCCAGGCCGATGTAGCTGTCGGCGTCGGTCGGCGCGTCGATGACTGCACCGTCCTGGTTCTTGTAGCCAACACAGATGTTGATGGTTTCCAGGCCGTCCAGCACGTCCAGCTTGGTCAGGCACAGGCCCGAGATGCTGTTGACGTCGATGGCGCGACGCAGGATGACGGCGTCGAACCAGCCGCAACGACGGGCACGGCCGGTGGTTGCACCGAACTCGTGACCACGCTTGGCCAGGAACGCGCCAACGTCGTCGAACAGCTCAGTCGGGAACGGGCCCGAACCGACGCGGGTGGTGTAAGCCTTGGTGATGCCGAGGATGTAGTCCAGGAACATCGGGCCGACACCCGAACCGGTGGCGATGCCGCCCGCGGTGGTGTTGGAGCTGGTGACGTACGGGTAGGTACCGTGGTCGATGTCCAGCAGGGAGCCTTGGGCGCCTTCGAACATGATGTCCTTGCCAGCGCGACGCAGTTGGTGCAGCTCGGCGGTGACGTCCAGCATCATCGGCTTGAGCAGCTCGGCGTACTCCATGCACTCGTCCAGAGTCTTCTGGAAGTCGATTGCAGGCTCTTTGTAGTAATTGACCAGTACGAAGTTGTGGTAGTCCAGCAACTCGCCCAGCTTGGCGGCGAAACGCTCGCGATGGAACAGGTCACCGATGCGCAGACCGCGACGTGCAACCTTGTCTTCGTAAGCCGGGCCGATGCCGCGACCGGTGGTGCCGATCTTCAGTTCGCCACGGGCCTTTTCACGGGCCTGGTCCAGCGCTACGTGGTAGGACAGGATCAGCGGGCAGGAAGGGCTGATGCGCAGGCGCTCGCGCACCGGCACGCCTTTCTCTTCCAACTTGTTGATTTCCCGCAGCAGGGCGTCAGGTGCAACCACCACGCCGTTGCCGATCAGGCACTGCACGCCTTCGCGCAGCACGCCCGACGGGATCAGGTGCAAGACGGTTTTTTCGCCGTCGATCACCAGGGTGTGGCCAGCGTTGTGGCCACCCTGGTAGCGCACTACGGCGGCAGCATGTTCGGTCAGCAGATCAACGATCTTGCCTTTGCCCTCATCACCCCACTGGGTGCCCAGGACTACGACATTCTTACCCATAACACTTGTCCTCATTCGCGCAAACTTGGTGCCGGCGGTGGCCGGCAGGAAAACTCAAGAAGCCAGTGGCGATACTTGCCAAAGCCCGTTCTGCTGAATCAATTGCCGGTCGCAGTCCGCTTCACGGGCGGCGGCCAAAGGTTGTCCAGGCAAGGCCTGAACGACACGCTGACCCTCACTGCGCAACTGGCAAACCTGCTGCCAGAGTGCCGCATCCGTACTGTCAGGCATCCAGATACCGCCAGACGGTAGCTCGATCTCAGCACGCCCCAGGGTCACCAGGGTTTTCAAATCGGTAGAGAAACCGGTTGCCGGACGGGCGCGACCGAAGTCGGCACCGATGTCGTCGTAACGACCGCCCTGGGCAATGGACTGGCCTACACCCGGCACGAATGCGGCGAACACTACGCCAGTGTGGTAGTGGTAACCACGCAATTCACCGAGGTCGAAATACAGCGGCAGCTCCGGGAAACGCACGGACAAGCGCTCGGCAATCGCCAGCAGGTCGTCCAGCGCCGCCAGAACCGGGGCCGGAGCCTTGGCCAGACGCTCACGGGCAGCCACCAGTACTTCGCGACCGCCACACAGATCGACCAACGCCCGCAACATGGCCGATAAATCGGCCGGCAAGCCTTCGGTCAAGGTAATGACCTCATCGATGGCTTTACGTTGCAATGCATCGAACAGCTGTTGCTCAACTTCACCGGACAAACCGGCGGCGCGAGCAAGACCGCGATAGATACCCACATGCCCCAGGTCCATGTGCACGTCCGGCACATCGGCCAGCTGCAGCATGGCCAGCATCAGGCTGATGACTTCGACGTCGCTGCTCGGGCTGGCATCGCCATACAACTCGGCACCCAACTGGATCGGGCTGCGCGAGGACGACAAGGCGCGCGGCTGGGCATGCAATACGCTGCCGGCATAGCACAGACGGTTCGGACCTTCGCGACGCAGGGTATGCGCATCGATGCGGGCCACTTGCGGCGTGATGTCGGCCCGGAACCCCATCTGCCGACCCGATTGCGGGTCGATGACCTTGAAGGTACGCAGATCCAGGTCCTGGCCCGCGCCGGTCAGCAGGGATTCCAGGTACTCGATATGGGGAGTCACGACAAACTCGTAACCCCAGCTCTGGAACAGATCCAACACCTGACGACGCGCGACTTCTATGCGCGCCGCTTCCGGTGGCAGTACTTCTTCGATGCCATCTGGCAGCAGCCAGCGGTCTACCGTTGCCATTACGCCATTCCCCTATGATCCGGGCGGCAAGCCTTTGGGCGAGCCTTGAGTGAAGCAGAAAATGATCGGCCCAGCACAAACCACGCGCATGAGCGACGAAGCGAACAGCCTGCAATAGGCTTCGCCAAGCACTTTCCTCGTAAAACCTGTCGAGCCATTGAGCTCAGACACCTGCACAAAAACAGCAATCAAACGTGCAGACGCAAAAAAGCCGGGAATTTCCCGGCTGCCGCATCATACACACGTTTTCCCAAAGGATCACCCCGCCAGCGATTTTAGCCGCCCGGCGGGATGATTCAGGTCAACGCTGCATCAAGGCTTGGCTTTTTCCAGGTAGTGGAAGAAGTCACTGCTTGGGTCGAGGACCAATACGTCGGATTTGTTCGCGAAGCTTTCACGGTAGGCACGCAGGCTACGGTAGAACGCGTAGAACTCCTGATCCTGACCGTAGGCCTTGGAGTAGATCGCAGCGGCCTGGGCATCACCGTCACCGCGAATCTCTTCGGATTCACGATAGGCTTCAGCCAGCAGTACGCGGCGTTGACGATCGGCGTCGGCACGGATGCCTTCTGCCAGCTCGTTACCCTTGGCGCGGTGTTCGCGAGCTTCACGTTCACGCTCGGTGCTCATGCGCTCAAACACGCTGCGGTTCACTTCCTTCGGCAGGTCGATGGTCTTGACCCGAACATCGACAACTTCGATGCCCAGCTCTTTTTCAGCCATCTTGTTCAACGAAGCCGTGATATCCGCCATCAGCGCATCACGCTCACCTGATACCACTTCGTGCAGGGTGCGCTTACCGAACTGGTCACGCAGGCCCGATTCCAGGCGACGGGAAAGACGCTCGTCGGCAATCTGCTTGAGACCGGAAGTCGCGGTGTAAAAACGCTCTGCGTCTTTCACGCGCCACTTGGCATAGGCATCGACCATCACGGCTTTCTTTTCCAGCGTCAGGAAGCGCTGCGTCGGTGCATCCAGCGTCATCAGGCGTGCGTCGAATTTACGCACCTGGTTAACGTAAGGCACCTTCACATGCAGGCCAGGCTGAACATCGGTCTGGACCACACGACCGAACTGCAGCAACACCGCACGCTCGGTCTGAGCCACGATGTAGAAGCAGTTCCAGGCAGCGATCGCCACGACGACGCCGACAATAAGGGCGATCAGCGATTTATTGCTCATCAGCGACTCTCCCTGGTACGTGCTTGCTGTTGCTGCAGATCAGCTGCCGCACGTGCATTCGCTTCATTGCTGGTAGCTGCCGCACTGGTCACCTGAGTGCTGGTGCTGCGACCACTTTCGACCATCTTGTCCAAAGGCAGGTACAACAGGTTGCTCTGGCCATTCTTGTTGCCGGTCACGAGAACCTTGCTGGTGCTGCTGAAGACTTCCTGCATGGTGTCCAGGTACAGACGCTGACGAGTGACTTCAGGCGCCTTGCGATACTCGGCGACCAACTTGGTGAAGCGATCGGCCTCACCCTTGGCACGCGAGACGGTTTCGTCACGGTAGCCATTGGCATCTTCAAGAATGCGCTGGGCCTGACCACGGGCTTCCGGCACGACGCCGTTGGCATAGGTTTCAGCCTGGTTGCGCGAACGCTGCTCGTCTTCACGGGCACGGATCACGTCATCGAAGGCTTCCTGCACTTCACGCGGTGCCGCTGCGCTCTGCACGTTGACCTGAGTGACGGTGATGCCGGTGCGATAGGTATCCATGAAGCGTTGCAGGCGCTCCTTGATTTCACTGGCCATCAATTCACGGCCTTCAGTCAGTACCTGGTCCATCGCGGTGGACCCCACCACATGGCGCAAGGCGCTGTCGGTCGCGTGCTGCAGGCTGATTTCCGGCTGATCGACGCTCAGCACGAAGTCCTGCAGGTTGCTGATCTTGTACTGCACGGTCAGCGGCACTTCGACGATGTTTTCGTCTTCAGTCAGCATTTGACCCTGCTTGGTGTACGCACGCTCACGCGTGACGTTTTCCATGTACTTCTTGTCGATCGGCGGGAAGTAGATGTTCAGGCCCGGGCCGACGGTTTCGTAGTACTTGCCGAAGCGCAGCACCACGGCTTGCTCCTGCTCGTCGACTACATAGACCGCGCTGTATAGCCACACGGCCGCCAACACGACCAGGCCGATGCCGAGCAGGCCGCCGAAGCCGCCACTCTTGCCCGGACCACCGCCGTCATCACCACGTTTCTTTCCACCACCGAACAACCCGTTCAGGCTTTCCTGCAGCTTTCGGAAGGCCTCGTCGAGATCTGGTGGTCCCTTGCGATCGCCGTTATTACGGCGCTTGCCACCCCAAGGATCCTGATTATTCGAGTTGCCACCCGGCTCATTCCAAGCCATAGCGCTCTCCATCTGATAAAGCAAAGACGCACCCACGGCGCGCCGACCAATGCTACAGAATGCCTGTCACCACGGCACAACCGCTTTCTCAGGCTTTTATTGCAAAGTGTGTTGCTCGATGAATTCCAGCGGCTGCAAACCTTCGCGACTCACCAGCCGATTCAATTCGGCCCGAGGCAAACGGACGGCCAACAAGCTGAGGCCTTCTTCGTCATGTTCTTCCTTCTGTACCGCACCGAGTTCGAAAAACTGCGCACGCAGTCGAGCAAAACGTTGCGGCAAGCGCAAGGTGCCAACGAACAAATCATCCCCAAGCAGCTCGGCCACGGCCTGCTTGAGCAGGCCCAGGCCTGTACCGTCCTTGGCCGACAACCAGACCCGCTGCGGCTTGCCATCGGCATCGCGCTGGATCTGCGGCTCAACGCCCTCGAGCAAATCGAGTTTGTTGTATACCTCCAGGATCGGCAAGTCCTGGGCCCCGATCTCTCCGAGCACCACCATGACCTGTTCAATCTGGGCCATGCGCTCGGGCTCATGGGAGTCGATCACGTGCAGCAGCAGGTCGGAGTTGCTCGACTCTTCGAGCGTAGCCCGAAATGCCTCAACCAGTTTGTGCGGCAAGTGGCGAATGAAGCCCACGGTATCAGCCAGCACGATCGGCCCGAGGTCATCGAGCTCGAGTCGACGCAGGGTCGGGTCGAGGGTCGCGAACAACTGGTCAGCGGCGAACACGTCGGACTCGGTCACCGAATTGAACAGGGTCGATTTGCCGGCGTTGGTATAACCCACCAGTGAAACCGTCGGGATGTCCGCCCGTTTGCGGCCGCGACGCGATTGCTCACGCTGGCTGCGAACCTTTTCCAGGCGGCCCTTGATCTGCCGCAGGCGAATCCGCAGCAGGCGTCGGTCGGTTTCCAGCTGGGTCTCACCCGGACCCCGCAGACCGATACCGCCCTTCTGACGCTCAAGGTGAGTCCAGCCACGAACCAGCCGCGTACTCATGTGCTCAAGCTGCGCCAGTTCGACCTGGAGCTTGCCTTCATGGGTGCGGGCGCGCTGGGCGAAGATATCGAGAATCAAGCCCGTGCGATCGATCACGCGACACTCGAAAACACGTTCGAGGTTACGTTCCTGACTGGGCGTGAGGATGTGATTGAAAATCACCAGATCCACCTGCTCGGCTTTGACCAGGTCGCGCAATTCCTCGACCTTGCCGCTGCCAATCAGGTATTTGGCGGTTGGCCGATTACGCGGCACGTTGAAAAACGCGACGGTCTCGGCGCCAGCCGACATTGCCAACTCCTGAAACTCCTGCGGATCTTCGCGCGCCTCAGGGTCCTGACCATCCAAGTGAACGAGAATGGCTCGCTCACCACCACCGTGGCGCTCAAAGAACAAAGGAGACTCCTATCAGGCGTTACCTGGCTCAGCATCACCTGCTTCGGATTCGGTTGCGCTAGGCAGACGAATTGGACGAACCGGCACTACTGTAGAGATAGCGTGTTTGTAGACCATTTGGCTGACGGTGTTTTTCAGCAGGATAACGAACTGGTCGAACGACTCGATCGTACCTTGCAGTTTGATCCCGTTGACCAGGTAAATGGACACCCCAACTTTCTCTTTACGTAAAGTATTCAAGTAAGGGTCTTGTAGCGAATGCCCTTTTGACATGTGCCGCACTCCTTTAAGGATTCAATATAAAAAAATAGGTAAACAAATGGCTTGTGGCCGTCACACCCCCAAGGATAGACGGCAATTGCAAGGACTCAGCTCAATATGGAGATGGTCCCCAGGTATTTCAAGGCGCGTGGCAGATTGTCGCAATCCAGGCTGTCCAGCCAGTGTAAATCATCCCAACTGCGCAGCCAGGTGAACTGGCGTTTCGCCAATTGGCGCGTGGCAATGATTCCACGCTCCTGCATCTCGGCTGACGTCAGCTTGCCATCCAGGTAATCCCAGACTTGTCGGTAGCCTACCGCACGTATAGACGGCAACCCGGCATGCAGGTCACTTCGCTTACGCAGGGCTACGACCTCGTCGATGAATCCCTGTTCCAACATTAAAGTGAATCTTTGTTTAATTCGCTCGTGCAATACCTGGCGATTTGCCGGAGCAATCGCCAAGTTCGCGACAGTATAGGGCAATTGTTGCCGTCCCGAAGCGGCTGCTTCAGTACTTTGCGCAGATTGTTGCAAACGAAGGGCAGTCATGCTTTGACCGCTGACGCGATAAACTTCCAGCGCTCGACTGAGTCGCTGCGGATCGTTCGGATGAATGCGCGCGGCAGACACCGGATCGATCGCCGCCAATTGATCGTGCAGGGCTTGCCAACCAAGGCGTGCAGCTTCTTCTTCGATCTGTGCGCGCACTTCCGGATCGGCGGCCGGCATATCGGCCAGACCTTCGAGCAAAGCCTTGTAGTAGAGCATTGTGCCGCCTACCAACAGCGGAATTTTTCCGCGCGCGGTGATGTCGGCCATTGCTTCGAGGGCGTCACGACGAAAATCCGCAGCCGAATAGCTTTCAGCCGGGTCGAGAATATCGATCAAACGGTGTGGGAATTGCGCCAAAAGCTCTTTCGACGGCTTGGCGGTGCCGATGTCCATGCCACGGTAAACCAGCGCCGAATCAACGCTGATCAGTTCGCAAGGCAGAACCTTGGTGAGCTCGATGGCCAGGTCGGTCTTGCCGGCCGCGGTCGGGCCCATCAGGAAAATCGCAGGTGGGTGCTGGCTCATCAACGACCGCGCAAAAACAGTTTGTCCAGATCGTCCAGACCCAGTTGGGTCCAGGTCGGTCGGCCATGGTTGCATTGACCGCTGCGCTCGGTGTTTTCCATATCGCGCAGCAGAGCGTTCATTTCCGGCAGGGCCAGGCGCCGGTTCGCGCGAACCGCGCCGTGGCAAGCCATGGTCCCCAGCAGTTCGTTCAGGTGCGCCTGAATCCGGTCGCTGGTGCCGTACTCCATCAGATCAGCCAACACATCACCGACCAGTCGATTGGCTTCGGCCTGCTTGAGCAGGGCCGGAATCTGCCGGATCGCCAGCGTTTCCGGACCGAGACGCTGCAGTTCAAAGCCCAGGCGCTTGAACCAGGCGACGTGTTCTTCGGCGCAATCGGCTTCACGCTGACTGACCGCCAGCGACTCGGGTACCAGAAGTGGCTGACCGCTCAGACCTTCACTGGCCATCGCGACCTTCAGCCGTTCGTACATGATCCGCTCGTGAGCGGCGTGCATGTCCACCAGCACCAGACCCTGGGCATTTTCCGAAAGAATGTAGATACCCTTGAGCTGCGCCAGCGCATAACCCAGCGGTGGAATATCGCCCTGTCCGGCCGGCAGTGATGCCGCATTGGCCTCGGGCAGCGGCGCAAAGAACTCGCGATAGGCCGCCTGGGCTTCAGCCACCGGAACAGCGGACTGCGGACGCGGCGTGTATTGATACTGATAACCCGCACCTGCACCCGAGCCGGCTGGCGTATTAATGGATGGCTGTGCCTGAGGTTGCTCCAGCAGCGCATTGGCGGCCAGACGCATTTCACCCTGAGGACCAAACTCACCGGCTTCGAGGCCTGTAGGCCGAACAACGGCTGTCGCAACCGGTGCCGCCAGATGATCCTCTGGCCGTACATCGCCCAAGGCGCGGTGCAGGGTGCCGTAAAGGAAATCATGGACCATGCGTCCATCACGGAAACGCACTTCGTGCTTGGTCGGGTGCACGTTGACATCAACGCCCGCCGGATCGACTTCGAAAAACAGCACGAATGTCGGGTGACGACCATTGAACAGCACGTCGCGATACGCCTGGCGCACCGCGTGGGCCACCAACTTGTCGCGCACGGCACGGCCGTTGACGAAGAAATACTGCAAGTCCGCCTGGCTACGGTTGAACGTCGGCAGCCCGACCCAGCCCCACAGATGCAGACCATTGCGCTCGATTTCGATCGGCAGCGCCTGCTCCAGGAAACCGGGACCGCAAATCGCCGACACCCGTCGGGCACGAGCCGCATCATCGCGGGCTTCATGCAGGCTGAGGATGGTCTTGCCGTTGTGACGCAAATGGAATGCCACGTCGAAGCGCGCCAGGGCCAGACGCCTGATCACTTCTTGGAGATGATCGAATTCGGTCTTTTCGGTCTTGAGAAACTTGCGTCGCGCCGGCGTATTGAAAAACAGGTCGCGAACTTCAACAGAGGTGCCCACCGGGTGCGCCGCCGGTTGCACGCGGGGCGCCATGTCGCGACCTTCGGTCTCGACTTGCCAGGCCTGATCGGCATCACGGGTACGGGAAGTCAGGGTCAGGCGTGCCACGGAACTGATCGACGCCAGTGCCTCACCGCGAAAACCCAGGCTCATGACCTGCTCGAGGTCTTCGAGATTACGGATTTTGCTGGTGGCATGTCGCGCCAGGGCCAACGGCAGGTCGTCGGCGGAGATACCGCTGCCATCGTCGCGCACCCGCAGCAGCTTGACGCCACCCTGCTCGACATCGACATCGATACGCTTGGCGCCGGAGTCGAGGCTGTTTTCCAGCAACTCCTTGATCACCGACGCCGGGCGCTCAACGACCTCACCAGCGGCAATCTGGTTCGCCAGCCTCGGGCTGAGCAGCTCGATGCGAGCAGCGTTGGTCAGCACCTGGTTCATTCTTTGGCCGCCAGTTCAGTGCCAGGGATGGTCAAATGTTGACCGACTTTGAGCTCGTCGCTCGCCAGGTTGTTGGCACTGCGCAGCGTGGCCGGCGAGACCTGATAACGCACGGCGATCATTGCCAGCGTCTCGCCCGGGTTCACGCGATGATCACGCGGGCCTTGAGCGATCTTCCCGGAATCACGCAGCCAGGCAATGTAAGTGCCCGGTGGCGGGTTTTGCTGGAAGAACTGCCGCACGCCGCTGCTGATGGAACGTGCCAGTGCCTGCTGGTGGCTGGCCGCTGCAAGTTTCGAGGCTTCGTTGGCGTTGGAGATGAACCCGGTTTCCACCAGGATCGACGGAATATCCGGCGACTTCAGCACCATGAACCCGGCCTGTTCCACCCGTTGCTTGTGCAGCGGCGTGACCCGACCGATGTTGCTCAAGACTTTCTGACCGACGTTCAGGCTGGACGTCAGGGACGCCGTCATCGACAGATCGAGCAGCACGCCGGCGAGCATGCGGTCCTTGTCATCGAGGCTGACGTTGCCGGCACCACCGATCAGGTCGGAGCGGTTTTCACTGTCCGCCAGCCAACGGGCGGTTTCAGACGTCGCGCCGCGATCAGACAGGGCGAATACCGAGGCACCGAAAGCGGCGGCCGAAGGCGCGGCGTCGGCGTGAATCGAGACGAACAGGTCGGCGCCCTTCTTGCGGGCGATTTCGGTACGCCCACGCAATGGGATGAAGTAATCACCGGTGCGGGTCAATTCGGCGCGGAAGCCCTTGATGCCGTTGACCTGACGCTGCAGTTCGCGGGCGATCTGCAGCACCACGTCTTTCTCGCGCTGACCGCGAGAGCCGGAAGCACCCGGGTCTTCACCGCCATGACCGGCATCGATCACCACGATGATGTCGCGCTTGCCTGCTGGTGCCGGGGGCAGCTTGATTGCAGGTTCCGTCGGCGTGACCGGTACGGCCGGCACCGTGGCCACCGACGGCGTCGGCGCAGGCGGCGGTGCAGCGTCGGACGGGTTATCGAACAGGTCGACCACCAATCGGTTGCCATACTGGGCATTAGGGGCCAGCGAGAAGCTTTTCGGGGTGACGGCCTTTTTCAGGTCGATGACCACCCGCAGGTCGGTTGGCGTGCGCTGGGCCGAGCGCATGGCCGTGATCGGTGTATTCGCGCTATTGACGTTCAAAGGTGCACCCAGGGTCGCGCCATTGATGTCGATGACCAGGCGATCCGGGGCTGTCAGGGTAAAGACGCTGTGCTGCACGGGACCGGTCAGGTCAAACACCAGCCGTGTGTTGTCCGGCGCCCGCCACAGGCGAACGCTGTTGACCTTCGTCTCGGCCACAGCGTCGACGGTCACCGCCAAAAACAATACCCCTACGGCAGCAACCAACGCGCGAAAGCGCATACCTAACCCCATCATCTATTTGGATTCCAATGCCAATGCGGCACACCACGACTCGCCACGCGAGCCCTGGGATAAAATTTTCAGCGAACGCCCGCTGCCTTGCGGGCTAATGGTAATGGTCAGGTCGGGCTTTGGCAAAAAGCCTGCACCTTTATCAGGCCATTCGATCAGGCACAGGGCGTCATCTTCGAAATAGTCGCGAATGCCGAGGAATTCCAGCTCTTCCGGATCGACCAGGCGATACAAGTCGAAATGGAAGGCGCGGATCTCACCGATCTCGTAGGGCTCGACCAAGGTAAAGGTAGGACTTTTTACCGCCCCAACGTGCCCAAGCCCACGGATAATGCCCCGGGACAATGTGGTTTTGCCCATCCCCAGGTTGCCTTCGAGAAAGATCAGGCCGTGCCCTTTCGTGGTTTGGGCGATGCGTGTGCCAAATGCGGTCATCGCCTCTTCATCAGCCAGGTACAGGGTTACTTCAGACACGGTGCGAGCTCCTCCAACAACTGACGAATGGCTGGTATCAGATCACTGGCCGCCAGCCCGCGGCCGAATTTACCTTGTTGCTCACCGGCATTGGCGTGCAGCCAGACCGCCAGGCAGGCCGCATCGAACGGGCCCATGCCCTGGGCCAGCAATGCGCCGACCAGACCGGCCAAAACATCGCCCAAACCGGCGGTGGCCATGGCCGGATGACCTTGATGACACACCGCCAGCCGTCCGTCGGGACTGGCGATCAGGCTGCCGGCGCCCTTGAGCACCACGACCGCTGTATATTTTTTGCTCAACGCACGGGCCGCCGCCGGGCGATCGGCCTGAACCTGAGCCGTACTCACGCCCAATAAACGCGCAGCTTCACCCGGATGCGGGGTCATCACACTGACCTTGGGCAACTTCACATGCTCTTCGGCCAACAGATTCAGTGCATCGGCGTCCCAAACCTGCGGCAGTGGTGCATTGGCGGCGGCCGACAACAGGCTGCGCCCCCAAGCCCCCTGACCAAGCCCCGGCCCGACGACCATTACAGAAACCTTTTCCAGCAAGCCCATGAGCTGATTGGCCGACGAAGTCCCCAGCGCCATGACTTCCGGGATTCTCGCCAGTGCCGCCGGAACATGTTCCGGGCGGGTCGCCAGCGAGACCATGCCGGCGCCGCCGCGCAGTGCACTTTGCGCACTCAGCAGGATCGCGCCACCCAGTCCGCGATCACCACCGATCAGCAGTACATGGCCGAACATTCCCTTATGAGAGGTTGGGGCCCGGCAAGCCAGGCGCGGCAGATTGCCAGGCGTCAGGCGACGGGCGCTGGTCGGCGCGTCTTCCAGCAGCTGCGGATCAGCGTGCAAGTCGTTGAAGACCAGCGCCCCCACCACATCCGCCGCGTCTCCGGTGAACAAACCCAGTTTCAAGCCGATGAACGTGACGGTCAGATCGGCGCGCACTGCGCAACCAAGGATTCGCCCCGTATCGGCACACAGCCCGGAAGGGATATCCACCGCAGCTACCGGCAGCCCACCAGCATTGATCGAGGCGATGACACTGGCATACGGCTCACGCACGTCACCGGCCAGGCCGGTGCCCAGCAAGGCGTCCAGCACGAGGCCGCGCAATTCGGAGTTCGCCGTCCAGGCGTCGATAAAGACGTTTTCGGACACCGCTTCGGCATGGGCCGATGCTGCATCACCACGCAACTGCTGCGGATCGCCCGCCGCCAGGACCCGCACCGTCCATCCGGCTCGCTTGGCCAGCACCGCCACCAGATACCCGTCGCCCGCGTTATTGCCGTGACCGGCAACCACTGTCAATTCGCTCGCCGCCGGCCATTGGCGGACCAACGCACGCCAGGTGGCCCGCGCAGCCCGCTGCATCAATTCGAAACCCTTTGTTCCGGCCGCGATCAGGCTCGCATCGAGCCCTCGGACCTGCGCAGCGCTGTACAGCGCGTCGGGTAAATCATCTTTAGTGTGCGGCATGCGTCTTCGGGCTCCGATGTCTGGCAGAATTATACGCACCTCAGCTCCGGTTTCTCTCGCCTCATGCCCGCTATTACCACAGACCTGCCCGCCCTCGCCCAATCCATCAAGGACTGGGGCCGTGAGCTGGGCTTCCAGCAAGTCGGCATCAGCGGCCTCGACCTGGGGGAGCACGAGCAACACCTGCAGCGCTGGCTCGACGCCGGCTACCACGGCGAAATGGACTACATGGGCGCCCATGGCAGCAAACGCTCGCACCCGGATGAGCTTGTACCCGGTACTTTGCGCGTGGTTTCGCTGCGCATGGATTACCTGTCGGGCGACACCAAAATGGCGCAGTTGCTGGCCCAACCGGAAAAAGCCTACGTTTCGCGTTATGCCTTGGGCCGCGATTACCACAAATTGATCCGTAAACGCGTGCAACAACTGGCGGAAAAAATTCAGGCCGTAATTGGTCCGTTCGGTTACCGCGCCTTTGTCGACAGCGCCCCGGTGCTGGAAAAAGCCATCGCGGAGCAGGCCGGCCTTGGATGGATCGGCAAAAACACCCTGGTCTTGAATCGCAAGGCCGGCAGCTATTTCTTCCTCGCCGAACTGTTCGTCGATCTGCCCCTGCCGGTGGACCCGCCCCACGCCACCGAACACTGCGGTCGTTGCAGCGCCTGTCTCGACATTTGCCCGACGAATGCCTTCATCGGCCCCTACGTGCTGGACGCCCGACGCTGCATTTCCTACCTGACCATCGAGCTCAAGGGCGCGATTCCTGAAGAACTGCGGCCGCTGATCGGCAACCGGGTGTTCGGCTGCGATGACTGCCAGATCGTCTGTCCGTGGAACCGCTTCGCCCGCCCGTCCGGCGAAAGCGATTTCAAGCCACGGCACAACCTGGACAACGCCGATCTGGCCGCGCTGTTCATGTGGGATGAGGCCAGGTTTCTGAGCAGCACTGAAGGCTCGCCCCTAAGGCGGACAGGTTATGAAAACTGGTTGCGCAATCTGGCGGTCGGGCTGGGCAATGCGCCGTCAACGATTCCGGTTCTGGAGGCTTTAAAAGCGCGGCGCGATTATCCATCCGAGATGGTGCGTGAACATGTCGAATGGGCGTTGCAGCAACATGCCGACCGTCAGGCCTCGTCGTTATAGACGAACTTGGGCATTTCCCAATGAAAACGGATCGCCAGCAAGCGCAGCAGAAAACCGCCAAATAGTGTGATCAGTATCGCTTGCTCACCCGGCAGGTTCAGCCAAAGGCACAGCATGTAGCACCACGCCGCCGCGAACGAGACGCTGGCGTAGAGCTCACGGCGAAAAATCAGCGGAATGTCATTGCAGAAAATATCGCGCAGGATGCCGCCGAAAACGCCGGTGATCACGCCGCTGACCGACGCAACGAGCATGCCGTGGCCCATTTCCAGGGCGGTCATGCAGCCAATCAGGGTGAATGCCACCAGACCGACGGCGTCCAGCACCAGAAACAGCGAGCGCAAATGACGCATCCAGCGGGCGGTGAACACCGTGAACATCGCCGCGATGGTCGTGAGGATCAGATACTCCGGGTGTTTGACCCAGGTCAGCGGGTAGTGACCGAGCAGCACGTCGCGCACGGAACCGCCACCCAACGCCGTGACGCACGCGATCAGCACCACGCCAAACCAATCCATGCCGCGACGGCCCGCAGACAAGGCGCCGGTCATGGCTTCGGCGGTGATGGCGATCAGGTAAAGCATCAGCAACATGGTGGCGGTCCTTGCAGAAAGGCGCGCAGTCTACTCACTTCACCCAAGCACCAAAAGAGCGCACCCAAGCACTTCATCTCGCGCGGTTGTGCCGTGACTGGACGGACGCTATCGCGGGCAAGCCCGCTCCCACAGGGTTATCGCTGTCCTTGTGGGAGCGGGCTTGCCCGCGATGAGGCCAGCGCTGACACCGCCCTTCAGAACTTGATGAAATGCTGGCGGTAGTGCTGCAACTCGGCGATGGATTCGCGGATGTCGTCCAGGGCCAGGTGGGTGCTGCCCTTCTTGAAGCTGTCACGCACGTCCGGTGCCCAACGCGCCGCCAATTCCTTGAGGGTCGAGACATCGAGGTTGCGGTAGTGGAAATAGCTTTCCAGGGATTTCATGTGGGTATAAAGGAAGCGACGGTCCTGGCAGATGCTGTTGCCGCAGATCGGCGACTTGCCCTTCGGTACCCACTTCTCCAGGAAGGCGATGGTTTCTGCTTCGGCTTCGGCCATGCTGACGCGGCTTTCACGCACGCGCTGGGTCAGGCCCGAGTTGCCGTGGGTGCGAGTGTTCCACTCATCCATGCCGGCGAGGACTTCGTCGCTGTGGTGGATGGCGATCACCGGGCCTTCGGCCAGGGTGTTGAGGTCACTGTCGGTCACGATGGTGGCCATTTCGATGATGACGTCGGTATCCGGGTTCAGACCGGTCATTTCCAGGTCGATCCAGATCAGATTCTGTGGGTTTTGCATGTGTCGGCTCCTAGGCAATGCTGCGCAGTTTAGCCTAGGCCGGTGGCCGGGCGTGCTAAACTCGCGGCCGTTTTACCTAATCGCTACATTCTTTATACGGAACACCCATGGCCAAACGCCAACTCAATCGTCGCCAAAACTGGCGCATCGAAAAGATTCAGGGCGAACGCGCTGCCCGCGCCGCCAAACGCGAGTCCTCGGCTGTCGAGGCACTTGAGGGCGGCGATCTGGGCCCGGAACAGCACGGTCTGGTGATCGCGCACTTCGGTGTGCAGGTCGAAGTCGAAGCCCTCGACGGCGAGCATGCTGGCCAGGTGTTCCGTTGCCACTTGCGGGCCAACCTGCCGGCGCTGGTGACCGGCGACCAGGTCGTCTGGCGCGCCGGCAACCAGGGCATCGGCGTGATCGTGGCGCAATCGCCGCGAAACACCGAACTGTGCCGCCCGGACAGCCGCGGCCAACTCAAGCCTGTTGCGGCCAACGTCGACATGATTGTCATCGTGTTCGCGCCATTGCCCGAACCCCATGCCAACCTGATCGATCGCTACCTGGTAGCCGCCGAACACGCGGGTATCAAGCCGTTGCTGTTGCTAAACAAGTTCGACCTGATCGACGAGCAGAACGCCCCAGCGCTGAATGCCTTGCTCGGGGTTTACCGCACCCTGGGCTATCCGGTGCTCGAAGTGTCGGCCCATCACGGCAATGGCATGGAGCAACTGCAGAAGCAACTGGACGGGCGCATCAGCGTATTTGTCGGCCAGTCCGGTGTGGGCAAGTCGTCGCTGGTCAACAGCCTGCTACCGGACGTCGAGACCCGCGTTGGTCCGTTGTCCGAGCTGTCCGGCCAGGGCACGCACACTACAACCACCGCGCGCTTGTTCCACTTTCCCGGTGGCGGCGAGTTGATCGACTCCCCGGGCATCCGCGAATTCGGTCTTGGCCACGTCAGTCGTGCCGATGTCGAAGCCGGCTTCATCGAGTTCAACGATCTGCTGGGCACCTGCCGTTTCCGCGACTGCAAGCACGACCGCGAGCCGGGTTGCGCCCTGCTCAAGGCCCTGGAAGATGGCCGCGTGCAGCAACAACGGATGAACAGCTACCGCTCGATCATCGCCAGCCTGCCGGAAAACGGCTACTGAGCCTTTTACCGCAGAGACAAAAAAGCCGCGAGATGTTCGCGGCTTTTTTTCGCTTGGGATTTTGTACTGACTCGGGCATTGCCTTCGCGAGCAGGCTCGCTCCCACAAGGACAACGCATTCCCCTGTGGGAGCGAGCCTGCTCGCGAAGGCGGCTGGATAGCCACCACCCAATCATCTAGATCATTGTTTCGGTGCTTCGGCCGGTTTTGGCGCCGGGTCATCGAACAGATTCAGCCGTTCGCGCAATTCATGGGCCGGCAGCGGCTCCTTGTCCGCCGGCAACGCGTTCGGATCAGCGGGCGTGCCCGGTGCCTGACCCGGAGCCGCTGGCGGGGCATCCGGAGCAGGTTCCGCGCCTTGCGAACCTTCGATGGCACGCTGGGCTTTCTTGGTCAGCACGACGATATCGATACGGCGGTTGACCGGGTTGAACGGATGCTCGCGGTCAAACAGGGCCGACGAGGCATAACCGACAACCCGCGCAACCTGCTGATCCGGATAGCTGCCCGCGACCAGCGCGCGGCGAGCGGCGTTGGCTCGGTTGGCCGAAAGCTCCCAGTTACCGAAATCACCCTGGCCGCTATACGGCTTGGCATCGGTGTGTCCACTGATGCTGATCTTGTTCGGCACCGCCTTGATGGTGTCGGCCATGGCCAGCAGGATGTCTTCAAAATACGGTTTCAGACGAGCACTGCCGGAGTCGAACATCGGCCGGTTCTCGGCATCCACGATCTGGATGCGCAAGCCGTCAGGCGTAATCTCGAACATGATCTGGTCTTTGAATTTCTGCAGCTGCGGATTTTCTTCGACCTTGTTCTGCAGTTCTTGCAGCAACAGTTCGAGACGTTCCTTCTCCACCATCTCGGCCATGCCTTCAACCTGCTCGGCGTCGACAGTGACCTTGTCCGGCTGCGGCTGGGATTTCACCTCGGGGTTGAGGGTGTTTTCCGGCGCCAATTCTGGCGTGCCGCCCAGATCGATGATGTACGGCGTGCCGCTTTCAGTGAAGCCGATCGGGTCCTTGAAGTAACCGGCGATGGCAAGCTTCTGTTCTGGTGTAGCGGTGGACAACAGCCACAACACCAGGAAGAACGCCATCATCGCCGTGGCGAAGTCGGCGAAGGCGATTTTCCAGGCGCCCCCGTGATGCCCGCCGGCGATGCGCTTGACGCGCTTGATGATTATCGGCTGGTTATTTTCCATGACTTAGCGACCGCGAACCGCTTGTTCCAGCTCGGCGAAGCTAGGACGGTGCGCCGGGTACAGAACCTTGCGACCGAACTCCACGGCGAGCGATGGCGGCATGCCGGAAGCCGAGGCCACCAGGGAAGCCTTGATGGCTTCATAGATATTCAGTTCTTCCTTGGCGTCGTGCGCCAGGGAATGCGCCAGCGGACCGAAGAAGCCATAGGCAGCGAGAATACCGAAGAAGGTACCGACCAGTGCTGCACCCACGTGCAGGCCGATGGACTTCTGATCGCCTTCACCCAGGGAAGCCATGGTCACCACGATACCCAGTACCGCCGCAACGATACCGAAGCCGGGCATGGCGTCGGCGATGCCGTTCACCGCGTGGGACGGGCGCTCCAGGTCTTCCTTGAGGCTGTACAGCTCCATATCGAACAGGCCTTCAAGCTCATGGGGGGCCATGTTGCCGGAGGACATGATGCGCAGGTAATCGCAAATGAACGCGGTCATGCGCTCGTCCTTGAGAACCGAAGGGTACTTGGCGAAGATCGGGCTCGCGGCAGCATCCTCGATGTCACCTTCGATGGCCATCATGCCTTCGCGGCGGCTCTTGTTGAGGATCTCGTAGATCAGGCCAAGGACTTCAAGATAGAAGCCATGATTGAAGCGCGTACCGAACATACTCAGGGACTTCTTGAGCACGTGCATGGTCATGTAGCCGGGGTTGGCCTGGAGAAATGCGCCGAGGGCCGCGCCCCCGATAATCATGACCTCGAAGGGTTGGATCAGGGCGGCAATTTTGCCGTGGGAGAGCACGTATCCGCCGAGCACGCTCGCGAATACGACGATGATGCCGATTATTTTAGCCATAGGTAGGAGAGCACTTACTGAGTCGGGTTCAAGGTCATATTCGGAAGTTAAAAAATCTCTTCTTCTATTTATCGGCAAAACTGCGCCAGACTATAGCCAGTTCAGGCGAAAAGCCAATTTGACCCACTCCGGGCCCGGGTAATGCTGACGATGATCGCCTCCAGACATGGCTAACGAAACGAACGTCCCGACTCCAAAACCAACCACGCTCGAAGGCTGGATCAAGCTTCTCGATGGCGTGCGCCTGCCGGTTCCGCAAGCCAGTCACGACCGTGTTTGCCGGGCGATCCGCGACAGTCGCAGCTCGTTGCGCGACATCGCCGAGTTGATGCAGGACAGCCCGGCCCTGGCCTTGAGCGTCATCCGCGAGGCCAACCGGCACACCCATGGCAGCATGAGCGAACCCGCGGAGAATCTGGAAGTCGCGATCAACCGCCTCGGCCTCAAACGCACCGAAGAACTGCTTGAGCGCTTGCCCGCCGAGCCCATGGCCGAGATTCCTAAAGCCCTGCGCCAGTTGCAGATGATCAGTCAGCACGCCACTCAACAGGCCAATGGTTTTTTTGCCAGCCGCCTGGCGCGCCTGTGGCAGGACATTCATTGGGGCAGCCTGCTGTTTCTGTCGCCGCTGTGGCCGATGGCCTTGACCCACCCGCAATTGCTCGAAGACTGGGAGTTGCGGGTCATTCATAAAGGCGAGTCGGCGCGCAAGGTCGAACAGCAATTGTTTGGCGTGCGCCTGCTGGACATTGGCCTGGCCCTGGTGCAAGCCTGGCGCCTGCCGATCTGGGTGCAGCAAGGCTATCGGCTGCTGCTCACCGAGCAACGGGAACTGGTGAAAGTCCTGCGCATTGCCCGCGACAGCGAGCACCCCTTGCGCCAGCAAAATCGTCTTGATGACGATCCGACCCTGCGCCGCTGGCTCAATCAACCGGCCAACACGGTGCTGCTGGCCAACGGTCTGGCGCTCTCGGCACAGCAAGCCTGGGTCAGTCCGCACAGTCAGCGCTGGCAGTACCTGACCAGTCTTTATCTGCAAATGCCGATGGACGACGTACAGCAGCAACTGCATCAGCAGGCGGCCAACAGTGCGCGCCAACACGCCATGCCCGACCTGTGGCACCCCGCCGTCGCGCTGATCTGGCCATGGGGCACGAACCGTATCCACGCCGGTCTGTTGCCGGCCCCGGCTCCGACCGCCGAAGACCTGGCAAAGTGGCGCAGACAATGTACCGAGCTGCTGCACGAGCCGAGCCCCTTCACCAACGCCATGCATTTGACCACCTCGGCCCGTGACGCACTGGTCGCGTGCGGCATGCGCCGCGTGATGATCCTGATGGCCGATCGCACTCACGCCAATCTGCGGGTGCACCAGACCGCCGGGCTACCGAAGGAAGCGGCAGGGCTGAATTTTGCGGTCAGCCAGAGCACCGTCCTGCAACGCTTGCTCGCGCAACAGGCTCAGGTGCGCCTGACACCGGACAACAACGCACAATTTTCCGCCCTGCTGCCCAACAGCCTGCGTTCGCAGTTCAGCGGCGAACACCTGTTGCTGCGCTCATTGGTCAATAATGGCCGGGTGATCATGATCGTCGTGGCGGACCAGGGCGGCGGTCCGCTTTCGGAGATCACCGTGCAAGCCTTCGGCAAAACCGCGCAGTGCATCGAGAAAGCCCTGCATAGCTTTAGTCAGCGCGGCAAATGACGCTGCGTTACAATCCTCCCTTTTGTGCTCTGGAGACCTCACATGTCTGACTTCTCTGGCTTGCCGCTGGTGATCGAACCGAGCGACTTGCTCCCTCGCCTCGACGCTCGCGAACTGATTCTGGTGGACCTGACCAGCAGCGCTCGCTACACCGAAGGGCATATTCCCGGTGCGCGGTTCGTCGATCCTAAACGCACGCAACTCGGCCAGGCACCTGCGCCGGGGCTGATGCCGTCGCAAGCGGCACTCGAGGCCTTGTTCGGTGAACTGGGGCACAATCCCGATGCGGTCTACGTGGTTTATGACGACGAAGGCGGCGGTTGGGCCGGACGCTTTATCTGGCTTCTGGATGTCATCGGCCACCGCAAGTACCACTATATTGACGGTGGCTTGACCGCCTGGCTGGCAGCAGGCTTGCCCATGTCGATCCAGATCCCGCCGCACGTGGGCGGTCCGGTTGCGCTGACCCTGCACGACGAACCCACCGCCACCCGCGAATACCTGCAAAGCCGTCTGGGGGCTGCTGACCTGGCGATCTGGGATGCACGCGGTCCGCTGGAGTTCTCTGGCGAGAAAGTGCTGGCCGCCAAGGGCGGACACATTCCCGGCGCGGTCAATTTCGAATGGACCGCAGGCATGGATCAGGCGCGCCAGCTGCGTATTCGCACGGATATGCCGCAGATCCTCGAGAAACTGGGCATCACGCCTGACAAAGAAATCATTACCCACTGCCAGACCCATCACCGGTCCGGCTTCACGTATCTGGTGGCCAAGTCCCTCGGTTATCCGCGGGTCAAGGGCTACGCCGGCTCCTGGGGCGAATGGGGCAATCATCCCGATACCCCTGTAGAGAATTAAGGTTTTTAAGGACAGTTAATGAACAAGCGTCTGTTTATCCTCAGCCAATACCTGCTGCCCCACAACCTGCTCTCGCGACTGGCCGGCTGTATCGCCGAATGCCGCGTGCGCTGGTTCAAGAATGCCTTCACCGCCTGGTTCGCCCAGCGTTACCAGGTGAACATGTCCGAGGCTCTGGTCGAAGACCTGACCGCCTACGAACACTTCAATGCCTTCTTTACCCGCGCCCTGAAAGACGGCGCCCGCCCACTGGACGAAACACCGGGGGCGATCCTCAGCCCGGCCGACGGTGCGGTCAGCCAACTCGGCCCGATCGAGCACGGTCGCGTGTTCCAGGCCAAGGGCCACAGCTTCAGCGTGCTGGAACTGCTGGGTGGCGATGCTGCGAATGCTGCGCCGTTCATGGGCGGTGATTTCGCCACCATCTACCTGTCGCCCAAGGACTACCACCGCGTGCACATGCCGCTGGCCGGCACCCTGCGCGAGATGATCTACATTCCGGGCCGCCTGTTCTCGGTCAACCAGACCACCGCTGAAAACGTGCCGGAGCTGTTTGCCCGCAACGAGCGCGTGGCGTGCATTTTCGACACCGAGCGCGGGCCGATGGCCGTGGTGCTGGTGGGTGCAATGATCGTAGCCTCGATCGAAACCGTATGGGCCGGCCTGGTCACGCCGCCGAAACGCGAACTGAAAACCTTCCGCTACGACGAAGCCGCCCGCGCGCCGATTCACCTGGAAAAAGGTGCGGAGCTGGGTCGTTTCAAATTGGGTTCGACCGCTGTCGTGCTGTTCGGGCCGGATCAGGTGAAATGGGCTGAAGAGCTGGCGGCGGGTTCGCCAGTGCAGATGGGTCAGGGCATGGGCCTGCGAAAAGCCTGAACTGAATGAAATCTAATGTGGGAGCGAGCCTGCTCGCGAAAGCGGTGTAACAGTCAACATCCGCGTTAACTGAACGACCGCATTCGCGAGCAGGCTCGCTCCCACACGGATTTACAGTGTTTTTACGGTGTTACAGCTGCCCGTCGCGATCACGGAAGCCCAGCAGGTACAGCACGCCATCGAGCCCCAGCGTTGAAATCGCCTGCTTCGCCGACTGCTTGACCAGCGGCTTGGCGCGGAAAGCCACGCCCAACCCGGCAATCGCCAGCATCGGCAAGTCATTGGCGCCGTCGCCGACCGCAATGGTCTGTTCCAGACGCAAGCCTTCCTTGTGCGCCAACTCCTTCAATAGATCAGCCTTGCGCTGCGCATCGACAATCGGCTCGATCGCCACACCCGTGACCTTGCCGTCGACCACTTCCAGCTCGTTGGCAAACACATAGTCGATACCCAGCTTCGCTTGCAATTGCTTGGCGAAGTAGGTGAAGCCGCCCGACAGAATCGCTGTCTTATAGCCCAGACGCTTGAGTTCGGCGAACAGGGTTTCAGCGCCTTCGGTCAGGCGTAGCGATGCGCCGATCGAATCCAGCACACCGACGTCCAGCCCCTTGAGCAACGCCAGGCGCTCCTTGAAGCTGGCGCGGAAATCCAGTTCACCGGCCATCGCCCGCTCGGTGATTTCCGACACCTTGTCGCCCACACCAGCCGCCTTGGCCAGTTCGTCGATGACTTCGGCTTCGATCAGGGTCGAATCCATGTCGAACACCGCCAGGCGACGGTTGCGACGGAACAGCGAATCTTCCTGGAAGGCGATGTCGACGTTCAGCGCCTGGGCGACGCTGAGGAACTCAGCCCGCAGGGCCTGTGGATCAGCCGCTTCGCCGCGCACGGAAAACTCGATGCAGCCCTTGCCCTTGTCGGCCGGCGTATCCAGCGGCATGCGCCCGGACAGACGATCGATGTGATCGATGTTCAGGCCATACTTGGCAGTGATCGAGCTGACGGCCTGCAGTTGGCCGGCGGTTACTTTGCGGGTCAACAAGGTCACGATGTGGCGCTTCTTGCCCTGGTTGCCGACCCACTGCCGGTAGTCCTCTTCGGACACCGGCGTGAAACGCACCTGTTGATCGAGCTCATAGCCCTTGAACAGGATGTCCTTGAGGACCGACTTGCCCTGTTCGGTGTCAGGAATTTCAACCAGGATGCCAAACGACAGCGTGTCGTGAATCACCGCCTGACCAATGTCGAGAATGTTTACACCACCCTGGGCCAGAACGCCGGTAATGGCCGCGGTCAGACCGGGACGGTCCTCACCAGTGATGTTTATCAGGACGATTTCGCGCAAGGCGCACCCCCGCAGGTGGAAAAAAACCGCATTCTACCCACTTTCAGTGACCATCGGGCACCGTGAGCGCTTTGCCGGTCTAGGGCCTGTCGCTATACTGCGCGTCAACTTCACGGACAAAAGAGCCGAGCTCAAGTGAACCGGCCCACGCCAGTAAAAACCGATAACTTCTTTCTGCTGATCTTCCGGGCACTGCGCCATCGCCGTGTACCGATTGCATTGCGCATTGCCAGCCATAACGTGATCCTGGTCGCCCTGGCCCTGGTGATCTATGCCGGCGTGATGGGCTTGCAGTTCAAGCAGGCCATGCACGAGCAGGCGGATGCACTGGGTGAAAGCCTGACCACGCAGACCGCGACCTCCGCCACCGAGCTGTTGGTGTCCAACGACATCCTCAGCCTCAACGTGCTGCTCAACAACCTGACCAAGAACAAGCTGGTGGCCCACGCCGCCATCTACAGCATGGATAACCGCATCCTTGCCGAAGCCGGTCAGCGCCCCAAGCACGGCCTGCTGGGCGAGGCCGAAGGCATCTACCAGAGCAAGATCACCTTCCAGGACGTGACCGCCGGCCAGTTGCGCATCAGCCTGGATATGGATCAGTTCCAGCAGCCAATGACCATCAGCCTGCAGAGCATGGGCATCCTGAGTGCGATTCTGCTGGCCCTGTCCCTGGCCTTGAGTCTGCGCCTGGGCCGGCACATCACTACGCCGCTCCTGCAATTGCGGGTGTGGCTGCGCCATATCGACGAGCACACCCCGGGTACCGAACGTCAGGACGAGATCGGCGACCTGGCGCGCCAGCTACACGCCGACTTCGCCCCGGAACCGGCCGAACCCGAACCTGTGCCGGAGCCCGAGTTCGACGACAGCGACTACGACGATGCCGAACCGGGCTTCGAAGTGCGTAACCTGCGTGATCCGAGCTTCGACGAAAGTCGCCCGATGACTGCGGTGAAAGCTGTGCCACGGCGAGCGGTCAGCACCGTCGATGATGATGACGACGCTTTCGCCGATCTGCTCGATGATTCCGAGGACAGCCCGGCAAAAACGCTGACCAAATCCAGCGTACCGCAACACAGCGCGGTTCTGGCCGTACAGCTGGGCTCTCAGGAGCAACTGCGTCGCCTGCCCCGCGCTCGCCTGGAAGAACTGCTCAAACGCTATCGCGACTGCCTCGACCAGGCTGCGTCGCTCTACCAGAGCGAGCTGCACACCCTGAACGATGGCAGCACGCTGATGCTGTTCCACACCGAGGACAGCGGCGACGACTACCTGACCAACGCCATCTGCTGCGGTGAGTTGTTGCGGGCACTGGGCCATCAGTTGCAGATTGAAGTCGCCGACAGCGGCATCACCCTGCAACTGCAGCTGGGCCTGACACTGGGCGACGAGTTGTTCGGCCTGAGCCAGATCGACCTGCTGCTGACCGACCCTGCCCAGGACGCCCTCGCCCTGTCGCAGCACAGCCGCAACCTGCTGCTGGTGGAGCGCAAGATCAGTGATGATGCGCTGATCCGCCAACGCGCACGAATCCGGCCGATTGCCAGCCCTGAGGGTGCGTGCTGCGTGGAACGCCTGATGGAGCCTTATCCGTCGATGCTGGAGCGGCAACTGGCGCGGATGCATGAGCGTCGGGCGTAACCACTAACGCCGCTACGAAGAAGCCCGCAGATGAGTGATCGTCTGCGGGCTTTTTGTTGCCTGTCCGGACGCCTTCGCGAGCAGGCTCGCTCCCACAATGGCTCTTCAGCGAGAACACCTTTTGTGGGCAACCTGGATCAACTGTGGGAGCGAGCCTGCTCGCGAAGGGGTCGGAACAGGCACTAAAGATTTATAACCTGCAAAAACAACAAAGCCCGCATCGATGCGGGCTTTGTGTTGTATCGGTCCAGACTTAGAAGCGGAACACTTCCATATCCGTACGAATCGGCGCAGCCATCGGAATCTTCGGCTGCTTTTCCGCTTCCGCCGCAGGTGCTGCCGGTTTCGGTGCCGGTTTGCGAGGCGCTTCGGCGATCGGCGGCTGGTTGGCCAGCGGCTTGAGCGCAACCGACAACTGCTCGGCGAGCTTCTGCAACAACACACCCTGGGCCTGAACCTGGGCTGCCGTGGTGCCGGCGTGTTGCTCCTGAAGATGAATGATGCGGTTGTCGCGCACCTGGCCACGGCGGTCGATCAGGCGCCACTGGGCATCGAGGATCGCCGGTTGTTTTTCACCCGAATCCAGACGGGTGATGGTCAAAAGCACCTGAACATCCGGGGTGAAGCCTACGGTTGCCGGCGCCAGTACCACGCGCTGGCTGTCCAGGTGCCCGGCGACCTGACGCAGCAGCAACTGATCGATGTCCGAAGACAGGCTCCCCGCCCAACGGCCGTCGACCGAGGCTTGCAGGCTGCCATCGGGTTGGCGCTGCAACAGGGTTTCGCGCTGCAGGTAGTCAGCAACGGTTACCGGGCCAAGCAATACCGCCATGCCCGCGCTTTGCGCAGGCTGGACCGGACTTCCGCTGTCCAGTTGATACAGCGACACCGGCTGGTGAACGCTGCAACCCGCCAGGCCAAGAACGCCAGCGAGCATCAAAATAAAAGGAAGGCGCAGAGCAGTCATCGTCCCATCCAGGTGATCGCCACAAGGCTGATCACAGTGAAAATACTCAATAAATATGAAGAACGCTCGGCCACGCCGGCGCTTGAAAGGCCATATCATCCGTGAATATGCGTTCCGACTCCAGCGCGAAAGCGTCGATCCACGCGTTAAATCGTGGACCAACGCCTCTAGTACGCTTAATTGAGGTTTTCGACGAGCAGCGCATCTACCCTCTGGAAGCCACGTGGCAACTTGTTACCACGACGCCCACGCTCACCTTTGTAGTGTTCGAGGTCGTCCGCTTTCAGTGACAAGGTACGTTTTCCGGCCTGTAGCACCAAGGTGGCGCCCTCCGGAATGACGGCGATGTCCGTGACATATTCTTCGCGACTGGCCACTCGCTCACCGGAAATCCCGATGATCTTGTTGCCTTTGCCCTTACCTAATTGTGGCAGATCGCTGATTTTGAAGATCAGCAGGCGACCTTCGGTGGTCACCGAAGCCAGCCAGTTCTGTTCACGATCGGCCACCGGACGCGGCAGGATGACCTTGGCGTTGTTGGGCAGACTCAAAAGCGCCTTGCCCGCCTTGTTCTTGGCCTGCAGGTCTTCGCCCTTGACCACGAAACCGTAACCGGCATCGGACGCGATGACATACAGCGCGTCGTCGTCCGGCATCAGCACGCATTCGAAGCTCGCGCCCGGCGGCGGCGTCAGACGACCGGTCAGCGGTTCGCCCTGGCCACGGGCCGATGGCAAGGTATGCGCGGCCACCGAGTAGCTGCGGCCAGTGGAGTCGATAAACACTGCAAACTGGTTGGAACGCCCCGCCGCCAACGCCTTGAATCCATCGCCGGCTTTATAAGAAAGGCCCGTGGCGTCGATCTCGTGACCCTTGGCGGAACGAACCCAGCCTTTTTCCGACAGCACAACGGTGACTTTCTCGTTGGGCAGCAGCTCGGTTTCCGTCAGCGCCTTGGCTTCGGCGCGCTCGACGATTGGCGAGCGACGGTCGTCGCCATAGGTTTCGGCGTCCTTGATCAGCTCGCTGCGCACCAGTTTCTTCAACTTGGTTTCGCTGCTCAGCAAGGCTTGCAGCTTGGCTTGTTCCTTGAGCAGTTCATCCTGCTCGGCACGCAACTTCATTTCTTCCAGACGCGCCAACTGACGCAACCGGGTGTCGAGGATGTAGTCGGCCTGGATTTCGCTCAGGGCGAAGCGCTCGATCAGCTTGGCCCGTGGATGCTCCTCGGTGCGGATGATGTGAATCACTTCATCCAGGTTGAGGTAGGCAATCAGCAAACCGTCCAACAGGTGCAGGCGGCGCTCGACCTTATCGAGGCGGAACTGCAGGCGGCGACGAACGGTCTGCACCCGGAATTCCAGCCATTCCACCAGCAAGGCGCGCAGGTTCTTCAGCTGCGGCTTGCCGTCGAGGCCGATGATGTTGACGTTGACCCGGTAGCTGGACTCCAGGTCAGTGGTGGCGAACAGGTGCTGCATCAGCGCTTCGTGATCAACGCGGCTGTTGACCGGAATGATCACGATGCGGCACGGGTTCTCGTGGTCCGACTCGTCGCGCAAGTCCGCGACCTGCGGCGCTTTCGACGGCTTGGCCTGCATCATCGCGGCAATCTGTTCCAGGACCTTGGCCCCGGATACCTGATGCGGCAAAGCAGTGACGACGATGTCGCCGTCTTCGATGTGGTACACGGCGCGCATGCGCACCGAGCCCTTGCCGGTTTCGTACATTTTCAGCAGATCGGCGCGCGGCGTAATGATTTCCGCTTCGGTCGGATAGTCCGGGCCCTGGATGTGTTCGCAGAGCTGCTCCACCGTGGCCTTGGGCTCATCGAGCAAACGCACGCAGGCGCTGGCGACTTCGCGCAGGTTGTGCGGCGGTACGTCGGTGGCCATGCCCACGGCGATACCGGTGGTGCCGTTGAGCAGGATGTTCGGCAAACGCGCGGGCAACACCAGCGGTTCGTCGAGAGTACCGTCAAAGTTCGGCCCCCAATCCGCAGTGCCCTGGCCCAGTTCGCTGAGCAGCACTTCGGAATAGCGTGACAGCCGCGCCTCGGTGTATCGCATGGCGGCGAAGGACTTGGGATCGTCCGGCGCACCCCAGTTACCCTGACCGTCCACCAGCGTGTAGCGATAGCTGAACGGCTGGGCCATCAGCACCATGGCTTCATAGCAGGCCGAGTCGCCGTGGGGGTGGAATTTACCGAGCACGTCACCGACGGTACGCGCCGATTTCTTGTGCTTGGAATCGGCATCCAGCCCCAACTCGCTCATGGCGTAAATGATGCGCCGCTGTACCGGCTTCAGGCCGTCGCCGATATGCGGCAAGGCGCGGTCCATGATCACGTACATGGAGTAGTTGAGGTAGGCATTTTCGGTGAAGTCAGCCAGCGATCGGCGTTCTACGCCATCTAAGCTGTCTGCAAGGATGTCGCTCATGCGGGCCTCATCGGTTCATTGTCTGGCGCAGCAGCATGGTGCCACCGCGCTGGGTAAATTCAAGTTTGTTCAGCGCGCTCATGCCGAGCAGCACCTGGTCGCCATGCAGGCCGGGCGCCACCAGCGCGCGGACATCCCGCAGCACGATGTCGCCCAGCTGCAGGCGCTCAATACGGGTGCGATAGCCCTGGCTCAGGCCATTGGCCGTGCTCAGGGTCACACCGAAACCTTCTTCCAGCTTCAAGCGTTTGGCCAACTCTGCCGGGATCGCCACATCGGTCGCACCCGTGTCGAGCATGAAATCCACCGGTTGGCCGTTGATCTGGCCGCTGGCGACAAAATGCCCCTGGGCGTTGCCGATCAGTTTCACCTCGACGAAACCGTCGCCTTGTTGCGAACTGACCATGGCATTGGGATTTTGCCGGCGTTCTTCCCATTGACCAAAAAACCGCGTCGCCAGAAACAGCGCCGCGCACCAGGCCAGCACCATCAATACCCGACCGGCGCGTTTACCCGGTGCCTGCTGGCTCATGGCTTGGCGCTCCAGCCGCCTTCCGGCGCGGCAAAGCGCCAGATGATCGGCCTGACCTCGCCATCGGTGCGGGCACCGATATTGTTGTCGATGCCAATCCAGGCGCCCTCGGCGTCCACGACCAACGCTTCCGCCAACCCGAAAGGCTGTGGATAACGACGATTTTCCTGCAACGCCTCCTGCGCAAACGACCAGCAGCGCTCGACCTTGGCCGTCACTGCATCGCGGCGGCAAATCTCGAACGCGTTGCGCTCAAGGGTAAACAGCTTGCCGTTGAACAGCGACAGATCGGCGAAATCCCGGGGCATCGCCCGGGCGTGGGGAAATTGCTCAGGCTGCATTTCCTTTCCGGCTTCGCTGAGCAGCACACAGCCGCCGTCGCAGTCCCAGACGGTCTGCTTGCGCTTGATCAACAGCAAGCCGCGACTCTCGCGTTCGGCAGCCAACCACAATTTGTCACCCTCCGGACTGATCGCCAGACCTTCGAACAAGGCGTTGAAGCGCAACAGCATGCCACTGGCCCGCGCCTCGCGAACCATGATCGGCGAAATCTTCAGCCAGGATGTCGGCCCCGTTGGCGGAATTTGCAGCACCGCCGCATGGGCTTCGCTGACGACATAGCGGTTGCCGGCGCTGTCGCAGGTGATGCCTTCGAAATCCAGGTCCCCGCCCCGCACAAAGGAAGCAACCCAGGCACGCGAACGCAAGCCCCAGGGCAAACCGCTGTCAGGCACCGGCGGCACGCCAATGCCTACCGCTTCGGCGTGCCAGACGCCGTGGCCGGTTTCGAGACGGTAGATCTGATCGTCGTCGCGGTCGGAGATCGTCCACAGCTCCTTGCCGCACTGGGCCAGCCCGGACAGGTTGCCGCCGCGCATGCCATCGACAGCATGCTCGGACAACAGGCGCAGCTGCGGTGTCGGCTCGGCAGACACCGTCATCGAGGTCAGCAGCAACGCACACGCCAGGGCAAAGCCCAGACGCATCAGCCCAGAACCTCGGCCAGGTTGCCCTTGGACTCCAACCAGTTCTTGCGGTCGCCGGCGCGCTTTTTCGCCAGCAGCATGTCCATGATTTCCGAGGTCGCCTCGAAATCATCCAGCGTCAGTTGCACCAGGCGCCGGGTGTTCGGGTCCATGGTGGTTTCGCGCAGCTGCGGCGGGTTCATTTCACCCAGGCCTTTGAATCGGGTGACCTGCGGCTTGCCGCGCTTCTTCTCGGCCACCAGGCGATCGAGAATCCCGTCGCGTTCGGCTTCGTCCAGGGCATAGTAGATCTCCTTGCCCAGGTCGATGCGGTACAGCGGCGGCATGGCGACATAAACGTGACCGGCATCGACCAGCGCTCGGAAGTGCTGGACGAACAAGGCACAGAGCAAGGTTGCGATGTGCAGACCGTCGGAGTCGGCGTCGGCGAGGATGCAGATCTTGCCGTAACGCAGCTGGCTCATGTCCGCGGCGCCCGGATCGACACCGATGGCCACCGCGATGTTGTGCACTTCCTGACTGGCCAGCACTTCGCTGCCATCGACTTCCCAGGTGTTGAGGATCTTGCCGCGCAACGGCAGGATCGCCTGGAACTCTTTATCCCGCGCCTGCTTGGCCGAACCGCCGGCGGAATCACCTTCCACCAGGAACAGCTCGGAACGCATCGGGTCCTGCCCGGCACAATCGGCGAGTTTGCCCGGCAACGCCGGCCCTTGGGTAATGCGCTTGCGTTCGACTTTCTTGCTGGCCTTCAGACGACGACCGGCGTTGTTGATCGCCAGCTCAGCCAGCATCAGGCCGGTTTCCGGGTGCGCGTTGAGCCATAGGCTGAAGGCGTCCTTGACCACACCGGAAACGAACGCCGCCGCTTCGCGGGACGACAGGCGCTCCTTGGTCTGGCCGGAGAATTGCGGCTCCTGCATCTTCATCGACAGTACGAAGGCGATGCGCTCCCAGACGTCTTCCGGTGCCAGCTTCACGCCACGCGGCAGCAGGCTGCGGAATTCGCAGAATTCGCGCATGGCGTCGAGCAAGCCCTGGCGCAGCCCGTTGACGTGAGTACCACCCTGGGCGGTCGGGATCAGGTTGACGTAGCTTTCCTGCACCGCGTCGCCACCTTCCGGCAGCCACAGCAGCGCCCAGTCCACTGCTTCCTTGTTACCGGCCAGGCTGCCGCAGAACGGCTCGTCCGGCAGGCGCTCGAAACCGCTGACCGCGTCAACCAGGTAGGAACGCAGGCCGTCTTCGTAATGCCATTCGACTTTCTCGCCGGTGGCCTTGTCTTCAAAGCTGACCAGCAGCCCCGGGCACAGTACGGCTTTGGCCTTGAGCACGTGCTTGAGGCGGCTGATGGAGAATTTCGGTGAATCGAAGTATTTCGGGTCCGGGGAGAAGAACACGCTGGTACCGGTGTTGCGCTTGCCGACGGTACCGACGATTTCCAGTTCGCTGGCCTTGAAGCCGTCGGCGAAGGTCATCTGGTACTCGTTGCCGTCACGCTTTACGCGCACCCGGACTTCAGTCGACAACGCGTTGACCACCGAAATACCCACCCCGTGCAGACCGCCGGAGAACTGGTAGTTCTTGTTGGAAAACTTGCCGCCCGCGTGGAGCTTGGTGAGGATCAGTTCGACGCCCGACACGCCTTCTTCGGGGTGAATGTCCACCGGCATGCCACGGCCGTCATCGCTGACTTCCAGCGAGTGATCGGCGTGCAGGATGACCTGCACCGATTTGGCGTGCCCGGCCAAGGCTTCGTCGACGCTGTTGTCGATGACTTCCTGGGCCAGGTGGTTCGGTCGACTGGTGTCGGTGTACATGCCGGGGCGCTTGCGCACCGGGTCGAGGCCCGAGAGGACTTCGATGGCGTCGGCGTTATAAGAGCTAGCGCTGGGAGTGGCCATGGGGTCTCGTCGTCCTTCAGTAAAAAGCTGTTCAGTAAAAAAGGTTCAGTACACAACCGGGCAACGTCTGCCGTGAAATCAAAGCGCCGCGAAATCAATGGCCTGATACACATCCGCACCGATACCGGCAAAACTCAGCATCGCCGGAATGTGGGTGGCGAACCCCTGGAAACTATGGTCGCCGCCCGCCTGGATACGCAAGGCGCAGGCTCGGTAATACTGCTGGGCGAGGCGATAGTCCAGCGTTTCATCCCCGGTCTGCAGCCATACCTGATAGCGATGCGGGTCCCGGGGGGCCGGCACTTCCAGCTCGGCCAGCGCCGTCACGTGGTCGTGGGTCAGTTCCCAGGCCTCGTCGGTATACAGGTTTTTCTGTGTCCCCAGAAATCCGTCGAACATCCGGTGCGGACTGACAGCGGGGTTGATCAACAGGGCCTTCAGACCATGGCGCTCGGCCAGGTGAGTCGCATAGTAGCCGCCGAGCGAGCTGCCGACCAGCAATGGCCGACCGAGCTCGGCAATCGCCTGTTCCAGCTGACCGATGGCCTCGCGGGGATGGTGATGCAAGGCGGGCACGCGCAAATGTTCGCTCAAGCCCAGCCGCTCCATCACCTGGCTCAACTGAGTGGCCTTTTTTGATGCAGGCGCGCTGTTGAAACCGTGGATATAAAGGATCGAGCCGGACATTTGAACTCCCTGTGCGTCGGGTTGAGGAAGGCGGAGTTTACAGGGTGTCGGGGAATCGGGGATATATGCAGAAATTGAGTCGTCCGGGCGGACGCTTTCGCGAGCAGGCTCGCTCCCACATGGGTTCTGCGTCGCTCACAAATCCCTGTGGGAGCGAGCCTGCTCGCGAAAGCAGCGACTCGGTCTCTCAGTAGCCGTCGGAACCGTAATCCACCGTAAAATCGAACCCGGCCACCCGCTCCACCCCGGTTTCCAGCCGCCCATCCGGCAGCAGTCGCAACCAGCGATAGCCCGGCGCCTGCTCCCCGACCTTGAAATCGTCGCTACCCGGCTCGAACTGAATGCAGGTCGACGGTGAAGCGATCAGACGCACATCGTTTCGCAATTGATCGATTTCCTGATGCACATGCCCCCACAGCACGGCACGTACCTGTGGAAAACGATCCAGTACTTCGAAGAAAGCCTCTGGATTGCGCAATCCAATGGGCTCCATCCACGCACAGCCGATCGACACCGGGTGATGGTGCAAGCACACCAGATGATGCCGCTCAGGCGCCTCGCTCAATGAGCGGGCCAGCAACTGCAACTGTTCGTCCTGCAAATACCCCGGTACCGAGCCCGGCACCGCCGAATCGAGCAGCGTGATCCGCCAGTTGCCGATATCCACCACCGGTTCCAGCAAGGCACTCTGCACCGCCGCCTCAGCCATGATCTGCGGCTCGTCATGGTTACCGGGAATCCAGCGCGCTGGCGCATCGAGCTGACGGGTCAAATCGCGAAACAGCTGATAAGACTCCAGCGTGCCGTCCTGGGACAGGTCGCCAGTGGCCAGGATCAGATCGATCCGGGGCTGCTGCGCGCGCACCTGCTCGATGACTTTTTGCAGGCTGTCGCGGGTATTCATGCCCAGCAACGTGCCGTCCGCCTCGGCAAACAGGTGACTATCGGACAGTTGCACCAGCAACGCCGGATCGGCGGCGGTCAAAGTGGATACGCTCGGCAAGGCGTTCTCCCAGGGCGTGATCACGGAAGGGGGTCAGTGGCGCAATTATGCTGGGGGACGCTCGAAAGGGGAAACCCGTGAACCTGACGCAGTTCACAACTAGCGTACGACTTCGTACTCATGACCCAGCGCCAGGCAATGGCTCAGCCATTCACCCAGAAACATGTTCAGTTGGGCCTTTTCGTCGGGCTGATGCATGGAAGCATTCGGGTAAGGGTATATACCGCGAAAACGCCGCGCATGTTCGGCGCTGACCACTTCGGCCATGCAGGCATCGTGATAGACCTGCACTTCCAGTTGCGGCACCGGCAGCCACGGCAGGCTGTGTTCCTGCCGTACCTGCAGAGTCGTGGTGTACGGACAGACTTGCAGCACTTCCAGCGCCAGCACACCGAGCATCTGGTCGCCATGGGTCACGGCAATGCGCCGCGCCGCCGGCTCGCTGCGCATGTCCGGCAGCAGTCGCATCAGGCGCGCGTAATTCGCCTCGCAGGACGCTTGCAGCCCCACCAGGTCCACCCGATAGCGATCGCGCAGCTTGTTTACGACCATAACCCCCTCACTTCAACGCGATTCAAAGCCAGCCACTGCAAGGCAATGATGCTGGCCGCGTTGGCAATACGTCCGTCGCGTACGGCTTGCAGAGCATCTTCAAAGGCCCACACCGTGACGCGGATATCTTCTGCTTCTTCCTCCAGCCCATGCAGGCCGCCAACCCCATTACTGTCGCAGCGCCCCAGGTACAGATGGACGAACTCGTTGCTGCCGCCCGGCGATGGAAAATATTTGGTCATCGGCCATAGCGCCCCGATCACAAGCCCAGCTTCCTCCTGCGCTTCGCGGTGAGCAACTTCTTCCGGTTGCTCGTCCTTGTCGATCAGACCAGCGACCAGTTCGATCAACCATGGATTGTCAGTCTTGCCCATGGCGCCGACGCGAAACTGCTCGATCAGCACCACTTCGTCGCGCTGCGGATCGTAAGGCAGCACACACACGGCATCGTGACGGACAAACAATTCCCGATTGATTTCACGACTCATGCCGCCAGCGAACAATTCGTGACGCAAGTGCACGCGATCGAGCTTGTAGAAGCCCTCGAAACACTTTTCGCGCCGAACGATATCGACGGCGGTCGGAATGGTGTTGGCAAAATCTGACATGACAATCCTCGTGTCTACAACGAGGCTCCAGCCTCGACTTCGCGCCATCCTAACGCGCCCGCGACATTTGATGCAGCCCCTTTCCCGTCAGCGAGATAGACGGTGAGGGCGAAACCCACTCTAATTAGCTTAGTGGCGAACTGACTGCCCCGTTGAGAGTCGAAGCGGGTAACTTTTTGCCTTTCCCTGTTTTATGAAGGACGCCCATGTCGCTTTTTAAAATCGCCTCCATGGCTGCAATCGCCCTGACCCTGGGCGCCTGCCAAAGCCTGTTCCAGCCGAACTATCGAGCGCCGCTGGAAACCACCCGCGATGCCACCGAGCAACTCAAGCCAGGCTGCAAGGACCAGGACTGTCCGCTGGTCAACATCGACACCGTGCATTTCCCCGACGAGCCACAGCTGGACGGCATCATCGAAAAACGCCTGCTGCAAATGACCCGCACCTCGCCTGACGCCCCGGCGGCGCCGACGCTGGCGGCCTACCGTGAACAGTTTTTGCGCAACGCCGGACCGCGCTACAGCAGCTACCTGCAAGCCAAGGTACGCGAGCAGCATGACGGACTGGTGATCATCGAACTGTCCAGTTATCTGGACACCGGCGGCGCCCATGGCACGCCGGGGCGAGGCTTCATCAACTATTCACGCCAGCAACATAAAGTCCTGACACTGTCGGACATGCTGGTGCCGGGACAGGAAGAAGCCTTCTGGAAAGCCGCACAAGTGGCGCACAACAGCTGGCTGATCAGCACCAAGCTCGATCAGGAACCGGAATTCGTGAAGAACTGGCCCTTCCAGAAAACCCAGAACGTGGCGCTGACCTATGGCGGGGTGATCCTCAAGTACGAAACCAGCAGCATCGCGCCTTACGCGCTGGGCCATGTCGAACTGAAGATCCCCTACCCTCGCCTGAACGGCATCATCAAGCCTGAGCTGTTTCCCGGCCGTAACTAAAGGCGCGACCCAACACCAGTTGCAATAGCCCTGCCAGGACCAGTGCCGGCAGGGTGGCGCCGATATCCGGATACAGATTGGCCAGCAGGTGATACGTGCTGATCCCGCCCAGCCAGGCGAGCAGTGCCGGCCAACGCAATGCGGCTGACGCCACCTGGCCACTGCGCTTGCGCAGGATGAAGTGATCCACCAGCACCACGCCGAACAGCGGCGCGAACACCGAACCGATCAGCAGCAGGAAGTTCTGGTACTGGGCCAAGGGCGCCAGCAGGGCGATCAAGGTGCAGACCACGCCGATGGCCAGCGCCAGGTGCTCGACTTTCAAACGCAGCAAAATCCCGCTGGACACCGCCGCCGAGTGAATATCGGCAAAGGCGTTTTCCGACTCATCCAGCAGAATCAACAGCAGCGGAATCCCCAGACCGGCACCCGCCAGCGCCAACAGCAAGGCATTGACTTCACCGCTCGGCGCGAACGCCAGGGTGTAGGCGACGCCCAGGCTCATCAGCCAGAAATTGCCGATAAAGAAACCGATGGCGGTGCCACCGAAGACGTTTTTCGCACGTTTGCCGAAACGCGAATAGTCGGCAATCAGCGGTAGCCACGACAGTGGCATGGCGATGGCGATGTCAAAACCCACGGCAAACGGCATCGAACCGTCGCCGGCCTGCGCCCAAAGAGCCGCCAGGTCAGCCTTGGCGAACAGGTTCCAGGTCAGCCAGATGCACGCGGCCAGCAGCAGCCAGATGCCCCATTTGCGCAGGATCTGCCGCACGAAGGTCAACGGACCGCTGACGGCCAACAGGGTCGCCAATGCGCCGAAGAACAGCGTCCACAGCACCGGATTGGACATCAAGCTGCCTTCGCTGAAGGCACGCGCGCCCAACAGACTGGCCGCATCGCGCATCACGATGATTTCGAACGAGCCCCAACCGATCAGTTGCAGCAGGTTCAGCACCGCCGGCAGGCTCGCGCCTTTGGCACCGAGGCTGAGCTTGAGTGCGGCCATCGACGACAGGCCGGTGTCGCTGCCAATCACACCGACCGAGGCCAGCAACAGCACGCCGACCAGCGTGCCGAGGAAAATCGCCAGCAAGGAGCCCGACAACCCCAGACCCGGCGCGAGCAATGCGCCGGTCTGCAGGACCATCAGGCCGATGCCGAGGGAGAACCACAGGGAAAACAGATCGCGGCCGCCGAACACACGTTTGTCGATCGGCACCGCGATGTCGGGGGAGTAAGTGCTGGGTTGAATGCTCAAGGGTGTTATCTCAGAGGGACATTTGTTGTTGTGTAGATCGCCTTCGCGAGCAGGCTCGCTCCCACATTGGAATGCATTCTCCTGTGGGAGCGAGCCTGCTCGCGAAGAGGCCCTTTAAGGCCCCACCTTTTCAGGTCAGATCAAACTTTCTGGTACAGCTGACTGCCTTCCTGCTTGAAGCGCTCGGCCTGTTCGGCCATGCCTTGGGCGACGTCCACGTCGACCGCTTCGATCCGTTGGTTGGCCGCGTACTCACGGACTTCCTGGGTGATTTTCATCGAGCAGAACTTCGGCCCGCACATGGAGCAGAAGTGCGCGACCTTGGCCGAATCCTTCGGCAGGGTTTCATCGTGATACGAACGAGCGGTGTCCGGATCAAGGCCCAGGTTGAACTGGTCTTCCCAACGGAACTCGAAGCGCGCCTTGCTCAAGGCATTGTCGCGGATCTGCGCGCCCGGATGCCCCTTCGCCAGATCGGCGGCATGGGCGGCGATCTTGTAGGTGATGATCCCGGTCTTCACGTCATCCTTGTTCGGCAGGCCCAAGTGTTCCTTCGGCGTCACGTAGCAGAGCATGGCGCAACCGAACCAGCCGATCATCGCCGCACCGATACCGGAGGTGATGTGGTCGTAACCTGGCGCAATGTCGGTGGTCAGCGGGCCGAGGGTGTAGAACGGCGCCTCGTCGCAGCACTCGAGCTGCTTGTCCATGTTCTCTTTGATCAACTGCATCGGCACGTGGCCAGGGCCTTCGATCATGCACTGCACGTCATGTTTCCAGGCGATTTTGGTCAGTTCGCCGAGGGTTTCCAGCTCGCCGAACTGCGCTTCGTCGTTGGCGTCGGCAATCGAACCCGGACGCAGGCCATCGCCCAGCGAGAAGCTGACATCGTAGGCCTTCATGATTTCGCAGATGTCTTCGAAATGGGTGTAGAGGAAGTTTTCCTTGTGATGCGCCAGGCACCACTTGGCCATGATCGAGCCGCCACGGGAAACGATACCGGTCACGCGCTTGGCGGTCATCGGCACGTAGCGCAGCAACACACCGGCGTGGATGGTGAAGTAGTCGACGCCCTGCTCGGCCTGTTCGATCAGCGTGTCGCGGAACAGCTCCCAGGTCAGGTCTTCGGCCACACCGCCGACCTTTTCCAGGGCCTGGTAGATCGGCACGGTGCCGATCGGAACCGGCGAGTTGCGGATGATCCACTCGCGGGTTTCGTGAATGTGCTTGCCGGTGGACAGGTCCATGACCGTGTCCGAACCCCAGCGAATGCCCCAGGTCAGTTTCGCCACTTCTTCTTCGATGGACGAACCCAGGGCGCTGTTGCCGATGTTGCCGTTGATCTTCACCAGGAAGTTACGGCCGATGATCATCGGTTCCAGTTCGGTGTGGTTGATGTTGGCCGGAATGATTGCGCGGCCGCGGGCGATCTCGTCACGGACGAACTCGGGGGTGATGATTTTCGGCACGCTGGCACCGAAGCTGTGGCCGGCGTGTTGCTGGTCCAGCAGGCCGGCAGCGCGGGCCACTTCCAGCTTCATGTTTTCGCGGATGGCGACGTATTCCATCTCGGCGGTGATGATGCCTTGGCGGGCGTAGTGCATCTGGGTGACGTTGGCACCGGCCTTGGCGCGACGCGGGTTGTTGACGTGGGCAAAACGCAGCTTGGTCAGTTCCGGATCGGCGAGGCGCTCCTGGCCGAAATTCGAACTCAGACCGCTCAGGCGTTCGGTATCGCCACGGGCTTCGATCCACGGCGAACGCACATCGGCCAGGCCCTTGCGTACGTCGATGATCACATTGGGGTCGGTGTACGGGCCGGAAGTGTCATAGACCGTGACAGGTGCGTTGACCTCGCCACCAAAGTCGGTCGGCGTCACGTCCAGGCTGATTTCGCGCATCGGCACGAGGATGTCGGGACGGCTGCCCTGAACGTAGATTTTTTGCGAGCGGGTAAACGGTTGAACCGATTGCTGGTCGACCTTGGCCGAGTCACTCAGGTTGGTGGCGATTTTTGCTTTTATGGTCATCACGGGCTCTCCAGACAGCATCCAGGCAGTGGATTTTTGTCGGAGCGAACCTGTAAACGAATGGACGCACGGGCGCTGGAAAACCAGCTGTGCTGTGCTCAGTGCTCAAGGGGTGTTCGATTGTCGAACAACATCCCGGACGAAGCACAAGAGGACTCGCCGGGTGACGAGAAATCTTGTTCCCTACGCAGGCGCTAACCTGATCAGGTTCAACGGGATCCGAAATTATTCGATCTCAGCCTCATAGCAAGGCACCCCGACAAGAACGTGGCCAGTCTAGACACAACTGATCAAGAACGCCAACACCGCGATAAACACCGTGATGAATGGCGCATTTGCAGGATTGTTGCCGGACGAACGCACAACTACACTCGCAACGGCCATGCCGTGCATTGACGCTGCGGGTGCCGCGCCGTAGCCTTGGCGCTCAAATTATCAGTGTAATTTTCAGGGATCGCCTCATGCTGCGCAAACTCTCACTGGCCCTTGCCGTGTCTTGTGCGTCCAACGGAATGGCCTGGGCAGAAGAAGCGCCCTTATCGACCAAAACCGATCTGGTCAGCGTCTACCAGGAAGCGGTCGACAACAACGCCGATCTCGCGGCCGCCATCGCCCAATATGGCGCGCAGAAAGAAGTCGTGCCTCAGGCCCGTGCCGGGCTGCTGCCCAATCTGTCGGGCGGCGCCGATGTCACCAGCGTGCGCACCTCGATCGACCAGCCTGCTGCCACCGCCAACCGCAACGCCCATTCGTATCAGGCCACCCTGGCGCAACCGCTGTTCCGTGCCGATCGCTGGTTCCAGTTCCAGGCGGCCAAGGATGTAAACGAACAGGCCGCCCTGCAACTGTCGGCGACCCAACAGAACCTGATCCTGCAAACTGCTGACAGCTATTTCAACGTGCTGCGCAGCCAGGACAACCTGGCCTCGACCAAGGCCGAGGAAGCGGCGTTCAAGCGCCAGCTGGATCAGTCCAACGAACGCTTCGATGTCGGCCTGTCGGACAAGACCGACGTACTGAACTCGCAAGCCAGCTATGACACCGCACGGGCCAACCGCATCGTCGCGCAGCGCCAGGTGGATGATGCCTTCGAAGCCCTGGTCACCCTGACCAACCGCCGGTACAACTCGATCCAGGGCATCAAGCACAGCCTACCGATCCTGCCGCCGGTACCGAACGACGCCAAGGCCTGGGTCGAAACGGCAGCCCAACAGAACCTCAATCTGTTGGCCAGCAACTACGCGGTCAGCGCCGCCGAGCAAACCCTCAAACAGCGTAAGGCCGGCCATGCGCCGACCGTCGACGCAGTAGCCAAGTACGAGAAGGGCGACAACGATGCACTGGGCTTCAGCAACCCGAGCGCCTTCCCCCAACCGTACAAGGGTGACGTCGAGCAATCGTCGATCGGACTGCAACTGAACATTCCGATCTACAGCGGCGGACTGATCAATTCCCAGGTGCGGCAGTCTTACGCCCAACTGGACCAGACCGAGCAGCAACGCGAATCCCTGCGCCGGCAGATCGTGGAAAACACCCGTGACCTGCATCGTGCGGTGAACACCGATGTCGAGCAGGTGCAGGCGCGCAAACAGTCGATCATCTCCAACCAGAGTGCGGTGGAAGCGACCGAGATCGGCTATCAGGTGGGGACGCGAAACATCGTCGACGTGCTGGATGCGCAGCGTTCGCTGTACACCTCGGTCCGTGACTACAACAACACCCGTTACGACTACATCCTCGACAACCTGCGTTTAAAGCAACAGGCCGGCACGCTGAATCCGGGGGATTTGCAGGATCTGGCACGCTGGCTCAAGCCCGATTACAACCCGGACAAGGACTTCCTGCCGCCGGATCTGGCCAAGGCTGCGGCTGAACAGCTCAAAGCCAGACCTTAAAAGCAAAAGCTTCGCGAGCAAGCCCGCCCCCACATTTAACGGAGTCCCTCCAGAAGGAATGCCGTCGAATGTGGGAGCGGGCTTGCTCGCGAATGAATACGACGCGGTCTAACGCTCGATCAACCGCCCCAACCCATCCAGCAACCGCTGCAACGCGCCCTGATTGGTGCGCATCACCTTCAATCCGGCTTCCGCCATGCGCTTCGCATCCCGCGGCAATTCGAACAGCCGCTGCACCGCCAACGCCAATCCTTCGGCATCCTCCACTTCCTGCAACGCCCCGGCACTGCGCAACTGTGCGGCGATTTCGAGGAAGTTGAACAGGTGCGGACCACTGAGCACCGGCTTGGCCAGCGCTGCAGGCTCCAGCAGGTTATGCCCGCCATTGGGCACCAGGCTGCCGCCGACGAAGGCACTGTCGGCCAAGGCATACAGAAACAGCAGTTCGCCCATGGTGTCGCCCAGCAGCACCGAAGTGCCGGGGGTAACCGACTCGCCCGTGGAGCGACGGACCGTGGCAAACCCTTGCTGGCGGCACAACTCGAACACCGGATTGAAACGCTCCGGATGGCGCGGCACCAGAATCAGCAAGGCATCGGGATGGCTCTCCAGCAACTGACGATGGGCCGCCAAAACCACCTCGTCCTCGCCATCGTGAGTACTGGCAGCAATCCACACCGGGCGCTCCTGCGCCTGCCATTGCCCGCGCAACTCAGCGGCACGCAGTAACAGTTGCGGGTCGATAGTCAGGTCGAACTTGATTGAACCGGTGACCTCAACGGCTTCATCCCGAGCGCCCAACGCACGAAAGCGCTGGGCCTCGGCGTCGGTCTGCACCGCGAACAGGCTCATTTCGGCAAGCATAGGCCCGGTCAGCTTACCGAAGCGGCCATAGCCTTTGGCCGAGCGCTCGGACAATCGCGCATTGGCCAGCGCCACGGGAATCCCGCGCTTGGCACATTGATGGATATGGTTGGGCCAGAGCTCGGTTTCCATGATCACCGCCAGTTTTGGCCGGACCCGATCAAGGAAGCGCTTCGCCGCACACGGCAAGTCATAAGGCAGGTAGCAGTGCTGGATGCGCGGCTCATTGGCGAACAATGCCTGGATGCGCTCCGATCCTGTCGGGGTCATGCAGGTCACGGTAATCGGTAGCTGTGGATAACGTTGCAGCAAAGCGCGAATCATCGGCGCAGCGGCAATGCTTTCGCCCACCGACACCGCGTGAACCCAGATACCGCCAGGCTTCATCGCCGGCATCCCGTAGGAGAAGCGCTCGCCGATGCGCTTGGCATAAGCCGGCGCCTTGCGCGCCCGCAGCCACAGTCGAATCGCCACCAATGGCAGCCCCAGGTAAAACAGCGCGGTGTAGAGAGTTCTATTCATGGCGGCGGAGTTTATCGGTTTTTTCGGCGATCGCCTGCAAATGCACGGCGAATCGTTCTGCCAACCAGCGCGCTGCCGGCCCGAGCGGCTCATCACGACGCCAGACCAGCTCCACCACCAAGGCCGGCGGGGTCCATTCACTGCTCAGCTCGACCATCTGCCCGTGATAGGTCGGGTACTGCACCACATGGCGCGGCAACCAGGCCCAACCGAGGCCGCGCACCAGCCATTCAGCCATCACGTAGAAACTGTCAGCTCGCCAGACTTGCGGGCTGGCCGGTTCGCTGCCGGGATAAACGCTGGACTGAGTCGACATCAGCAGTTGCCGATGCTGCGCCAGTTGCTGGCAATCGACCTGCGCCTGCTTTGCCAACGGATGGTCGACACCACACACAGTGACCATTTCCACACTGCCGAGCACCCGCCGCTCCAGCGCTTCGGGAATCTGATCATGAAAAAACAGCAAGCCCAGATCGGCGCGGCGCTCCACCAGTTTACGTGCCACTTCGCCCTGGGCGGCGCTGGTCAACTGCACTTCAAGACTGGGAAAACGCTCGGCCAGCGCCTCGAAGCTTTCAATGATCGGTTGATAAGGCATCGCCTCATCCTGGGCCAGACGCAGGCGAGCCTCCTGCCCACGCATCATCGCCAGCGCCCGGCCATTGAGGCGTTCACACTGACGCAGTACTTCCCGCGCCTCGTCCAGCAAGGCATTGCCGGCCTCGGTGAGTTTCGGCTGACGGCCACTGCTGCGGTCGAACAGGCTCACGCCCAAGTCGTCCTCCAGCAGCGCGATTGCGGTGCTGATCGCCGACTGCGCCTTGCGCTGGTCCCGTGCCACGGCGGAAAACGAGCGTTGCTCCGCGACGCTCACAAATAAGCGCAGCTGCTCCAGATTCCATTGAATGTTCATGGTCAACCCATCTTCAGAACAGATAGGTAATGACTTTACCGCATCTGGAGAATCTCTAGAATGCCGACCTCAGAGAGCAACACTTCACACGAGGATTGAACCATGACCGCTTACTACTACCTGGCCATAGCCATCTGCGCCGAAGTGATTGCCACTGTTTCGATGAAAGCGGTCAAAGGCATCAGCACCCCGCTGCCACTGCTGTTGGTGATCGTCGGTTACGGCATTGCCTTCTGGATGTTGACCCTGGTGGTGCGCAGCGTGCCGGTGGGCGTGGCCTACGCCGTGTGGGCCGGCATGGGGATCGTGATGGTCAGTGTCGCGGCACTGTTTATCTACGGGCAGAAGCTGGATATCCCGGCAATGCTGGGGATGGCGCTCATCGTATTGGGCGTCGTGGTGATCCAGCTCTTCTCCAAAACTGCAGGGCACTAATACCCGAACCACCCGCCCTGTGGGGGCGAGCCGGCTCGCGAAAGCGGTGTGTCAGCCACTGAATTTCACCTGACACGCCCCCTTCGCGAGCAGGCTCGCTCCCACAGTACAGCAGCCCCTCCAATCTTCGAGCCTGTATACTGCGCCCTCGTCTTGAACACTGAGGTCGTCGCATGCCATCCGTTATTTCCACCGACGTTCTGATTGTCGGCGCTGGTGTCGCCGGTCTCTGGCTGAATGCGCGCCTGCGCCGCCAGGGGTTTTCGACCGTGCTGGTGGAAAGCGCCACCCTCGGCGGCGGACAGAGCGTGAAGTCCCAGGGCATCATCCACGGTGGCGCCAAGTACGCGCTGCACGGCGCCCTGACCGGTGCTTCGGAAGCCATCGCCGACATGCCGAGACGCTGGCGCGAAGCCCTGGCCGGGGACGGTGAGCTGGACCTGTCCGGCGTTCGCCTGCTGTCCGAAGCCCACTACCTTTGGTCCCCCGGCACGATTGCCGGCAACCTCACCAGTTTCTTCGCCAGCAAAGCCGTGCGCGGTCGCGTCGATCAGGTCAAGGGCGATCAACTGCCACCGGCGCTGCAAGACAAGCGCTTCAAGGGCAAGGTCTATCGCTTGGCCGAACTGGTGATCGACGTGCCGAGCCTGATTCAGCGCCTGGCCGACCTGGCGGGTGACGGCTTGCTCTCCGGTCAGCACATCGAACCGCTGCTGGAAGGCGGCGTACTGGTCGGCCTGAAGGTGGACGAACGCGAAATCCGCGCCCAACGCATTGTCTTGAGCGCCGGCGCCGGGACAGCAGCGCTGCTCGAAGCGCTGGGCCTGAGCCAGCCGGCCATGCAACGCCGTCCATTGCATATGATCATCGCCAAGGGCCCGGGCCTCAAACCGCTGTACGCCCACTGCCTGGGTGGCGGCACCAAACCGCGCATTACCGTGACCACCCACCCGGCTGCCGATGGCCAGTGGGTCTGGTATCTGGGCGGCGATATCGCCGAAACCGACGGCGTGGCCCGTGAGCCCGCCGAGCAAATCGCCACCGCGCAAAAAGAACTCGGGCAGTTGCTGCCCTGGATCGACCTGAGCACCGCGCAATGGGCCACCTTGCGCGTGGATCGCGCCGAGCCGCTGCAATCGGGGCTGACCCGCCCTGACAATGCGTTTCTCGCCGAGGAAGGTCGGTTGCTGGTGGGCTGGCCAACCAAACTGGCACTGGCACCGGACTTTGCCGACCGGGTCATCGCAAGCCTTGAGCGCGATGGCATTCAACCGGGCCCGGCAACCCCGCTGCCACCCCTGCCAAAACCACCGATGGGCGTCCCGGCCTGGGAGCAACTGCTGCCATGAGCCAACCAACCTTGCACGACCTGCATCGCCCCCTGGGCAGCACCGGCCTGCTGGTATCGCCCTTGGGCCTGGGCACGGTAAAGCTTGGCCGCGATCAAGGGGTGAAATACCCCAACGGCTTCCAGATCCCCGATGACGACGACGCACGCAGACTGCTCAAGCTCACGCGCGACCTGGGCATCAACCTGATCGATACCGCACCGGCCTATGGTCGCAGCGAAGAACGCCTCGGCCCGTTGCTGCGCGGTCAGCGTCAGGATTGGGTGATTGTCAGCAAGGTCGGCGAAGAGTTTACCGATGGTCAGTCCCGCCACGATTTCACGGCGGCGCACACCCGGCTGTCAGTGGAACGCAGCCTGCAACGCCTGGAAACCGATTTCATCGATCTGGTGCTGGTGCATTCCGATGGCAACGACCTGGCGATCCTCAACGAGTGCGAAGTCTATGCAACCCTCGCCGCGCTCAAGGCCGAAGGCAAGATTCGCGGATTCGGTTTTTCCGGAAAAACCGTCGAGGGCGGATTGAAGGCGCTGGAGCAAGGCGACTGCGCGATGGTCACCTACAATCTGAATGAACAGACCGAAAAGCCCGTGATTGACTATGCTGCTGCTCACGGCAAAGCCATTCTGGTTAAAAAAGCCCTCGCCAGCGGTCACGTGTGCCTGAGTCCAGGGGTGGATCCGGTGCGCGCCAGTTTCGAGCTGCTGTTCGAACATCCGGGTGTTGCCAGTGCTATTGTCGGGACCATTAATCCGCTGCACCTCGCCCACAACGTCGCGACCGTTGCCCAGGTCCTACGTAGCAACTGATGCCGCCTCACGCGGCCTTAAGCAGGAGCCGACATGCCGCGTACGCTCATAAGAAAGAACCCGAGCAACTTCAAGACCCTGCCGTTATTCGTCGAAGCGACTCCCGAAGGCCTGAGTTATCAGAGCGTCGGGAGGCCGCTCAATTTCTCCCAGATCCTGCAACGTCGCCGCCCGGTCACGGTCGCCAACACTGAGCGGTTTGCCCTTGAACTGGCCAACCTCGGGGTGTCGGTGCGCTTGACACTGCACTGGCAGAATCGCGATTACTGGGTGTTGGTGCGGCAACGCCGGCAGGACCGTGGCGATGTGGTCCTCAAGCTGATCTCCGGTTACGTGCCGGCCCATGAACTGAACCTGCCGCTGCACACGGCGATTCAGGAGATTGCCGAGGAGTGCCTGCTGGAAACGCCGGAAGGTTGGCTCGGTGGGCGCTTCAACGACACCTGGCTGCCTGCACCCTACTCTTCGGCCTTGCATTACCGCGAAGCCATGCCTTTTCGCCTGTCGCCATTGTCGGGCTCGGCGCGGCCGGTACGTTGCGCCAATCTGCAGCTGATCGAGCGACCACGGGCCTATGTGCACTTGCCGACAGCGTCGCTGCAGTTGATCTACGACTTGCGCCTGGACGTGCCCAAGGAAGCCAAATCCCTGAGCCTGTTCCACGTCGACGAGCGACTGGAAGGCGACCAACTGGTGGCCCGGCTGGACCGCAAGCGCCCCGATCTGTATCTGATGCCCTTGCAGGACGGCCATCCTCTGGCCGAGCTCTACACGTTGAAGAAAGATCAACTGTACCCGGCGAGCACGCGGGGGCTGTACCTGGCCGAAAGCTTTGCCCGACAGGAAGGCTGGCTGGTGAAGGATGAGCGGATTCGCTGGAAGGATTGGGTTCGGCAGCAGGGCTTGAACCCCTCCGGGAAGGATTCGGGTCTGGCGCTGTTGCGCGGAAAGGCGAAGCTTCTGCTGAAGAAAATGGTGCCGCGTAAAAAAGTCAGCTCATAACGCAAAAGATCGCAGTCACTGTAGGAGCGAGGTCTGCTCGCGATGAGCCCGAGAACGTCGCGGGGCATCAGGTTCCCCGCGTTATCGTTGTCGACCATCGTCGGAGCGCCGCCCGGAGCCGAGCTCGCTCCTACAGGCCTTATTCGGACTTGCGGATCTTCTCGACGATCGCAGTCGTTGAACTGTTTTCCACCAGTCCCAGCACTTTCACCGTCCCGCCGTAAGCGGTCACGATGTCCGCACCGACCACCTGGTCGATCCCATAGTCCCCACCCTTGACCAGCACATCCGGCTTGACCTCGCGCAGCAGGTTTTCCGGCGTGCCTTCAGGGAAGCTGATCACCCAGTCCACCGCACCCAGACCTGCCAGCACGGCCATGCGCCGGTCGACACTGTTGATCGGCCGACCCGGCCCTTTCAGGCGGCTGACCGACGCATCGTCATTGACCGCAACGATCAAGCGATCGCCTTGGGCCCGCGCTTGTTCAAGGTACGTCACATGGCCGGCATGCAGGATGTCGAAGCAACCATTGGTGAAGACGATTTTCTCGTTGTGTGCCCGGGCATCGTCGACGGCCAGCAGCAACTGCTCCAGCCCCAGCACGCCGCGCTCCGATCCCTCTTCACGCTGAATGGCGCGGCGCAATTCCGGCGCACTGATGGCCGCCGTACCGAGTTTGCCGACCACGATACCCGCCGCCAGGTTGGCGAGGCCTACCGCGTGAGGCAGTTCTTCACCCGCGGCAATCGCTGCCGCCAGGGTGGAAATCACCGTGTCGCCAGCACCGGTCACATCGAACACTTCACGGGCACGGGCCGGCAGGTGCAGTGCCGGATGATCCGGGCGCAGCAGCGTCATGCCGTGCTCGCCGCGGGTCACCAGCAAGGCGCCGAGTTCCAGGTCGTGCATCAACTGTGCGCCCTTGCTCACCAATTCGTGCTCATCGGCACAACCTCCGACGATGGTTTCGAATTCGCTGAGGTTCGGCGTGATCAGGCTCGCACCGCGGTAGATCGAGAAGTCCTTGCCCTTGGGATCGGCCAGTACCGGAATGCCACGGGCACGGGCGGCCTGGATCAATACCTGGTGGTTTTTCAGCGCGCCTTTGCCGTAGTCGGACAGCACCAGCACCTTGATGCCTTCGAGCAATTCGTCGACCTGGACTGACAACGCCATCGCGTCAGTGGCGAACGGTTCTTCGAAGTCGATACGCAGCAATTGCTGGTGCCGGCTCATGACCCGCAGCTTGACGATGGTCGGCTGGTGCGCAACGCGCTGGAACAACGCCCGCACACCGGCACCCTTGAGGCTGTTGGCCAGGCTATCGGCGGCTTCATCGTCGCCGGTGACACCGACCAGCGAGGCTGGCGCGCCAAGGGCGGCAATGTTCAACGCAACGTTGGCGGCACCGCCGGGGCGGTCCTCGATGTGATCGACCTTGACGACCGGTACAGGCGCCTCAGGGGAAATCCGTGAGGTACCACCATGCCAGTAACGGTCGAGCATGACATCGCCGACCACCAAGACAGGGGCTTGATCGAATCGCGGCATGGACAACTTCATGGAGCAACCCACATACAAAATGAACAGGGGCGCGATATTAACACAGGGCAGGCACCAGCTTGTGTGACCGCTGCAACGGGATGATACAGAGTGGCTTTCTGATCATTTTTTGAGCACAAACTCCATCAAGCGCAGGCATGCCCGCGACATATCCGGCACCTGTGTATCAATCTCGCACTCTGGGTGCAGCGGTGCTTCGTACGGGCTATCGACGCCGGTGAAATCCTTGATACGTCCTTGCCTGGCCGCCAGGTACAAACCTTTGGGGTCGCGCTGTGCGCAAACCGCAAGCGGTGTGCTCACATACACTTCAATGAAATCCCCCTCGGCAAACAGCCTGCGCGCCGCCTCACGCTCGGCTCGGAATGGCGAGATGGCCGCCACAATGACAATCAGTCCGGCCTCCACCATCAGTCGCGCCACCTCCGCCATGCGCCGGATGTTTTCCCGTCGACAGTCGGCGCCCATTCCCAGATCACGGCAAAGACCCGCACGCAGGTTGTCGCCATCGAGCACAAAGGTGTGCAGCCCACGTTGATTGAGCTGCACCTCCAGGGCATTTGCCAGGGTCGATTTACCCGCTCCGGACAACCCCGTCAGCCAAAGGCAACGCGGCCGTTGCGACTTGAGCGCGGCACGATCGACGCTCGACAGCGATAACGCATGGGGACTGATCCGGAGGGCCGGTAGCGGCAGCATTTCATTCATAACCGAGCAACTCGTAATCACGCTGGTACACGCGACGAACCAGACGACGGGTGCGCGTCGAACAGAAATCCCGGACAGACTGTGGACTTCTATGGTCCGAACTATTGATGCGGGGCAACGGCGACCCGTGCCCCAACCGCTCGCAAACCAATCCGAAGTCCCGTTCCAGATGCTCCTGATAGCCGATGAAATCCAGAGCCAGGTGCCCGAAAGAGTCCGTCAGAAAATCGGTTTGTGCGGCGAAATGCACCTGCCGCTGGATCGTTTCCGGATGCAACCAACGCGCAACAAAATCATCGAAATCACGGTACTGATTCACCAGTTTTTGCGCAGGCTGATCGCGCTGGCTCAAGGCGTTTCCCCGCAGAAAAGCGTAGGCCGAATACGCCCTCTCCAGAGGATCGCGGACAAAGGCAAACTTGAAGCTGCTGGCAAACTGTTCGGGAAATTGTTCTTCGTACCAGTACAACGGCAGGTGCCCCGGACTCCAGCCATCGAACAGCGCGGCACAGATGCTGCTGCCGGCGCATTTGGGCACATGGATGAACAGGCAGGCATGCTGCGCGAAGGGCCGGGGGTAACGCGAACTCGCCGACATCGACTTGTTCACCACCTGACGATCCACCACCGACAGCCGGCCCAGCAAGAAATGCCGTTGCGTCTTGGGCAACAGCTTCCAGAGATATCGTTGCAACATTGCAGCACCCGCGCGAAAGGGATGGCCCTTACGATTGAAGTCAAAATTCGTTCAGGAACCTTAACAAGCGCGCTGCCAGGATTTATTCAGGTTTGGTCAAGACGTGTATGGATCTGGATACAAATCACCGGGCGCATTGCACGCGCCGGGAGTACGACAGGGTGAGTCGAGCCCACCCTGTCGCCGGGATCAGGCGATGTCTTCGGCCGGAGCGTCCAGGCCCATCGCATGCAGGCGCGAGTAGTAGCCATTCTGCGCCAGCAATTGTGCGTGAGTGCCGCGCTCGACGATCTGGCCCTGATCCATCACGAGAATCAGGTCGGCCTTTTCGATGGTCGACAAGCGGTGAGCAATGACCAATGTCGTACGCCCCTTCATGACCTGATCAAGCGCCGCCTGAATGTGACGCTCGGACTCGGTATCGAGTGCCGATGTCGCTTCGTCGAGGATCAGCAGCGGCGCATTCTTCAAAAGAGCCCGGGCAATCGCCAGGCGCTGTCGCTGACCACCGGACAGCAGCACGCCATTTTCACCGACCTGGGTATCCAGGCCTTCGGGCATTTGCGAAATAAAGTCCATCGCATAGGCATCGGCGGCGGCTTTTTCGATATCGGCTCGAGGAGCGCCAGCCAGATCACCGTAGGCAATGTTGTTGGCGATGGAATCGTTGAACAAGGTCACATGCTGGGTGACTTGCGCCACGTGCCGACGCAGGTTGCGCAACCGATAGTCTTCGATTTCGACGTCATCAAGCAGGATTTCACCGATGTCGTGATGATAGAAGCGCGGAATCAGGCTGGCCAGGGTCGACTTGCCACTGCCGGAGCGCCCCACCAGGGCAATCATTTGCCCAGGCGCCGCCGTGAAGCTGATGTTTTTCAGCACTTCACGATCGGTTCCAGGGTAAGTGAAGCTGAGGTTGCGCACTTCCAGGTGACCTTTGATGCGATCACGTTCGACGGTACCGTTATCGACTTCAGGTTCAACGTCCAGTTGTTCGAAAATGCTTTCGGCACCGGCAACGCCTTTCTGGATCGTCGAGCTGACTTCCGACAACTGACGGATCGGCTTGGGCAGCAAACCCGCAGCAGTAATGTAGGCCACCAGATCACCTGCCGTGGCATCACCGCGCAGGAACAGCACCAGGAACATCAACACCGCCATGGCGGTGTAGATCACCAATTGCAGCATTGGTGTATAGACCGCACCGGTCTTGGTCATGCGTAATTGCTTGTCGGTGTTGCCTTGGCTTGCGGCAGCAAAGCGGCGCTCTTCATAGCTCTCACCGCCGAAGCTGCGTACCACGCGATAGCCCTGGATGGTCTCGGAAGCCACATGGGTCACATCCCCCATGGCCACCTGGATTTTCTTGCTCTGCTTGCGGAATTTCTTGCTGGTGCTACTCACCATGAGCGCAATGAGTGGCAAGATCGCCAGCATCACCAGAGTCAGCTTCCAGTTCATCCACAACAGATAGGCAAACAGGAACACAACCGTCAGGCCTTCACGGATCACCACCTTGATAGCGTCCGTTGCTGCACCGGTCACCATGGTCACGTTAAAAGTGATTCGCGAAATCAGGTGGCCGGAGTTATGGGTGTCGAAATAGCGATTGGGCAGCACCAGCAACTTGTTGAACAGCTCGACTCGCAGGTCATGGACCAGCCCCAGCGAAACCTTCGCCAGGTAGTAGTTGCCAAGAAACGAACCGAGCCCCTGCCACGCAGCGATCAGAATGATCAGCAATGGCACGGCCATCAGCAGCTGCAAGTCTTTCAAATAGGGCACATTGGGGAAGAGCACCGCTTCAGGGTTGCTCAAGCCATCGACGAAATATTTGAGAATGCCGGCCAGCATCGGCTGCGTCGAGGCGAAAATCACGAAGCCAACGATACTGAGCGCAAACATGCCCCAGTACGGACGCACATACGACAGCAGGCGCAAGTAAATCTTCAAGCTCGACGGCGCAGGCGAATCAGGGCTAGTCATGAGAACCCGTTGTATGAGAAAAGAGCCCGCGAGTGTAACACAGGCCATTTTAGTCGCTGAGCTGCGGTAACATGGCCGGCTATCCATGCCTCATGGCGTCGACCCCCGGAGTATTGATGCAAGCGCTTGATCACACCCGATACCTTGCCCTGCGCGAGGGAGCACAAGTCCTTGAAGCGGATGGTTCGGGGGATAAGGTCTTGCGCCTGACAGATGGCTCGATTCTCAAGCTGTTCCGTCGCAAGCGCCTGCTGACATCGGCGGCCTGGTATCCCTACGCCAAACGGTTTGCCGACAATTGCGATGCGCTGCGTGAGCGACAGATCCCCTGCCCGTCGATCCGCCAGGTCTACCGCATACCGAGTATTGAGCGTGATGCCGTGCACTACGATCCGCTACCCGGTCAAACCCTGCGCCAACTGCTGGATGTTCAGGACGATGCCGATCCGCTGCGTGGTCAGCTTGGGGTTTTCATGGCCACCTTGCATGAGCGCGGGATCTATTTTCGCTCGGCTCACCTGGGCAACATCGTGCTCACACCTGAACACCAACTGGGCTTGATCGACATTGCCGACCTGCGGGTGTATCGCCGCCCGCTACGCAAGACACTGCGGCTGCGCAATTTCAAGCATATGGTGCGCTATCCGCAGGATCGGCAATGGTTGCTCGACAAGCGTGGAGAAGTCTTCATGCAGCACTACGGCCAGACCCAGAGCATCTGTTCTCGGGAAGAACTGAACAGCGCCCTGCAAAAATGATCTGGCCACCTTCGCCTCCGGGGAGGAGGCGAAGGTCAGGTTCATGCCAGCGCGATACGTTGCGCCTTGAGCACTCGCCCGAGAATCATTGCCCCCGGCAACAGCACCAGCGGCCACAACTCGTCAGGGTTGCCGATCAGCAGGCTGCCATCGAAGTTCAACATGACCAATGCACACGCCAGGTACATTCCCCAAGCGTCACGCAGCCGCCAGGCCTGCCAAAGCGTGGCTGCCATCAGCCCGATGAACAACACCAGTGCCACCGCACCGCTATACAACCCCAGCGCCACATAGATGTTGTGCGGATGCTGAATCGGCATCCAGCCTTCCAGCAACTGATCGGTGTGGAAATAAACGCCGCAGCCCAGCATCCAGCCGCAGTTCCGCCACTCGCCGACCATGATGTGAAAAAGTTCGATGCGATACGAATCACCTCGGGTCCAGAGTGACTGGAACCAGGCCTCGTCATGCACGATCAGGTACAGGAGGCCGACCGCCACCAGACTGATCGTCACCACACTGCCAACCAGCCGCGGCCTGTGGTAGAGCCCGTAAAGCAGCCACACGCCCAACAGGAATGCGACCCCGACAAGCGCAGTACGCGTTTGCAGCACAAAGGTCACCGCGAAGATGGAAAACACGATGGCCAGCGCACCCTCGATCCAGCGACGCTCCCTCACCCAGAATGGCAATGCCAGCGCCAGCGCGCACAGCAGCCAGATACTGGCATAGATGACGTTCTGCAAGCGTGCCGGCAACAGCGCCACCCGGCTGCCGATTGCATATTCATTGGTGGCCCAGCTGTAGAGGGCACAACAGAAGATATACAACGCCAGGACCCAGAACTGCGCACGGACAAACCCAGGGCTGCGGAAAAACCGGGGATCACCGAATGCACCTACGACCATGATGAACATCATCACGTAGAACACGTGCTTGAAAAACTGCATCTGCCCGGCTATGGCTGCCGGCACCAGAAACCACAGGATGAACACCAGCCAAGCCAACGCCAGCGGTTGCCTGAATAAGCCTGCACCTCTCTCCTTGATCAGGAACACTAAACCCGGCACCACCATCAGGCCGTAGAACAGATTATTGGTCCACTTCGAGGACCAGCCCACCACAAAGCTCAGCAAGAACAGACAGAGTACTATTCCGAAATACGACGTGACGGTGATCTTTCCTGGCTTCACGCCGCTAGATGCCATGGAGTACCCAACCTGCTACAAGACCAAAAACAAGGGCCGCGATCAGTTTGAGCCGATCGAGACGTTTACGTCGCAGCTTGTTCACACGCTCCTGCGGAACCACCACGTGCTCACCGAAGCCGGTGTGCAATACCGCGTCGTTCTCCAGAATCAACGCATAGCGGTTTTGCGCGGCGTACAGACGCGACAGGTCTTTCTCTCCGGAAAAGGCGGAATACGGCGCATGGGCCAGATAGTCCGCACGACGCCGTAGCCCCGGATTAAAGGAAAAGCCCTGCCAGTCAGCCTTTTGCGAGCCCAGCACATAAAATGGAATGCCGTGGCTGACTTTGCGCTCGTTCAGGAATACATACGGACTGTGAACCAACAGGTCGTGATTGAAGCTGCGCAGCCACACCTGAAGCGCCTGCGGATCTTCCTCCAGCAGGTACTGGGACTCTTCGATAAATCCTTCACGATAGAAATCCCAGTCGTCTTCGCAGTGGAAAATCCACGACGTCTCCACCTGAGCATAGGCGGCATCGATGGACTTCAACTGACCCAGGCGCGGGTTGTTGATGAAGAACTGGGTATGCGCCCTCCAGTGTTCCGGAATACAGGCCTCTACGGCACGGTCGCCGGAGTCCTCGGTAATGAACACTTTACGAATGGGAGCCGTATTGAACCGGTCAAACGTTTCGAGGGTTCGCTTCAACAAATCGAAGCGACCGCAACTGGTGATGACAACCGAAATATCGCTAGTCTCGCTGAACAGCATGTATTTACACCGCACCCTTGATTGTTGAATCGCCCGGCTTCACAGCCCCAGCGACATGCGTAGTTTTTCCTTCCAGCTCAGTGGAGCCCGTTCGCGCAACGGCGCCTGCATCGCCTCGACAATCGCATGCCCCACCGCACGGAAGGTGTAACGTTGCTCTACCAGCGCTTGACCGGCCAGGGAAATGGCCTCGGTCATCTGCGGTGACTCACGTAACACGGCCAGTTTTTCCCGAAGCTCGTCGCGCGTTCGATAGAGCACAATGTTGTGCATGTCGACAAAGCCCAGGGCGCGATTCTCTTCTTCTCCTTGATCGTACGCAAACAGCACACAACCGCAGGCCATGGCCTCGAAATTCTTGATCATGTACTCGCCCATGCCGACGTCGGCACTGACGAAATAACGGATCCGGCTCAGCGTTTCACAGTATTCCTCGCCCGACTTGGTGCGCGTGACCAGCAGGTTTTCGACTTCAGCCACGGATTCAAGCATGGCCTTGCGCCCGGCATACGCCACGCTGTTGAGACTGCCGACAAAACCCAGCTCGATGTCACGTTCACGCTGACGGTTTTGCAACAGAGCCTGGTCGTAGCCCTTGGGCACGAAATGGGCGTCAAATCCCTCGTCACGCAAACGCTGGCTGACGATATAGCCCGAGCTGATCACCCGCGCCCACGGTAATTTTCGGTAATGAGCACTGAATTTTCCGGTGTATTTGCACGGGATGTAATTCTGATAGGCATCGTGCTCCAGAATAACCAGATTGGGCAGCGTCTGTATGAACCGCACCTGTCTGATTTCTTTTTTGAAGCGCAGGAAGAACACGATCCGGTCGTAACGGGTCACATCGACATGCTTGCGGAAATACCCTCGCAAGTCGTCCTGCTCGGCACTGGTCAGCTCACGCTTATCGCAGTCGCACTGTTCGGCGATTCCGTCATACAGCCGATCGAGGATCGCTCGCTGCTCTTTCTGCACCAGAAACAGAACTTTCAATTGGGCTCTCTCTTGCCAGTCAACTCTTGGACCCAGAACAATTCGTGGCGTCGCACTGTTTTACGGAAGAACTCATTTTGACCAAAAGCCGGCCAGCGCCTGGCGGCGAGAAAACGTTGAATTCCCCGACGAACCAGGCGCTTGAGGGGAAGCCGCGGCTGAAGGTCGTGCATCATGCCCAATGACATTGCCTTGCGCCACTGCACTTCAGTCGACAGAGAAGGCGTCCAGGGCCGCAAGGGCTCAACCGCATCGAACTGCGGTGGCAGCGCGACACCCGTCCCTGCATCGCCCATTGGCCAGCGATCGTTATCGTGCAAGTGATTGGCGTAATGCAGCAGGATTTCGGGTTGCCAGGCTGTGCCCGTCAGCGCCTGCATCACCGCCTGCTGGGAGCATAGATGGTCCGGATGCGGATCGAAGTGCGGATGGGGCAAAACGATAACCTGGGGCTGAATGCGATCGATCAGCTCACGCAGATCGGCCAGCAGATTGTTCCAGGACGGCACTCCATCGGCGTCACTGCCCAGGGCAAATGGATTGAACTTGCGGAAATACCGGGTATCGTCAAGCTGGGCCTCGCGGGACGCCACGGCTTCGTCCGGTGCACCCTGCATCGTAGGCAATTGCAGACAGAAATAACCCAGTTGGATGCAACGCTCCTGAGGAACGCCGCCCCACAACGGCACGCTGATACTGTCCCAGGCACGAAGCGAACCCTTCAAACGCGACGCCTCGACACCTGCAAGTCCCATCTGCTGATAATGCTCGGCTTCGATCTCACCGGCGGTCAGGGTCACGATCCAGCTTTGACTGGCACTGCTGTATAGCCCGAATGCAGCCAGTTCCGCGTCGTCGGCATGCGGTGCAATCACCATCACCCTCTGACGACTGTAATCCGGATGCTCGAATGCCCACAGCACGGGCTCGCCGAGCAGTCGGCAAAAACGCCCACGCAGACGCAACTCGCCTCGCGACAGCACCTCTGCCTGACCACTCAGGTTGAGGTACCGCAGACCGTTCACGCCACGCTCGAAGGTTTGTCGATCCGGGTTATCGCCCCCGGACAACTCGACCACCGGATCGAGGAAGCGCCCCAACCACGTGCTTTTGATCTGCAACGCCAACACCAGCGTCGCGTCGTCAACCAGCATGACACCCTCATCCAGACGCAAGCGATCGCCGCTCAGATGAACCTTGGGTTGCGGGGTGTAGGGCGGGAATTTGTACTTGTAATCGCCTTTGGGCGAGTAGAACAGATGGTCGGCAAACCAGGCTTCGTGGGCAACCCAAGTCAGTATCGCGAGCACCAGGCGCATCCACCACGACACCATCACGCCAATACCAATCAGCACCACCAGCGCGATAAACAGGCCGATTCGTTTGTTGCGCCGATGGCGCTTGAGCAATTGCTGCTTGCGACTCATGGGTTGCCTCATACGGTGAAGACCGGAACGGGATTGCACCAGCGGTCCTTGTATTCACGGTCGGCGCGACCGAAGGAGAAACGCAAGGGTTTGTCCAGCGCCCGAGCATGTTCCCAGGCGCTTTGGGTGTTGAGAAAGCTCAGTACGCTGCCGGGGCTGAATTCACGGGTTTCGGGATCGACGCCACCGTTGATGTACTCGACACTGATCCAGCGCGGTGTTTCGACCCGGTATACCAGTTGAATGGCAATCGGCGCATCGTTGAGGAAAATCACTGAGCCGATCAGCAACTCACGCAACAGTTCGATGACCTCGGCCATGCGCTCGGCACCTGTGGCCGGGAACCCCCAGCGACGCTGGAACAGATCGCAGTAAATTGCCGCCAACTCAGCACTGGAGAACTCGGATACCGGTCGCACCACGCCACCCGCTTCTTCCAGCAACCGCAGTTCGCGGCGCTGGTTGTAGCGAAATTTCTTGGACAAGTCTTCAGGTGCGCGCGCCATGGCCAGTTGTTCGGCCTGCAATTTGATGCCGGTGAAACGGCGTTCATTCAGCGCCGACAAATAACGACCGCGATGGCGCAAGGGGGCCTGGGCATCGTCTGCGGCCGGCAAGATGATCTCGGCGTTGCCAAGATCGTAGAGGCCCTTCTTGCCACGGCGCTTGAGCACGTCCTTGGACAAGGCGAGGTCGCGGCCCCAGGTCGGGATCGCCGCTTTGACTTCGCCATTTTGCTCCCAGGCCAGGTAACGCACCGGAATATCGGCCAACTGCGCCAACCGCTCGACCACCATCGGATGGGTCGCGACGCTGCCACCATAACGCTGCCAGGCATCGGCATAAGTCGAGGCATCGGCTACCGACCAGCCACGTTCGCGCCAGCCTTGAAATCGGTTGAGCATCAGCCCCTCGGTGCCAGTTCGATAACGTGTGGCAAATGCCAGAAAGCATCACGCACCGCGCGGTCGGAGAAACGTTCGCGCAAGCGGTCGAGCATCAGCTCGGCACATTGGTGACGTTGCTGAGCGTCCATCGCGGCCAGATGTTGCAACCCTTGAGCCAAGTGTTCGGCATCGCCCAGCGGGAACAATATGCCAACGCCTTCGACCACTTCCTTCGCCCCGCCACACGCGGTAGCGAGCAACGGCACACCCGCCGCCATGGCTTCGAGCAACACCATGCCAAACGGTTCGTGATCGGAGCTCAGCGCAAACACGTCGAAGGCACGGAAAAAACGCCGCGCTTCGGGCACCTGACCGAGAAACAACACACGGTCGCCAATGCCCAGTTCGCGAGCCTGCGCCTTGAGATCCTGCTCCAGGCGACCGCTACCGAGAATCACCAGCTGGCTATTGGCCGGCAACCCCGGCAACGCCGCGGAAAATCCATCCAGCAGCGTGGCCTGATCCTTGTCCGGATGCAGCCGCCCGACGTTGCCGACAATCCAGGCATCCTCCGCCAGGCCAAGGGTTTCCCGAGCCTCACGAACCGACACCTGCGAAGCCTGCAAGCTATCGACGTCAATACGGTTGTACAGCGTCTGAATCCGCGAAGCCGGCCATTTTGGCAAACAGCGGCGTATGTCGTCGCGTACGGCATCGGACACGCCGAGCAAACTCAGGCGCTTGCGGAAGATATTCGCGAACAGTTTGCGGGTGGCGCGCTTGTAATCGTCAAACGCATGGTGCACGCCAATCACCGGTAGCGAGGTGGCCAGCAAGGCGATGTAGATGGGTTTGGAGCGATTAGCGATGCAGAAACTGAAATTGCGCGAGGCGGCGATCTTGCGCAGATCGCCAATGGCACCCAGTTTCAGGCCACGAATGGCCTTGGAGCTGTACTCCATGAACAGCACTTCATCGCTAGCGCATTGCGCGGCGACTTCGGCATCGGCGACCCCGGTCAAAAACACCGTGGTCACTCGATAACCGGTCCCCGCGAACAGGCTGGCGTACTGCCGGGCACAGTCCAGGAACGGCCCGTCATAGCCGTGACAGAACTGCAGCACATGGCGTTCAGCCGAGCGTGTCATAAGCGTTGGCACCCTCTTTGACCACCAGGATGTCTTCCATGATCAGATACTGTAGGTCGGAACCGAAGAACATGTTCAGGGCGTCCGTCGGCGAGCAGATCATCGGCTCACCACGACGGTTGAGCGAGGTGTTCAGCGACACGCCGTTTCCGGTCAGGACTTCCAGTGCCTTCATCATGTCGTAGTAGCGCGGGTTGTATTCGCGCTTGAGCACCTGGGCGCGGGACGTGCCGTCTTCGTGAACGACTTCCGGCACGCGGGTTTTCCACTCTTCAGCCACTTCGAAGGTGAACGTCATGAAGGGGGCCGGGTGATCGATCTTGATCATCTGTGGCGCGACGGTGTCGAGCATCGACGGGCAGAAAGGCCTCCAGCGCTCGCGGAACTTGATCTGGTGGTTGATGCGGTCAGCCACACCGGCCACGCTCGGGCAACCGATGATCGAACGACCGCCCAGCGCGCGCGGACCGAATTCCATGCGGCCCTGGAACCAGGCTACCGGGTTACCATCGACCATGATCTTGGCGATCTGCTCCGGCATGTTGTCGAGCTTGCGCCACGTTGGCTTGTTCTCGTGACGGGCACAGGCCGCGATCACGTCTTCGTTGCTGTACGACGGGCCGAGGTAGACGTGTTCCATCTTCTCGACCGGTACGCCACGGGCGTGGGACACATAGGCCGCAGCACCGACCGCAGTGCCGGCGTCGCCGGATGCAGGCTGTACGAACAGCTCTTTGACGTCATCGCGAGCGATGATTTTCTGGTTCAGCTTGACGTTCAACGCACAGCCACCGGCATAGGCCAGTTTGCCGGTTTCCTTGAGCACGTCGCCCAGGTAGTAATCGATCATCTGCAGCGCAATTTTTTCGAACAGCGCTTGAATGCTGGCGGCGTAGTGGATGTAAGGCTCGTCGGCGATGTCGCCTTCGCGCTTTGGACCCAGCCACTCGATCAGCTTCGGCGAGAAGTAGTAACCCTTGCCCTTCTCTTTGTAGCGACGCAGGCCGATGACGTTGGCGTAATCGGTGTTGATCACCAGTTCGCCGTTTTCGAACGAAGCCAGGCGTGAGAAATCGTATTTGCTGGCGTCGCCGTACGGCGCCATGCCCATGACCTTGAACTCACCGTCGAGCATATCGAAACCGAGGAACTCGGTGATCGCGCCGTACAGGCCGCCGAGGGAGTCCGGGTCGAAAAATTCCTTGATCTTGTGGATCTTGCCGTTTACGCCATAACCGAAGAAGGTCGTGGCGTACTCACCCTTGCCGTCGATCCCGAGGATCGCGGTTTTCTCTTTGAAACCGGAGCAGTGATAAGCGCTGGAGGCATGGGCCAAGTGATGTTCGACCGGTTCGATCTTGATCTTCTTAGGATCAAAACCCAGTTGTTCCAGGCACCAGACGATCTTGTTGCGATAGCGCTTGTAGCGACGGTTGCCCATCAGGATCGCGTCGAGTGCACGGTCCGGGGCGTACCAGTAACGCTTGGCGTACTGCCAGCGAGCCTTGCCGAACAGGCTGATCGGAGCGAAAGGAATCGCTACCACGTCAACGTCGGAAGGTTTGATACCGGCCTGTTCCAGGCAGAACTTCGCCGATTCGTAGGGCATGCGGTTCTTTGCATGTTTATCGCGTACGAAGCGCTCTTCTTCAGCTGCCGCGACCAGCTTGCCGTCGATGTACAAGGCTGCGGAAGGATCATGGCTAAGGGCGCCGGACAGGCCAAGAATCGTCAATGCCACAGGGGTCTAGCCTCTTTAGTCTGCATGCAGGCGCAGTGGCGCCTCAAAAAATGATGTGCCTTCGCAAGGAGCGCGAGGCAGCTAAAGGGCGGGATTATAGCTTAAAAGCAGCTTCAAGCCTCTAGCTGCAAGCGGCAAGCGCGCACGGCGTTGATGCGGGCCTGTTTATCCTCGCGCAGACCGCCAGTAAATACGGATATTGCCATCCGCTCCCTGCCGATAAACCGTGTACGGCAAGACCACGGTATCCAGTGCGCCAGACAGGGCCAGGTCCAGCAAAACGAGTGGCACGAGAATTCCCGTGGGATCCGGCGGCGCGTTCAATACACAAAAATCGTAGGCCAGGCCGCTGTAGACCCGAGGGATGGACTGACAGTAGGTTTTTTGCCGGCGAAGCCCCTGAGCGGCATCGGCATCGTCCTGCAACACGGTTGCGACGGTCCCGCAGCCGATCAAAGCCAGCGAGATTACCCCTGATGCGACGGCCATTCTGATTGTCAAAGTCTGCCCTCCGAGAACGTCAGGCAAACTAGCATTGCGATCATTCAGGCCACAGTTCATGGCTTCCCAAGATCGTGTAGGACGGATCACAAGATCTTGTCTCTTTCACTCGATCGACTGTTCCGGCCTCTTCGCGAGCAAGCTCGCCCCCCCCCACAGAAGACGGCGCTCGCTCACAAAATATGTGCGCGAAATAAATCCCATGAGGGAGCGAGCCTGCTCGCGAAAACGATTCAGGCAGCGCTGGAAATGTCTTTGGGCAGACGCTGATCAATGACCTGGTACAGCGCACTGCTCTCCGGCCAGTTGCGCATGAACCGCGCCCGATCCCGCTTATAGGCCGGGGCAAAGCTGCCCGGAGAGTGGTGCTGGCACATCGAATCCAGATCGATCAACGCCCAGCGATCATCCTGCCAGAACAGATTGTGCCCCTTGAAATCGCCATGGCTGATTCGCTCGTGAATCAGTTCTGCGAACAGGTGATCCAGTGCCAGCAATTCGGCTTCTGGCGCATTGCCGCTTTCTACGTACGGCGCAAAACGTTCGATGATGTCCGGCCCCGGCAAATGCTCGGTAATCAGATAAGCCCGACTGCGCAACCAGAGGAAACGCTTCTCCAGCAACGCCAAGGGTTTGGGCGTGGCAATGCCGAGGAATGCCAGGCGATTGCCTTCACGCCAGGAGTGCCAGGCCCGGCTCGGGCGCCAGAAGCGTTTGAGCCAGTGGGCAAAACCCTTGATGTTGTAGCGCTTGATCACCAGCGTACGACCGTCCACCTCGACCTTGCCGACGCTGGCCGCGCCACCGGTCTTGTACAGGTGGCCCTGATCGAGCAAGGCGTCGGCCTGCGCCAACACCGGCAGCATCGCCGCTTCTTCCTCGCGACGAATGGCCCGCAGACCGAACGCGCCGCGCTGGACGCTGAACAGCGTGCACTCGCGGCCGACCTTGACCAGGAAGTCCTTGAGCCGCCAGCTGCGTACCTTGTCGATCTGCTTCTGCAACGCTTCCATGGGCAAGGCATGCTCGCCATTGCTCAGCAGGTAGTACACCAGCAACTCTTCGGTGAACGGCTCCAGCGCCTTGGGCAATTGAGCGAAAAACACCCCGAGGTTTTCCAGGACTTTTTGCCGCGACAGTGGCTGGCCAGGCGTTTCGGCACAGATGCCGGCGCCATCGATCAAATACAGTCGACTGCCTTGGCGCAGCAGGTTGTCCAGGTGCAGGTCTTCCTGCCACAAGCCTTTGCGGTGCATCTGACCGATCGCGCCCAAGGCTTCGGCCAGAACCGCCACTTGCTCATCGGCCAACGCCGGCAAGTGTTCGACCTGCTTCCAGTCATCGCCCAGGCTTGCAGCGCCTTCCAGAAACTCGAACAGCAGCCAGCCGCCCTCGCCGTCCTTGAGCCCATCGGCCAGCAGCAATGGCGTGGTCAAGCCTTGCGCCGCAAGGAGGCGCACGCCGTCCAGCTCGCGCTTGAAATGTCGCGCCGCCTTGCTGCCAACCAGCAATTTGGCCAGCACCGGGCGACCCCGCCAGACACCGGCACCGACATAACGCTGCCCGGGCAGCACCCGCAACAGGCTCAGCAACTGTAAATCGGCCGGGCCTGCGGCATCGGCCAGCGAAAAGCTCAACGGCAATGTCGGACTACGACCTGCGTTCTTCAGTTCGGATAAACGCATCAGCGCTTCTCCTTGTAGCTGCGCCGCGAGGTCAAGCGATCGAGCCAGCTGTCGATCAACGAACTGTCCTGCGGCTGATCCAGGTAGGCGGCCAACAAAATGCGCAGCTGCGTCTCGCTCCATTCAGGCGCACGACGCAACAGTGGCTCCAGATCCTTGACCCGGTCGCGCTGACCGAAAAGCAAAGGCCGGGTCTTTTCCAGGTCGATCAGTTGAGCCTGATAGCCATCGCCGGTGGCGCACAGAAAAATGTGCTTGGGATAAAAGCAGCCATGTACCTGTCGCTTGCCGTGCAGACGCTGCGCCAGTTTTCCGCAGGCCTGCAGAATCGCGGTGTGTTGCGCTTCGCTCAGGTCCGACCAGCGCTGCAACAACGAATCCAGATCGTCGCAACCATCCAGGGCACGGGTCAGCAAAATCGCCCGGACTTCGCCGTCGACCTTGCGCTCACCGAAAAATGCAGCTTTCAGCGCCGGAATGCCAAGCGCTTCATAGCGGCTGATATTGCGAAACTCCCGGGCAAAACTCGGCTCGCCAAAGGGGGCGTGCAAGGTACGCATCTGGTAGTTGCTCTGGCGCTTGAGGTAGAAGCCACGACCTTCCAGATCCAGTCGAAACACGCTGCTCCAGCCACCGCGAAGGGTGTTGGGCTCGTCCACGGCATCGAGCTGACGGGCCCAGAGCGCGTCGAACGTGCCAAGGCCGTGTCGCTCAAGCAGCGCGCGGTCTTCAGCGGCCAGAAAATCAGTCATTCGCGCCCCTCGAAAAATCTCACCACGTGCCGGATCCGTTTTTTGTCAGCGGCCGTAAGGCGGGTCCTTTGGCGGTATTGCAGGTAAAAGCGCAGGCGCTGGGTGGCCGACAATTGATACTTGGCGACCTTGTCCAGACACGCCAGGTCCTTGGTGATGCGGTACTTGAGCCAGAATCCGCTCCAGAAATCACCGTTGGGGCAGTCGATCAGGAACAATTTGGCCTGATCGTCGATCAGCAGGTTGCGCCACTTCAAATCGTTATGGGTAAAACGGTGCTCGTGCATGGTCCGGGTGTGGCTGGCCAACTGACGGCTGACCTTGTCGACCCAGGCGCGGTCCGTCAGCTTCGGGTCGTGCCGCTCGGCCAAGGCCGACAAATCTTCGGTATGCGGCAATTCACGGGTGATCATCGCCCCGCGAGCATAGGCCGCCCCTCGACGCTCCAGGCCCCAGGCCACCACTTCGGCGGTAGGAATGCCCCATTTGGCGAAGCGCTTGAGGTTTTGCCACTCCATTTTCACCCGTGGCTTGCCGATGTAACGACGCAAGCCCTTGCCGGCGCCCACGTAGCGCTTGACGTAATAGTTGACACCATTGCGCTGAACGCGAATGACTTCCGACAGCGGGTCGTGGGTCAGGCGCTCGCCCTGAAGCGCAAATACAGCGTCAAGACTGCCGAAGTCTTCGACCAGATCGCTGTAAGCCGGTTCCAGTGTCCAACCCGCCATCAGAGCGCGTCCCCGTATCGCTGTTTGCGGTCGTAGAGTTTATTGGCCTTGCCTTCGAGCCAGCTCAGCAGCCCGGCTTCTTCACTGAGAATCTGCCGCAGCGGCTGCTGGAAGTAACCTTTGAGAAAGCGCAGTTTGTCGCGGCGAGTCAGACCGATGTCCAGGGCCGAAAAATACAACGCCGCCAGATCCTTGTTGCGCCAGCGCTGGGTGATGGCCGGGCGGGTCTGGGCACGGTGCAAGTCGATCACCGAGAGCTTGAAGTCGTCGGCGGTCACCGGCTTGTCGGTGTGCAGCAGGAAGTGGCAGATATAGCAGTCGCGGTGGTTGACCCCAGCGCGGTGCATCATGCCGGTCATACGCGCCACTTCAGCGATCAGTGCCCGCTTGAGTTTTGGCTCGGGCGGCTGCTTGACCCAATTGATGCTGAAGTCTTCGAGGCTGACGGTCGGTGCCAGCTCCTGGGTGACGATGAACGAATGCTGGTCCGCCGGGTTGCTGCCTTTCTCGCCATACGCGACGGCGGTCATGGTCGGCACACCGACTTCCTGCAGGCGCTGGATGGCCTTCCACTCCTGGCCAGCGCCGAGGACCGGCAACTTGGCCGTCAGCAGATTCTTGAAGATCTCGCCCCAGCCGATGCCGCGGTGGATTTTCACGAAAAATCCGTCGCCATTCACCTCGGTGCGCAGGGTGCGGCGAGCTTCAAGTTCGCGGTACACCTCGCCCTTGAGCCCTTCGACCTCGGCGAACGGGTCGCGACCGGCCCAGAGGCTCTTGAACGGTTCAGCCAACATCACCTTCATTTAAGCGTGCTCCGCCAGAATCACATCGGCCGCGTGCTGCGGCATGCTGTAGAGGTCGGCCGTCTCGGCGAAGGCCAGACCGTTGCGGCTCCAGGCCGCCCGCGCTTGAGCGTCGTTCAACATGCCGGTCAGGTACTGCGTCAGTTGCGCCTGGTCAAAGGGTTCGTCCAACACCAGGCCGGCATCGGCCTCCGCTATGTAATGGGCATAACCACAGACCGCACTCACCAGCACAGGTAACCCGGCCACCAGCGCTTCAAGCAGCACGGTGCCGGTGTTTTCGTTGTACGCCGGGTGGATCAACAGATCGGCCCCCAACAGGAAGCGCGGAATATCGCTGCGGCCCTTGAGGAACGTCACGTTGTCGCCAAGCCCCAATGCGGCGCTCTGCATCTGGAATAATTTGGGGTCATCCTGGCCAATTACAAACAGGCGGGTACGTGCCTTTAATTCCGCATGTAACGCGGCCAGTGCCTTGAGGCTGCGATCCACGCCCTTGGTCTTGAAGCCGGAGCCGATCTGAACCAGCAGCAGATCATCGTCTTTCAAGTTGAACTCGCGGCGGAATTCAGCCCGGATTTCGGCGGCATTAGCAGGTGCACGACGGTCCTGGGAGATACCCGGCGGCAACAGATGGAAGCGTTCGAGCGGCGTGTCGTAATGCTTGATGAACAGCGGCTGCTGCACTTCGGAAATCATCAGTACTTCGGTCTTGGCATCCCTGGCGAACACCGCGCGCTCGTACTCGGCGAAATGGCGGTAGCGACCCCAGCGGCGGTACAGCGAGTTGCGCAGGTTCTGCGCCTTGTCCTCGAAACAGCCGTCGGCGGCGTAGTACACGTCCAGGCCAGGCATTTTGTTGAAACCGATCAAACGGTCGACAGGACGCTTGGCCAGATCCGCTTCCATCCACTCGCTGAGCTTTTCGTTGCGCCGATGGTTAAAGAACGCCTTGACCGGCGCCACCAACACTTCAAAACCCGGTGGCACGTCGCCCTCCCAGATCAACGTGTACACGCGAATCTGGTGGCCGCGCTTCTGGCACTCCAGGGCAATGCGCATGAAGTCGCGCTGCAAGCCACCGAAGGGAAAATACTTGTACAGGACAAATGCCAATTGCATCAGCGCAGCTCCTCAGCCAGTAACAACGTGCTCAGTCGAGTCGCGACACGCTCGGGATTCAGGCGCGTGAAGCACAAAGGCCACTCGCGCTTCAGGTCGAACAGACGGGCATCTTCGGCCGTCGGTTGATAGGTGCATTTCTTTTGCAGGCACGGCGCGCAAGGGAAGTCGCTGGCCAGATGAATCTGCGATTTGCCGTAGGCGCCGGTCAGGCCGGGATTGGTCGGGCCGAACAGCGACAGGGTTGGCACGTCCAGCGCGGCGGCCAGGTGCCCGAGGCCGGTGTCCACCGCCACGCAGGCCTGTGCGCCAGCCAGCACTTTGCCGACACCGGCCAGATTCAATTTCGGCAGCACCTCGACGTGTTTCATGTCCTTGGCGATGCGCTCGGCCCGGGCCTTCTCGATGGCATTGCCCCAGGGCAGTTTCACCCCGACACCCAGATAACCGACCCGCTCGGCCAGCTCGCGCCAGTAGGCTTCGGGCCAGTGCTTGGTGTCCCAAGTGGTGCCGTGCAGGAACAACACGTACGGATTCTTGCGCGGCAACTCCACCAGGCGCTCGACGTTCAGACCATAGTCGCCCAAGCCTTTGGGCAAGTCATACCCCAGGGCCACGGCGAACAGCTGGCGCACCCGTTCCACCGCATGTTGCCCACGGGCCACGGCAAGGCGTCGGGAATAGAAGCGTGAGGCAATCGGTTCGCGGGCAGAGTCTTTGTCGAGCCCGGCAACCGGGGCTTTGACATAGCGGGTCAGCAGCGCACTTTTCAGCAGGCCCTGGGCATCGATGACCAGGTCATATTTCGTGGCGCGAAGGCTTTGCTTGAAGCGCTTCCACTCGCCGCTCTTGATGGTTTGCCAGATGTTCTTGCGCCAGCGACGGATCGCCACCGGAATCACCTTGCCTACCGCCGGGTGCCAGGTGGGGATTTCGGCGAAGCCTTCTTCCACCACCCAGTCGAAGGTGATGCCGGGAATCGCCCGCGCCGCGTCGGTCAGCGCCGGCAACGCATGAATCACGTCGCCCAGCGATGAAGTCTTGATCAGCAGTACCCGCAAACTATTTGACCTCGACCACAGTGCCCTGCAAACGCTGCAAGGCTTCGTTCACCGCTTGCGGCATCAGCTGGCGCAGGCAGTTGTAATGACCGAAACGGCACGTGCGGTCGAAGCATGGGCTGCACTCGATGCCCAGGCGCACGATCTCCACATGCTCGGCCAGCGGCGGCGTGAAGCCCGGCGACGTTGAGCCATAAACCGCCACCAGCGGGCGGTTAAGCGCGGCGGCGACATGCATCAGGCCGGAATCGTTGGACACCACCGAATCGGCACACGACATCAAATCAATCGCCTCGGCCAGCGAGGTGCCGCCACTGAGGTTCACCGACTCTTCACGCAAGCCGGGAATCAGCCGCGAACGGATGTCTTCGCCCACGGCATGGTCGTTTTTCGAACCGAACAACCAGACTTGCCAACCTTCACGAATCTTCGCTTCGGCGACCTTGGCGTAGTGCTCCGACGGCCAGCGCTTGGATTCGCCGAATTCAGCGCCGGGGCAGAGCGCCAGCACCGGACGATCGAGGACCAGTCCGAACTTGGCAAGTGCCGCCTCTCGGGTCACCGGATCGATCTGCAAGCTCGGTCGCGGATACGGTTTGGGCATTTCGAAGCCAGGCTCGTACGCCAATGCCATGAAGCGCTCGATCATCAGCGGATAACGTTCTTTGTCCAGCGTGCGCACATCGTTGAGCAGGCCATAGCGAAACTCGCCACGCCAACCGGTGCGCTTGGGAATGCTGGCAAAAAACGGCACCAGCGCCGATTTCAGGGAATTGGGCAAGAGGATTGCCTGGTCGTATTGGCCGGCCAGGGATTTGCCGATGCGCCGACGCGTCGCCAGCTCCAGTGCGCCGTGGCCGAGCGGGAAGCTCAAGGCCTGGCGTACTTCGGGCATGCGCTCAAGAATCGGCCGGCTCCACTCCGGTGCCAGCACGTCGATCTCGCATTGCGGGTGGCGCTGCTTGAGGCACTGAAACAGTGTCTGCGCCATCACCATGTCACCGACCCAACTGGGCCCAACGATCAGAATTTTCATGTGGTTTCCATAAACGAACCGGGGAGGCATACGCCTCCCCGCCTCGAGAATCTCTGTAGGGGCGTGCATGCTCGCGATGGGTCATCACCTTCAACATTTCTGTCGATCGTCACTCCACTATCGCGAGCAAGCTCGCTCCAACATGGTTTGTTCGTATTGCCTGAATCTACAAATCACCACAAATCCATTGTGGGAGCGAGCCTGCTCGCGAAGGGGCCATTACTTCCAACATTCATGCTGGCTGACACTTCGCCTTCGCGAGCAGGCTCGCTCCCACATTTGTATCTTATCGCTTGAACTGGCGCGTTTCAGCTTAGCCCCAGCTCACGCCAGATTCGCATGACCTGTCGCCGCTCGTCCGCGAATTGGTCGCCTGGTATCACCCCGGCGTCCTTCTGCAAGGCCTGCCGATGGGCGGCGGAGCGGTAAGCTTTGTAGGCTTCACGCAACAGGCTGGCATCTTCGGCGGGCATCAGCCCTTCGCGTTCCAGCTCTTCCAGAATGCGGATATTGTCAGTCCAGCGCAGCAATGGCGGGTGTGATTCGGACCACGCCAGGGCCGCGTATTGCACCATAAATTCAATATCGACGATACCTCCGGCGTCTTGCTTGAGATCGAATGGCGCCGTGGCCTCGAAGGCATTCGCCCCGGTGCCGGCCGCGGTGCTCTTGCTGCCGAGGTTATCGCGCATCTTGGCACGCATCTCACTCACTTCCTGGCGCAAGGTCGGCAAATCCCGCGCCTTGCCCAGAATCCCCGCACGCACCTGCTCGAAAGCCCGGCCAACATCCTCGCTGCCCACTAACACTCGTGCCCGAACCAGCGCCTGGTGCTCCCAGGTCCAGGCTTCGTTCTCCTGATAACGGGCAAACGCCCCCAGTGAACTCACCAGCAACCCCGACGCTCCCGACGGCCGCAGGCGCATGTCCACTTCATAGAGCTGACCGGAGTTGGTCTGGGCCGTCAGCAAATGAATGATCCGCTGCCCGAGCCGGGTGAAGAATTGCGCGCCATCGATAGGTTTAGGCCCATCGGTTTCCGCCTGCGGGTCGCCATCATGGATGAACACCAGATCCAGGTCTGAGCCATGCCCCAGCTCCAGGCCACCGACTTTCCCATAACCGACAATAATGAAGCCGGGATCGCACAAGGTGCCGTCGGTGCGCAGCGGCGTACCGTACTTGGCCACGGTCTGGCGCCAGGCCAGGGCAAGCACTTGCTCCAGAATGGCCTCGGCCAGCCAGGTCAGGTAATCGCTGACTTTCATCAGCGGCAGGCTGCCGGCGATTTCCGAGGCCGCTACCCGCAAGCGGTGCGCCAGCTTGAAATGGCGCAAGGCTTCCATTTGCTGCTCAAGGTCGTCCTCGGGAATCCGCGTCAGGCGCTCGCGCAATTCGGCGGCCAGTTCCGGGGCCAGGGGCGGCTTGAACAACCGGCCTTCATTGAGCAATTCGTCAAGCAACAACGGAAAACGCGTGATCTGTTCGGCGATCCATGGGCTGGCCGCGCACAAGGTCAGCAAGCGTCGCAGCGCGCCGGGGTTTTCGGTCAGCAACACCAGGTACGCAGATCGACGCGCCACGGCTTCCACCAGTGGCAGCACCCGCTCCAGCACCAGATCCGGATTGGCGTGCTCCACCGCCTGGGCCAGCAAACGCGGAATAAAGGCATCGAGACGCTCGCGCCCCAGACGCTGCATGGCACGCAACTGCGGACTGCCGCGCAGGCTGGCCAGCGCTTTCAACGCCTTGGGGGCATCGGTGAAACCGCCTTCCTGCAACTGACGGCAGGCAGCTTCTTCATCCTGGGCTTCTTCCCACAACGGCAGCCACTCACCGCCAACCACCACTTCGCTCTCGGCGCCCTGCTCCTCGTCGGGATCGGCGATCACCTGACCGAAGTGCCAGGCCACGCGCCCGCGCCAGTACATCAACTGCTCATGAAAGGCCGACCAATCGGCGAAACCCAGCATGAATGCAATACGCGCCTGATCCTGAGCGCCATCTGGCAACATCTGGGTCTGACGATCGGCAATCGTCTGGATCGCATGTTCGGTGTAACGCAGGAATTCGTAACCTTCACGGAGCTCGCTGACCACCGCCGGCGGCAGATAGCCCTGCCCTTCCAGCGTGCTCAACACCTTTAACAGCGGACGTTGTTGCAGGCTCAGGTCGCGACCGCCGTGAATCAGCTGGAAGGCCTGGGCGATAAACTCCACCTCGCGAATGCCGCCCGAGCCGAGCTTGATGTTGTCGGCCATGCCCTTGCGCCGAACTTCCTGCTGGATCAGCTGCTTCATGGTCCGCAACGCCTCGATGGCGGAGAAGTCCAGATAACGTCGATAAACGAACGGCCGCAGCATCTCTTGCAGTTGCGCGCCGGCCACTTGATCGCCAGCGACCACCCGCGACTTGATCATCGCGTAGCGCTCCCAGTCGCGGCCCTGGTCCTGGTAGTACTGCTCCAGCGCATTGAAACTCAGGACCAACGCACCCGACGATCCATAGGGGCGCAGACGCATGTCGACCCGGAACACGAATCCGTCGACGGTCATCGGGTCCAGCGCCTTGATCAGGCGCTGGCCGAGACGGATGAAAAACTCCTGGTTATCCAACGGGCGTTTCGCACCGACCGTTTCGCCGCCCTCGGGGTAGGCGAAAATCAGGTCGATGTCCGACGACAGATTGAGCTCCACCGCGCCCAGCTTGCCCATGCCGAGAATGACCATCTGTTGCGGTTCGCCGCTGCGGCGCCCCGTAGGCACGCCGAACTGCTGGCAATGCCGCGCGTACAACCACTGATAGGCCTGATCGATGCTCGCATCGGCCATGTCCGACAGGTCGCGGCAAGTCTGGATCAGATCGGCCTGGCGGGTCAGGTCACGCCAGATGATGCGCACCTGGTGCCGGGCACGCTGACGACGCAAGGCGCGGCCCAGCAAATCATCGGTTTCGGCAATGGTCGCCACCGCCGCAATCTGCGCACACAACTCACCGGGAGCAAAGGCGCGGTCCAGTTCGCCGGATCGCACCAGCTCCAGCAACATCACCGGATCGCGCACGCTTTGCTCGGTCACGAAGTCGCTGGCGGCCGTCACCCGGGCAAATTGTGCCCAGCGCTCCGGGGTCCAGGCGGACAAGCCATGGTCATCATCCAGGGCAGCAACGGCGGCACGGAACGACTGTTCGGCGCGGGTGACAAACGGCAGCAGGATGGAGGGCAGTTCGGCAAGCGAAGGAAGGCTCATGGTCTATCCTTGATCGGCGTGTATTGGGCCGAATGTAGTGATTTACAGGAATGCACTACCTGGAGGACTGTCGAACAAAAGTTAGAAATAGCTGTAATCTCTTCATTTTTGGCAGCCAACATCAAACTTTCACCTTTTCGGGTTGGTAAAAGACCAACCTTAACGATTATTCTCACAACGCAGCCGGGGGCCACAAGCCGCTCATCTGTAGTTTTACTACTCGTATATACATTAGTAAGGCTGAAATGCCGGATGATTTGTAGTAAAACTACACACCGCCGGAACAACCTATCGGCAATCCAAGAATTCATAACGTCTGCCCACAAGGCCAGTCGCTAACTCAGGCAACCGATTCTGGTAGCCTTTCCGCCCTGGAGCAAGCCATGCAAGACCTCGATCCCGTCGAAACCCAGGAATGGCTGGACGCCCTGGAATCGGTTCTCGACAAAGAAGGCGAAGACCGTGCTCACTATCTGATGACCCGTATGGGCGAACTCGCGACCCGCAGCGGCTCGCAGTTGCCTTACGCCATCACCACGCCTTACCGCAACACCATCCCTGTTACCCACGAAGCACGCATGCCTGGCGACCTGTTCATGGAACGCCGCATTCGCTCGCTGGTACGCTGGAACGCGATGGCCATGGTAATGCGTACGAACCTGAAAGATTCTGACCTGGGTGGTCACATCTCCAGCTTCGCTTCCAGCGCGACCCTGTATGACATCGGCTTCAACTACTTCTTCCAGGCCCCGACCGACGAACACGGCGGCGACCTGATCTACTTCCAGGGCCACACCTCGCCAGGCGTCTACGCCCGTGCGTTCATGGAAGGCCGCATCACCGAAGACCAGATGAACAACTTCCGCCAGGAAGTCGACGGAACGGGCCTGTCGTCCTATCCGCACCCTTGGCTGATGCCTGACTTCTGGCAGTTCCCGACCGTATCCATGGGTCTGGGCCCGATCCAGGCGATCTACCAGGCGCGCTTCATGAAGTACCTGGAAGCCCGCGGTTTCATTCAGCCTGGCAAACAGAAAGTCTGGTGCTTCCTGGGCGACGGCGAGTGCGACGAGCCGGAATCCCTGGGCGCGATCTCGCTGGCTGGCCGCGAGAAACTCGACAACCTGATCTTCGTCATCAACTGCAACCTGCAGCGCCTCGACGGCCCGGTTCGCGGCAACGGCAAGATCATCCAGGAACTCGAAGGCGTGTTCCGCGGTGCTCAGTGGAACGTGACCAAAGTCATCTGGGGCCGTTTCTGGGACCCACTGCTGGCCAAGGACGTCGACGGCATCCTGCAACGCCGCATGGACGAAGTCATCGACGGCGAGTACCAGAACTACAAAGCCAAAGACGGCGCGTTTGTACGTGAGCACTTCTTCAACACGCCAGAACTCAAGGCGATGGTTGCAGACCTGTCCGACGACGAGATCTGGAAACTCAACCGTGGCGGCCACGACCCGTACAAGGTCTACGCGGCGTACCACGAAGCGGTCAACCACAAAGAACAACCGACTGTCATCCTGGCCAAGACCATCAAGGGTTATGGCACCGGTGCCGGCGAAGCGAAAAACACCGCGCACAACACCAAGAAAGTCGACGTCGACAGCCTGAAGTTGTTCCGCGACCGCTTCGACATCCCGGTCAAGGACGAAGAGCTGGAAAACCTGCCGTTCTTCAAGCCGGAGCCGAACAGCGCCGAAGCCCGCTACCTGAGCGAGCGTCGCGCAGCACTGGGTGGTTTCGTGCCACAGCGCCGCGCGCAGAGCTTCAACATCCCGACGCCGCCACTCGATACCCTCAAGGCTATCCTCGACGGCACCGGCGACCGTGAAATTTCCACCACCATGGCTTTCGTGCGAATCCTCGCGCAACTGGTCAAGGACAAGGAAATCGGCCCGCGCATCGTTCCGATCATCCCGGACGAAGCCCGTACCTTCGGTATGGAAGGCATGTTCCGTCAGTTGGGCATCTACTCGTCCGTCGGCCAGCTCTACGAGCCAGTCGATAAAGACCAGGTGATGTTCTACAAGGAAGACAAGAAGGGCCAGATCCTCGAAGAAGGCATCAACGAAGCGGGCGCCATGAGCTCCTTCATTGCGGCCGGTACTTCGTACTCCAGCCACAACCAGCCAATGCTGCCGTTCTACATCTTCTACTCGATGTTCGGCTTCCAGCGCATCGGCGACCTGGCCTGGGCCGCTGGCGACAGCCGTACCCGTGGCTTCCTGATCGGCGGTACCGCCGGCCGTACCACCCTCAACGGTGAAGGCCTGCAACACGAAGACGGTCACAGCCACCTGCTGGCTGCCACCATCCCGAACTGCCGCACCTATGATCCAACCTACGGCTACGAGCTGGCGGTGATCATTCAGGACGGCATGAAGAAGATGACCGAAGAGCAACAGGACGTCTTCTACTACATCACCGTGATGAACGAGTCGTACCAGCAGCCAGCCATGCCGGCCGGTGCCGAAGAAGGCATCAAGAAAGGCATGTACCTGCTCGAGGAAGACACCCGCGAAGCGGCGCACCACGTTCAGCTGATGGGCTCCGGCACCATCCTGCGTGAAGTCCGTGAAGCGGCGAAGATCCTGCGTGAACAGTTCAACGTTGGCGCCGACGTGTGGAGCGTTACCAGCTTCAACGAACTGCGTCGCGACGGCCTGGCCGTTGAGCGCACCAACCGTCTGCACCCGGGCCAGAAGCCTAAGCTGAGCTATGTTGAAGAGTGCCTGAACGGCCGCAAGGGTCCGGTCATTGCCTCTACCGACTACATGAAACTGTTCGCCGAGCAGATCCGTCAGTGGGTACCGTCCAAGGAATTCAAAGTCCTGGGCACCGACGGTTTCGGCCGTAGCGACAGCCGCAAGAAACTGCGTCATTTCTTCGAAGTCGACCGTCATTTCGTGGTGTTGGCAGCCCTGGAAGCATTGGCTGACCGTGGCGATATCGAACCCAAGGTGGTGTCTGAAGCCATCGCCAAGTTCGGGATCGACCCGGAAAAACGCAACCCACTGGACTGCTGAGGAGAGATTCTGTGAGCGAACTCATTCGCGTACCTGACATCGGCAGCGGTGAAGGTGAAGTAATTGAACTGTTTGTGAAGGTCGGCGACCGTATCGAAGCCGATCAGAGCATCCTGACACTGGAATCGGACAAGGCGAGCATGGAAGTGCCTGCGCCGAAGGCCGGTATCATCAAGAGCCTGAAAGTGAAGCTGGGCGACCGCCTGAAAGAAGGCGACGAACTGCTTGAGCTGGAAGTCGAAGGTGCCGCTGCTGCGGCACCGGCGGCTGCCGCGCCCGCTGCCAAAGCCGAAGAAAAACCGGCCGCTGCTCCAGCACCGGCTGCTCCTGCTGCTGCGCCGGCTGCCGCTTCGGTTCAGCAAGTGCACGTGCCGGATATCGGTTCGTCGGGCAAGGCCCAGATCATCGAGATCCAGGTCAAGGTCGGCGACACCGTCGAGGCTGATCAGTCGCTGATCACCCTGGAATCCGACAAGGCGAGCATGGAAATCCCTTCGCCTGCCGCTGGCGTGGTCAAGGCCATCAGCGTCAAGCTCAACGACGAAGTCGGCACTGGCGACCTGATCCTGGATCTGGAAGTGGCGGGTGCTGCTGCACCGGCTGCGGCCGCGCCAGCTCAGGCTGCCGCACCTGCCGCCGCTGCTCCGGCGCCAGCCGCTGCGGCCCCGGCTGCTCCGGTAGCCGACAGCGTTCAGGACATCCACGTTCCGGACATCGGTTCGGCGGGCAAGGCCAAGATCATCGAAGTGCTGGTCAAGGCTGGCGACAGCGTTGAAGCCGACCAGTCGCTGATCACCCTGGAATCCGACAAGGCGAGCATGGAAATCCCATCGCCAGCCGCTGGCGTGGTGGAAAGCGTTTCCGTCAAGCTGGACGACGAAGTCGGTACTGGCGACCTGATCCTGAAGCTGAAAGTCAAAGGCGCTGCTCCGGCCGCTGCCCCGGCACCTGCCGCTGTGGCCCCGAGCGCTCCAGCTCCAGCCGCCGCACCGGCCGCTGCTGCACCGGCTCCGGCTGCTGCTCCTGCTGCCGCAACGGCCAAGCCTGGCGCCAAGGTCCACGCAGGTCCTGCCGTGCGCCAACTGGCCCGTGAGTTCGGCGTCGAGCTGAGCGCTGTTGGCGCCAGCGGTCCGCACGGTCGCATCCTGAAGGAAGACGTGCAGGTTTACGTCAAGGCCATGATGCAGAAGGTCAAGGAAGCACCGGCCGCTGCTGCCGGCGCAACCGGTGGCGCGGGCATCCCGCCGATTCCGGTCGTGGACTTCAGCCGCTTCGGTGAAATCGAAGAAGTGCCGATGACCCGCCTGATGCAGGTCGGCGCCGCCAACCTGCACCGCAGCTGGCTGAACGTGCCGCACGTGACGCAATTCGACTCGGCGGATATCACCGAGCTGGAAGCGTTCCGCAACGCCCAGAAAGCCGTTGCAGAGAAGGCCGGCGTCAAGCTGACCATCCTGCCGCTGCTGCTCAAGTCCTGCGCGCACCTGCTCAAGGAACTGCCGGACTTCAACAGTTCGCTGGCACCAAGCGGCAAGGCGATCATCCGCAAGAAATACGTGAACATCGGCTTCGCCGTCGACACCCCGGATGGCCTGCTGGTACCGGTCATCAAGAACGTCGACCAGAAGAGCCTGCTGCAACTGGCCGCCGAGGCCGCTTCCCTGGCTGAAAAAGCCCGGACCAAGAAGCTCTCGTCGGACGAGATGCAAGGCGCCTGCTTCACCATTTCCAGCCTCGGCCACATTGGCGGCACCGGCTTCACGCCGATCGTCAACGCGCCGGAAGTGGCGATCCTTGGTGTTTCCAAGGCCACCATCCAGCCAGTCTGGGACGGCAAAGCCTTCCAGCCGAAACTGATGCTGCCACTGTCGCTGTCCTACGATCACCGTGTGATCAACGGCGCCGCTGCTGCACGCTTCACCAAGCGTCTGAGCGATCTGCTGGCGGACATCCGCACCATCCTGCTGTAACCCCGGCTGGCCCTCCTTCATCGGAGGGCCGGTCGCGTTTCATGTTTTCCGAGCGCCACGCTCGTACCTCAACCCCGCCAGTTTGGCGGGGCTTTTTTTTGCCTGAAGTTTTTAAGCAATAGAAGTCTTCCTACATTTGTGGCTGATGTCGCCCACAACTCCAGTCCATTTCGGCTCAATATTTTTTCGAGTTCAATAACTAGCCTTGATTCATGACGGCGCAAAACAATCAACAACGCCGTCATCTTGATTCAACTAAATAACGAATGGACTCGAATATGTTCAAGCCAACTGTCGGGCCGATTATTGGCCACACTACAACTAATCGAACTCGCATTTTCATACGTGGAGAATGGCAAAAAAACGCTTTGGCATTTGCCGGCATTCGTTATCGACGATTCGGTGACGAACACTGGAATAAAGGCACCTTCAAACAACTGTCAGACGTGCGCGACATGTCCGACGTTATTGTCCTCCATGATCTCGTTGAGGATACCGAATACGAATATCAGGCTGGCTGGTTCAGCCCGATGAGCCCGGTGCACACCGTGGAGACCGTGCGGGAACTGCCATTGCAATGGCCTCGGGACGTCTATCGCTTTCGCACGCAATCGAACCAGGTCACAACGCCGCGGGCCTATGTCGTCGGATCCTGTCGCTATTTGAGCATGACGGCCGGCGTGCCATGGGCACCGCATCTGGGCGATCGGATCTTCGCATCCATCTCAAACCTGGCAAAGCATGGCTCACCGCCCATCAGCGCCCTGTTGATGACAGGCGACCAAGTCTATATCGATGATTTGAACTTCATTGCGCCGGATCGCGAATACCACGAAATACTTGCCAAATACCGTGTCGCCTTTTCTCAGCCGCACATTACGAAGTTAATGTCCGGCACACCGACTTACATGATCCTCGACGATCATGAAATCGAAGATAACTGGCCAGCCAATAAAGTCAGAGGCGATGAGGTTTTATACAAAAACGCCATCGCCGCCTATGAGTTATATCAAGCCAGTCACAGCCCGGCTCATCAGTTAAATGATGACGGGCAGCTCAGTTGCCCGTTAAAAAGGTATTGGTATCAGTTTACCAACGGCGATATCGAATGGTTTGTCACCGACAGTCGCACCCGGCGCCAACTCGCGGCCGATGATCGACGCATCCTTGACAGGGAACAGGAGCAAGCTCTGTGCGACTGGCTGATCCACAGTTCGGCCCGCGTCAAATTCGTGGTCACCAGCGTCATGTTCTACCCCGATCGAAAACGCAACACCAATGACGCCTGGCAAGCCTTTCCCGAGCAACGATTACGATTACTCGAGACGATTCGTCATCACGGGATCAGGAACGTGGTGTTCATTTGCGGCGACGTCCACGGCTCACTGACCAGCCGCCTGACCCACAGCGCGGACCCGGACTTCGAGGTGCACACCATCGTCTCGTCCCCCCTGTGTAACAGCAAACTGCTGCCCTACGCCAAAGACTCCACCTTCATTCTTGATCAACCGCTGATTCGCACGGCTGCCGGTGATTACCGACATGAACTCGCCAACAAGGTCATCAGCCAGGACAACTTCGCCCACTTGATTGTCGATGCGGAACAGATTCAAGTGCGCTATCACGATCGGGAGGGGCATCTGTTGCAATCAACACGGATTGAATTGAATCCGAGGTGAAAATCAGCAAATAGAATGACTTTTTGCTTTTAACTGGAGAAATCTTCACGCCTGCCGACATATTCTTATAGCACTTGGCCTTCATGTCTCTTGTCAGTCGGTGTCGCAATGATGCAACCTTGCCGCAGGCAACAGTAAAGAGGGCGAGAGCCCGGCGCGTTCAGCAAATACGAAGCGAGTTTCCCTCCCTATGAAGAGCCAACCCGATGCCGCCAGCCGTATGGTGGCCGAGGTAGTGACGCAGTTGCCTGTGCCCTCGCGGCTCGGCATGCTGCGTTTCGAACGGCTGAATGAACCAAGCTGGGCGCTGCTGTTTCTCGATCCCAATTGCGAACGACAATTCGGCTTGCCGGCCGTGGAGCTGTGCGCTCTGGTCGGCTCGCCCTACGCCAGCCTGATGGAGCCGGAAGCGCGTTATCAGCTGCATGACGCGATCCAGCATCAACTGAGCGAAGGCTCGCATTACCTGATCCGCTACACCTTGCACACCGCCGCAGGCTCGCTGAACCTGCTGGAACTGGGTGAAGGCTACAAACAGCACAATCGACACCTGTTGCGCGGTTACCTGCTGGTCATCGACGGCCTGTTCGAAGACGACCCCTTGTTGCCCGCGCTGGATCTGGAAACCCAGAACTCGCGCCTGCAAATCGCCCTGGAACTCAACCAGCGCGCGCAACAGGAACAATTGCAGCATCTGGAACGGGTGCGTGCCCAGCAGGATCTGATCCTGTTGCTGACCCGCCAGCGCTACAGCAGCAACAATTCCCTGCAAGAAGCCGCCGAACTGATCACACGCAGTGCCTGCGAAATTTACGAAATCGACTGCGCCAGCCTGTGGCACCTCGAGGGTTCGATGCTGATGCCGATTTCGGCTTTCCACCGCGCCAACCAGGAATACCTGTTGCCGCAGCCGATCGACGCCAGCGGTTTTCCCGACTACCTCGACGCGCTGCACACTGGGCGCGCCATCGATGCCCACAACGCCATGCGCGACCCTCGCACCCGCGAAATGGCCGAAAGCCTGCGCCCGCGTGATGTCAACGCAATGCTCGACGCCAGCATCCGCGTCGATGGCCAGGTGGTTGGCGTGCTGTGCCTTGAGCAAACCGGCGCGACCCGCGCCTGGCAGTCGGATGAAATTGCCTTCGCCGGTGAGCTGGCGGACCAGTTTGCCCAAGTCATCAGCAACCATAACCGACGCACCGCCACCAGCGCCCTGCACCTGTTCCAGCGCGCGGTCGAGCAAAGCGCCAACGCCTTCCTGCTGGTCAATTGCGACGGCGTGGTGGAGTACGTCAACCCGAGCTTCACCGCCATCACGCAGTACAGCACCGAAGAAGTCCATGGCCAGCGACTGGCCGAACTGCCGGCGCTGGAGAACCTCAGCGAACTGCTATTCGATGCGACATCGGCACTGGCCAAAAGCAACAGCTGGCAGGGTGAATTCAAGAGCCGTCGCAAAAACCTGGAACCCTACTGGGGCCAGTTGTCGATCTCCAAGGTCTATGGCGACAACCGCGAACTGACCCATTACATCGGCATTTACGAAGACATCACCCAAACCAAACTCGCCCAGCAACGCATCGAGCGCCTGGCCTATACCGATAACCTGACCAACCTCGGCAACCGTCCGGCATTCATCCGCAACCTCGATGAACGCTTCGCCCGAGACAGCGATACCCCGATCAGCCTGTTGCTGGTGGACATCGACAACTTCAAGCGCATCAATGACAGCCTCGGTCATCAGACCGGCGACAAGCTGCTGATCAGCCTGGCCCGGCGCTTGCGCAACAGCCTGAGCCCGAGCGGCAGCCTGGCGAGGTTCGCCAGTAACGAATTTGCCGTGCTGCTGGACAATACCGACCTCCACACCGGCCAACAGGTCGCCAACCAACTGCTGGCGACCCTCGACAAGCCCATGTTCGTCGACAACCAGCTGATCAGTGTGACCGGCTCCGTGGGCCTGGCTTGCGCCCCACTGCACGGGCGCGACCCGCAAACCCTGATGCGCAACGCCGGGCTGGCACTGCACAAGGCCAAGGCCAACGGCAAACATCAGGTGCAGGTGTTCACCGAAGCACTGAACGCCGAGGCCAGTTACAAACTGTTCGTCGAAAACAACCTGCGCCGCGCCCTGACCCAGAACGAGCTGGACGTGTTCTATCAACCCAAGCTCTGCCTGCGCAGCGGTCGCCTGTTGGGCATGGAAGCCTTGCTGCGGTGGGACCACCCGGAAAAAGGCATGATCCGGCCGGACCAGTTCATCAGCGTCGCGGAAGAAACCGGCCTGATCATTCCGATTGGCAAATGGATCGCCCGCCAGGCCTGCCGCAAGAGCAAAGAACTGACGGCAGCCGGGCTGGGCAATCTTCAGGTAGCGATCAACCTGTCGCCCAAACAGTTTTCCGATCCGGATTTGGTGGCGTCCATCGCCACCATCCTCAAGGAAGAAGCGCTGCCGGCGAACCTGCTCGAACTTGAGCTGACCGAAGGCCTGCTGCTCGAAGCCACCGAAGACACCCACCTGCAACTCGACCAGCTCAAGCGCCTGGGCCTGACCCTGGCCATGGACGATTTCGGCACCGGTTACTCGTCGCTCAGTTACTTGAAAAAATTCCCCATCGACATCATTAAGATCGATCGAAGCTTCATCCACGAAATCCCGGATAACCAGGACGACATGGAAATCACCTCCGCAGTGATCGCCATGGCCCACAACCTGAAACTCAAGGTCGTGGCTGAGGGCATCGAAACGGCCGCGCAGTTATCTTTCCTGCGTCGCCACCGTTGCGACGTTGGTCAGGGCTACCTGTTCGACCAGCCGATCCCGGGCGCCGAGCTGATCGAAAAGCTCAAACGCTACCCGCGCGGCCCTGGCGCCTGACAGCGGCCCGACACTCGGGCAAACTGCATCTCTGACTATTTACCCTGACTGAGGACTGATAATGGTTCTGCGCTCGGAAATTCTGGTGAACAAAAACGTGCTCCCTACCAAAGAACAAGCTCTGCCTGGTCGCGAAACCCCGATCAAGGTGCCGGATGAACACTTCGTCAACGGCAATCCGCTGCTGGGCCCATTCCCGGGCAATGTGGAATTCGCCATTTTTGGCCTGGGCTGCTTCTGGGGCGCGGAACGTCGCTTCTGGCAGCGCGAAGGCGTGTTCAGCACGTCCGTCGGTTACGCCGGCGGTTACACGCCGAACCCGACGTATGAAGAAGTCTGCTCGGGCCTGACCGGCCACAGCGAAGTGGTGCTGGTTGTCTACGAACCGGAAAAAGTCAGTTACGAAGAGCTGCTGAAGATGTTCTGGGAACTGCACAACCCGACTCAGGGCATGCGCCAGGGCAATGATATCGGCACCCAGTACCGTTCGGTGATCTACGCCACCAACCCGGCCCAGCTGGAAGCGGCGAAGAAAAGCGCACAGGTGTTCCAGGCCGAACTGACCAAGGCTGGCCAGGGCATCATCACCACCGATATCGACGAAGCCCCGACCTTCTACTATGCCGAGGCTTATCACCAGCAGTATCTGGCCAAAAACCCGGAAGGCTACTGCGGGATTGGCGGCACTGGCGTGACTTGCCCGATCTGATTTTCAGGTCCTGAAAAGCTTCGCGGGCAAGCCCGCTCCCACAAGTCAAGTGCCTGACCACAATGCAGTGATCGACATAAAACCCTGTGGGAGCGGGCTTGCCCGCGATGGCGTCCGATCAGACGCCACCATGCAACAGATCAACTCTCGGCAATCAACCAATCCATCTTCCACCCACCCTGGGTCTGCCCAAGCTTCTCGGACAGCCACGGCAGCAACTCACGCAATTCTTCCTCCAGCCCCCACGGCGGATTGGCAATCGCCAGACCGGAACCGTTCAGGCTGTTGGGCGTGTCCAATGGATGTACCAGCAATTCGACGCGCAACAACTTCGGCGCACCGGTGCCGGCCAGGTCCTGATAGAAGCGGCGCAATGCACGCTGATCTTTCACCGGGTACCAGATCGCCGCCACGGTTTGACGCATCCGGCCAATCGCCTCTTTCAACGACGCCGCGCAGCGCTGCATCTCGTCGAGTTTTTCGAACGGCGGGTCAATCAACATCACCGCACGCTTCTCCGGCACCGGCAACAAGGCCCGCGACACATGCCAGCCTTCGCCCAAGTGAACTTTCACCCGACGGTCACCCGCCATGTTGTCCTTGAGCAGCACGCCATCTTCCGGGTGCTTCTCGTTGAGCAACACGCGGTCCTGCGGGCGGGTCAGGCGTCGCGCCAATTCCGGCGAACCGGGGTAATAGCGCAACTGGCCATCCGGGTTCATCTCGTGCAGCACTTGCATGTAATCAGCGGTCAGGATCGGCAGATCCGGCTGATCCCACAAACGTGCAATGCCTTCCAGGTACTCACCGGTACGGTTGGCCTGATCGCCCTGAAGGTCATACAGGCCAATGCCGGCGTGCGTATCGAGATAGGCAAACGGCTGCTCCTTGCGCGACATCAGGGCGATGAGGCGGGTCAAGGTCAGGTGTTTGAACACATCGGCGTGATTGCCGGCATGGAAGGCGTGACGATAATTCATGGTTGCTCCTGCGAAGGCCGGGAAGTTTACCTTTTACCGGCCTGCAAGTCAGGCGGTCGCGGCTGAGCGGCCTTACACGCTTAAACGCACCGCCACAGGATTTAGTACATTTCCTCCATCAAGTAGGCCAACAACTCATCTTTCGGCACGGACGGCAAATCAGGCTCTGTGAGAAAACTCGCGACCTTGCTGCGCAATACAGGCTCCGAAAACGCCTCGAAAACGCCCGGCTGCTCTTCACTCAACCACTGCAACAAATTGCTGATCCGCGTGGAGGCATCCTCATCACCCAGCTGCTGCAACAGGGATTCCGGCACCTCCCACCACGGAAAAACCTTCTTGGTGCTCTGCTCGCGCCCACCGATCTCGACAGCCTGACCATTGATCAAACACCGCCCGATCACCGGCAGCAGTTGTGCCTCCTCAACCTCGGCACACTGGAGCATCGGCAGCACATACCGGCCATCCCAGAAACGGAAAAACGCCGCACTGCCATTGGGCAGCAAAACTTGCGTAAGGCTGCGCAGGTGTTCGACCAACACCTCCTGACTGGCCGAGGAAACCGCCAACCAGCCCCAGTCACGAGACGCCGTAGTCGCTACCCAGTTCAGAAACTCACTGTTCACCGCGACGATTCCGACAAAGGGCATCACCGCTTCCCATTCGGCATAGGCGGTCTCAGCCCAGATAGAGCCCGGCATTTTTGCGGGGGACGTACGCTGCCAGATTTTGAGCGGTTCCGCGGCACTGGCGTTACTGAAGACCGCGAACAGTTGTTCCGACGGTTGCAACGGTTTTTGCTCCAGCCAGGCGTGAGGGGATAAGGAATCAGGCTGCACAGACACCGTCCTTGCAACATATTTGGCAAAACGGCGCAGCCCTTTTCAGGTTGAACATCTGCGCGCTGCTCAGTGCCACGCCTTGCACAGGCGCGCTCGATGCGCCAATGGCCGGGATCAACGCTCCGCCGACCCCGATGGGTACACTGCTGAAAATCCCTTCCGGGCCAATATTGATCCAGTGTCCGCCCGCCTGGATCGTCGCGTGGGCGCCCCCGTCGATGACAACCTGGTTACCGGCATTGACGCGAAACTGCCCGCTTGTGTTGACGGTCTGGTTGCTTGCGCGGATATCCCTATCACCTACGACGTGAACATAGTCGTTTCGATCGACCTTCACGTACATGTCGTTCATCACCGATTGAGTCCAGTCTCGCTGGGCCCGAAGGTAGATCTGCTCAGCGCCCCGACGATCCTCGATCCGCAACTCGTTGTAGCCTCGAGCGCCATCAGGATCAGCCGGACTGCTTTGAGTGCGCAAGACACTGCTGGTCTTATCGGCAGGTAAATTCAGCGCCACCGAATTCGCACCATTGGGCACACATCCCATCACTAGGGGTTTGTCGGCATCACCATCAACGAAACCCACCAGCACTTCCATTCCCACTCGCGGCGTCAGCACACTGCCATACCCATCGTGGGCCCAGGCGCTGGCCACCCGCAGCCAGCAACTGGAGTGCTCATCCAACTTCCCCTCGCGATCCCACATCAGCCGGACGTTGACCCGTCCGAACTGGTCGCAATGGATTTCACTGTTTTCAGGACCGGTCACCACCGCCGATTGATAGCCGGCGACACGGGGTTTCTCGATCAACGGCGGGCGAAAAAATACATCCCACGGCGTTGCCAGAAACGTATTGCGATAGCCCTGGAAATCATTCGTATTGTCACTGTCCGCCAACTCCTCCAGCACTTGCGGCTGTCGACCCTGATGATCGACTTCGGTGAGCAGCCACAGATCGTTCCAAGCCTTTCGCGGATGCTCTTCGAGCCGCAGAAAATGCCCGCTGATCAGCGCGGGTTGATCACTGCTGCCTTGTGCCTGGCGGTAATCTGCACGATGACGCTCCAGCGCTCGTGCAGCCAGTTGACCACCGACCTTGCGATCATTGAACCGCCCCGGAAAGGCATAATCCTCCAGCACCGGCAGCTGCTGGCTATCACGTCGCACCTGCAGGTCCAGGCGAGGCTTATGGAAATCGTAATCGCGGCGCACCACGGCGGTGGGGCGAGTTTCCAGACGCACGTTGAATTGATTAACGACCGGTGCCTGTACAGCCATGCCATTGCCCGGCAAATACTGGGTGGACTCGGGCAGGCGCGGGAACACCGTCTGGTCATCACCAAACACCAACAGGTGCCCGTCGGCGCTGTGCTGGAAGTGAAAATGAATGCCGACCTCGGCACACAGTCGCTGGATAAACGCCAAGTCGCTTTCCGCGTATTGCACGCAGTATTCGCGCTCGGGGTAATCACCGCCGAGATGAAACTTGAAGGCGTCGCCGAGGATGCCGTGGTCCTTGAGGATGTGCGTGATGATCTTTGGCACATTCTTGTGCTGGAAGATTCGCTGGTTGATGCGCTGACCCAGGTACATCAGGCGAGGCACAAGACTCATCTGGTATTGCGTCAAGCGCTGGCCTGAATCGCCTTGGCCAATGCGAAAAATCTGACCATGAACCCCACAGCCTTGGGTATCAAAACTCAGAAACGCCTGACGATGCAGCACACTTTCCAGCTCGATGTCCGGTCGCTCGCTGACCAGTTCCAGATCAAAACAGTACGGCTGGCTGATGGCTTCCTTGCCTGTGAACTCAAGCACCCTGAATTCACTCTGGACGCCGTCAATGGTCAATGTGAAGCGTGGTTGATTAGCAGAAGTGAACATCGATGTGTCTCTGCAGAAAGAAAGCGGGCGATTCTGCATGAGTGACCAGCGGGATCATCGAAGGGCAGGAAAAACAGAAATGCCTTACTCCACTTGAAGCTTTGACCTTCAAAAAACGGTTCTTTCGGCTACAGACAATACTGCAAAAAACACAACACCCCCCTGTGGGAGCGAGCCTGCTCGCGAAGACGATTTGGCTGTCACATCGACGCTGAACATGCCGCCATCTTCGCGAGCAGGCTCGCTCCCACAGAGGGGACCCAACAGACATACAAAAAAACGGCCCGCCTCCAAAGGAAGCGGGCCGTTTCGTTCAAGCACGGGTTCAGAGCATGCGCTCAACCCATCACTTGTTCAGGCGGAAATCACGCTCGGCGGCAGCGAAACGCTGAAGCATGCCGGCGGTCGGTGCGCCCATCTTGCTGACGATGTAGATCGCCAGGCTGGCGAAGATGAAACCAGGGATGATTTCGTACAAGCCCAGCAGCTCGAAGTGTTTCCAGACAATCACGGTGATCGCGCCGACCAGGATACCGGCCAGTGCGCCGTTGCGGGTCATGTCTTTCCAGATCACCGAGATCAGCACGACAGGGCCGAATGCGGCACCGAAACCGGCCCAGGCGTAGCTGACCAGGCCCAGCACACGGTTTTCCGGGTTGGCTGCCATCGCGATGGCGATCAGGGCAACCAGCAGCACCATGGCGCGGCCGACCCAGACCAGCTCCAGCTGGGAAGCCGACTTACGCAGGAAGGTTTTGTAGAAGTCTTCGGTCAGGGCGCTCGAGCACACCAGCAACTGGCAGCTCAGGGTGCTCATGACGGCAGCCAGAATGGCCGACAGCAGTACACCGGCAACCCATGGGTTGAACAGGATTTTCGCCAGTTCGATGAACACGCGCTCGTGGTTCTCGCTCACCGGCATGGCCACGGCCGGGTTGGCCGAGAAGTAGGCAATGCCGAAGAAACCGACGGCGACGGTGCCGCCCAGGCACAGGATCATCCAGGTCATGGAGATGCGACGGGCATTGGCGATCGATTTCACCGAATCCGCCGCCATGAAGCGCGCCAGGATGTGCGGTTGACCGAAGTAGCCCAGACCCCAGCCCATCAGCGAAATGATGCCGATGAAGGTGGTGTTTTTCAGCATGTCGAAGTTGGCCGGATCCTGCGCTTCGATGGCCAGGAACGCGGTATCGACGCCGCCAGTGGCCAGCATCACGATGATCGGCGTGAGGATCAGGGCGAAAATCATCAAGGTGGCCTGCACGGTGTCAGTCCAGCTCACCGCCAGGAAACCGCCGACGAAGGTGTAGGCAATCGTCGCAGCAGCACCGGCCCACAGCGCTGTCTCGTAGGACATGCCGAAGGTGCTTTCGAACAGACGGGCACCGGCCACGATGCCGGAGGCGCAGTAGATAGTGAAGAACACCAGGATCACGACTGCGGAGATGATCCGCAGCAGGCCGCTCTTGTCTTCGAAACGGCTGGAAAAGTAGTCCGGCAGCGTCAGGGCATCGCCGTTGTGCTCGGTCTGCACGCGCAGGCGGCCGGCGACGAACAGCCAGTTCAGGTAAGCGCCCACGATCAGGCCGATGGCGATCCAGCTTTCGGAAAGACCGGACATGTAGATGGCGCCCGGCAGACCCATCAACAACCAGCCGCTCATGTCGGAAGCACCGGCGGACAGCGCGGTGACGACGCTGCCCAGGCTGCGACCGCCCAGAATGTAGTCGGAAAGGTTGTTGGTGGAGCGATAGGCCATGAAGCCGATCAGCACCATTGCAGCGATGTAGATCACGAACGTGATCAGGGTTGGATTCGTTACGCTCATTAAGTGACGCCCTGGCTTTGTTTTTATGTAGCGGCGGCTGGTGAACCGCTCGCAAACGATGACGTTTGACAGACGATTCGGGATCCCGCGCATTTATGACTGATGTTTCCCCAGGAAAGCCATCAGCCGGCACACCTGTCTTTTCGACAGGTTGCACCTTGGGGCGCGAATGCTATGCAACAAAGCAAATAAGGTGCAACCCATTTCTTGAGAATTAGTTGCACCTACGTCATTTACCGATACCCAAATGCTTTTTTGCTCCCTTTTTGCACAGTCCAGCCGCTTTTCTAGAAGCAAAAGCACCAAGCAGGAGCGGCACGCGCGTACCAGAATTCAATTCCTGACGAGCCGCCTTTTATTCCGACAAAAAAAGGGTTGCACCCGGTTGCACCTCTCCCGGAGCACAGCTAATCTTGCCGCCAGCTGATGCCACGCAGTCGTGGCAAACATGAGGACAAAAAAGACATGGCTACCACCACCCTTGGCGTCAAACTTGACGACCCTACCCGCGAACGCCTGAAGGCTGCCGCGACCTCGATCGATCGCACGCCGCACTGGCTGATCAAGCAGGCAATTTTCAATTACCTGGAAAAACTCGAGGGTGGTGCAACCCTGACCGAGCTGAACGGTTTGACCAGCAAAGACGCAGACGACGCGGGCGAAGTCCATGTCGATCACGCCCATCAATGCTTCCTCGAATTCGCCGAAAGCATCCTGCCGCAATCGGTGCTGCGCGCCTCGATTACCGCCGCTTACCGTCGCCCGGAACCTGAAGTGGTACCGATGCTGATCGAACAGGCGCGCCTGCCGGCTCCAATGGCTGAAGCCACCAACAAACTCGCCGCCTCGATTGCCGAAAAACTGCGCAATCAGAAGAGCGCCGGTGGTCGTGCCGGCATCGTTCAGGGCCTGCTGCAGGAATTTTCCCTGTCGTCCCAGGAAGGCGTGGCGCTGATGTGCCTGGCCGAAGCGCTGCTGCGCATCCCGGACAAAGGCACCCGTGACGCGCTGATCCGCGACAAGATCAGCACCGGCAACTGGCAGCCGCACCTGGGCAACAGCCCTTCGCTGTTCGTCAACGCCGCCACCTGGGGCCTACTGCTGACCGGCAAGCTGGTGTCCACCCACAACGAAGCCGGCCTGACCTCGTCCCTGAGCCGCATCATCGGCAAGAGCGGCGAACCGATGATCCGCAAGGGCGTCGACATGGCCATGCGCCTGATGGGCGAGCAGTTCGTCACCGGTGAAACCATCGCCGAAGCCCTGGCCAACGCCAGCAAGTTCGAAGCCAAGGGCTTCCGTTACTCCTACGACATGCTCGGTGAAGCCGCGCTGACCGAACACGACGCGCAGAAGTACCTGGCCTCGTACGAACAAGCCATCCACTCGATCGGCAAAGCCTCCCACGGCCGTGGGATTTATGAAGGCCCGGGCATTTCGATCAAGCTGTCCGCCTTGCACCCGCGTTACAGCCGCGCCCAATACGAGCGCGTGATGGACGAGCTGTACCCACGCCTGCTGTCGCTGACCTTGCTGGCCAAGCAATACGACATCGGCCTGAACATCGATGCCGAAGAAGCCGATCGCCTCGAACTGTCGCTGGATCTGCTGGAGCGCCTGTGCTTCGAGCCGCAACTGACCGGCTGGAACGGTATCGGTTTCGTGATCCAGGCTTATCAGAAGCGTTGCCCTTATGTGATCGACTATGTGATCGATCTGGCTCGCCGCAGCCGTCACCGCCTGATGATCCGTCTGGTGAAAGGCGCGTACTGGGACAGCGAAATCAAGCGCGCCCAGGTCGAAGGCCTGGAAGGCTATCCGGTCTACACCCGCAAGGTGTACACCGACGTTTCCTACATCGCCTGTGCCCGCAAACTGCTGTCGGTGCCGGAAGTCATCTACCCGCAGTTCGCCACGCACAACGCCCACACCCTGTCGGCCATTTACCACATTGCCGGTCAGAACTATTACCCGGGCCAGTACGAGTTCCAGTGCCTGCACGGCATGGGTGAACCGCTGTACGAACAAGTTGTAGGCAAAGTATCCGAAGGCAAGCTGAACCGTCCGTGCCGTGTGTACGCGCCGGTCGGCACCCACGAAACCCTGCTGGCGTACCTGGTACGTCGACTGCTGGAAAACGGCGCGAACACTTCGTTCGTCAACCGCATTGCCGACCAGTCGATCTCGATCCAGGAACTGGTGGCCGATCCAGTGGCCAGCATCGAACAGATGGCCACGCTGGAAGGCGGCTTCGGCCTGCCGCACCCACGCATTCCGCTGCCGCGTGATCTGTACGGTTCCGAGCGCGCCAACTCCAGCGGCATCGACATGGCCAACGAACATCGTCTGGCGTCGCTGTCCTGTGCCCTGCTGGCCACCGCTCACAACCACTGGAAAGCCGCACCGATGCTCGGTTGCGCCTCCAGCAGCGAAGCGCCGGCACCGGTCCTGAACCCGTCCGATCTGCGTGACGTGGTCGGCCACGTGCAGGAAGCCACCGTCGAAGACGTCGACAACGCCATTCAATGCGCCCTGAACGCCGCACCGATCTGGCAGGCCACCCCGCCGGCCGAGCGCGCCGCGATCCTGGAGCGTGCCGCCGACCTGATGGAAGGCGAGATCCAGCCACTGATGGGCCTGTTGGCTCGCGAAGCCGGCAAGACCTTCGCCAACGCCATCGCCGAAGTGCGCGAAGCCGTGGACTTCCTGCGTTATTACGCAGTGCAGGCGCGCAACGATTTCACCAACGACGCCCATCGCCCACTGGGTCCGGTGGTGTGCATCAGCCCGTGGAACTTCCCGCTGGCGATCTTCAGTGGTCAAGTCGCTGCCGCACTGGCCGCCGGTAACCCGGTGCTGGCCAAGCCTGCTGAACAGACGCCGCTGGTCGCTGCCCAGGCCGTGCGCCTGCTGCTCGAAGCCGGGATTCCGGAAGGCGTGCTGCAACTGCTGCCGGGCCGTGGCGAAACCGTCGGTGCCGGGCTGGTCGGCGACGATCGCGTCAAAGGCGTGATGTTCACCGGTTCCACCGAAGTCGCTCGCCTGCTGCAACGCAACATCGCCGGCCGCCTGGATAGCCAGGGCCGCCCGATTCCGCTGATCGCCGAAACCGGTGGCCAGAACGCGATGATCGTCGACTCGTCGGCGCTGACCGAACAAGTGGTCATCGACGTCGTATCGTCGGCCTTCGACAGCGCCGGTCAACGTTGCTCGGCACTGCGCGTACTGTGCCTGCAGGAAGATTCTGCCGACCGCGTCATCGAAATGCTCAAAGGCGCGATGGCTGAAAGCCGTCTCGGTAATCCTGAGCGCCTGTCCGTGGACATCGGCCCGGTGATCGACGCTGAAGCCAAGGCCGGTATCGAGAAACACATCCAGGCCATGCGCGACAAAGGTCGCAGCGTGTACCAGGTGGCCATCGCCGACGCCGAGGAAGTCAAACGCGGTACCTTCGTGATGCCGACCCTGATCGAACTGGAGAGCTTCGACGAACTGCAACGGGAGATCTTCGGCCCGGTGCTGCACGTGGTTCGCTACAAGCGCAAGGACATCGATCAACTGATCGGCCAGATCAACGCTTCCGGTTACGGCCTGACCCTGGGCGTGCACACTCGCATCGACGAGACCATCGCCAAGGTCATCGACACCGTCAACGCCGGTAACGTCTACGTCAACCGCAACATCGTCGGTGCCGTGGTCGGTGTGCAGCCGTTCGGCGGAGAAGGCCTGTCGGGTACCGGTCCGAAGGCAGGTGGTCCGCTGTACCTGTACCGCCTGTTGTCGACCCGTCCTACCGATGCCATCGAACAATCCTTCGCTCGTGGCGATGCTGCCGTGGCGCCGGATGTGCGTCTGCGCGACGCCATGAGCAAGCCGCTGACCGCCCTGAAAACCTGGGCCGACAGCAACAAGTTCGCCGACCTGGGCGCCCTGTGCGTGCAGTTCGCCGCGCAATCGCAAAGCGGTATCACCCGCGTCCTGGCCGGCCCGACCGGCGAGCGCAACAGCTATGCGATCCTGCCGCGTGAACACGTGCTGTGCCTGGCGGAAGTCGAAGGCGACCTGCTGACCCAACTGGCAGCGGTCCTGGCCGTCGGCGGTTCGGCGGTATGGCCGGAAACCGAACAGAGCAAAGCCTTGTTCGCACGCCTGCCGAAGGACATTCAGGCACGCATCAAGCTGGTGTCCGACTGGAACAAGGACGAAGTAGTGTTTGATGCGGTTCTGCATCATGGCCATTCCGATCAGTTGCGTGCGGTCTGCCAGCAGGTGGCCAAGCGTGCTGGTGCCATCGTGGGCGTGCAGGGTCTGTCGCAGGGTGAGTCCAACATTGCGTTGGAGCGCCTGGTGATCGAACGTGCGTTGAGCGTCAACACCGCTGCGGCGGGCGGTAACGCCAGCCTGATGACGATCGGCTAAACCGCAATAAGACCGGGCAACCGCAATGGCTGCCCGGTTTGCAGTCCCCCTGTGGGAGCGAGCCTGCTCGCGAAAGCGGTGTGTCATTCACCATTAATGTTGGATGTACCGGCCTCTTCGCGAGCAGGCTCGCCCCCACATTTGATTAGCGCTAGACGCACCCCACCATCACCCTCATCAATCATCCTGTTCAGCCTTTATTCCCCCGCCTAGACTCGGTCCATTCCAATAAAAGGTAGGCCGCCATGTCCGAGACGTTGCTCAGTTCCCGCAATCTGGCTTTCGAGCTGTATGAAGTCCTCGATGCCGAGGGCCTGACCCAGCGTGAGCGTTTTGCCGAACACAACCGCGAAACCTTCGATGCCGCCCTCGGCACCGCCCGCAACATCGCCGAGAAGTTCTTTGCCCCGCACAACCGCAAGGGTGACGAGAACGAACCGCGCTATGAGGACGGTCAGGCGATTCTGATTCCGGAAGTGAAACCGGCGGTAGACGCCTTCCTTGAAGCCGGTTTCCTCAATGCCGCACGCAGTTTCGACGCCGGTGGCATGCAACTTCCGACACTGCTGTCGCAAGCCTGCTTCGCCCACTTTCAATCGGCCAACGCCGCGTCGACCTCATACCCGTTCCTGACCATGGGTGCAGCGAACCTGATCGAAAGCTTCGGCACCGAGGAGCAAAAACGCTGCTTCCTGCAACCGATGATCGACGGGCGCTTCTTCGGCACCATGGCCCTGACCGAACCCCATGCAGGGTCGTCACTATCGGATATCCGTACCCGCGCCGAACCGGCATCCGACGGCACCTATCGCCTGAAGGGCAACAAGATCTTCATTTCCGGCGGCGACCACCCGCTGTCGGAAAACATCGTGCACATGGTGTTGGCCAAGTTGCCGGACGCACCCGCTGGGGTGAAGGGCATTTCACTGTTTATCGTGCCCAAGTTCCTGGTCAACGATGACGGCAGCCTGGGCAAGCGCAACGATGTGCTGCTGGCCGGACTGTTCCACAAGATGGGCTGGCGCGGCACCACTTCAACTGCACTGAATTTCGGCGATAACGGCGAATGTGTCGGTTATCTGGTGGGCAAGCCGCACCACGGCTTGAGCTACATGTTCCAGATGATGAACGAAGCGCGGATCGGCGTCGGCATGGGCGCGGTGATGCTGGGTTACGCGGGCTATCTGTATTCGCTGGAGTACGCCCGCGAACGTCCGCAGGGTCGTGTGCCGGACAGCAAGGATCCGAACACCGCACCGGTCGCAATCATTCAGCACGCCGACGTCAAACGCATGCTGCTGACCCAGAAAGCGTACGTCGAAGGCTCATTCGACCTGGGGCTGTATGCCGCGCGACTGTTCGACGACACCACCACCCTCGGCACCGAAGCCGAACGCAAGCAGGCCCACGAACTGCTGGATCTACTGACGCCGATCGTCAAATCCTGGCCATCGGAGTTCTGCCTGAAGGCCAACGAACTGGCGATCCAGATCCTCGGCGGCCATGGCTACACCCGCGAATACCCGGTGGAGCAGTACTACCGCGACAACCGCCTGAATCCGATCCACGAAGGCACCCACGGCATTCAGTCGCTGGACCTGCTGGGGCGCAAACTGGCGCAGAACGGCGGCGCCGGGCTCAAGCAACTGATCCGCCTGATTGCCGACACCGCCGAGCGCGCCCAGGCCCATGAATCGCTGAACGCACTGCGTGAGCCACTGGAAAAACTGGTGGCACGCCTGCAAACCGTGACCATTGGCCTGCTGACCGACCTGGCGCAGGGCAAGGTCAACAGCAGCCTAGCGAATTCGGCGCTGTACCTGAAAGTCTTCGGCCACACGGTGATTGGCTGGCGCTGGCTGGAACAGGCGATTCGTGCCGAGGAAGGGTTGGCCAAAGGGAATGCGGCGGATGCGGGCTTCTATAAGGGCAAATTACAGGCGGCGCGGTATTTCCTGACCTGGGAAATTCCGGGTTGCCACCATGAGCTGGCGATTCTTGAGACCAGGGATGATGTGTGTTTGAACATGCAGGATGAGTGGTTCTGATCCTGCATTTGTGGCGTAGCTGAATCCGATCGCGAGCAGGCTCGCTCCCACAAGGGAATGCATTCCAACTGTGGGAGCGAGCCTGCTCGCGAAGAGGCCATCACTGACAACACTTCAGCTCAGCTTGAACCCATCCATCTGCCGCGCCAGATGTTCGGCCGACTGCTCAAAGGTATCAACAAACGTACGTTTCTTGAGGCCAGAACTTATTTCCCGAACATAAAAATCAGCTTTTGATAACAAGACTTATAATAGCTAAATATTATAAAACATTTAGATAGACGACTCCCTTCCGTCATATTTTTTTATTGGCATCAAACGCCCAATAAATTTTACCTACTAAAGGCAATTTGCTTCTGACTCAACTTGCGAGTTATGCAATTACCTCTGATCAAGCAACATCAACTCCTCCAACCCCGTCTGACGAACGCTTCACTAATATATCTACTCAACAGCAAGCGCCTGTATTAATTAGATTTATGCACCTACCGATACACCACTCATCAAACCTAAATGACCAGACATCCCCTGATCAAGCAAAAAAAACATTAGATCAAGGTTTCGCCAGTATAGTGCGCCATCCAAATCGCAAACTAACGAAAACCTCATAGCGCATCTTGTCAACTGTCACATGTGACAGTTGCCCACCCAATATTCCCGATATAGGTTTTGACCTAGTTTGCAGATACCAAGCAGACGAAAATATAAACTTGATCAAAAAAATCAGGAAGATCGAACATGAACAAACAATATCCTGAAAACGCATCGCTGGTATCGACTACTCACGGCATGCTGGCGTCTACCGTGGAAAGAGATGTACTGGCTACCGAATGGAGGAAAACATGGGAGCATCCAGGGCGCTGGATGGTTACAGGTAAAACCTACACTTTGAGCGGAAATACCGTTACCAATATCCAACTTGTAACCTGGATAATTCCCGGCAATTCAAAAGAGCAAATAGACCATCCAGAAAAAACGGAATCAGAAACAGCCAACTTGAACCTGCCCATCAATGAAATGCTTATCAGCCTGGCCAGGAATGAAGTCATCGCTACTAACGGTAATAGGTATTCACTTCTGAGAAAAGAATTCCATAAAAGCGGCAATAGCTGGCAGTGTGCATTAATAGTAAAGGACTCAAATAATAACGCAACAGAATTACGGAGGGATACTATCGATGACGAAACTTTTGTCCACGCTGCGAGAGCCGGCGACATTATCGCAGGCACGCAATCAACCATGAGCAACAAAACCTTTAAAGAAGTAGGCACTAATCAATATCAAGTATCAATCGAAGCCAACGGAATAAAATACAGCTCAAGTCGCATTTTCGATTTCAATCAATTATTTCTGACGGCAACACATCGTGACAAAATCATTACTGGTAATCAAACACTCGTCATTGTTTGTAAATTATGCGACGCAGTCAGATCAAACCCAGACTACACATACATTTCCTTAATTACCGGTTAGACTCAATCACAAAAAACATGATTAACGCACTTTGCGTTAATCATGTTTCCTTTTTCAAAAACAATTAGAAATTACCGTATGAGAATCGACGCCTGAATTGAAAACTCAGTGAGCTCGTCCCCTATTGCAATCTGAACCCACCCATCTGCCGCGCCAAATCATCCGCCAATCGCTGCAACGTCTGGCAATCCTCACGACAAGCCCTGACCTCCCCCGCCGTCGCCCGCGCCAGATCGGAAATCCCTTGAACGTTGCGGTTGATCTCCTCGGTCACCGCCGACTGCTCTTCCGTCGCCGTCGCCACCTGATGATTCATATCGCTGATGCGCTCGACCTGCCCGGTAATCGCGGTCAACGACGCCCCGGTGCGCTGGCTCGATTCGACACCGGTCCCGGTGGCTGCCTGCCCGCTGTGCATCGATGAAACCGCGTTCTCCGCGCCTTGCTTGAGGCTGCCGATCATCTGCTGGATTTCATCGGTGGACGTCTGCGTGCGCCGCGCCAACGTGCGCACTTCATCGGCAACCACGGCAAACCCACGCCCCATATCCCCGGCCCGGGCCGCTTCGATAGCCGCGTTCAGCGCCAACAGGTTGGTCTGTTCGGAAATCCCGCGAATCACCGCCAGTACCTGATCGATGGAAGCGACCTGATCGGCCAGCTCACTCACGGCACTGGCGGCGACACCGATTTCATCAGACATGCTTTCGATATGCCGGATCGAGCCGCCCACCACTTCACGCGCCTGCATGGCTTCATCCCGGGCATTTTGCGAAGCCACTGCCGCATTACCGGCGTTTTGCGCAATTTCTTGCACCGTCAGGCCCATTTCGTGGACAGCGGTGGCGACCATGTCAGTCATTTCCTGCTGACGCCCGGAACGCTCGGCGGTGTTATCCACCACCCGCGCCACCTGCCCGACCGCCGTGCGCAAGCGTTCGCTGGTAGTCAACACTTCGCCGATCATGTCGCGCTGACTGTCGAGGAAGCGGTTGAAGCCTCGCGCCAGATCGCCCAGTTCATCGGCGCGGCTGGAATCCAGCCGCTGGGTCAAATCTCCACCACCGCTACCGATGGCTACCAGCGCTGCTGTTACCTGACGAATCGGTCGCACCAGCCCACGGGCCAGCAACACCACCAGCAACAGACACACCAGCGCCACCGCCAGACCGATGCCGCTGCTCATCCACATCGCGCGTCGCGCTTCGGCGTAGATCTGCGACTGTGGCACTTCGGCCACCAGCGTCCAGCCGAGATCCCGCAGCGGCAGGCTCAACGCCAGATAATCCTCGCCATCGCGCGCAAAGCTGCTGCTGGCGGCAATTTTTTGACCCATGACCGCTTGGGCCGCCGAGGCGCCAATCTGTTCGCTCAGGCTGCGTTTGCCGCTGAATTGCGCCTCCGGATGCACCTGGATCAAACCGTCGGAACGTACGAGATAGACCTTGCCGCGCTCACCGAAGTTGAAGTTGTGGATCAGCTCCGACAGCTCTTTCATGCTCAGGCCAAGCCCCGCCACGCCCACGACTTTGCCGGCCTGCTCGACCTTGAGGTCGATGAACAGCGCCAATTCTCCGGTGGCCGTGTCGTTGTCGATATTGAGGGTGCGTGGCTGGTTGCTGTCGAGGAACGAGTAGAACCAGGCGTCCTTGGGATTGGAACGGCTCAGGGTGCGATCCAGGCCCTTTTCCGTGTAGTAGTGGTTCGACGCGGTGCCGATAATCAGCGCGGTAAACGCCTTGTGTTCGCCGCGGATACCTTCCAGATACTGCACGAACGCAGGGGTTTTGCTGCTGTCTTCGCCGCTGGCAAGCCAGTCGCGCACCATGCTGTTGTTGGCGATATCCCTGGCGGCGGTGAGAGGCTGGACGAGGATGCGCTCGATGTCGTTGCGCATCGCTTCGATACTCGACGGCAGCGCTTGCTCGACCAGATAGCTCTGGGCGAGGCGGTTGACTACCAGGGTATAAATGCCAACCACGATCAGCACGCTGACCAGCAGGGCGGTGCCCATGCTCAAGATCAACTGCCATTGAATACTGCGTCGCCAGAACTGCATGGAGCACCCCCAAAGAATAAGAGGCTGAAACACTGCAACAGGCGTGCCGATTGTATACACATCACGACAAAATCGTGTGCATAGACGAAATAACACTGCCCTACCAACGCAAACCGCCTGTCAGCTTCGACGTGGAACTGTCAATTCTGACAGGTCACAGAACACCCACTCCAGGCTTACCGTTCCAACTCCGCAGGATTGACTGCCAGGAACACCCAGGAGGTGCAACATGACAAATAGAAATGGCCATTCAGCATCCACAGCGATGCTCGACAATGATGCTTTTATTAAAGCTGCCAGCGTCGGCGATACGGTTTTAGTAGGCAGCACCACCCATACAGTCATCAAAAAGCGATTTACCGAATCCAATGACACAATCACTCGGTACTTTGTTGAAATCGACCTGAATCCCGGACTCAATTACAAGACGTCGCAGTCGATCAGTGCCAACGAATACCTCGCGTTACTGACGCCTGGCAATCTTGTCAGGATCGGCCCGGCAAACTACGTCGTCGAAAATACAGAGTTCGTTAAAGACGACAATGGCGCGCAGATAAGGAGAGTGAACTGGCACCCGGAAGAATGAAAAACCGATACATGTTTTTCAGTTGTAGCGCCCCGAATGATCAAGGCGCCTTGATGTGCAGTATCAGCCTTGTTGGCCGATCGTCTTGGAAATCACTTCAACCGTGGCGTTGACTTGCTCTTGGTAACGGTCGAGTTCGAGCTTGTGCTGCTTCTGCATTTCGATCTGCTTGGAACACAGGTTCATCGCGGCCAGCACCAGCAGTCGGTCACCGATCAGGGTCGGGTACTTCTTTTTGGTCTCGGCCAGGGCAGCCTTCAGCATCAACGCAGCGTCCAGCAGGGTTTGCTCTTCCCCGGCCGGTGCCTTGATCGAGTAGTCCTCCCCCAGGATCGAGACGACTTTTACCCCTGCGCCGTAACTCATGCGCTGACGGGGCCAGCGCTGACGCGCTCAACCAGGGCCTGAATGCGTGCCGCGGTGGCGCCGTGCTTTTCTTCCTGTTCCATCAGGCTCAGTTGCAGGCTTTCGTTTTCGTCCTTGACCTGGGCCAGTTCGGCGCTCAGGGCTTGGTTGGTGCCGAGCAGGGTCTGGTTCTGTTGTACCAGGTCGCTGACCAGCTGTTCCAATTGGCTTAGGGATGCTTCCAACATTTTGATTTTCCAGGCATTTTCAAAGGGCGCGTACGATAAAGAAAAGTCACTGTGGATGCCAGGGTTAAACGGGCGCAAGGCCTTGATTTTCCTGACGAGTGACCTTTCTCGCGAACTTTAAAGACTGTGATTGACCGATCTGGTTCCTGCACTTCGTCGCCCGCCTCATCCTGTAGGAGCGAGCTCGCTCGCGATGGACTTCAACGATAACGCGTGCAGCCTGAATCAACGCGTCGTTCTTGATTGCTTCGCGAGCAAGCTCGCGCCTACAGTTAAACGCACCCCGCAGGCTCAAGACTTGAGTCGCATGACCGATAAGTCATCCATACAGCAGCCTCAACCCCGCACGTATGCGCCCTTTTTCGGTAACCACCATGTCCCTTCGTAATATGAATATCGCGCCGCGAGCGTTCCTCGGTTTTGCCCTGATTGGCGGCCTGATGATGGTGCTGGGGGTGTTTGCCCTGAACCAGATGAGCAAGATCCGCGGTGCCGCCGAGAACATCACCGTCAGCAGCGTGCCGAGCATCAAGAGCCTCGACGAATTCACCCAACTGACCTTGCGCCTGCGCGTGCTGTCCTACCGTTTGCTGGTGAACCGCGAGCCCGACGTGCAGCAAAAAACCGTGGAGTTGCTTGAGCTTCGCAACCAACAGATTCGCAGCGCCCAGGCCACCTACGAAAAGCTGATCACCAGCCCGCAGGAACGTGCAGCCTACGATCAATACGTGCAACTGCTCGGGCAATACCGCCAGATTGAAGAGCGGATGAAGACCCTGTCACGCAACAATCAGGTCGACGAGTTGCGCAGCCTGCTCAACGCTGATCTGCTGAGCAACTCCGAAGCGATCAACGCCGTGTTGAGCAAACTGCTGGAGATCAATACTCGGCAGACCCTCGACACCAACCAGCAAGCCGCCGATCAGTACGATTCGGCGTTCAATCTGGTCATCACCCTGCTGGTGATTACCACCGGCCTGACCGTGCTGTTCGCCTGGTTGCTAACCATCAGCATCACCAAACCGATTGCCGCTGCCTTGACGGCCGCCGAGCACATCGCCGAAGGCAACCTGACGCGCCCGATCACGGTCGACGGCGAGGACGAAGCCGGCCGCTTGCTGCTGGCGATGTCGAAGATGCAGGACAAACTACGCGACACCCTGCAGCGTATTTCCGGCTCCGCCACTCAACTGGCGTCTGCCGCTGAAGAACTCAACAGTGTCACCGATGAAAGCGCCCGAGGCCTGACCCAGCAGAACAACGAGATTGAACAGGCGGCCACCGCGGTCAACGAAATGACCAGCGCCGTGGAAGAAGTCGCACGCAATGCGGTCAGCACGTCCGAAGCATCGAAAAACGCCACCACCTCTGCTGGTGACGGTCGCGACCTGGTGCAGGAAACCGTGAGCGCCATCGAGCGCATGAGTGCCGATGTGCAAAGCACTGCGACCTTGATCAGCGATCTGGCCAATGAATCCCGTGACATTGGCAAGGTGCTGGATGTGATTCGCGGCCTGGCCGACCAAACCAACCTGCTGGCGCTGAACGCCGCCATCGAAGCCGCCCGTGCCGGTGAAGCCGGTCGCGGCTTCGCGGTGGTGGCCGACGAAGTGCGAGCCCTGGCGCACCGCACCCAGCAGTCGACCAGTGAAATCGAACGCATGATCGGCAGTATCCAGAGCGGTACCGAGCATGCGGTGGACTCGATGCGCAACAGCACCGAGCGCGCAGAGTCGACCTTGAACATCGCCCGTGGCGCCGGGATGTCGCTGGACACCATCAACAGCGCCATCGTCGAAATCAACGAACGCAACCTGGTGATCGCCAGCGCCGCCGAGGAGCAGGCACAAGTGGCCCGCGAAGTGGATCGCAATCTGGTGAACATTCGTGATCTGTCGGTGCAGTCGTCCACCGGCGCCAACCAGACCAGTGCGGCCAGTAGCGAGCTGTCGCGATTGGCGGTGGACCTGAACACGATGGTTGGGCGGTTTAGCCTGTAATCCGCCAACACCGCCCCCTGTGGGAGCTGGCTTGCCAGCGATGGCGACCTCAAGACCACCGTAGATATTGAGGGCCTCATCGCTGGCAAGCCAGCTCCCACAGGGGATCGGGTGGATCGGTAAGTTGTGTTTTTCTAATCTGCAAAAGCTTTTTGACAGCATCACATTTCAACAGGTTAGAATCGCTGGCACGCAGACTGCATGGTCAGTTTGTGCCCGTCTTTCAGCTTTCCGGAGTACTGCCTTTGAATGCGACGACCATCAACAGCCTGTTCTTGATCGGCGCGTTGCTGGTAGGTGCGAGCATTCTGGTGAGCTCACTTTCTTCACGCCTCGGCATTCCGATTCTGGTCATCATCCTGGCCGTGGGTATGGCCGCCGGTGTCGATGGCGGCGGCATCATCTTCGATAACTACCCCACGGCTTACCTGGTCGGCAACCTCGCTCTGGCGGTGATTTTGCTGGACGGCGGTTTGCGCACCCGGGTGTCGAGTTTCCGCGTGGCGCTATGGCCGGCGCTGTCGCTGGCGACCATCGGCGTATTGATTACCACCGGGCTGACCGGCATGGCCGCCGCCTGGCTGTTCGACCTGAATCTGATTCAAGGCTTGCTGATCGGCGCCATTGTCGGCTCCACCGACGCCGCGGCGGTGTTCTCATTATTGGGTGGCAAAGGCCTGAACGAACGGGTGACCGCGAGCCTTGAGATCGAGTCCGGCAGCAACGACCCGATGGCAGTGTTCCTCACCGTGACCCTGATCGACATGCTCGCCAGCGGCCAGACTGGCCTGCACTGGAGCCTGCTGACCCACTTGCTGCGCGAGTTCGGCATCGGCTCCGTCATCGGCCTGGGCGGTGGCTGGCTGATGCTGCAACTGGTTAACCGCATTAATCTGGCCACCGGCCTGTATCCGATCCTGGTCATCGCTGGCGGCCTGGTGGTATTCGCCCTGACCAACGCCCTGCACGGCAGCGGCTTCCTGGCGGTGTACTTGTGCGGCCTGGTCATCGGTAACCGCCCGGTGCGCAGCCGCCACGGCATCCTGCACATGCTCGACGGCATGGCCTGGCTGGCGCAGATCGGGATGTTCCTGGTACTGGGGCTGCTGGTCACGCCCCACGACCTGCTACCGATTGCCTTGCCGGCACTGGGCTTGGCACTTTGGATGATTCTCTTTGCGCGCCCCCTGTCGGTGCTGGTCGGGCTGCTGCCGTTCAAGGCCTTCCATGGCCGCGAAAAAGCGTTCATTTCCTGGGTCGGCTTGCGCGGCGCGGTGCCGATCATTCTGGCGGTGTTCCCGCTGATGGCTGGCCTGCCTAACGCCCAGCTCTATTTCAACCTCGCGTTCTTTATTGTGCTGGTGTCGCTGCTGGTGCAAGGCACGAGCCTGCCGTGGATCGCCAAACTGTTGAAGGTGACGGTGCCACCGGAGCCTGCGCCGATCTCCCGTTCCGCCCTGGAAGTTCACGTCACCAGTGAATGGGAGTTGTTCGTTTATCGCCTCGGCGCTGAAAAATGGTGCATCGGTTCACACCTTCGCGAGCTGAAAATGCCCGAAGGCACCCGGATCGCAGCCTTGTTTCGTGGCGAGCAACTGCTCCATCCGTCGGGTAGTACGGTGCTGGAAGTCGACGATTTGCTCTGCGTAATCGGCCACGAACACAACCTTCCCGCCCTTGGAAAACTGTTCAGCCAGGCACCGCAACGCGGCCTCGATTTGCGCTTTTTCGGCGACTTCGTACTCGAAGGAGACGCCCAGCTGGCCGCGGTTGCTGCCCTGTACGGCTTGAAGGTCGAAGGCATCGATCCGGACATGTCCCTGGGCCGCTTCATTGCCCAGAAAGTGGGGGGCGCCCCCGTGGTCGGCGACCAGGTGGAATGGAACAACACCATCTGGACCGTCGCGGTCATGGACGGGAACAAGATCGGCAAAGTGGGCGTCAGATTCCCCGAAGGAAGTCGCCCCGGCCCGGGACTCTTCCTCTAAACTCCATTCTTCGCCTCGTACTTTGATCGGTCTTTATGTCAAGTCTGCGCACTTTTTTCGTCATGGTCCTCTTGGGCCTGAGCCTCTCCGCCGGCACGCTGCAAGCCGCCGAACCACCCACTCGCGAATCCGTGCAGGCCAGCCTGGACAAGATCGCCGACCGCAAATTGCCGGAGGCGGATCAAAAAGCCTTGCAGGCTGTCCTGCAAGGTACGCTGACACAGCTCAATAATCGGCGTGATTACGAGCAGAAGCTCAATGACCTCAAGCAGCAATTGGCCTCCGCCCCCAAGCAGACTGTCGAGAACCAGCGTGAGCTGATGCGTCTCAAAGCCAGCAACGTGGTGCCGGTTGCGCAACGCTTCACCAAGGAGTCGATTCCACAGCTGGAGCAAATGCTCACCGAGCGCTCGACCCAACAAAGCGATCTGCAAAAAGCGCTCGCCGATGCCAATAGCCTGGTCATCACCGCCCAGACCCGCCCCGAGCGCGCCCAGGCGGAAATCTCCAGCAGCCAGACGCGCATCCAGCAGATCAATAACATCCTCAAGGCCGGCAAAGACGCGGGCAAGACCTTGAGCGCCGAGCAGCGCGACCAGCTCAACGCCGAACTGGCCGCCCTCAACGCGCTGATCCCGTTGCGTCGCCAGGAACTGGCCGGCAATACCCAGCTGCAAGACCTGGGCAACAGTCAGCATGACTTGTTGTCGGAGCGCTCCGACCGGTTGGATCGGGAAATCCAGGAGCTGCAAAACCTGATCAACCAGAAGCGCCTGGCTCAATCCCAGGAGACGGTGACGCAGCAGTCCATCGAAGCGCAAAAGGCCGGCGGCAGCAGCCTGTTGGCCACCGAAAGCGCGGCCAACCTGAAACTCTCGGACTACCTGCTCAAAAGCACTGACCGCCTCAACGAGGTCACCCAACAGAACCTGCAGACCAAGCAGCAGCTGGACAGCGTGACCCAGAGCGATTCAGCCCTGGACGAACAGATCAACGTGCTCAAGGGCAGCCTGCTGCTCTCGAAGATTCTCTACAAACAGAAGCAGGCCTTGCCGCGCCTCAAAGTCGACCGCGACCTGGCCGACCAGATCGCCGACATTCGCCTGTATCAGTTCGAAGTCAGCCAGCAACGGGAGTTGCTCAGCAACCCGATTACCTACGTCGACAACCTGCTTTCGACCCAACCGCCCGAACAAGTCACCCCGCAGTTGCGAAAAAGCCTGCTGGAACTGGCCACCACCCGTGCGGATCTGTTGGAGCGGTTGAATCGCGAGCTGAGCGCCGTGCTCAACGAATCCATCACCCTGCAACTGAACCAGAAGCAACTGCTCAGTACCGCACAAAGCCTGCGGGCAACGCTCGATGAACAGATGTTCTGGATCCCCAGCAACAAGCCACTGGATGTGGAATGGATACGCGGCGTGCCGGATCGCCTGAAACGTCAGATCGATACGCTTCCCCTGGCTTCCAGCCTGAGTGAACTAACCGACGGCCTGACCCAACGCCCCTTGCTGTTCCTGCCACTGGCAATGCTGATCGGTGCGCTGCTGTGGCGCCGCAAACAACTGTATGCGCGCCTGAACAAGGTTCACCAGGACATCGGCCACTTCAAGCGCGACAGCCAGTGGCACACGCCGCAGGCGATCCTGATCAACATTTTGCTGGCGATGCCGGTGTCGCTGGGCCTGGCCTTATGCGGCCTGGCCCTGCAAATCGACGCCCGCGGGCAGAACGCCAACATGGGCTCGGCCCTGCTGCAAATGGCCCAGGCCTGGCTGGTGTTCTACACCGCTTATCGAATCCTGGCGCCGGGCGGCGTGGCCGAGCTGCATTTCCGCTGGGAAAAGCCTCAGGTCGAATTCCTGCGCGGCTGGGTCCGTCGGCTCGGCATGGTGGTCATGGCACTGGTCGCCGTGGTGGCGGTTGCCGAACTGCAACCGGCGGCCCTGGCCGATGACGTGCTGGGCATGCCGGTGGTGCTCATCTGCTACGCCCTGATGACCTGGCTGCTCAGCCGCCTGCTATGGAGCAGCCCGGCCCACGAGAACGCATCGCTGTTCCGCAAGGCCGTGGCCATCATGTTCACCGCCCTGCCGATCGCCTTGTTCGTGGCCGTATGCTTCGGCTACTACTACACCGCGCTGAAACTCAGTGACCGGTTGATCAACACCCTGTACCTGCTGATGTTCTGGCTGGTGATCGAAGCCACCTTCGTACGCGGCCTCAGCGTCGCGGCACGCCGCCTGGCCTACCAGCGCGCCCTGACCAAACGCCAGGCCGCGAAAGAGGCCAGCGACGGCGAAGCGGTGATCGAAGAACCGACCCTGGACATCGAGAAGGTCAACGAACAGTCCCTGCGCCTGATTCGCCTGGCACTGCTCGGCGGTTTCATGGCGTTGCTGTACTGGGCCTGGGCCGATCTGATCACGGTGTTCTCGTACCTGGACAACGTCACCCTGTACGAATACACCAGCGGCACCGGTGCCAACATGAGCATGGTGCCAATCAGCATCGGCGACATGCTCGGCGCGTTGATCATCATCGGCATCACCTTCGCCCTGGCGCGCAACCTGCCGGGTTTGCTGGAAGTGTTCGTGCTGTCGAAGCTGAACCTGGCCCAGGGCAGCGCCTACGCCACGACCACGCTGCTGTCCTACGTGATTGCAGGTGTCGGTTTCGTCTCGACGCTGTCGACACTCGGCGTGAGCTGGGACAAGTTGCAGTGGCTGGTGGCGGCGCTATCGGTGGGCCTGGGCTTCGGCATGCAGGAGATCTTCGCCAACTTCATCTCCGGCATCATGATCCTGTTCGAACGCCCGGTGCGGATTGGCGACACCATCACCATCGGCAACCTGTCGGGTACGGTGAGCAAGATCCGCATCCGCGCCACGACCATCACCGACTTCGACCGCAAGGACATCATCGTCCCGAACAAGACGTTCATTACCGGGCAACTGATCAACTGGTCCCTGACCGACACCATCACCCGGGTGACACTCAAGCTCGGGGTCGATTACGGCTCCGACCTGGACCTGGTCAAGGAACTGCTGTTGAAAGCCGCACGGGAGAACCCACGGGTACTCAAGGAACCCGAGCCGCACGTGTACTTCCTGAACTTCGGCGAAAGCACCCTCGACCACGAGTTGCGCATGCATGTGCGCGACCTCGGCGACCGCAACCCGGTGCTCGACGAGGTCAACCGCTTCATCAACCGCGAGTTCAAGAAGCAGCACATCAACATCTCGTTCCGGCAGATGGAGGTCTACCTCAAGAACCTTCACGGTCAGGAATACAAAATGGTGCCAATCGAACCGGAAGCGAAAACCATCGTGCCACTCAACGATGACAAGCAACCCCCGTTGGTACCGCCCGCCGCCAAACTCGACTAACCGGCCAATCCCCAGCAGAATGCTCGGACATTCTGCTGGAGCCGGTCCTTGAAAGCCCTCGACGAACTGACCTTCGATAATCGCTTCGACCGCCTGGGCGATGCATTTTCCGCCCATGTGCTGCCCGAGCCGATCGACAATCCGCGCCTGGTCGTTTCCAGCCCCGCCGCCATGGCATTGCTGGATCTCGACCCGGCCGTGGCTGAAACCCGGGAGTTCGCGGAGCTGTTCAGTGGCCACAAGCTCTGGGCCGACGCGATGCCCAGGGCGATGGTCTATTCCGGTCACCAGTTCGGCTTCTACAACCCGCAGCTGGGTGACGGGCGCGGCCTGTTGCTGGGCGAGGTGTACAACGAGGCCGGCGAACATTGGGACCTGCACCTCAAGGGTGCTGGACAAACGCCCTTTTCGCGCATGGGTGACGGACGGGCGGTGCTTCGCTCCTCGATCCGCGAGTTCCTTGCCTCCGAAGCCCTGCACGCACTGAACATCCCGACCACCCGGGCACTGTGTGTGATCGGCTCCGACACGCCGGTGTGGCGCGAGAAACAGGAACGTGCGGCCATGATCCTGCGCCTGTCCCCCAGCCATGTGCGCTTCGGGCATTTCGAATACTTCTACTACACAAAACGACCCGAACAGCAGAAAGCGCTCGGCGACCACGTCCTGGCCATGCATTTTCCCGAGTGCCTGGAGCAACCGGAACCGTACCTGGCGATGTTCCGCGAGGTCGTCGAGCGCAACGCCGAGCTGATCGCCAAATGGCAGGCCTATGGCTTCTGCCACGGGGTGATGAACACCGACAACATGTCGATCCTCGGCATTACCTTCGACTTCGGCCCGTTCGCCTTCCTCGACGACTTCGACGCGAACTTCATCTGCAACCACTCCGATGATCAGGGCCGCTACTCCTTCAGCAACCAGGTCCCCATCGGTCAATGGAACCTCAGCGCCCTGGCCCAGGCCCTGACGCCGTTCATCAGCGTCGAAGCCCTGCGCGAAACCCTCGGCTTGTACCTGCCGCTGTTCCAGGCCCATTACCTGGACCTGATGCGCCGTCGCCTGGGCTTCACAACCGCTGAGGACGATGACCAGAAACTGCTGGAACACCTGCTGCAACTGATGCAGAACAGCAGCGTCGATTACAGCCTGTTCTTCCGCCGACTGGGCGAAGAATCACCAGAAATGGCTGTGGGCCGTCTGCGCGATGACTTCGTCGATCTCAAGGGCTTCGATGCCTGGGGCGAGCTCTACGTCGCCAGGGTTGCCCGGGAAGGCGACCTGGATCAGGACCAGCGCCGCCAGCGGATGCACGCGGTCAACCCGTTGTACATCCTGCGCAACTACCTGGCGCAAAACGCCATTGATGCGGCGGAAAAAGGCGATTATTCGGAAGTCCGCCGGCTGCACGCGGTATTGAGCAGCCCGTTCGAGGAACAGGCAGGGATGGAAAGCTACGCGGAACGGCCGCCCGAGTGGGGCAAGCATCTGGAGATCAGTTGTTCGTCGTGAGGCGGCTCAATTAACAGGATCGATCGCGCAGACAACACGAGCAACGATGTCTGCCATCGTTACGTCATCAAGCCGTTCAATGAACTTCGCCGAACCGTTACGAACACGCTCCTCGATATCGAAACTGCGTACTTGATTGCACACTGCGACTCCGTTCGTTTCGTGCCCCGAGACAGTGACAGCCAGACCTACGTTTCTACTGAAGCGCCCGCCGCTGGTCACCGGAACTGTCATGCTCACGCCAAGTGCGTTGATCTCCTTTGGCGTGATCACCACAAAACGATGCCGGTTCATCATTTCCCGACCTGCAACAGGGTTCGGGTCAATCCAATAGACGTCTCCCCGTTGCGGGGCTTGCCGACGCACCATTAGCCCAGCTCCCGGCCGACAGCATCACCTTCACGCGCCGACGCCGTCTGCTTGTTCAGCTCGATCATTTCCTCGGAGCCTTCAAGCAGCTCTGCAAGGCTGTAGCGCTTGCGGGCGGGCTCGACAACCGGACGGGCGATCAACTCACCATCAACCACATTCAGTTCAAGCTGTGCTCCAACATCCAGATGCAGAAGCTTCAGTAAGGTCGGCGGCAGAGTAATCACCGCAGCCCCACCTTGACGGCGTATTTTGGAAGTCACGGACATGGGAAAACTCCGATCCGATATTTGATAGGTATCGAATTCTCGATAAGTGCAACAAAAGTAGCACGCAGATAGAGACAAAGCGAACTCCTTACAAGGCGAGCCCAATAGACTGAGTTGCTTGCAGCGTAGCTTCGGATCCCATGCTGGACGGTCGAAAAATGTGAGCTGTTGCTACAGCTACCAATCGACCCTTTGGCTTGATAAACCACGGCCTCGACTCCAAATCTTCAGCATCGTTTGCGCAATCCTCAGGAGCTCACCATGACCGACCCACTCCTCATCCCTTGCCCCCACTGCAACGGCCTCAACCGGATTCCCGCCGAGCGCCTCAACGACCACCCCAAATGCGGTCGTTGCAAGTCCGAGGTTCTGTTGAACAAACCCTTCGAACTGAAGCAAGGCGACTACGCCAGTCAGATCAAGGGCGATCTACCGCTGTTGGTGGATGTGTGGGCGGACTGGTGCGGGCCGTGCAAGTCGTTTGCGCCGGTATTCGAGCAGGCAGCGGGGCAACTGGCGGGCAAGTGTCGATTGGCCAAGCTGGACAGCGAGGCGAATCAGCAGTTGTCGGCGCAGCTGGGGATCCGTTCGATTCCCAGCCTGATTCTGTTCAGGAACGGCCGGGAAGTCGCGCGCCAGAGCGGGGCCTTTCCGTTGACGCAGCTGATGAGCTGGTTGCGTAGTCAGGGGATTTAAGGCCGCACCAAATGACCTGTGGGAGCGAGCCTGCTCGCGAAGACGGTGTGCCAGTCGATGCTGATGGTGACTGACACGGCGCTTTCGCGAGCAGGCTCGCTCCCACAATGTTCGGTTTCGATAACGATAATCAGGCGTTCTCGAGCAGGTTGTGCAATTCGACGAACTGCTGTGTCAGCTTGTGCCGCGGGTCGAGGTGGATCAACGGTGTGTTGGCCTGGTGGGATTCGCGCATGCGCACCGAACTGCCCAGGTACACCGGGAGCACCGGCAGGCCTTCGGCGATCAATTCATCAAGTATCTGTTGTGGCAGGCTGGCGCGGGCCTGGAACTGGTTGACCACGATGCCTTCGACTTCCAGACCTTCGTTGTGGTCATCCTTCAACTCGTCGATTTCCGCGAGCAGACCATAAAGCGCCTGACGCGAAAAACTGTCGCAATCAAAAGGAATCAGCACGCGATCGGCGGCAATCAGCGCCGAAACCGCATAAAAATTCAATGCTGGTGGCGTGTCGAGGTAAATCCGGTCGTAGTCTTCGTCCAGTTCTTCCAGCAACTTTCGCAGCTTGTTGATCTTGTGCTTGGCTTCAAGCTTGGGCTGCAAGTCCGCCAATTCGGCCGTGGCGGTGATGACATGGAGATTGTCGAACGGGGTTTCGTAGATATCGACCTGGTTTTTCTTGGAGAAAGGTCCGGATGACAGGGTTTGCTTGAAGAAATCGGCAATACCCATCGGAATATCATTGCCGGTGAGTCCCGTCAGGTACTGAGTGGAGTTGGCCTGGGCATCGAGATCCACCAACAGGGTCCGATAACCCTCGCTGGCGCTGACCGCCGCCAGATTGCAGGCAATGCTGGATTTGCCCACGCCACCTTTCTGATTGAACACCACGCGCCGCATGTCAAAACCTCCGTGTATCAAAGAATGACCGAGTGTAGTGGTCCACGGCATGGCTTAGCTAGCATGCCGACACCGGGACGACAGGGTCATCGGCGATCTCCGGCTGAAAACACGGCAATCTCGCCCATGGACCTCCGCTAAAGCCGACAGACGGGCCGAACGCATTGTGAATAATTGTCAAACGTTCAGTTTTTGTGCACTAACCGGTACATCTCACTGTGCAAAATGTAACCAGCATTTGCTACAGGTTCCCGGCACCGGGATAATGCGCACCACTCGGCGCCAGGCGCCACGTAGAGTGAGTCGTGGTTTTCTGCCACTCACCGCGTCAAGCAAGCCCGCAGGGGCGGGATGAATGTCTGTGATCAATTTCAACATCGCCCAGTGGCGCGCATGGGCCCCAGGGCTCGAAAGCGTGGACGATTGGCAGGCCTGGAGCCGACAACCGGTCGCGTTGCCGGTCAGCGATGCGGCGCCCGACGTGTCGTTTCTGCCCGCCATGCAACGTCGACGCCTCAGCCGTCTGGCGCGGATGGCCTTCAGTGTCGGCTGGCCATTGGCCGAAGGCCACCAGGATCTGCCGCTGGTCTTCATTTCCCGCCACGGCGAAACGCCGCGCACCTTCGACATTCTCAGCGACCTGGCCGCCGATCAGCCGCTGTCACCGACCCAGTTCAGCCTGTCGGTCCATAACGCGATCATCGGCCTTTGGTCGATCATGCGTGGCGAAACCAGCGAAATGACAGCCCTCGCCGCTGCCGGAGATGGTCTTGAACACGGGATGCTGGAGGCGGCGGCCCTGCTCAATGAAGGCGCGCCCGCGGTATTGCTGGTGGTGACCGAAGAACAACCGCCTGAGGCTTACTCGACCTGGATCGACGATGTGCCGTTCCCTTATGCCGTGGGCCTGCTGATCACGCCTGGCACCGACTGGCAGTTGACCCTGAACAGCCCAACGGATGCGTTGTCCAAATCCCGCTGGCCCCATGCGCTGAATCTGTTGCGTACGTTGCTCGGCCAGCAAACCACCTGCCAACATGCCTGGAAAAATCGTGTATGGACCTGGCAACGCAACCCGTGACCGAAAAAAATCGCGACGCCTATTACTGGCGCCTGCTGGCCACCGCCGTGAGCTTTGCCCTGTTCGGGCTGGGCGGGCTGTGCCTGCGCCTGGTGGTTTTCCCGTTGCTGAGCTGCCTGCCGGGCGATGCCCAGACCCATCGGCAGCGCGCGCGGCAAACCGTCAGTCGCTGCTTCTGGTTGTTTGTACGGTTCATGGCCCGCGCCGGCGTGCTGACCTACGACATCCAGGGCGCGGAAAAACTGGGTCGGCCCGGGCAGATGATCATCGCCAATCACCCATCGCTGATCGATGTGGTGTTTCTGATCGGCCTGGTGCGCCATGCCAATTGCGTGGTCAAGCAAAGCCTGTGGGAGAACCCTTTTACCCGCAGCCCGCTGCGCCGGACCGAATACATCAGCAACGACGGCAGCATGGACATGCTCGATGCAGCCGCTGACGCGCTTAAAAGCGGCCAGACCCTGATCATCTTTCCCGAAGGCACCCGCACCCAGCCAGGCCAGGCGCCGGCCTTTCATCGGGGGGGAGCGGCAATTGCCGTGCGGGGTGCGAAAATCCTCACCCCGGTCGTCATCAAGGTCAATCCGACCACATTGACCAAGGCCGAGCCCTGGTATCGGATCCCAAAACGCCGCGTGCACTTCAGTTTCCGTGTCGGCGCCGATATAGACCCACAGGCCTTCGCCGCGCTGGGCCCTGCTCCTCAGGCCTCGCGCAAGCTCAACGACTATTTGCATTCTTACTTTATTAAGGAGCTCGCCGAAGATGAGCGATCTGAACACTCATAACCTGGTGCTGGAAATCAAAGATCTAATCATCGAAGCCCTGGGCCTCGAAGACATCAGCGCCCAGGATATCGGCGACGACCAGACGCTGTTCGGCGAAGGCCTGGGCCTGGACTCGGTGGACGCCCTGGAACTGGGCCTGGCCATCCAGAAAAAGTACGGCATCAAGATCGACGCCGACGCCAAGGACACTCGTAATCATTTCAGCAACGTGGCGAGCCTTGCAGCGTTCGTCACCGCAAAACAGGCAGCTTGAGACCGGACCATGCAAACTCGTGACGACATTTTCAATACACTGCGCGATGCCTTGGTCGAGCTGTTCGAACTGGACCCCGAGCGGGTGAGCCTCGAATCCAACCTGTATCAGGACCTGGAAATCGACAGCATTGACGCCGTCGACCTGATCGATCACATCAAACGTCAGACCGGCAAGAAAATCGCCGCCGAGGAATTCAAATCGGTGCGCACCGTCAGTGACGTGGTCGAAGCGGTCTACCGCCTGGTTCAACCGGCCGCATGAGCCGACTGATCGGCCTCGGCCTGCTGCTGGCAGGCCTGCTGTACCCCTTCGCGGTGTATTTCGGTATGGAGCATTTTGCACCGTGGCAGTTCGGTCTGCTGCTGGGCAGCCTGTGGCTGGCGCGAGCGCTGACCGGACGGCGGCGACCGGGCAGCCGATGGATGGCCATGGTAGCCATCGTGTTCTGCCTGTTGCTGGCGCTGTTCGACAGCCCGCTACTGCTGCGCTGGTACCCGGTCCTGATCAGCGGTTTCATGCTGGTGCTGTTTGGCGTGAGCCTGATTTACGGCCCGCCGATCGTCGAACGCCTGGCGCGCCTGCGCGAACCGCACCTGCCGGCCGAGGGCATTCGCTATACCCGCCAGGTCACCATCGCCTGGAGTGTGTTTTTTCTCTGCAACGGTTTGTGCGCCGCCGCCCTGACGCTTTGGGCGCCGCTGAGCTGGTGGATGTTGTACACCGGTCTGATTTCCTACGGATTGATAGGCCTGATGTTTGCCATTGAATGGCTCATACGACAACGGGTACGAGGCCACCCATGAATTGGATAAAACTTGAGCACCTGTTGCTCAAGGCTCAGCCGGAGCGCGCCGTAACGGCCGCACCGGCCCTGGATCACGCGCAACTGTGCGAACAGGCTCTGCGCCTGGCGGCTGGCCTGCAAGCCCGGGGCGTGCGGCGCATGACCGTGCACCTCGAAGACGCCGCCGACCTGGCGATTGCCCTGCTCGGGGCCTGGCGTGCCGGGGTGGCCGTTTTGTTACCGTCCGACCTGCAGGCTCATACTCGCCAGCGCTGGTCGAGCGAAGTCGACCTGTGGCTGACCGATCAACCGGGTGACGCCCATCTGGGCGACTTCCGGCATCCGCCATTGGCCGCAGAAGCGCTGGATCTGGATCGCTGCTCCCTGAGCCTGTGCACCTCCGGCTCCAGCGGCGACCCCAAGCGCATCGAAAAGAACCTGCGCCAACTGGCCAACGAAGTCGAAGCCCTGGAACGGCTGTGGGGCGCTGACCTGGGATCGGCCTGCATCATTGGCAGCGTTGCCACGCAACACATTTATGGCCTGCTGTTTCGGGTGCTGTGGCCGCTGTGCGCCGGCCGCCCGTTCGTGCGCAAGCAACTGGCCTTTCCGGAAGACCTGCAACGCGCCAGCCGCGAGCACAGCGCATTCGCCTGGGTCGCCAGCCCGGCGCTGCTCAAGCGCATGGGCGACAACCTCGACTGGCCAGCCTTGAGCGCGGTGCGTCGGGTGTTTTCTTCCGGTGGCGCATTGCCGGCCGAGGCGGCACAGAGCCTGCACGAGCGCCTGCATCAATGGCCGACCGAAATCTTCGGCAGCTCGGAAACCGGTGGCATTGCCTGGCGCCAGGGACAAAATCCTTGGCAACCCTTCGTCGATGTCGTGCTGAGTCAGGACAATGACGGCGCGCTGCTCATCACCTCGCCCTACCTGCCCGCCGGCCATGTCGAACACACCGCCGATGCAGCGCGAATCGCGGCCGATGGCCGTTTTGAACTGCTTGGGCGGCTGGATCGGATCGTCAAACTGGAAGAAAAACGCATCTCGCTGCCCATGCTGGAGCAGGCGCTGACGGCCCATGACTGGGTCGCTGAAGCACGGCTGGGTGTCGTTCAGGAAAACCGTGCCTCGCTGGGAGCGCTGCTGGTCCTGACCGACGCGGGGTTGCACGCCCTGCGCAATCTGGGTCGACGCGCACTCACGGAACACTTGCGCCAACACCTGAGCCAGCATTGCGAGGCCATCGCACTGCCACGGCGCTGGCGCTTGCTGCGACAACTGCCACTGAACGCCCAAGGCAAATTGCCCCAGGCCGACGTCGAAGCCCTGTTGCTGGCGCCGCGCCCCAAGGGGCCGGAGGTGCTGGAACAGCTCGAAACCGAGGGCGAATGGAGCCTGCAACTGGCGGTGCCACCGGACCTGGCCTATTTCAGCGGCCACTTCCCCAAGGCTCCTGTGCTGCCGGGTGTAGTGCAAGTGGAGTGGGCGATGAGCCTGGGCCAACAATTGATGAATCTGCCGGAAAAATTCGCCGGCATGGAAGTCCTGAAATTCCAGCAACTGGTGCGTCCGGGAGATGAAATTCAGTTACACCTGCGCTTCGACCCGGCCCGCGGAAAACTGTATTTCGCCTATCGCAATGAAACCGCCACCTGCTCCAGTGGGCGGATTTTGCTGGAGGCGGCGGATGCATAGGTTTGGCGAGTGCTGCGCACTCATTCGCGAGCAAGCCCGCTCCCACATTGGATTTTCACCTGACACAAATCCCCTGTGGGAGCGAGCCTGCTCGCGAAGCAGACACCTCGGTCCTTCAGGTGTGCCCCGACATGCATAACCCCTGCGCCGTCATCCCGGTCTACAACCACGAAACCGCGATCACCACCGTGGTCGACGCGCTGCTCGCCAGCGCACTGCCCTGCATTCTGGTGGACGACGCCAGCGATAAACCCTGCGCCGAGGTCCTGGATCAACTGGCCCGCCGCGACAACGTTCACCTGATTCGCCTCGCCGCTAACCAAGGCAAGGGCGGCGCCGTGATGACCGGTCTGCGCGAAGCGTCGCGCCTGGGCTTCAGTCATGCCTTGCAGGTGGACGCCGACGGCCAGCACGACCTGCAAGACGTTGAACGCTTCATCGAACACTCACGCAGCCATCCCGAGGCTGTGGTCTGCGGCTATCCGCAATACGACGCCAGCGTGCCGAAAGGTCGCTTGTACGCTCGCTACCTGACGCACGTCATGGTCTGGATCAACACCCTGTCGCTGCAGATTCGCGACTCCATGTGCGGTTTCCGCGTCTATCCGCTGCCACCGGTGCTGGCGCTGATCGACACTGCGAAGATCGGCAAACGCATGGATTTCGACTCGGACATTCTGGTGCGCCTGGCCTGGCGCAACCAGCCGATGCGATGGCTGCAAACCCGGGTCCATTACCCCTTGGACGGTGTTTCGCATTTCCGGATGTTCCACGACAACGTTTTGATTTCGAGCATGCACACCCGGTTGTTCTTCGGCATGTTGCTGCGCTCCCCCCTGATTCTCTGGCGGCGGTGGCGAACATGAATGCCGACAAGCAACACTGGGCCGACCGTGAGGAGCGCGGCAGTTTCTGGCTGATGAAATTCACGGCGTTCGCCGCCAAAGTCCTTGGGCGCCGGCTGTTGAGCCCATTGCTGTACGGCATCGTGTTGTACTTTTTCCTGTTTGGTCGTAGCGCCCGCCATAGCGCCTGGCAGTACCAGCGACGACTCGCCGACTGGAGTGGTCGCCACGAGCTGCGCCCGACCCATTGGCGCGTGTTCGGCCAGTTCATGGCCTTCGCCGACTCCATGCTCGACAAGCTCGATGTATGGAACGGCAAGCTGAGCATCGAGCAGATCGAAATAATCGACCCGGCACTGCTGCGCAACCAGTTGCGCGGCACCCGCGGGCAGATGCTGGTGGGCGCGCACCTGGGCAATCTGGAAGTCTGCCGCGCACTGGCGGAGATTGGCGAGAAGGTGACGATGAACGTGCTGGTGCACACCAAGCACGCCGAGCAGTTCAACCGTTTGCTGGGCGAAGCCGGCGCGACCAATCTGCGCCTGATTCAGGTCAGCGAACTGGACCCGGTGATCATGCTGCAACTGCACGAACGCCTGGAGCGCGGCGAATGGCTGGCGATTGCCGGCGATCGCGTGCCGCTGCATGGCGGACGCAGCGTGACTGTGGACTTCCTCGGTCACCCGGCCAGGTTCCCGCAAGGACCATGGCTGCTGGCCGGCCTGCTGAAATGCCCGGTCAACCTGCTGCTGTGCCTGAAGAAACCCGATGGCGATTATCGACTGCCCCTGGAACCGTTCGCCGAGGCGATCACCTGGAAACGCAGCGACCGCGAGCAGGTCATTCATCAGTGGGCTTCCCGCTATGCCGAGCGCCTGGGTCACTATTGCCTCGAAGCCCCTCAACAATGGTTCAACTTTTACCCTTTCTGGAAGACCGATGACGACGCCAACGCTTGAGCCGGTAACCTTCGGCGAACGCCCTTTGCGCATTGAAGACGTGTTGGCCCTGGCCAACCGCCAGGCGCCGACGCAGCTGCAGAGCGATCCCGCGTACCGCGAGCGCATCGCCAAGGGCGCGCGCTTCCTCGATTCCCTGCTGGACAAGGAAGGCGTGATCTATGGCGTGACCACCGGCTACGGGGACTCCTGCGTGGTGGCGGTACCGCTGCATCACGTCGAGGCGCTGCCCCGTCATCTGTACACGTTCCACGGCTGCGGCCTGGGCAAACTGCTCGACGCCCAAGCCACCCGCGCGGTGCTGGCGGCACGTTTGCAGTCGCTGTGCCACGGCGTCTCCGGGGTGCGTGTGGAGCTGCTGGAGCGCCTGCAAGCCTTCCTTGAACACGACATCCTGCCGCTGATCCCGGAAGAAGGCTCGGTCGGCGCCAGCGGCGATCTGACGCCACTGTCCTACGTCGCCGCGACGCTGTCCTGCGAACGCGAGGTGATGTTCCGTGGCGAACGCCGTCAGGCTGCCGACGTGCATCGCGAACTCGGCTGGGCGCCGCTGGTGCTGCGCCCGAAAGAAGCCCTGGCGTTGATGAACGGCACGGCCGTGATGACTGGCCTCGCCTGCCTGGCCTACGCCCGCGCCGACTACCTGCTGCAACTGGCGACCCGTATCACCGCGCTGAACGTGGTCGCCCTGCAAGGCAATCCGGAGCACTTCGACGAGCGCCTGTTCGCCGCCAAACCGCATCCGGGGCAGATGCAAGTCGCCGGCTGGTTGCGCAAGGACCTGGCAATCGACGCACCGACCGCGCCCTTGCATCGCTTGCAGGACCGTTACTCCCTGCGTTGCGCGCCCCATGTCCTCGGCGTGCTGGCCGACAGCCTGAACTGGCTGCGCTCATTCATCGAAATCGAGCTCAACAGCGCCAACGACAACCCGATCATCGACGCCGAGGCCGAACGCGTGCTGCACGGCGGGCACTTCTATGGCGGCCACATCGCCTTCGCCATGGACAGCCTGAAAAACCTGGTGGCCAACGTTGCCGACCTGCTGGATCGCCAGCTCGCACTGCTCGTGGACGAACGCTACAACCATGGCCTGCCGAGCAATTTGTCGGGCGCCAGCGCCGAGCGGGCGATGCTCAACCACGGCTTCAAGGCCGTGCAGATCGGCGCCAGCGCCTGGACTGCCGAAGCGCTGAAAAACACCATGCCGGCCAGCGTGTTCTCGCGCTCCACCGAGTGCCATAACCAGGACAAGGTGAGCATGGGCACCATCGCCGCCCGGGATGCGATTCGCGTGCTGGAGCTGACCGAACAGGTCGCCGCCGCCACGCTGCTGGCCGCCAATCAGGGCGTCTGGCTGCGCGAACAGTCCGCAGACGCACGCCCGTTGCCGCCGGCCCTGGCCGCCATGCACGAGGAACTGGCCAAGGACTTCCCGCCGGTCATCGAAGACCGCGCGCTGGAAGGCGAACTGCGCCTGTGCCTGCAACGAATCGCCGAACAACACTGGAGGCTGCATGCGTAGCAAGGGAGTGCTCCACACCGATACGGAAATCCTCGTGCCGTTCTTTGACGTCGACAGCATGAACGTGGTCTGGCACGGCCATTACGTCAAATACCTGGAAGTCGCCCGCTGCGCGTTGCTGGACAAGATCGGCCACAACTACAGCGCCATGTCCGAGTCGGGCTACGCTTGGCCGGTGATCGACCTGCAACTGCGCTATGTGCGCGGCGCAGTGTTCGGTCAGAGGCTGAATGTGCGCGCCAATCTGGTGGAGTGGGAGAACCGTCTGAAGATCAATTACCTGATCAGCGATCTGGACACTGGTGAGCGATTGACCCGCGCCGTCTCCGTGCAGGTCGCCGTCGACATGAGCAATCGCGAGATGCTGCTGGCTTCGCCGAAGGTCTTTACCGACGCCGTCGAGAGAGTGCTCGCATGAATGTCCGCCACTTCCCTGTGGGAGCGAGCCTGCTCGCGATGGTCGTTAACGATGACGCTGGGCACCTGACACCCCGCGCCGTTCTCAGGTTTTTCGCGAGCAGGCTCGCGCCTGCAGTTTTCTGCGTATTGCTGGGTATTCCGGGGCTGGCTCATGCTTTCGATCTGCAACAGCTCAGCGATCAACTGGCCAAGCCAGATGTGATCCACGGCAATTTCATCCAGGAAAAACACCTGCGCGCCCTGCCCCAGCCGCTGACCAGCAAGGGCACCTTCGTCCTGGCGAAAAACCACGGCCTGCTGTGGCTGCTGAAAACGCCCTTGCAGCAGGATTACCGCATCACCGCCAAGGGCATCGCCCGACGTGACGCCAGCGGTTGGCAGATGCTGCCGGGCAAGAGCGCCGGCGCCGAGCAGAACCGCTTGTTCCTCGCCGTGTTGCAAGGTGACAGCAGCGGGCTGCAACGGGATTTCGAACTGTCGCTGAGCGGCGACGCGCAAAACTGGAAACTGACGCTGGTGCCACGCTCGATGCTGCTCAAGCAGGTGTTCAACCAGATCAACATCACCGGTGGCGAACTGGTGCACAGCATCGAATTGCTGGAAACCCAGGGCGACAGCACCCTGTTGCGCATGCAGGACAGCACGAGCGCCCAACCCTTGAGCGACGCGGAGCAACATGACTTTGCCGAGTGAGCGGATGCTGCCGCGACTGTTCCTGATCCTGCTGCTGGCTGTGCTGGCGCTCGCCGGTTGGCAATGGCGCGACGGCGCCCCCTTGTCGGCCAACCTGATGGAACTGGTGCCCGGCACCGCGCCGGACGCCCTGGAGTTGCGCGCCGAACAACGCATGCAAGAGCCGCTGAACCGCGAAATGCTGGTGCTGGTGGGCCATGAAAATCGCGAACAAGCCATCGCCATGGCGCGGAAACTGGGCGATCAATGGCAAGCCCGCGGCCTGTTCGAAAAGGTCCAATGGAACCTGCAAGCCGACTTGCCGGCGTTGCGCGCGCAACTGTTGCAAGGTCGCCTGGCGATGCTCTCGACGGAAGATCGCCAACAACTGATCGAACATCCCGACGCCTTCATTCAGCAGCGGGTGCAAGCGCTGTTCGATCCCTTCACCGGTTTCAGCCTGGTGCCCAGCCAAGACGACTGGCTGGGCTTGACCGGACGCATCCAGAACAGCCAGCCGCAACACGGCGCGGTGCAACTGGACATCGGCAGTGGCGCCTTGATTGCCGATGCCGATGGCAAGAGTTGGGTATTGCTCCGGGCGCGGACCACCGGCAACGCCTTTGACATGAACCTGCCGCTGCAAGTGGCGGATCTGCTGCAACACAGCCGTGAAGAAGCGGCCGAATCAGGCGTGCAACTGCTGGCGGCCAGCGGCCTGCTGTATGCCGCCAACGGACAGAAACAAGCCTCCCGTGAGATGACCTGGGTCGGTGGCGGGGCCACGGTCGGCATTTTGTTGTTGCTGTTGCTGGCCTTCCGCCGTTGGCGGGTGTTGCTGGCCTTCGTCCCGGTACTGGTCGGCATGTTGTTCGGTGCGGTGGCCTGCGTGGCGCTGTTCGGCCATATGCATGTGATGACCCTGGTGTTGGGTTCGAGCCTGATCGGCGTCGCCGTCGATTACCCGCTGCATTACCTGTCCAAGAGCTGGAGCCTGAAGCCCTGGCACAGCTGGCCAGCCCTGCGCCTGACCTTGCCGGGCCTGACCTTGAGCCTGATCACCAGCGCCATCGGATACCTGGCGCTGGCCTGGACTCCGTTCCCGGCACTGACCCAGATCGCGGTGTTCTCCGCCGCCGGTCTGCTCGGTGCCTACTTGTCTGCCGTGTGCCTGCTGCCGGCATTGCTCAGAAATGTCGAACTGCGTCCGGCGCAGTGGCCGCTACAGGTTTCCGTATTTTTGCTGGGTCTTCGCGAGGCGCTGCTCAAACGCCTGAGTACACCGGTCTTGCTGGCGCTGTTGATTGCCTTCTGCGCCGGCGGTCTTTTGCAACTCGAAACGAAAAATGACATCCGCCAATGGGTCGGCGCACCACAGCAACTGACCGATGAAGCGCAGACCATTGCACGAATTACCGGTTATCAACCCACCAGCCAGTTCTTCCTGATACAGGCCGCTGATCAACAGCAATTGCTCGAACGCCAGACCGCCCTCAATGAGCGCCTGGATCAACTGGTCAACCTGGAAAAACTGCAGGGCTACCTGTCACTCAATCAGTTGGTCAGCCCGCCGAACGAACAGCGCAAGGCGCGCGAAGCGTTGAGCAAGCTGCCACAACGCTGGCAGCCATTGATCGATGTCGGCGTGCCCGTGGAAGCACTGCAAGCCGAATTGAAGGCATTGCAGGCGCTGCCCGTCGAAGACATCGACGCGGCGCTGGCAGGGCCCTTGGGCGAGCCTTATCGCCTGTTGTGGCTGGGGCCGACCGATGACGGCGTGGCGGCGATGGTCAGCCTGCAAGGCCTGAACAATCCGTCTCTGTTGCGGGTCCAGGCCGCGGACTTGCCGGGCGTGAAACTGGTGGATCGGCTGGGGGAGTTGAACCGTGTGTTCGCCGCGACGCAGATCAGCGCCGCCGAACTGAAACTCGCCTCCTGCGTGCTGATCGTGCTGGTGCTGATCCTGCCGTTCGGCTTCGGTGGCGCATTGCGCATCGTGTCCCTGCCGCTGCTGGCGGCACTGTGCAGCCTGGCCAGCCTCGGCTGGCTGGGGCAACCGTTGACCCTGTTCAGCCTGTTCGGCCTGTTGCTGGTGACGGCGATCAGCGTCGACTACGCGATCCTCATGCGCGAGCAAGTCGGCGGTGCCGCCGTGAGCCTGCTGGGCACCTTGCTGGCGGCGTTGACCACTTGGCTGTCGTTCGGCCTGCTGGCGGTGTCGAGTACGCCGGCGGTAAGTAATTTCGGCCTGTCGGTCAGCCTGGGCTTGGTGTTCAGCTTCATGCTCGCCCCCTGGGCCGGTCGACAGGTGCATGTGGCCACGGTCGCGGAGCCGACAGCATGATGATTGCTCTGTTCTGGGCGATGGCCCTGACGCTGTTCGCCGTGGCAACCCGGGTTGGCCGCTACTTCGGCCTGATCCCGATCGTCAGCCAGCTGCTGTTGGCGACCGTCGGTTTGCCGCTGCTGATGTATTTCTGGATCGAACCGCACTGGCAATTGAGCGGCGCGGCGCTGGTGTCGCCCATCTGGCTGAAAAACCTCTACAGCCTGAGTTTCGCGCTGTTGCTCGGCTATATCCTCAGTGACGTGATCGACCTGCAACTGGACCGCCAGAGCCTGAAAATCGCCCTGCCGAGCTTCTGCATTCCGTTTGCCTGCGGCCTCGCCACGGCGATCTGGCTGCTGCCACCGCAACCCTGGCTCAGCTCCCTCGCGGTCGGCCTGTTGTTCGCCATTACCGCGATTCCTGTGTTGTACCTGTACCTGCGGCATATCGATTACCCAACTGCCGCGACCCGGCGACTGGTGCAGACCGCGATCCTCATCGACCTCACCTGCTGGACGCTGTTTGCCATCGCACAGGGCACCCTGCACTTGAGCAGCCTGCTGCTGCCGTTGGCCGGCGCCTGCCTGCCCATCCTGTTGAGGCTGCTGGGCCTGCGCCAGCTGTGGCTGTACAGCCTGGGCTTTTTCGCCCTGCTGGTGGTGGCGGAGCACTACAAGCTTAATGCGCTAATCTTCGGCATCGGTTACGTGTTGATCATGGCCGCGCTGAAGGCGCCGCTGGTGCTGCCGCTGCCGGCGATCTGGATGAGCCGCCTGCAGACCTACGTTGCCATTCCACTGATCCTCACCTTCGGCATCGTGCAGATCAACGTGCACAGCGCCATGGACAGCCTCGGCTGGGTGCAATTGGCGGCGCTGCTGCTGATGCCAATCGCCAGCAAACTGCTGGGCAACTGGCTTGGCCTCGGCTGGGCCGGTGCCTCGTTCCAGGGCGCCAGCCGCTGGCGGGAAAGCGTGCTGCTGAACATTCGCGGCTTGAGTGAAATCGTGTTTCTCAACCTGTTGCTGCAACAACAGCTCATCAGCCCGGCGCTGTACTTTGCGCTGATGCTGATGGGCCTGATCGCGACATTGCTGCCGGCACTGGCCGGCATGCACCGGATTCCCCTGAACGCTGCCGCCCCGGCAAGGAGCCCCCATGCCAACCGTTGAAACGGAACATCGCCAGATCGTGATCATCGGCGCAGGCCCTTCGGGTGCCATCGCCGCCGCGCTGCTCAAGCGCAAGGGACACGATGTGCTGGTGATCGAGCGCCAGCACTTCCCACGGTTTTCCATCGGCGAAAGCCTGTTGTGCCACTGCCTGGATTTCGTCGAAGAAGCGGGCATGCTCGACGCCGTCAACGCCGCCGGTTTCCAGCTTAAAACCGGTGCCGCATTCGCCTGGGGCGAGCAGTACAGCACCTTCGATTTCAGTGAAACCTTCACCCACGGCAAGCCGACGACCTTCCAGGTGCAACGCGCCGATTTCGACAAGCTGCTGGCCAATCAAGCGGCGCTGCAAGGCGTCGAGGTTCGCTATGGCGAAGCCATCGTCAGCGTCGATATCGAACAGGAAAAGCCGTGGCTGGATGTGCGTCGCGAGGACGGCAGCGAGTACCGCGTCGAGGCTGATTTCATGCTCGACGCCAGCGGATACGGGCGCGTCCTGCCACGCCTGCTCGACCTCGAGGCACCGTCGAACTTCCCTATACGCCAAGCCGTGTTCACCCACGTTGAGGACAACATCGACAACCCCGGTTTCGACCGTACCAAGATCCTCGTCACGACCCACCCAACGAAGCGCGATGTCTGGTTCTGGACCATCCCGTTCAGCAACGGGCGATGCTCGGTGGGCGTGGTGGCGGCGGCAGAACACTTCGAGGGCCGCACCGATAATCTGGACGAGTGCCTGCGCGGCTTCATCGCCGAGACGCCCAGCCTGGCCGGCGTACTGAACAATGCCGTGTGGGATACGCCCGCGCGAACCATTGGCGGATACTCGGCTAACGTCAAAACCTTGCATGGGCCGGGTTTTGCGCTGCTGGGCAACGCGGCGGAATTCCTCGACCCGGTGTTCTCCTCCGGCGTCACCATCGCCATGCGTTCGGCGAGCATGGCGGCGGCCCTCTTGCACCGCCAATTGCAAGGCGAAGCGGTCGACTGGCAACGCGAGTTCGCCGAACCGCTCAAGCGTGGCGTCGACACCTTCCGCTGCTACGTCGAAGGCTGGTACGCCGGCACCTTTCAGGACGTGATTTTCCACGAGGCCAGCTCACCGGACATCCGCCGCATGATCAGTTCGATTCTCGCCGGCTACGCCTGGGACGAACGCAACCCGTTCGTCAGCGAAGCCAGACGTCGGTTGAAGGTGATTTCAGAACTCTGTGCAAGGACTGCGTCATGAGCTATTTGAGCGACAACTACGTCGAAGAAACCCGTTTCGGCCTTTGGTTCCTGCGCAGCCGCACCTGGCAGCACTATGTGCTGCGCGTGGCGATCAACGATTTGCGCAGCCTGTTCAGCGAAGCCCCGCCGAGCCAGCCAGTGCTGCTGGATGTCGGTTGCGGCCAGGGCAAATCGTTCCGGTACTTGCACCAGACCTTTGTGCCCGGGCGTCTGATCGGCGTTGATGCCGACCCGTACAGCCTGAACCGCAGCGGCGAAGAAGCGGTCAATCACGGTATGAAGGTGGAGTTGATCGGCAGCGATTGCGCGAGCCTTCAGGTTCCCGACGCCAGCGTCGACCTGTTGTTCTGTCACCAGACCTTCCATCATCTGGTGGAGCAGGAACGGGCATTGGCCGAGTTCTACCGCGTGCTCAAGCCTGGCGGCTACCTGCTGTTCGCCGAGTCCACCGAGGCTTACATTGATACCTGGGTCATTCGCTGGCTGTTCCGGCATCCGATGCAGGTGCAGAAGAGCGCGGCGCAGTACCTGGAGATGATTCGCCGTCAGGGCTTTGAATTCGGGCCGCAGAATGTGTCTTACCCCTACTTGTGGTGGAGTCGGGCCAAGGATTTCGGCTTGCTGGAGCGCCTGGGCCGTCGGCCGAAACCCTTTGGCCAGCGGGAAGAAACCCTGGTCAATGTGGTGGCGCGCAAACCGCTGGAAGGTGCTGTCTAATGTTCACAGTCAATCCCTGTGGGAGCGAGCCTGCTCGCGAATGCGGTACATCCGTCAACAAACAGGTTGGATGTGACGCCCTCTTCGCGAGCAGGCTCGCTCCCACAGGGGTAGTCGGTGTTCTCCTGCTTTGCGTAGCCCTGTTGCTGAGCGCCTGCGCCAGCAAGGCGCCGCTGCCCGAGCAGACCCCGAACCTGACGTTGCCACTGCAATTGCACATCCAGCGACTGCAAGCCGAACAGCGTCAGGACTGGGTGCTGGTGATCCAGCGTGAAGGCCCGGCCATTCGCTGGTCGATGATGGACCTGCTGGGCATTCCCCAGGCACGCCAGAAACTGGTGGACGGTGAATGGCGCGCTGACGGACTGCTGCCGCCCAACCCGGAAGCCCGGGAACTGTTCGCGGCGCTGCTGTTTGCGCTGACACCGCAGGACGAGTTGCACGGCAACTATCCGGCGGCCTGGCAACATGGCGCACAACGCGCCTTGCCGGAGCGCTGGAACGTCCGATATTCACAACCGATGAGCTTTGAATTGAACCTGCCCAAAGGCCCGAAATACCAAGTCACACCGCTGAGCGGGGAGGCACCATGACCGCCTACCTGAACGCCCTTGGGGTTATCTGCTCCCTGGGCCATGACAAGCACGAAGTCGCACGCAATCTGTTTGCCGGCGATTGCTCCGGCATGCGCAGTGAAAAGGGCTGGGTGCCAGAGCGGTCATTGCCCGTAGGCGCGGTGTGTGGCGAGCTGGCGGCGGTTCCCGCCGAATTGTCCCGGCAAGACACCCGCAACAATCAGCTGCTGATGGAAGCCGCCCTGCAAATTCGCCAGGACATCGATCAGGCCATCCAGACTTACGGTCGCGATCGTATCGGTGTCGTGCTGGGCACCAGCACCTCCGGCATCGACGAAGCCAGCCGGGGCCTGGCCCGTTACATCCGCGAACATCAGTTCCCGCCGGAATACGACTACCAGCAACAGGAACTCGGCGCCCCGGCGAACTTTCTCGCCGACTGGCTGAAACTGAGCGGCCCGGCCTATGTGATTTCCACCGCTTGCACCTCCAGCGCAAGGGCGCTGATGAGCGCCCAGCGCCTGCTGGATCTGGGGGTCTGCGACGTGGTGCTGTGCGGCGGCGTCGACAGTTTGTGCAAACTGACCCTCAACGGGTTTACGGCACTGGAAGCGGTTTCGGATCAACGTTGCAACCCGTTCTCGGTGAATCGCAACGGCATCAACATTGGCGAAGCGGCCGTGCTGTTCCTGATGAGCAAGCAGGCGGGCGGCAACCCGCCGATTGCCCTGCTCGGCAGCGGCGCGAGCTCCGATGCGCACCATATTTCTGCGCCGGAGCCCTCGGGTCGTGGCGCTTTGCAGGCCATGCGCAAGGCCTTGGGTCGGGCTCACCTGCAACCGCAACAGATCAGTTATCTGAACCTGCACGGCACCGCCACCCAACACAACGACGCCATGGAAAGCCAGGCGGTCGCCACGCTGTTCCCGACTGGGGTGCCCTGCTCTTCGACCAAGCCCATGACCGGCCATACCCTCGGCGCAGCCGGTGCGCTGGAAGCCGCGTTCTGCTGGTTGAGCCTGAGTGCGGATAACCGCAAACAGGCATTGCCGCCCCATCTCTGGGACGGTCAACCGGACCCTGGTTTGCCTGCTCTTGATTGGGTGACCCCGGCCGATCACCTGACGTCCACTGGTCCCCGCTACCTGATGAGCAATTCCTTCGCCTTCGGTGGCAATAACGTCAGCCTGATTATCGGAGACGCCCCATGATTGACTGGCCGCTCGCCGAACTGCTGCCCCACGCTGGCGACATGATCCTCATCGACCGGATCCTGGCGTTCGATGCGGAGCAGATTCACACCTGCCTCACGGTTAAACCCGACGGCCTGTTCAATCACCCCGATGGCAGCTTGCCGGCGTGGGTCGGCATTGAACTGATGGCCCAGAGCGTCGCCGCCTTCGCCGGTTGCCATGCGCGCCAGCGCGGTGATGCGGTCGAGCTGGGCTTCCTGCTGGGCAGTCGCAAGTTCGAATGCAACGTCGACCGTTTTCCGGCCGGCACCGAACTGACCATCCATGGCCTTCGCTCGCTGGAGGACGACAACGGCATGGGCGTGTTCGAATGCCATATCAACGCGCCGGGCATTCATGCCACCGCCCGTCTGAACGTGTACCGCCCGCCGCAGGCCACTCAATATCTCCATGAGCCCCAAGGCTCTTCACAAGGAACGCAGCCATGACTGAATCCGTACTCGTCACCGGTTCCAGCCGTGGCATCGGCCGCGCCATCGCCCTGCGCCTGGCCAAGGCCGGGCATGACATCGTGCTGCATTGCCGCAGCGGCCTGGCGGACGCCCAGGCGGTACAGGGCGACATCGAGGCCTTGGGGCGCAAGGCGCGCATCCTGCAATTCGACGTGTCCGACCGCGCCGCCTGCAAAGCCATTCTGGAAGCCGACGTGGAAACCCACGGCGCCTACTACGGCGTGGTGCTCAACGCCGGACTGACCCGTGACGGTGCTTTTCCGGCGCTGAGCGAGGATGATTGGGATGTGGTGATGCGCACCAACCTCGACGGCTTCTACAACGTGCTGCACCCGGTGATGATGCCGATGATCCGTCGTCGCGCGGCCGGGCGAATTGTCTGCATCACCTCGGTGTCCGGGTTGATCGGCAACCGTGGCCAGGTCAACTACAGCGCCTCCAAGGCCGGGCTGATCGGTGCGGCCAAGGCATTGGCGATCGAACTGGGCAAGCGCAAAATCACCGTCAACTGTGTCGCACCCGGCCTGATCGACACGGCAATGCTCGACGAAAACGTGCCGGTGGAAGAACTGATGAAAATGATTCCCGCACAACGCATGGGCACCCCTGAAGAGGTCGCCAGCGCCGTGAATTTCCTGATGTCGGCGGAAGCCTCGTACATCACTCGGCAGGTGCTGGCCGTCAACGGAGGCTTGTGCTGATGAAGCGCGTCGTCGTCACCGGCATGGCCGGCATCACTTCATTGGGCAGCGACTGGGACACCATCGCCGGCAACTTCGCGGCCAACCGCAGCGGCATCCGCCGGATGGACGAGTGGGATCGTTTCACCGAACTCAACACCCGCCTGGCCGGGCCTATCGATGACTTCAAGGTGCCGAGCCACTGGACCCGCAAACAACTGCGCAGCATGGGCAGGGTCTCACGGCTGGCGGTTGGGGCGGCGGAACAGGCCTTGACCGACGCCGGGTTACTCGGCGACGAATCGATCAAGGACGGACGCATGGGCGTCGCGTGCGGTTCCTCCACCGGTAGCACCGACGAGATCAAGGCGTTCGGCAACATGCTGCTCAACTCGGTGGCCGAAGGCCTGAACGCCAACTCCTACGTGCGCATGATGCCGCACACCACGGCGGCCAATATCAGCATTTTCTTCGGTCTCACCGGCCGCCTGATCCCCACCTCAAGCGCTTGCACCAGTGGCAGCCAGGGCATCGGCTATGCCTACGAAGCCATCAAGTTCGGCCGCCTGCCGCTGATGCTCGCCGGTGGTGCCGAAGAGCTTTGCCCGACCGAGGCCATGGTCTTCGATGCGCTCTATGCCACCAGCCTGAAAAATGACACCCCGCACTTGTCCCCGCGCCCTTACGACACCGGTCGTGACGGTCTGGTGATCGGTGAAGGCGGCGGGATGCTGGTGCTCGAAGAACTGGAGCACGCCCTGGCACGGGGCGCGCACATCCATGCCGAGATCGTCGGTTTCGGTAGCAACGCCGACGGCCAGCACACCACCCGTCCGGAGCAAGTCACCATGCGCCGGGCCATGGAACTGGCACTGGAAGACGCCGGACTCAAACCGTCGGACATTGGTTACGTCAACGGCCACGGCACCGCCACCGAACAGGGCGACATCGCCGAAACCCAAGCCACCAGCAGCCTGTTCGGCGAGCACATGCCGATCAGCTCGCAGAAAAGCTTCCTCGGCCACACCCTCGGCGCCTGCGGTGCGCTGGAGTCCTGGTTCAGCATCGAAATGCTCAACCGCGACCTGTACGTGCACACACTCAACCTCGATGAAGTCGACCCCAACTGCGGCAAGCTCGATTACCTGCGCGGCGAGTTCCGACAGATGAGCCATCAGTTCGTGATGAACAACAACTTCGCGTTTGGCGGGGTGAATACGTCGCTGATCTTCAAGCGCTGGGCGTAACCCTGTGGGAGCGGGCTTGCTCGCGAAGGCGGTGCGTCAGGCGACATTGATGTTGGATGTGCCGGCCTCATCGCGGGCAAGCCCGCTCCCACAAAGGTCGGGGATTACGAGGGATCAAGGTTATCCAGCACCCGATTCACCGCCAGTTCTCCAAGCATGATCGACTGCTGAATCCCCAACAATTTTTGGCCCTGCGACCCTTGTAAATCCCTCGCAAAATCACTCGCCATGACATTCGCCGACGCCAGCGATACGCAGGCGTATTCCAGCAGGGTGTAGTTGTCGATATCGGGGGCGATGAGGAAGATCGGGCTGGGTTGGCGTGGCGTGTCCGGATCGGTGTCCGGTGGATTGGGTGTATGGGTCATGAGTCAGCGTCCTGAAAAAGAAGGGTGGCAGCTGTACGCAGGTTAGTAGACCGGTCCACATCAATCCGGCGCGCCCGAAGGCGCCCTGCGCACAGCTACCGTCAAGGGCAGGTATGGACATACCTGCCTATCAGGAGCGCCAATGCGCTAGATATGAAAACGGGCTACTAAACCCGATCACTGACCATCAGTGACGCGAATCAAGTTAGCGATGGCCCTCAAAGCGCACAAGCCGGCGGATTCTGGAGTAGGTGTAGGCCGCGCCGCAAGGCGATGTAGCCTGTGGGAGGGATTTCAGAAATGCCCTACAGCCTAGGTTGAAATGATAGGTAGTCCGGTGCCTGGCTGATGGTTTTTTGGTGTTCTTGCGATCGTCTTCGCGAGCAGGCTCGCTCCCATAGTTAGCGCGTTCCAATGTGGGAGCGAGCCTGCTCGCGAATGACTGCGAAGCAGTCACGCTTTCAGCGGTTCAACCTTCCTCGTCAACAACTCCACAAACGCCCGCGCCATCGGCGACTTCTGATCCTTGCGCTGCACGAGCCACACCGCCGATACCGCCGCCGGATCGAGCAATGGCCGATACACCACGCCATCGATGCGCATCCGCTGATAGGACGCCGGCAGTACCGACACCCCCAACCCCGCCGCCACCAGCCCGATGATAGTCATCGCCTCGCCCGCCTCCTGGGCAAAGTGCGGGCTGAAGCCAGCGTCCCGCGCCAGGCTGAGCAATTGTGCGTACAGGCCACTGCCGTAGCTGCGCGGGAAAAACACGAAGGGTTCGAGGGCCAGGGCTGACAGGAACAAGCCCTCTTCACTGCCCTTCACCAGCGGATGCTTGGAACTGAGCACCGCGACCAGTGGCTCGCGCATCAGTTCGACCACACTGAGTGAATCGGGCAACCCCAGCGGCCGCATGATTCCAACTTCGATCGATTCGTCCACCAGCGCATCGGCCACTTGCGTACTGCTCATTTCCCGCAAATTCAGATGCACCGCCGGAAAGCGCTGGCGAAACGAGAAAATCGCCTGGGGAATGGTCGAGTTGAACGGCGCCGACGAGGTGAAGCCGATTTTCAGTTCGCCCAACTCGCCCAACTGCGCCCGCCGCGCGACGTCCGCCGCTTTGTCGACCTGCGCCAGCACCAGCCGCGCCTCTTCCAGAAACAACCGACCAGCCTCGCTGAGCTCGACCCGACGATTGGTACGCTCGAACAATCGCGCGCCGACCTCCTGTTCCAGCGCCTGAATCTGCTGACTCAACGGTGGCTGAGAGATGCCCAGCACCTGAGCGGCGCGGCCGAAATGGAGTTCTTCGGCGACGGCGATGAAGTAGCGCAAATGGCGCAATTCCATGAAAACCTCATTAGGTCGTTAAAGCTATCAAACAGGTCGAACAATATATTGGATTGAATCATTAGCCAGCTATATGCTTTTTCCATTGCCTGACCGGCTGTACGCCATCCGAGGTCCAACGTGAAAACTGCTGTCGCTCCACTTGCCCATGAAGTTTCCCCCTCAGCACTGGACGATGTTGCCGTCGAACTGAAGGAGATCTACATCGAAAAAGGCACGCCTGCGTTCATGCGCACAGTGCTGGCACTGTTCTGCGGCGGCTTCGCGACCTTCGCCCTGCTCTACTGCGTGCAGCCGATGATGCCGCTGCTGTCCCATGAATATTCCATCAACGCGGCCCAAAGCAGCCTGATCCTCTCGGTGGCCACCGGCATGCTCGCCATCGGCCTGCTGATCACCGGCCCGATTTCTGATCGCGTCGGGCGTAAACCGGTGATGGTCGCGGCCCTGTTTGCCGCCGCGCTGTGCACCATGGCCAGTGCGATGATGCCGAGCTGGCATGGCGTGCTGGTGATGCGCGCCTTGATCGGCTTGTCATTGAGCGGCCTGGCCGCGGTCGCCATGACCTACCTGAGCGAAGAAATTCACCCGCAACACATCGGCCTGGCCATGGGCTTGTACATCGCCGGCAACGCCATTGGCGGGATGAGCGGTCGTTTGATCACCGGCGTATTGATCGACTTCGTCAGCTGGCACACGGCGATGCTGGTGATCGGTGGCCTGGCCCTGATCGCGGCGGCGGTGTTCTGGAAAATCCTTCCAGAGTCGCGCAACTTCCGCGCCCGTTCATTGCATCCGCGCAGCCTGCTTGACGGCTTCACCATGCACTTTCGCGACGCCGGCCTGCCGCTGCTGTTCCTCGAAGCCTTTGTACTGATGGGCGCCTTCGTCACCCTGTTCAACTACATCGGTTACCGCTTGCTGTCCGAGCCGTACCACATGGAGCAGGCTTTCGTCGGGTTGCTCTCGGTGGTGTACCTGTCGGGCATTTACAGCTCGGCGAAAATCGGTTCGCTCGCCGACAAACTGGGACGGCGCAAAGTGCTCTGGAGCACCATCGTGCTGATGATCGCCGGCCTTGCCCTGACGATGTTCACGCCGCTGCCATTGGTCATCATCGGCATGCTGGTGTTCACCTTCGGCTTCTTCGGCGCCCATTCGGTGGCCAGCAGCTGGATCGGCCGCCGCGCCACCAAGGCCAAGGGCCAGGCGTCGTCGCTGTACCTGTTCAGCTACTACGCCGGGTCGAGCATCGCCGGCACGGCGGGCGGGGTGTTCTGGCATCTGGGCGGCTGGAACGGTATCGGCCTGTTCATCGGCGCGCTGCTGCTGGTGGCATTGGGGGTGGCGTTGAAGCTTTCGAAGTTGCCGCCGCTAGGCGGTGTAAAGGCCTGACGCAGACCAAAATGTGGGAGCGGGCTTGCTCGCGAATGCGGTGGGCCAGACAACAAATCTGTCGACTGACACTCCCTCTTCGCGAGCAAGCC